>JAFKEE010000022.1 GCA_017307505.1 Acidobacteriota bacterium | reverse complement strand
CGACCGCATTATTTCTTAGAAAATCGGTCGGTCGACCGAATGACAAAGAGGAGCGAACCATGCCTGGTATTGCCTCTGCGTTCTACGGCGTCGCCGTCTACGGCTTCTTCCTCGCCACGTTCCTCTACGCCATCGCCTTCGTCGGCAATCTGCCGGTTCCCAGGACCGTCGACCGCGGCCCCGCGGCATCGCTCGGGGAAGCCTTGGTGATCGACGTGCTGCTGCTCGGGCTCTTCGCCGTCCAGCACAGCGTGATGGCGCGCCCCGGCTTCAAGCGCTGGTGGACCCGGTTCGTGCCGCCGCCGGTCGAACGCACGACCTACGTGCTGTTCGCGAGCCTCGCGCTTGCGCTGCTCTACTGGCAGTGGCGGCCGATCCCCGAGATCGTGTGGTCGGTCGCGAACCCGCTGGGCGCTGCCATCCTGCAGGCGGTCTTCTGGCTCGGCTGGGCCCTGGTCCTGTTCAGCACGTTTCTGATCAACCACTTCGAGCTGTTCGGCCTGCGCCAGGTGTGGCGCCATCTTCAGGGACTCCCCCAGGGCGGCCTGCACTTCGTCACGCCCGTTCTCTATCGCATGGTCCGCCACCCGCTCTATGTCGGCTGGCTCATGGTCTTCTGGTTCACCCCGGTCATGACGCTCACCCATCTCCTCTTCGCCGTCATGACCACCGCCTACATCCTGATCGCCATCCAACTGGAAGAACGCGATCTGATGAAGGCCCACCCGGAATATGCCGCCTACCGCAAGCAGGTGCCCATGCTCATGCCGCGCCTGCCCAGGACCCTCGAGGTGATGCCGCACATGGAGATGGCTGCCGCGCAGCGGAGGACTCAATGAGATCCGCCAGAGCACGCAGAATCCTCTTCACCGGACTCGGCTGCCTGGCCGCGGTGCTCGCCTTCGTGGGCGTCGTCGTGCCGGGCCTCCCTTCCACCGAGTTCGTACTGGCCGCGGCCTACTGCTTTGCCCGGAGTTCGCCGCGCATGGAGAACTGGCTCCTCCAGCACCGCTGGTTCGGACCGACCCTGCGCCGGTTCCGGGAAACCGGCGGCATCACCCGCTCCGGCAAACGAGTCGCCTTGGGCTCGATGTGGTCGGCCGTGGTCCTCTCTTCCGCCATCCTGGCCGCGGTCAATCCGAAGGCTGCACTGGCCACGATTCTGATGGCCTGTGTCGGGACGTTGACACTCCTGTTCCTTGTCCGGACCGCTCCTGATCCCGCCTAGCCCGGAAAGCCCGGGGCCGGTGTGAACTTCCACCGCGCCCTCTTCGGAACACCGCTTTGTCCGGCGCGGCCCCTGGACGGAAAAGGACCATAAAATGCTGGGTTCGACATTTTCGCAGCCTGCCGGAATCCGGCATCTGTCGAGCCCAGCCTGTTCCTGAACGCATCGCATTCGAACCAGCCGTCCGCGGCCGCTGGTACTCGGATCGTCGTTGCCCGTTAGCCCTGGCGGCACGCACCTTGGGCTCCAGCCGCCGCCATCGGATGTTACACCGGTCAACCTCTTCCGCTAGAACAATCCGATTGCAGATCCCGTTATCTCAAATATGCTGCGAAGATTCCTGCTGATTCTCCCCCTTTGCGCGGGGCTGTCCGCTCAACCGCCGGCCACCCGCCAGTTTCTGCTTCAGGTTGAACCGGTGCGAGAGGACTTTGCCCTGAACAACGCCACCGCGGAAGAGATGCCGGTCCTTCAGGCACACGGCGCCTATCTCCGCGGCCTGCTCGCCGCGGGCAAACTGGTCTCTGCCGGACAGGCATTTCATCCCAGGCGGCTCTTCGGCCTGATTGTGGTGGAAGCGCCGGACGCCGCCGCGGCCCAGGCCATTCTGGACGCGGATCCGGCTGTGAAGAACAAAGTGTTCCGTGGCGAGGTAATCCCCTACCGCACAGTCATGCAGCGCCAGCCCGCCGCACCCGGAACAAACTGACCTGCACGGCGAAGACCAGAATCCGCTCATTCATTCGGTCGCGTCCCCATCGCGTTACATCCGAAAAATCCCAACGGTTGCGCCGGATCGCCCCGCGCTTCGCTTGACTCCCATAACCTCGCCCGATAAGCTAAGAATTCTTAGTATGGGACGCAAACCGAAGAAGAACGATTCGTTGCCCGGCTCACTCGACATGTTGATCCTCCGCACCCTCTCGCTGCGCGATCTTCATGGTTACGGCATCGTCCAGTTCATTCAGCAATCGTCCGGCAATGAGCTCCTCATCGAAGAGGGCTCGCTCTACCCCGCTCTCCAGCGGCTGGAACTCAACGGCTGGATCGATGGCGACTGGGGCGTTACCTCCAATAACCGGCGCGCCAGAATCTACAAGATCACGGCAGCCGGCCGCAAGCAGCTCGCGCTGGAAACCAGGCAGTACGCGAAGCTCACATTGGCGATCGCGCAAGTAATGGGCATGGAATGACCCACGTATTCCGCCGCCTGCTCTATTGGAAGGAAAGCGCCAGGCGCGAAGCGTTGCTGCGCGAGGAGATGGAACTCCACCTCGCGGAAAGAGCGGCGGATCTGCAGGCTGATGGCATGACGGCGGAACGCGCCCGTCACGAAGCGCGCCGGCGCTTTGGCAACGTCACATTGATTCACGAAGAGTCCCGGGAGATTTGGATGACACGCTTTCTATCGGAATTGGGCCAGGATATCCGCTACGGCTGGCGCACCATGACCGCCAGCAAAACCTTCAGCTTCCTCGCCATCCTGTCACTGGCCCTCGGCATCGGGGCAAATACCGCCATCTACAGCCTGATGGAGTCGATTCTCATGCGCTCCCTGCCGGTGACTGACCCCGAGTCGCTGGTGTTGTTGAACTGGACAAGCCAGCCGCCACAGAACGCCAGCAAGCAATGGGTCCATGTCGTCCACGGAATCCAGGGAATGTTCTGGCCGGGCGATCGGGGCGCACTGGTCAGCGGCATTTTCCCCTACCGCGGGTTCGAGACCTTGAGCGACAACAACCCCGTCTTCTCCACGGTCTTTGGATATTTTGACGGGCACAAACACAACCTCGCCATTCGCGGTCAGGCCACGACCGCCGGCACGGAATATGTCACCGGTGGGTATTTCCGGGGCCTCGGCGTTGCCCCGGCTGCCGGCAGGCTGATCGAAGCGGAAGACGATCGCCCGGACGCCTCACCCGTGGCCGTCATCAGTTTTGCGGCGAGCCAAAATCGCTTCGGCGGACCGCCCAACGCGGTTGGGCAATCGATCCTCGTCGATAACGTCGCTTTCACGGTAATTGGTGTCACCCCGCCGGAGTTCTTTGGAGTCGACCCGGCATCGGCGCCCGACCTGTACCTGCCGGTGCGTACCAGCTTGCTCGTCGAAGGGCCCAGGGCGGCACAGCTGTTCAACGATGAGAACTTCTACTGGCTCGAGATGATGGGCCGCCTGCGCCCCGGTGTCAGCATGGCCCAGGCCCAGTCTGTCCTCGCGCCTCGCTTCCGTCAGTGGGTGGCCACCACCGCGAAGAGTGAGGGCGAACTCGCCAAATTGCCCGCGCTGATTCTGAATCCCGGAGCAGGCGGCCTCGGCAAGTTGCGCCGGGAGTATTCGAAGCCGCTTTTCGTGCTGCTCGCGATGGTGGGCCTGATCCTGGCCATCACCTGCGTGAACATCGCCAACCTGCTGCTGGCCAGGGCCGCCGCAAGGCGCCGCGAGATGGCCGTCCGGCTCAGTCTCGGCGCGGGCCGGTTCCGCATCGTCCGGCAGTTGCTCACCGAGTGCGTCATGCTGGCCTCGTTCGGCGGTGCACTGGGCATTCTCTTTGCCATCTGGGGCGTCCGGTGGCTGACCTTCCTCTTCTCCAAGGGGCAGGAAAACTTCACGCTCCACGCGGAATTGAACTGGCAGGTTCTGGGCGTGACAGCAGCGCTCTCTGTGATCTGCGGCGTGATCTTCGGCCTTGTGCCCGCCCTCCAGTCGACCCGCCCGGACGTCATTCCCGCCCTGAAGGATGGCCGGGGCGGCGGTTCACGCCACCGCATGCAACACGTTCTGGTGGTCGCCCAGATCGCCATGTCGTTCCTCATCCTGGTCGCCGCGGGTCTGTTCGTCCAGACACTCAACAAGCTGCACTCCGTCCAGTTGGGCTACTCCCGCGAGAACATCCTCCTGTTCTCACTCAACGCCCGCCAGGCCGGGCATCGCGACCCGGAGATCGCCACCTTTTACCAGGACCTCCGCCAGCGTTTCGAATCGATCCCCGGAGTGAGCAGCGCCTCCCTTTCCCAGTCCTCCATTGTCACCGCCGGCTATGCCGGCAAGACCTACCGGGGCGCCATGAAGATCGGCTCCGTACCCATTGAAGGCGCCAGCGTCATGGTTGTCGGCCCTCGTTATCTCACCACCATGCGCATTCCGAGCCTCGCCGGGCGTGAGATCGACGAGCGGGACCGCCAGGGCTCCACCCCCGTTGCCGTCATCAGTGAGCGCCTGGCCCGGACCTACTTCGAGAACGACAACCCGGTCGGCCGGCGCATCACACTTGTCGACGACAAGCGCGATGTCGAAATCGTGGGTGTCTCCGGCAACCTCCGCCATGGAGGCCTGAAATCAGGAGAGTCGAGCTCAATGACCGTCTTCATAGCGGCCAGCCAGTACTCACCGGACGGAATGACATTTGCCTTACGCACCTCCGGAGATCCGCTCAGCTACGTCAAGAGCGTGCATGAGATCGTGCGGCAGGCGGATTCCTCCATACCCGTTACCAACGTGGTCACCCAGGCCGCGGAGATCGATCGGACCATCAGCCGGGAGGTCATGTTCGCCAGACTCTGTGCGGGCTTCGCGATTCTCGCTCTCCTCACCGCCTGCGTCGGGCTCTACGGCACCATGTCCTACAACGTCGCCCGGCAGTTCAGCGAACTGGGAATTCGCATGGCACTTGGGGCGCAGCGCGGCGCCATGGTGTGGATGGTGCTGCGCCGCGTGCTCGTGCTGGCCGCCATAGGACTCGCGATCAGCCTGCCCGTTACGCTGGCAGCAACCCGGTTCGTCAAATCGCTGCTGTTCGGAACTCAGCCCAACGATCCCAGCACCATGGCTATAGCGGGCGTCGTCCTCTTCGGCGCTGCCATGCTCGCCGGCTACGCGCCCGCCCGCCGGGCGTCACGCATTGACCCGCTCGTGGCCCTTCGCCACGACTGAAACCCGGAATCCTGCTGTCCCCCTGCTTGCTGCTGCGGCGCCGTCCACTCCCTGCGGCGGCGCCTGCTGGTCTTCGAGGTGAACGCAAAAAGGAGCGTTCCTGGAGGCCCGCCTCGCCCGACTGGCCCGGACCCCGCCTGGCTTCGGACATCGGTATCCTGAACCAGGAGCCCCACGAAAGTGGACATTCTTGCTCATGGCCTTTGCACGTCAGCGGCCGCCATTCTCCTGGCTCGCAGGGCGGCTACGCCGATTCGTCTCGGCTGGGCGCTGTTCTTCGGCGTCCTCCCCGACCTCGCCAGCTTCACTGTTCCAGCCGTCCTGAGAATCTGGTGGCGGCTCACCGGCGTCACGTCAACGCTCCTGCCCCAGCCCGGGGGACCGCGGCTCGATTGGGTCTTCGGTCTCTACAACTGCTTCCACAGCCTGTTGATTTTCGGTGTCGTCTTCACAGCCGTGTGGATTATCGTACGAAAGCCCGTTTGGGAACTGCTGGGCTGGCTGCTTCACATTGCCATCGATATACCCACGCACACCGGCTGGTTTGCCATCCAATCCCTGTGGCCGGTTTCGTCCTTCCATTTCGACGGAATCCCGTGGGAGACCGGCTGGCTGCTCGCGGCCACCTACACCTCCCTCGCGGCAGCGTTTCACTGCCTGTGGCGAACTCGCGCCCGGCCGGCCAATTCTGCGCCCACCCAAAGCCATCCACATTAACTGGTTCACTCGGCCCGGCCCGGAAACTCCTCCTCTGACGCCCCGTTCGCTGGCAGGAGTCGTGCCGGCGTGTCACCGCCCTTCCACCGGCCGGGGCCCCGGACTCACTGGCTCACCGCCCCTCACCTCGGCTCACCTCGTCCGGCATCGCCACTTGGGTATCAGCACCCCCCGCAAATGAGGGGATGCCCCAAACTGTCGTTCCATTGCCCGCCTGACATCGCAATCGCCGCGGAACCTTCTAAACTCAACGGATGGAGCTTCGCGCCCCTCCGCTGCCGGCAGGAAAATGCCTGGGAATTGTGCTTGCGGGCTGCTCTAGTTTTCTGCAATCCCCGCATTTTGGGTGGGTGTCACCGCAGGTCAGCCATGCTACACTTGTCCATTCCTTTTAAAGGACCGTAAAGACTGTGCCTGCGGTATCAATACGGCTTGCCTCGTTCTTTCTGTCTTTCCTTGCTGTCTCAGGGCAAGGTACGGACGGAGTGATTGGCAGTGTCAAAACGGCGTTGGGGGGCGTCGAAATACGGCGGGGCTCCCAGTCGATACGGGCTTATGAAGGCCAGCACCTGCTCTTAAATGACACGCTGGTGACGTCCGCTGACGGACGCTTGGGCGCAATTCTCCAGGACGGCACGAGACTCTCACTCGGCCCGAACTCTGAGTTGCAGATAAATCAGTTTGTATACCAGCCTGTCAACGGAAAGTTCGGACTGCTATTGCGTCTTGCCAAAGGCGCATTCTGCTATGTATCCGGCAAGATTGCCCAATTTGCATCCGGGTCTGTCAGCGTGGAAACACCTGTGGGAGTCGTCGGACTGAGGGGAACCCACCTTGCTATCTCGATTGAAGGGTCATAATCGGCACCGGATAAGCGCAGTTTGCCTCGGAATCGGCGTTGTGCTGCCCCTCCTGTTCCTCACAGGTTGTGGTCGCAAACGGGTTGCCGCACCCCCGCCCGCGCCGCCGAAGCAGAATGTCGTTGTCTTGCTCCCTGAACCTGATGGGAAGGCCAGCCGGATCGTCGTTACGAACTCGGCCGGCTCCCGGGAATTGGACCAGCCCTACCAGGCCGTCACGGTCCCGAGAGCCGATACCCCGCCCAGCCAGCCGTTCGTCATGAGCCAGCAGGAAGTGCGGCGCCTGTTCGGGGCGGCGTTGGATGTCCTCCCTCCCGCGGAAGTTCAGTTTGTTCTCTACTTTCAGGAAGGGCGGGATACCCTCATTCCGGAGTCGGAGGCCTTGCTCCCAGGGATCCTGGCGGCTATCTCGGAGCGCCATTCCACTGAGATCACCGTCACCGGCCACACCGATACGACAGCCGATCCGCAATTTAACTACCAGTTGGGCTTGAGGCGGGCACAGGCAGTAGCCAGGATTCTCACCGGGAAAGGCGTTGCCGCATCCGACGTCTTCGTGGATTCCCATGGCCAGGCCGACCTGCTGGTAAAGACGCCCAACGGCGTTGCCGAGCAACGCAACCGCAGAGTGGAAGTAATTGTCCGCTAAACTCTTTCGGCATATGCGTGGCATCACCGCGGGTGCAGTGACGGTCGTGTGCATGACCGGCCTTTTCCTGGTGAGGCCGGAGCCCGTCGCAAACCTCGATCAGGCGGTGTGCGACATGCTCACCCGCTGGGCCGGTCCCGGCAGCCCGTCGGGCCGCGTGGTCATCGTCGAGATCGACGACCGCAGCCTGAATCACTTCGGCCGTTGGCCCTGGCCCAGGCGGACACTCGCCCAACTCGCCAATCGTACCTTCGAAGCAGGCGCGGCCACCGTTGTCTTCGACATGATGTTCCCCGAAGAAGATGAGGGCGCCCCGGATCCCGCCAACGGAGCGGCGGGCGCCCCCGGCAATACCAACGACGCCCTCTTTGCGGATGCGCTGTCGGGCCGCCCGGCCGTCATAGGCTACACGCTGAAATTTGATGGCGGCGGCAACGGCCTGTCCACCTGCCGGCTGCAGTCGCTGCCGCTCGTCCTGCTTGGCCCGAAAGCAGCGGGGACGCCACCTCTCTTTCACCCACGCACCGCAGTCTGCAGCGTGCCTCAAATCTCCCTGGCGGCGGCAGGCATCGGGTACCTGAATGCAGCGCCCGACAGCGACGGCAAATTGAGGCGCATCCCGCTCGTGATGGAGCTCGACAACCTCTACTATCCGGGCTTGGCTCTGTCCGCGCTCAACGTCTACAGGCGCTCCTCCACGGTAGGCCTCGCAACGGACGCACAGGGCACCTCGCAGCTGCGCTTGGACAATCGCTCCATCCCTTTGGAAGATCAGGGTTTCCTGCGCCTGCGATTCCGCGGCGCCGGTGGCACGCTGCCTCGCGTCTCCGCGGCGGATCTGTTGGCCAACCGCGCAGCGGGCGGCATGTTGCGTGGCAGGGTGGCCGTGATTGGCGGCACCGCGCTCGGCCTGCGGAATAACAGCGTCACCCCCGTCGATGCACTCTTCCCCGCCGTCGAGATCCAGGCCACGGCGATTGATAACCTCTTGCAGGGGGATTCTTTCCGGCGCCCTGGCGAGGCCCGGTCGCTCGAACTGGCCCTGGCGCTCCTCGCGGGCTTGGTCTCAACCTGGTTCCTGGCCTCTCTGCGCTCGTTCTGGGGGGTAATCGTCACTCTGTCTGTCGTACTCGCAGCCTGGCTCGGCTGCGGCCGCCTCCTGATGGCCACGGGGAATCTGGTCTCACCTCTGCCCGTCTCGGCGGCGCTGGCCGGAACTCTCACTGCTCTCACCATCGTGAACTATCGCCTGGAAAAGAGCCGCGCGGACTTAACGCAGCAGCGCCTGGCGACGACCTCCCAACGGTCGAGGGACAAACTGCGGCAGAGCGAATACCGCTATCAACAACTGGTGGAAAACATCAACGACGCGATCATTCTGGTGAACCCGGAACGCCGGCTCTCCTTCGCCAACCGTCGTTTCCTGGAACTGTTCGGATTGGAGCCGTCTCAGCTTCCGAATGTGAACCTGGAAGACCATGTCGCGCCCGATTGGCGTCCTGAACTGCGCGAGAGATACGACCGGCTCTTTCAGGGCGGCTCCCCCCATGAGCAGATTGAGTACGAAGGCATCCGCCCGGATGGCACACGCATCTGGCTCGAGGCGCTGATCACTCCGGTTCGCTTCACGGGAGAAATCACCGGCGCCCAGGCGGCCCTGCGCGATACCACCGAACGAAAGCGCATCGAAGCGCAGTATCTGCAGGCTCAGAAAATGGAGAGCGTGGGCCGCCTGGCCGGCAGCGTGGCCCATGATTTCAATAACCTCCTCACCGTCATCAACGGCTACAGCGAACTGGCTCTCCAGGATATGGATGAGCGGGATCCCTCCAGGGAAAGCGTCGAACAGATCCGGGGCGCGGGCGAGCGCGCCACGGAGCTCACACAGAAACTTCTCGTGTTCAGCCGGAAGCAACTGGCGCAACTCAAGGTCCTGGACCTGAACAAAGAGGTCACCAGCACAAAGAGTATGATTGGCCGGTTGATGGGCGCGGACGTTGTGCTCACGACGCGGCTCAGCACGGAACCGTGCTTCGTCATGGCCGACCCCACTCAACTGCATCAGATTCTGATGAACCTGCTCGTGAACGCACGGGACAGCATGCCGGATGGCGGCGAAGTTGTGATCGAAACGAAGCTCGTCGAAGTCGGTGAGGACTTCTCCGTGACGCGGGCGTGGCTGCCGGCGGGCCCCTATGTCTCCCTCTGCGTCACGGATACCGGCGTCGGCATGAGTGAGGAAGTGAAGCAGCACCTCTTTGAGCCGTTCTTCACAACCAAGCCTCCGGGCAAAGGCACCGGCCTCGGACTCGCCACCATCCAAAGCATTGTCCAGAAACGCGGAGGCGGCATCGGAGTCACCAGCGAACCCGGTCGCGGCAGCAGCTTCCAGATCTACCTACCCCGCGTCGATGCCGGTCTCGCCGTCCCTTCGGGTGCCCTGGCTTCTGCAACGGAGCCGCGGGGCTCTGAAACAGTCCTGGTCGTCGACGATCAGGACCCCGTCCGGCAGTTGGTCAGCTCCATCCTGAAGGCTCGGGGCTACCATGTCCTCCAGGCTTCCGGCGGCCCGGCGGCATTGGCCCTGGCGGAAGCATATCCCGGGACCATCCACCTGTTGGTGACCGATGTCGTCATGCCGAAGATGAGCGGAAGAACCCTGGCGGACACGCTGGCAGCCGTCCGCCCCGGCCTCCGTGTCCTCTTTATGTCCGGCTACTCGGGCAGCACCGTCGAGGAGCAAGGTGTGGCTACAGCCGGCTTGGAGTACCTGGAGAAGCCGTTCACCGTGGCGTCCCTCGTCGAAAAGGTGCAGGCCGCCCTCGCGCAGGGCGCTTCCCCGGGTGTCAGTGCGCCCCCACCGCCACACGACAGCACCCAACCGCCCGTTTCCGAAGATCCTCAAGCCGGCTAGGCGGAACCCCACGGCATCGGCCTTCAATGCGCTACCAGGACGGGGCCGCGGTCTGGGCATGAAAACGAACCCTGCACAGGATCGATGCTCGCTGCTTCCCTTCCGGCAGTCTTAGTCACAGCGGAGCGCGATGACCGTCAGCAGGGCCCGCAGTCCAGGTACATTTCTCAAACCCGCCGGCCTCCCAATCGGGATCGCAATCGGAACTTCCCCCGAGACCGTGCAACCGGGGCGCATCCTCGAGAACCGCAGGAGGCACTCGCAGACGGTGGATTCCCGCGAGTTGACCACATCGTCGCAACGGCGCGAACAGTGCCCGGCGAATCGCAGCCAATCAGCACCAGACAGACTTTTCTTCGAGAAACGGCGTCTAGACGTTGCGAGGTACACCAATGAAGCCTTCTCGGCGAGCCGTTCTCCTGTCAGCAGCCGGAGCCGCCGCTATCCGGGCCCAACCTGCCGGTGCGCACGGCCCCCTTGCGTCATCCGCCGCCGTCCCGGAGTGGATCCGCCGCGCCGCCATTCCGCTGTCCACGCCCGTCGCCGGGCACGGGTTTGACGACATGGAGCCGCTGAAGGCGCTCGTTGGGGATGCCCGCATCGTCGCACTCGGCGAAGCCACACACGGCACGCGGGAGTTCTCCCAGCTAAAGCATCGGATGCTGGAGTTCCTCGTCACTCGGATGGGCTTCTCGATCCTCTCCATCGAGGCGAACATGCCGGAGTCATACCGGCTGAACAGCTACGTCCTCAAGGGCGAGGGCGACCCTGTGCAGCTCCTCAAGGGACCGCTCACGCTTTGGGACACGCAGGAAGTGCTCGACATGGTGCAGTGGATGAGGCAATCCAACAGAATGGGCAGGGCTCGCGTCGAATTCACTGGCTTCGATATGCAGAATCCACCTCTCGCCCTCGAAATCGTGCGCGACTTCGTGGCAAAGTCGGATGCCGGGTTCCTGCCCGCCTTGGCGCGCGCCTCGAAAATGGCCTTGGCGCTGAATCCGAGGGCGGTGGATCCGGCCATTCCGGCCGAGTGGGAGAAGGTCGTGGCGCATCTGGAGTCTTTGCCTCCACGCGAAGGCATCGAATGGGCCATCCAGAATGCGCGGATTGTTCTGCAATTCCTCCAGTGGGGCGCCAACCTGATGAAACCCCAGCTATCCATGCCGCTGCGCGACGCCAGCATGGCGGCCAACGTGAAGTGGATTCTCGATCAATCCAAGCAGGCCAGAATCGTCCTGTGGGCGCACAACTTTCACGTGATGACAGGGCCGCTCTTCCCGAATCAGCCAGGCCCGGATGACAGCATGGGTGCGGTGCTACGGAAGATGTACGGAGACCAGTTGCTAACGTTCGGCTTCTCGTTCAACCAGGGCTCGTTCCGGGCAAGGTCGATGAGTGGCGCCATGCAGGATTTCACGGTGGGGCCACTCCCGGCAGACAGCTTGGATGCTACGCTGGCGGCGAGCGGACTCCCTCTGTTTGCGCTCGACCTGCGGAAAAGGCCCAAAACCGGTCCGGTCGCTGAATGGCTCGGGGTAAGCCACTCCACCCGCAACATCATGGCTGGCTTTTCAGAGGACCGGCCCAACCTGACCATCTTCGAGCAGGTCGTGACCAACAGGTACGACTGCCTCTTGTTCGTGGATCAGACGACGGCGGCCCGTCCGGGTCCGAAGCTGGCGTGAACCGGCAAGGCCCGCTACTGCCGCCCCTCGGCCCGGAAGATGATCTTGACGCCCGCGGGCGGCCATTCCTGGACACCGGTGGAAGGCCAGATCGGCTCCACGGTGGTGGAGACAATCAAATCCTCACCACCCTTCTCCGCCAGGAGTGCCCGCACCGCACCCACCGCCCGCTCCAGATCCTCTCGACGGAACAAAGTCTCCGGACGAATGGGGATCTTCCGTTGCTCGAATCGCGCCAGAATCTCCGGGACTGTCACGATCTCCCTGCCCTGGTACTCCACAGACTGGATCACAGGCAGTTCCACCAGGACAAAGCGAACGATGGGGCCCGAACGGCTTTCCTCCTTTTCCTGCTTCACATCGGAAAAACGGCCGGTGCGCAGCAGGGACTGCGTGTCACGGCGCAATACTTCCGGATCGTAAGGGTCGCCCACCCGGCACACAATCATCGCTTGCAAAACCGCCGGCTGGATACGCTTTGCACCTTGGAACTCAATCGCCACAATGGCCGGACCGGCTCTTCTCTCCGGCCCTGGCTTCGGCGCCCCCGGCACCGGCTCAAAGGGTCCCTGTTGCGGCGATGCTTGCACAGGCTCCAAGGCTACGCCCGCCTCAGCCCGGCTCGCGGCTGGGATTGGCAGCAGGCACACGCCCAACAGTGGAGCCAATACCGCGCAACGGAGCTTCATGAAGATCGATCCCTCTTGCTTGTCAGGCTCTAAGACTCGGCCATCGGAGCGTATGACTGCCCGGCCTTCATTCTAAACGGATAGGGCGAGGCAAGAGAGGGCTGGAATCGCTTCGGACGCCGCCCGGGTTCTCCCTCCATCGCCCGCTGGAATCGGGGCACGGAAAACCGACGCTCTCGCCGCGGCGGAATTTGAACGGACTACACCAAACCCTTACCCGACTTCCGCGTCAAAACTGCTGGGCCCATCAAGGGTCGTGGTCATGTCGCATTCGACTGCCTGTTGATGCAATAGATCGTTGCGTGACACAATCCTCTTTCTTTCAGGAACCCGGGCCGTCCCCCTCTCTCAGCCTCCAGCCACTCACGAAAACACCATGAACCTAGCCTCCAGACGCGCGCGACATCTCTTCCTGTTCGGGATTGTGCTGGCATTGGCCGGCAAAGCGGCATTGGGCCAGGCCGCCGATACCTCCACGCAACGCGCCATCGATGCGCTTTTTTCGTCCTACAACTCCAATACCCCGGGCGTCGCCATTGCCGTCGTAAAGAATGGGCAGGTCGTCTTTAAAAAGGGGTATGGGGTGGCGAATCTCGAGTACGGCCTCCCCATCACACCTGGCACCGTCTTCCATGTCGCCTCCGTCTCCAAACAGTTCACCGCGTTTTCCATCTACCTGCTGGAAAAGCAGGGCAAGCTTTCCTTCGAGGACGACATCAGGAAATACGTCCCGGAAATGCCGGACCTGGGCCGGCCGGTCCGGCTCAGACACTTGCTCGCGCATACCAGCGGCATTCGGGATCAGTGGGCACTCTTAACTCTGGCCGGCTGGAGAATGGATGATGTCATTACCAGGCAGCACATCCTGAAGATCCTGAGCCGGCAGCGGGAACTCAACTTTGAGCCCGGAACCGCCTTCAGCTACAGCAACTCGGGTTACACCCTGTTAGCGGAAGTCGTCCGGCGGGTGAGCGGCCAGAGCTTCGCCGCCTTCACCCGACAGAACATCTTCGCCCCGCTGGGCATGACCTCAACTCAGTTCTATGAAGACTTCAACCAGGTAGTCAGAAACAGGGCCTACTCCTACGAGAAGGAGAACGGTGCCTATATCAAGAAGAACCTGAACTACTCGAATGCGGGAGCCACCAGCCTCCTGACGACGGCCGAGGATCTCGCGAAATGGGCATCGAACTTCGAGCATCCGGTGGTCGGCGATGCGGAACTGATCGCGCGGTTCAACGCGCCCTCCCTTCTCGACAACGGGCAGCCTGTGGTCTACGCCGTCATTGAGGGTGAAACCAACTACCACGCCAAGGGACAGATCCTCCGAAACTACAGAGGCGTCGCTCTCTGGAACCACGGTGGGCACGATGCCGGTTATCGCGCATACCTCGTCCGCTTCCCCAGCGAAGGACTGTCCATCATTACTCTCAGCAACGATGAGCATTACGAGGTCCTGAAGACCGGCTTGACCATCGCCGGTCTCTACCTCAAAGACCGCCTGAAGCCGCGTCCGGCCGCGGACACACCGGCCGCCCCGGCCGGGGCCCGAACCACCGGCGGCTCAGAGACGGCCGATCTGCGGAGCTTGGAAGGTGAATTCTACAGCCGCGAACTCTCCACGGCCTACCGGGCAAAGGCAGTGGCCGGTAAGCTGATCCTCGCGCACGACCGCCTGGAGGACATCGAACTCAGCGAGGCGGAGCAGGACACGTTTCAGGGCAGAATCGAATTCCCCGTCACCGTGAAATTCGCCAGGGACTCGAAAGGCTCGGTAACCGGCTTCACGCTTGCCAACTTCGGTGTGACCGGCGTCCGGTTCGATAGAATCCGCTGATCTCCTGCCCTCGGCCGGGTGCACACCTGGCCGCGATTCCAGACACCGGCTCCCCTCGGGTCACTCCGCCGGCGCAGCCTCCCTGCGTCCATAGGCGAGACAGAAACCGGCCGGCACGAGGAAGATCGTCACGACCACCGAGACCGACAGCCCCCCGATCAGGGCCCGCGCCAGGGGAGCATAGGACTCGCTCCCCTCGCCCAGTTTCAGCGCCATCGGCAGCAGGCCGATCACCGTGGCCAGCGAGGTCATCAGCACCGGACGCAGCCGCACCCGGCAGGCCGTCGAGACAGCTTCGCGCACGGCCATGCCTTCGCGCCGCAGATGGTGGGCGAATTCGACAATTAGGATACTGTTCGAGACGGCGACGCCCGCCAGCATCACCACCCCCATCAGCGACATCACATTCAGGGTCGTGCCGGTCAGCCACAGAGTCAGCAGCACGCCGGTGAGCCCCGGTGGCAGCGCCAGAAGGATGATGAACGGGTCGATCACTGACCGGAACTGCGCCACCAGAATCAGGTAGAGCAACACCACCGATAGCGTCAGCCCTAGCTTCTGCGTCAGTCCAAGTTCGCCGGCACGCGTCCGGTCCACTTCCAGCCGCAGTGCCGGGTAGTCCAGATCCTGTGGGATGTACGCATCGGCCACGCCCTGGATACTCTTCACACGCTGCGCCAGGTCGAGCGCCGTCTGATAGCTCGCCTTCAAATCGGAGCCGCCCACCTGGATGTCAATCGGCGCCGCCAGCCCCAGATTCAGCACCGCGTCCACCAGGCAGCCCGAGGAGAAATACGCCGCCAGTTGCGGCAGCTCCTGCTGCATCCGGGCCTTCACCCGCGCCATATATTCGAAACTTTCCACCTTGTGGCCCGGCTTCAGCCCCACCTGGACGAAGGCCGTATGCATCGCCGAGTTCGAGGTGTAAATCGCCGAGAACCCCGGATCGACGCCGATGTTCGACACCACCATCCCGAGTTCGCTCTCCGGAATAATGCGCCGCACCAGCGCCTCCAGTTGCGCGATCTCCTTCTCCGTCTCGTCCAGCTTTGTCCCCGAAGGCGCCTTCACGTTGATCACAAACTGGCCGGAATCCGTTCTCGGAAAGAACGCCATCTCGATATTCGGGTAGATGGCCAGGCTCGCCACGAAAACCACGCCAAAGGCCAGCAGGCAGGCCACCGGACGCCGCACGGCCACACCCGCCGCCCGGTCATACCGCGATAGGAACGCTTCGAAGCCGCGGTTGAACCGGGCATTGAACCGCGTACCGAAGCCAGGCTTGTCCGTCTCCGGCGCTGCGTGCTTCAGGAAGCGCGCGCAGAACAGCGGCACCACGGTCAGCGCCACAAAGTAGGAAGCAAACAGCGACAGCACCACCGCCAGGGCCAGCGAGGAAAACAGGAACTTGCTGACGCCGTACAAC
The DNA here is from genome assembly GCA_017307505.1 of Acidobacteriota bacterium. Taxonomy (GTDB): domain Bacteria; phylum Acidobacteriota; class Terriglobia; order Bryobacterales; family Bryobacteraceae; genus Paludibaculum. The sequence goes on along the minus strand of JAFKEE010000022.1, from coordinate 310,655 downwards.
AGTGTCACCGGGAAGAATACGACCACCGTCGTCAGAGTCGCCGCCAGCACCGGCAGCGCCACCTCGCGGCCGCCCTTCTCGGCCGCCACCGCCGGCGGTTCGCCCATCTCCAGGTGCCGGTAGATGTTCTCCAATACCACCACCGAGTTGTCGATCAGCCGCGACAGCGCCAGCGCCAGCCCGCCCAGAACCATCGTGTTCACTGAGCTTCCGCCAAACTGTAGGGCCAGAAACGTGGCCAGCGCCGACAGCGGAATGGAGAAGAAGACGGCCACCGTGGCGCGCAGGCTTCCCAGGAAGATCAGAATCATCAAAGAAGTCAGGAACAGCCCAACCCCGCCTTCGTGAAGCAGGGTCTGGATCGCCGTCTTGACGAACTGCGACTGGTCGAAGACCACTTGCGTGGAGAGCGACGGCGGCACATCAAACAGGCGCCCCAGCTTCTCGCGCACGCCCTCCACCACTGCAATCGTGTTCGAATCGCCGCCCTGCTTCAGCACCGGCAGATAAACGGAGCGCTGCCCGTCCACCCGGACGGCGTTGTACTGCAGCGAGTAGGCGTCTTTCGCCACCCCAATATCCGATACCCGCACGGGACGTTCGCCGGAGAGCTTCAGGGGCACGCGATTGATATCCTCCACCTTGCTCACCTGGCTGTTGGCGTAGATGTTGTAGTCGAACTTGCCGATCTGCACATCACCGGCCGGCAGCACCAGGTTCGACTCATTCATCGCGCGCACAACGTCCATCAGGCTCATCTGGCGCGCTTCCAGTTTGAATGGATCGGCATAGAGCATGATCTCGCGCCAGCGCCCGCCAAACGGCTGCGGCACCGCGGCGCCGGCCACACCGGCCAACTGGTTGCGCAGTACGTTCTGCGCCAGGTCCTTCAGCTGCGTCTCCATCAGATCCTGGCCGCGCAGCGTCACCAGGCACACTGGCATGCTCGACGCGTCCATCTTCAGCACGAAGGGCGGCAGCGTCCCGGGCGGCAGATGGCTTATCTCGGCCATCGCCAGGCTGGCAATCGTCGTCACCGCTGAATCCGGGTTCGTACCCGGCTGAAAATACACCTTGATCAGACTCACACCCGCCAGGGAACGGGATTCCATATGGTCGATCCCGCTCGCCAGCGTGAAGAACCGCTCCAGGTGGTAAGTAATGTTGCCTTCGATCTGTTCCGGCGGCATGCCGGAGTAGAAAGTCGCTACCGCGACCACGGGAATGTTCATCGCCGGAAACAGGTCCACCGGCATGCGGATCAGGCTCACAGTACCCGTGATGGCAATCACCAGGCACAGCACGACAATCAGGTACGGTGTTCGAATCGCGAATCGTGACATGCCCTAGTGCCCCTGCGTCCCCACCGGCCGGGTGCTCACGGGCTGCCCGTCCTTCAGGCCGGCACGCCGTCCCGCCACCACCGTGTCGCCCTCCTGCAGGCCCGAGAGGATCTCAACCCGCTGCTCCGTCTCCAACCCGGTGGTCACAGGCACAACATGGATCACGCCGGCCCGGGTGACGGAATATGCCCGCGGCTCCGGTCCGCTGCGGTCCACGGCATCCACCGGCACGGCCAGCGCATTCTTCCGCACATCCAGACGCAACGTCACCTCGGCATACATGCCCGGGATCAGCGTCAGCGATGGGTTCGGCACGTCAACCTCCGTGTCCATCGTGCGCGTCGACGCCTGGATCGTCTCCGCGAACCGGGCCACCCGGCCCGCGAAGGTCCGCCCAATGGAAGGCACCCGTACGTCCAGCGTGTCGCCCACGTGCACTCGCGCGGCCACCGACTCCGGCACGGGCAGTGTCAGCCGCAGCAGGTTGTTCTGTGACAACTGCACCAGCGGCATCGCCTGGGTCTGGGAAGTCGTACCAGCCTGAATCATTGCGCCGGCATTTGCGTAGCGTTTTGTCACTACCCCGTCAAATGGAGCCGCGATCGTGGTGTACCGGTGCAGCGTCTGCAGCCTGCGCTGCTCCGCCCGCGACACCTGAGCCCGTTGCGCGGAACTGCGCAGCTTCGACTTGGAGGCCGACACCTGCGCCTCCGCCATCAGATCCCGGGACCGGGCCTCATCGACGTCCTGCTGCGGCACCAGCCCGGGTTCCTTCCTGAGAACAGTTCCTATCCGCTCAAAGGACAGATGCGCCATCTCATGGGCCGCCTCGGCGCGCTTCAGCTCGTCGGCGGCTGTCGCGGCTTCGGCCTCGGCCTCGTCAATGGACGCGGCCGACTTTGCCAGGTCGTCCTCCATCTCGGGGATCTCCAGCGTCGCCAGGATCTGTCCCTCCCGCACACGGTCGCCGATATCCACCTTGATGGAACGCACATAGCCGGCCACCTTCGCCAACACGTCGATCTGCTGGAACGGCTGGAACTCTGCCGTCAACACCAGGTCATTTGCCAGCTCGCCGCGCGTCACCGTGGCCACCGGCACCGTGGCCACCGCTGCTGGTGCCCGCTCCTCGGCTGCAGTGCTCTTCGAACATGCGGCCAGCCCCAGTGTCATCACTCCTGTCGCCGCGGCCTGCCCCAGCCGCCTCATCGTCGTCATCGCAGATCCCCCATCACAAACGCCAGCCCCGCGCGCCGGCTCAGAAACTCATACTTCGCGTTGGCGGCGGCGATCTCCGCCGAAACCTGGGCCACCTGGGCCTGGTTGAGCTCCACGATGCTGCCCAGCCCGCTGTCATAGCGGACCTGGGCCAGCCGCAGCGTCTGCTCCGCCTGCCCCACCAGCCGTTCCGTCACCGTCAGTCGCCGCAACGCTGTGTTCGCCTCCAGCCAGGCTACGCGCACCTGCTCCGAGACCCGCACAGACAGGTCCTCCACATCCCGGTCCAGCGCCCCTGCCCTCAGTTGCGCCTCCGTGTGCCGCGCGCTGAACAGCCGCCCGTTCCACACCGGAATACTCACGTTCACCGCCGCTGCGCTGTAGGTGCCCGGCAGATGAGGGTCGCCCGCAGGCAAAGCTCCGGCCGCGCCCAGCAGGCTCACCGTCGGGCGGCTGAGTGCACCCTCCGCATCGGCGAACCGGTGCGCTGCCGTCCGGTCCAGCTTCAATGCCGCCAGGTCGGGCCGCTGCTCCACCGCGTGCGCCACGGCCGCATTCGCATCCGCCGGCAGATCCGCCGGCAGGGGTAGGTCCGTCAGTTCGAACTCTTCGGTTCCTGTACCGCCCATGGCCGAAACCAGCCGCGCCCGGCTCGCTGCCGCGTCGTTCTCCGCCCGCACCAGGGCCAGTTCCGCGTCCGAAGCCGCCACGTCGGCGAAACTCACATCCAGGGTCGATTTCAGTGAACTCTGCGCTAACGCCTTTACCTGCCGCAGAATCAACCGGCGGTTCTCCACCACGGCCCGCGAGACCCTCAGCACGGCCTCCGACGCCAGGGCCTGGCAGTATGCCAGATCCACCTGCACCAGGATCTCCGCCCTCGTGTTCGCCGCCGTCTGCGCGCGCGCCGTGGCATTCAGGCGGGCCGACTCCGTCATCTTCGACGTCCGCCCAAAATCAGTCACCAGCTGCGAGATAGAAACTCCTGCCGCAACACGGCTATACAAACTCGACGTCTGCAGCGTTCCGGCCGCCATGATCGAGCCATGGTCCGCCGCCGAACCCGTCAGGCTCCCCGTCACTAATGGTTCATACGCCGATCGCGCCTGCGTTACCTGCTCCTGCGCCGCCTGCGCCCTCAGCGTTGCCGACCCGATCCGCGGATGGTTCTTCAGCGCCCGCTGTTCCGCCTCCGGCAGCGTCAGCCGCGCCGGCTGCGCCCGCAGGTACGCTGCTGCCAGCACGGTGCAAAGGAGGAAACGCCGCCTCATCCTACTGTCGTTCATCCCGTTTTGCTGACTTGACCACGGTGGTCTCTTGGACCTCAATCAGCCCGTCGGTGATCATCTCGCACAAGGCTGGCAACACCGCCTCCACCGCCTCCATGGTTTCGATGAACTCGATCCTCACCGGCAGATGCTCCCGCAAGGCCGCGTCTCCTTCCACCGAGTGCGTTCGATGATGGCTGCCGAAGCCCGCAGCCGGCCGGATCACCGTCGCCCCGGCCACGCCTCGCTCCCGCAGCAGCGAGAAAATCTCGTTGTACAGAAAGTCATGCCGTGCCGTCGTATCTTCGTTGAGGTGGATTGTCACTTTTTTGGCTGCGCCAGCAGGCAGCATTCGGGTTCCTCCAACCGCGCACACAGCCGGCGCGCGGCGTACCTTCAGTTCTTACCATCGAAACGCCTGCTCTCCGCCTGATGACTTCCTGATGATTTCCTGATAGCCCTATCAGGCCTCAGTCTGCGCCTTGTCAGTTGCGGTCGAACCCGTTCCGACTCTATAAAGGGAAGCGTGCAAATCCTTGTCGTGGAGGACGAGCAGAAGATGGCCAGCGCCCTCCGCGAAGGCCTGGAGGCCGACGGGCACGCCGTCCGCGTCGCCCACACCGGCGAAGAAGGTTTCTATCTGCTCAACGCCGAACCCTTCGACCTCGCCCTGCTCGATGTCATGCTGCCCGGCCATGACGGCTTCGAAATCCTCTCCACCATCCGCCGCCGCGGCATCAAAACACCCGTACTCCTGCTCACCTCCCGCGATGCCGTCGAAGACCGGGTCCGCGGCCTCGACCTGGGCGCCGACGACTACCTCGTCAAACCCTTCGCCTTTCCCGAACTGCTCGCCCGAATCCGCGCCCTCACCCGCCGCGGCCATCCTCTCCTCGACGAGCGCTTCAAACTCGCCGACCTCGAACTCGATCGCGCTCGCCGCTCCGTCACCCGCTCCGGCCTGCCCATCGATCTCACCCCGCGCGAGTTTGAACTCCTCGAGTACTTCTTCCTTAATCGCGGCCGTGTCGTCTCACGCGAGATGCTGGCGCGGGATATCTGGAAGGAAACCGCCCGCCAGACCCCGCTCGACAACGTGATCGACGCCCAGATGGTCCGCTTGCGGAAGAAGATCGATGGCCAGTTCGAGCCGCGGCTCCTCCAGACTGTCCGTGGCGTCGGCTTCGTTCTCCGCGAAGGCGAGGACGCCTGAGTTGCGCCTCCGGCCGCGCCACCTCCGCACACGCCTCGCTCTCTGGTACGTCGCTGGCCTGGCCGCCCTGCTCATCCTGGCCTGGGCCGGCACCTGCAGCCTCCTCTTCTGGCAGCTCCGCGGACAACTCAGCCAGTTCTCCGTTCAGGAAATCGAGACCGTCGAGGGCCTCCTCTACTTCACGCCCAACGGCCGCCTCCTGGTGAGAGACGACTACCACAACCACCGCGAATCGCGCGACGTCATCGAGCGCTACGTCGAAGTCCTCGGCCCCGCGGGCGATCTCCTCTATCGCAATCAGCGCCTGCAGGGCCGCATGCTGGGAGGCCCCGCCTTCGCCGGCGAGGGTGTTGGCGGCTATTCCCCCAGGTCCACCCGGCTCTCCGATGGAACGCGCGTCCGCGTCGTCAGCCGCGTCCATGTGCTCGATGGCCGGCGCCTGCTCATCCGCCTCGCCCACAGTGAGGAACCGCTTTTTGAGCGCCTGCGCGACCTCTTCGTCGCCTCGCTCGTCGTCCTGCCGGCCGTCCTGCTCGGCGCCGGACTCGCCGGTTACGCCCTCGCCCGCCGCGCTCTCAGCCCCATTGAGCGCATGGCGCAGCAGGCCCGCGAAATCACACCCGCCAATCTCCACGCCCGTTTGCCGGTCGACGACAACGACGACGAACTCGGTGAGCTCGCACGGGTCTTCAATCAGACCCTGGCCCGCCTGGAGCGCGCGTTCGAGCAGCTTCGCTCCTTTACCTCAGACGTCTCCCACGAACTTCGCACTCCGCTTGCCATGATCCGCAGCGTCGGCGAAGTCGGCCTGCAGAAGGAAGGCAGCCGCGCCGAATACCGCGACATCGTGGGCAGCATGCTGGAAGAGGTGAACCGCCTCACCTCGCTCATCGACAGCCTTCTCACCATCGCGCGAGCCGACTCGGGCCATATCCAGCTTCACCGCGCGCCCATCGCTCTGATGGAAATGGTCCGTGCTTCGGCCTCGCTTTTCGAAGTCCTGATGGAAGAGAAGTCTCTCCGCCTGCAGATCACGGGTGAGGAGCACACGCACATTCACGGCGATGCCCTCTTCCTTCGCCAGGCCCTTATGAACATCGTCCACAACGCCGTGAAATACTCTGCGGATGGGGGTGTCATTGCCATTCGCATCCTGCCTGCCTCAGACGCCCGGGTACTCATCGAGATCGAGGACAACGGCCCTGGCATCCCGCCGGAAGACCAGCCGCGCGTATTCGACCGCTTCTACCGCGTGGACAAAGCCCGTGGGCGCGAATCCGGCGGCGCCGGCCTCGGCCTCTCCATTGCAAAATGGGCCGTCGAAGCCCATGGCGGCACCCTAACCCTCGAAAGTGAAATCGGCCACGGCTCTCTCTTCCGCATCGCCCTCCCGCGCGTCTGAAACGCCCAGCACAATGGCGGCAGCTCGATCAGCTCCAGCCGCTCTCCACTAAACGGCCAGTTTAAGGTAATACATGATCAGGAGATCCAGTTGCGGCGTAGGCGGGTACCCCATCGTCCGAACATTGAGCTTGTAGAGATACCGGAACGATCCGACGATCTCATAATTCAATTGGCCCGATAGCTCATACAGCCGGATAGAGTGGTAAATCTCCTTGAAAAGCGCCTCTGCCGGGTGCGCGGCGATCCACTGCGTCCTCGATTGCCCGGCCCAGTCGGCATTCCTTTGTTTTATCTTCGACGCACTTGCCTTGTGGCCGAAAGTGTATCCGTTCATGTGGACCCATTGGGGAATCGCAATCGCGGTGCCTTCTTTCGGATCCTGTCCTCTCAGCTTGGGTGGCGTCAAAATTAAGATGGTGCTTCGGCCGCAATCGCCACTGCGGCGCCGTTTGCCTCGTGGTTATCAGGTCGCGAGCGATTGTGTCGGGAAGAACGAACGCGGGATGATTAAGCCCCAGAATGCCACTTGCGAGGATGTTAGGGTGAATAGGTTTCTTGCTCGTTCAGCGCCGGTTCGACGAAGGACTCCCCGCGCGCGGCGGAACTAGGAACCGAGTGAGCTGTAAGACCTCGGCATCCAGCGATTGTGAGCGCGACCAGAGGGTGATCTTCACCGCGCGACCTGAAGTCATCAGCATCGACAGCCCCTTGCCACCACTGCCCCGCATCGGTGCCGTCGTCACCCGGAATCCCCGCACCTCGTTCGTCATGTACACGCGTGCCAAGCGAATTCGAGCGACCGACCTGACGACCTGAATGCGATCACGTCGGATGCTTGCCTCTGTCTGGATGCTCGCTAGGACCAGAAGGCACAAACACCATGCGGCGGCGACCACAAGAACCAAAATTGCACCGACTCCGTCATGCTTGGATATCGACACGATAAGCGCCGCAATGATGATCGCGAGTGCGGTCCCACCAGCGATTAATCCATCCCAACTGCGTGACTCGGCAAGCACTACTTCGTCCTGAGCCGAACGTGAAATGGCGAACCTGTACCACGTCATTGCGAGGACCTACATCGCAAGACGGAGAAAGGGTAGAGAACCCTGCAACTTCGTTGCACGCCGCTATCGTATCAGCGGCCTGTTCGCCAATGTGGCAGCACCAAACTTGAGATGTCCTAGCCGCCTCACAAAAGCCCCCAAACTTTCGAAAACAGCCTTCTCGGAAAGTTCTTCAGGCCGCTGATGCTGTGAGTGTCGTAAGCGAGTTTCCCACCGGAACAGGATGGGTCTTCTTCGTTGGGTGGCATCGACCCGCACATCCCGTGTAGCAGTGAAGACAACCAATCGCGAACGCCGTGAACGCACTGGTCCAAGTGGCGATGAGTCTCGCAGACGCATATTCCGACCCGAGTGCCTTGCGTCCGATACGTCTCCGACCGTCGAAGTCGAAACGCAGGCCTCAGATTATTCCGGGTGTGGAAATCCTGTGAAGTCGCCTTTCCGGGCCATCCCGGCAAGTGCGTGAGTGGACTCGGGATAATCAGGCACTCGGTATTACGTGGATTATCCCGCACTCGGAATAAGACACGGGATTCAACACACGCTCCAATCCGGTCACACGCTTTCAAAATAAAGCCGTTCATCCTGTAACACACATATTATCAATATCTTACAAATATCTCTCCACCACCCTGAAGGGGCCTGATTTGGATCTTGTTCACTATAATCCCGGGCCAAGGAGATTTATGGAAAGAAGAACACGACGGGATCAGGCTCGAACAAATGGAGCGCTCGCCCATCGACCCGTCAGGCCCGCGTCCCATTCCGGAACAACGCTCGGCTCGAACATGGAGTCCACTTCCATCGGACCCTGGACCTCCATCTCGTCCCATCAACAGCACATTGCTAACGCAGGCGCGCCGGCCCTCTCGGCTGAGAGCACTCTGCCATCGGCCGGTGCCCTGTCCCTCCTGCTGTTCGTCCCAGCACAGCACTCAGGGCAGGCCATCCTTCCGTCCCCAGCCCCCAGTCCTAATGAATTGGTCCCCACCAGCTGCCGAACCTCACGTCGAACAGAGTGGACCGCGTCGGCACAAGCCTCGCCCTCCTCCTCTCAATCCACTCCCCAGGAGGCATCAAAGCCAAAGTCCGCATCGGGTCAGGTCATAATGCCCGAGCGCAAGCGACGGGCTATCCCCGCCCAATCCACTCTCCGCGACGGAACAAAGCCAATACGGGAGACCACTCCTACACCAGCCCCCGAGCGGCAGCGAGGGGTTATCCCCGCCCAATCCTCTCTCCGCGGCGGAACAAAGCCAATACGGGAGAGCACTCCTACACCAGTCCCCGAGCGGCAGCGAGGGGCTATCCCCGCCCAATCCATTCTCCACGACGGAACAAAGCCAACACCGGTAGCCGCCCCAGCCCCCGAGCGCAACCGGCGCGCTATCGCCACCCAGCCCGCGTCCCCACCCGAACCTGCTGAAACAAAATGCCTTCCCGCGAACCTGCCGTATCCCGCCGGTTCGCCCTCCCAGCCCTCTCACGTCGGCTCGAAACAATCTCAGCCCGCCCATGATTTTTCTTCTCAACGCTTTGTGGGTTGCTCGCGTATAACAGGGCGAGTGGATTTGGAAGGACTTCAGCTTTCGATGGCCTGGCAGAGCGCGGACCGGACTGCTGCTTTCGAGCAGATCATGCTCCGGCACGAGCGCATGGTACTGCGCGTCGCACTGCGCATGCTGGGCCGCCTGGAAGATGCCCAGGATCTCTCCCAGGAGGTGTTCCTGAAACTCTACAAACACTTCCACCAGATCGACGAGGAGCGGGGTCTCACGAGTTGGCTCTACCGGACCACTCTGAACGCCTGTTTCGACCACCTGCGCGGTCGCAAACCGATGGATCCCATGGACTGGGAACCGCCGGTAGCCGCCGCCCAGCAGGCCGACATGGAGAAGGAGGAACGCCGGCGCCTGATGGCCGAGGGTCTTAAGGTGCTTGCGGAACGGGAACGGGCCGCCGTCATCCTGCGGGAGATCGAGGGGCTCGACACCGCGGAAGTGGCCGGCATCCTGGGCACCTCCGAAGTGACCGTGCGCAGCCAGGTCTCGATAGCCAAAGGCAAGTTGAAGGCCTTCGTGGAGAGGAGAATGCGATGAACTGGACAGACGACGATTTGGACCTGGCACTGCGCGATCTCAAGGACGAAGAACTGCCGTTGGGAGCGGCCGAGGCGGTCCGGGCGCGGGTCCTGTCGGAGATCTCGAAGCCATCGCGGCGGCGATGGTGGTGGTGGGCTCTCGCGCCAGTGCTCGCCACGGCCCTGGTCCTGGTGGCGGTCATCCCCTTCGATAGAAAGCCGCTCGAACCGCCGCCTCTCATCGCCAGGGCCCCCGCGGCGCCAAAACTGGACGTCCGGCCCCCGGTTCCGGCTTGGAGGCAGGCCGCAGCCCGGCCGGTCAGACACCAGCCGAAGGCCGAACCCGCGGCCCCGGCGCAGCCTGTGCTCACCACGCCAGGCGAGACACAGTTTGTGAAGCTCATCACGGACGACCCCGATGTGGTCATCCTGTGGGCGATGAATTCTAAAGGAGCAGAACGATGAAGAAGTTGATGACAAAGCTACTGGCACTGACCCTCGTCCTTTCCGGACTGCTGGCGGCGCAGGAGCGCAAATGGCAACAGAAGGTCTTCGACATCCGGTACTCGGATCCCCAAGCCCTCGCCCGGCTGGTGCAGGGGGTCATGCGAGACAGGGACACTCGCGTCATTGAAAACGTTGCCCTCAAAGCCATCAGTGTCGGCGCGTATGAGACAAACGACCTCCAGGCCGCCGAGGAACTGATCAAACGCTTCGACGTGCCGCGCGGGGAAGGTCCGTCCGGAGCGCCTCGCAACATCGAAGTCGTCGCCTACATGGTTCTCGCCGGCAAGACCGGCTCAGCCGGCGATGCAGTGCCCGCGGATTTGGACCCGGTGGTCAAGCAGTTGAAGGCGGTCTTCGGCTACACGGACTACCGCCTGATGGACACCGCCGTACTTCGGGTCCGGGAAGGCCAGACCTCCGATTCCAGCGGCAATGCCGGAATGGTGGACCCCAACCTTCCCTCGGCGCCTTGGATCTATCAGATGAAGCTCAAGGCGACGACCGCCCAGTCCGGACCCAAAGGCAATGTCCTCCGCATCGACGGCTTCCGCTTTGGACTCCGGATCCCCTATGCCACCGGCGGGACGCAGACCGTCACCGCAGGCCAGGGCGTCTCCCCCTTGGTGAACCAGCAGTGGCAGTACACCGAAGTCGGCTTTAGCACCGACCTCGACATCCGCGAAGGCCAGAAGGTCGTCGTAGGCAAGTCGAAGGTCGATCGCACCGGTAACGCTTTCATCCTGGTCCTTACCGCTAAAGCTGTCGACTGAGATATTCTGGTCGCTTCATGCGAAGCGTTCCACTTGTTGCCCCGAAGCGTCTAGAACTCATCGAAGCTCCTCTGCCCGACGGCCCGCGTTCCGGCGAACTTCTCGTCAAAATGCGGGCCGTTGGTCTGTGCGGCTCCGATCTCCACTGGTGGGCCGAAGGCCGCATTCACGCAGGTCAGGCGAAGTACCCGCAGGTACTCGGCCATGAACCGGTCGGCGAAGTGGTCGAAGTGGGCGCCGGGGTCCATGGCTACAAGGTCGGCGATCGCGTCAGCCTGGAACCCTCCATCACCTGCGGCCACTGCGAACACTGCATCGCGGGCCGCCACAACCTCTGCAAGACTTCGAAGTTCATGGGTGGACCCGAAGCACAAGGCTGCTTGAGGGACTACTGCGTAGTGCCCGCCCATAACGCCGATCCGATACCCGACTCCCTCACCTGGCACCAGGCCACCCTGATGGAACCGGTGGCCGTCTGGGTCCACACCTATGAATTAGCGCCGGTCCGGCTCGGCGACACTGTAGCCGTCATGGGCACGGGCTCCATCGGCCTGCTCGGCATCGCGATGGCCAAACAGGCCGGCGCCGAGATGGTGCTGGCCTGCGACCGCGTCCCCCACCGCCTGGAACTCGCCAAGGCCATGGGCGCCGATGTCGCCCTCAACCTGAACGAAGGAGACTTCCGCGACGCCGTCATGCAGAAGACTCACGGCCGCGGCGTCGACATCGTCTTTGATGCGGCCGGCGATCCGCGCACCATCAACCTCGGCATCCAGTGCGCCCGCGATGGCGGCCGCTTCGTCCTCATCGGCATCCCGGTGCCCATGCAGTTCGACGTCGACCTCCACACGGCCATGTCGAAGGAGCTGAACATCCAGGTGATGAAGCGCTCCAACCACAAGGGCCGCGCCGCCGGCGCTCTGCTGGCCGGTGGACGCATCCCCACCAGCCTCATCACCCACGTGCTGCCGCTGGCACAGGCCCAGCACGGCTTCGAGATGCTGCACGAGTACTCCGACGGTGTCGGCAAACTGATCTACGATTTCACGCTATGAGTCACTACGTCGCAATCGACCTCGGCGCCGAGAGCGGTCGCGCCATGCTGGGCACGCTCGCCGGCGGCCGCCTGCAACTGGAAGAGTTGCACCGCTTCCTGAACGAGCCTGTGCGCCTGCCCGACGGCCTCTATTGGGACGCCTTCCGGCTCTTTCGCGACATCCGCGAAGGGCTGCGCAAGGCCGGCCGCGAGCGCAATCTGAAACTCGACGGCATCGCCGTCGACACGTGGGGCGTCGACTACGGCCTGCTGGATGCCAACGGGGAATTGGTGGTGAATCCCCGCCACTATCGCGACCCGCGCAACAACGCCGCCTACGACGCCGCCTTGGCCGCAGCCGGCAAGGAGAACATCTTCGACCAGACCGGCCTGCAGTTCATGGCATTGAACTCGCTCTACCAGCTCTATGCCGCCAAGCTCGCCGGCTCGCCCGGCCTGCGCGCCGCCGAGAAGCTCCTCTTCATGCCGGACCTGCTCAGCTACTGGCTCTGCGGTTCGAAGAAGAACGAACTGACCATCGCCAGCACCTCGCAGTTCTACAACCCGGCGCTTCGCCGCTGGTCCACCGAACTGCTGGAGACGCTCGGCCTGCCCACCCACATTCTGGGTGACATCGTGCCGCCCGGTACACGCCTGGGCACCCTGCTCGACGACCTGCAGGACACCTGCGGTCTGGGCGAGACCCCTGTCTTCGCCACCGCAGGCCATGACACGGCCGCCGCCGTCGCCGCGGTGCCCGCCACCGGCGACCGCCCCTGGTGCTACATCAGCTCCGGCACCTGGTCGCTGATGGGCGTCGAGATCCCCGAGCCCATCGTGACGCCCAAGGCCCTGGAATTAACCCTCACGAACGAGATCGGCGTCGAGGGGAAGACTCGCCTGCTGAAGAACATCGCCGGCCTCTGGCTGGTGCAGGAGTGCCGGCGGGCGTGGCTGCTCGAAGGCAAGGAGTACAGCTACACCGAGCTCACGAAGCTCGCCGCCGAGGCCGCGCCGTTCGCTGCCGTCCTGGATCCCGACCAGTTCCTGGAGCCGGGCCACATGCCGGAGCGCATCGCCGCCTACTGCCGCAAGACCGGGCAGACCGTCCCGGAAGGGCTGGGCGGCTATGTCCGCGTCTGCCTGGAGAGCCTGGCCTTCCGCTACCGGCAGGTGCTGGAGAGCCTCGAATCCTTAATGGGCCATCGCATCGAGGTCATCCACATCGTGGGCGGCGGCTCAAAGAACGCCCTATTGAACCAGTTCGTCGCCTCAGCCACGGGCCGCACCGTGATCGCCGGCCCAACGGAAGCAACCGCCGCCGGCAACATCCTCGTCCAGGCCATCGGCGCCGGCGAGGTGAAGGATCTGAAAGAACTGCGTGAAGTGGTGCGCAACTCCTTTGACCTCGAGACCTACGAGGGCAAGCCCGATCCCGCCTGGGACCGTGCCTACGAACGCTATGTGAAGGTGCGGGGGAGCTGACAGGGCTCCCACCTCCCTTCGACTCGCGCTAGTTCAACCGCTGCACCGGCGGGCAGTTCACGATGAACTGGCTGTCTCCAAACTTGGAGCCGCCCGGGCCGGTCAGGATCCCGTCCTTCACGTAAGTGAGGATCTGGAACTCCTCCCGCAACTGGCCGCGATAGCCGCGGGCAATGGCCGGCTGGGTCCACTCGTACAGATTCCCATTCCACAGGGGACTGTAATCGGGCGCGATGGTCGGGATGCCGCCGAAGACGTTATTCGGCCTGTACCCATCCGTCAGCGCGGCGTAGAGTCCCTGGCGCATGGGATTCGCACAGCCGTCGTCGGCAGGCCCGTTGACCGCAATAAACAGCCGCTCCACCGGGCTGCTGAAGCTGTCGTCGCGTCCGGTGACCAGCTTCTGGAGCCGCGGCGCATAGGTCGCGCCCTCGATGGCCGCCACATTCGCCAGGCTCGCTTCCGTGGACATGTACCACAGCGGGCGGCCGAACGAGAACCCGTTCACGAGCTGAAGCGTCACTGTCATCTCGGTGGTATCGATCGCGACCACTTCGTCATGCACCTTCGTGTAGTCGACATTGCCCGCCGGGAAGTTGATATCCGCGGCTTCCACGCCGAAGGCCACCACCGGAGCGTTGTACACAACGTCCCCCAGCTTGATCAACGGGCTGTAGTCGTCATCGCCGACCGACCCGGGTTCCGCCACAGACGGAGGGAACGGCGCGCCTGCGGACCCGGCCACCACCTTGCGCGCCGGAGTGAAGTCCACGGCCCCGCGATCGAAAACAACGTTGTTCTCAGCGTCGAACCACGCATTGCGGGCCCCGTTGGCCGCGAAGTTCAGCTTGGCGGAGTAGTTCAAGCCCAGCAGGGACGCCAGTTCCGGATCGTTCACGTCGGTGAGGATAAACCACACCGCCTTTTTACCGCCGTTGAGAGTGCCCCGATAGAGAGGCAGCGTAATGGTGCCGGCCTTCTCGTCGATCTGGCCCGCCTTGATCAACTGCACAGGTCCCACGAGACTGGGGTTGGTCGAGGAGGGCGGCGGTCCAAAGTAGGAAAGGCCTACGGTTGCTCCGACGGAGGCGGAGGCGGGAAACAGGTTGCAGCCCGGTCCGGGCCCGAAGACCCCGGGGCTGGGTTGGGCCATCACGGCCACAGGCAAGGCGCTCAGCAGGAGAGCGGCCATGGTGCGAACGCGGCTCCTGATGCCGCTCTGAATCATCATCTTCATCTCATTTCCTTTCTCTGCCAGGGTGGGCACGCCCTGGCCACTAGTGCGAGGTTACGGGCAAAGGCGCGGCGGTTGATTGCAGAATCCCGGCCTCATTGCAGGATTCCGGCATTCGTTGCGCCTTTCACCGCCTGGGCCCGGATCTGCCCCGGTGTGCTGCCCAGATGGCGCCGGAACAGGTTGGTGAGATGGCTCTGGTCGGCAAAACCCAGTTGGAGCGCGATGTCGGCAATCGGCAACTCGGAGGAGGCAAGCAACCCCTGAGCGCGGGCCAGACGGCGCTGCAGCAGATAGCGGTGCGGGGGAACACCGGCCGACTCCCGGAAAGCGCGCGCAAAGTGGTCCTCACTCAGGCCGGAGACGGAAGCGAGCCGGGCCAGGCCCAGATCCTCGGAGAGGTGCTCTTCCATGAACTCCATGACACGCTTGAGCACGGCGCGCGTCATGCCGCCGCGATGCGGCCGGCCCGGATGCACCGCGGCGTACCCCTGCAGCAGCCGCGTCGCCAGCGCCCACGCCACACTGTCGACATAGGCACGACCGGACGCGTTGCCGCCCAGCAGCTCCTCACTGAGCGCAAACAGCAGATGGCTGATGCGTGGATCGCGAATCGCCTGGTCCGGCCGGATCTCGAAGGACTCCACGTTCATCGACTCCGCAACGGAGCGCAGCAGCGCCGGAGCCAGTTCGGTGACGACGATCCTCCGCTCACCGCGCCACCGCGCCGCGGGCACCCGCGAGCCCTGTGGAGCGACACAGAAGTCGCCCGGCCTCAACGAGCAGGTTCTGAAGCGCCCGGCGATCCCGATCTCAACAACCACCGGGTCGCTCACCTGCAGCACCAGACTGGTGCGCTGCGCGGTGCGCTCCTCCAGATCGCCGTCGATGATCCGAAGCTCAGAAATCGTCAGCGGCTCAACAGCGGATGGCGGAGCCGGGACGGATGGCAGAAGCGAGGAATGTACTGCTGGCTGTGTGGACAGAGAATACCCTCCAGCCAGTGGGATCCCTCACTCTGCCCGGAATATTCCCGCCCGTTCAGGAAACCGGAGCGGCCTCGTCCACTGGCCTCGTCTCCCTCTTGCGCCGCCTGATCCAGGCCGCGAACCGGCGAAGAGACAGCGCGATACCGGTGTAAACAAGAAACACCGCACCCAGCGAGACGGCGCCCGCCAGCGTCTGCCCGAGCACGCCGCCGGCCTCGCCCGTATGGATCCACCGCAACCAGGTGCGCAGTTGCCGCCCGGCATTCTGATCGGAGAACCGTTCTACCTTCACGACTGCCGCAGAAGCACGATCAAGGCTCACCGTGGTTCGCAGATCCGGCCGTCCACGCTCCGCGCGATCGAGCGTGATGCTCAGCGGAGCGCGCCGCGGGCCCGCCGGCCGCAGTGTCAGGATCCGCCACGATGGGTCCTGCTGCTTCGCTACTTCCACCAGCCGGTCGATCCCCTCGAACGAGGGCGTGGAGGGACGGCCCTCGCGCGGCGGTCCGCCTCCAAGGGCCGGCACGTCATGCCCCGTCATCTTGTATACAAGCGCGTTGGCCCACGGATACGACATCACCACTCCGCTGGCCACCACGAAGAACAAGGGCACCAGCGACCAGAAGCCGATCACATTGTGCCAGTTGAAGTCCCGCGCCTTGCCCGTCGCCTTGCCGTTGAACAAGGTGATCGCTCTCACCGATGCCGGGGACCAGCGCCGCGGCATCCAGATGTAGAGGCCGCTCACGACCAGGAAGAGGAACGCCAGGTTGCACGCCCCAGTGATCGCCCGCGCCATCTGCCGGCCGGAGCCCTCCTGCCCGAGCCAGCGATGCCACGAGGTCATCGACTGGAAGAACTTCCGGATCCCCGCGTGCCCCCTGCCCAGCGTCGCGCCCGTGTACGGATCGACGTAGACCGTCCCCTCGCGACCATAGGCCAGCAGCACCGGCGCGCCAGCCTCCGGCCTCAGCGTCACTGTTGTCGGAGGTGCCGCTTGGGCCGCCAGTAAAGCCTCCAACGGCATCGGCTGCCCGCCGGGCTTTGCGGCCGCCAGTTGTCCCCGATCGAACCAGTCGATCATCTGCCGCTCATACGTCAGCAGCACGCCCGTCACGGACATGACGAGAACAATCGCGCCGGCCACGCAGCCGGAGATCAGATGGAGCCAGAAGATGGTTTTGCGGAATGGCATGGCGGCAACCTCTACACGTCAGCCCAGCGGCGCAACAGATTGTGATACACGGCGGTCAAGCCAACCACGGACGGATGCTGCGGAGCTTCCTCCGACAGCCTCTGGATCGCCATGTCCAGATCGAACATCAGCGTCCGTTCGCCGTCATCCCGCACCATGCTCTGGATCCAGAAGAACGAACAGATGCGCGCTCCCTGAGTCACGGGCCGGACGTGGTGCAGGCTGGTCGAGGGATACAGGATCAGATGGCCCGGTGGCAGCTTCACGCTGTGCGCGCCATACGTGTCCTCCACCACCAGTTCCCCGCCCTCATACTCCTCCGGACCCGCGAAGAAGAGCGTCGCCGACAGATCCGTCCTGATGCGGTGCGGCGTGCCGCTCACCTGCCGGATCGCGTTGTCCACGTGGTTGCCGAAGGACTGCCCGCCCGCATAGCGGTTGAACAGCGGCGGGAACACCTTGGCCGGCAGTGCCGCCGCCATGAACAGAGGGTTCCTCTCGAGAGCCGCCAGGATCAGGTCGCCCATTTCGCGCCCAGCCGGATGGTCCTCCGGCAGTTGCTGGTTGTTCTTCACCTGGCCGGACTGCGGCCCGGCGGTCACCCGCCCGTCAATCCAGTTCGATTCCTCGAGCAGGCGGCGGCAGTAGGCCACCTGCTCGGAAGTGAGTACATCCGGGATCTGCAGCAGCATCGATGTGTCCCGTAACTAGAACCGGATCCCGAAGCTGCCTAGCACCGATCGCGCCGCACCGGGTACCACATGGCCGCCGCCGAGACGGTCGTAGTAGTACGCGTTGTTCAGGTTGTTGAGGTTCAAGCGCAAGTCGAGATGGCGGTTCACGGCGTAAGACGCATAGGCGTCCAGCGTCCAGTACTTGTCCACCCAGCGCGTATTCGTGTTGTTGCCATACCGCTTGCCCACCACTCGCGGACCGCCGCCGAACATCACTCGCTTGTACCGGTAGCTCGCCCACAGATTGAAAGAATTCCGTGGAGCGTTCTGGATGGACATCCCTACTTCCGCCGGCGTGTTCGACTTCACGATCTCGGCATCCATGAACGTATAGGCACCGAAGAGACTCAGGTCGCGGGTCAGCTTCCCCGACACGCCGCCTTCGAAGCCCGACACGCGCTGAGTGCCCTGCAACACCTGCGGCGGATCGTCCGGATTCAGGCCCGGCGTCCTCGCGTTCGTCTTGTCCACCCGGAACACCGCGCCCGACAGTGAGAGCCGCTCGCCGAACAGATCCCACTTCGACCCGCCCTCCACCGTGTAAGTCTTCTCCGGCTTGATCGCGGCATTCGCCACGCCGTACGTCAGGCCTTCCAGCGAAGGGTTCATCGACGTTCCATAGGACGCATAGATGCTGCCGTGCTCGCCCGGCTTGAACACGAGGCCGGTCCGGCCCGAGAGCATCCTGTCGACGCGCGTCACCGGAGCCGGCGTTGTATTCACACCGTCGACATCGAACCGCTCCCAGCGCAGGCCGCCGCTGGCTTCCCACTTGCGGCCGAACTTCAGTGTGTCGAAGGCGTACACGGCTTGCGTATTGCCCTTCACATCCCCGATGTAGGGGCTGTTGGTATAGACCCCCGTGAACGGGTCTTCGGGATTCGGGTTCAGCAGTGTCGTGGTCGACGTGCCGGTCACCGTCCGCGCCGTCCGCAGGTTTGCCTCATGTGTCAGGACGAAACCGGCGTTGTAGGCATGCCGCACCTTGCCCGTGGCCGCCGTCCCTCGAACATCAGCCTGGTTGTCGTAGATGTCGTCTTCCGTGTACCAGGCACGCGCCTCGCGGTTGATGGTGGTCGATGTCGTGTTCAGGAACCGGGGCGGCGTAGCCAGCGAATCGCGCTTCGATTTGCCGTAGCGAAACTGATTCCGTAACGACAGGTTGTCGCTGAAGTCGTGTTCGAAGCGGACCGTCGCCATGTCCGAATTCAGCCGTTCGTAGTCGCGATTCGCCAATCCATAGAACGTCTCGCGCGGCACCGGGGCAGGCCTGTCCAGATAGGACGTCAGCACCGTGTTCGTGTTGGGTACCCACGGAATGCCGTAGTCGGGCATGTTGTCCTGCTTGAGCTTGTAGTAGCTCAGGGTCAGGCGCGTGGGTGAACCCAGACCAAAGGCCAGAGACGGAGCGAAGCCCCAGCGTTTGTTGTTGACGACATCGCGGCCGGCCACTCCGCCGTCGTGCGACAGCAGGTTCAGCCGGAAGCCGGTGCGCTCGCCCAGGAACCGCACGGGTGTGTTCACGTCGGCCGAGAACCTCTTCGTTCCGTCGGTGCCGAGCATCACGCTGCCGCCATACACCGGCTTCAGCCCCGGAGCCTTGCTCACCATATTGATGGAACCGCCCGCGGAGCCGCGGCCCGTGAACGCCGACTGCGGTCCCTTCACCACCTCCACCTGCTCCATGTTGAAGGGATCGCGAGCCTGCGGACCCAGGTCGCGCGAGCCATCGACAAACAGGTCGTTGCGGGCGCTGAAGCCGCGCAGGTTCAGATTGTCGCCGGCGGGCGTACCGCCCTCGCCCGCCGTCATCGTCAATCCAGGCACGTTGCGCAGGACATCACGCAGGGTCGTGGCGCCCTGCTGTTCAATCAGGTCCTTCGGGATCACGGTGATGGTCTGCGGCGTGTTCCGCAGCGGCTCAGTGTAGTGCGGCGAGGTCATCTGGACCTTCTCCTGCACTTCCAGCGAGGAGTTGACGCCCTCCAGATCCAGCGCCACGACGCCCTTGCCCGCGTTGGCGTAGACCACCCTCGTGCCCTTCAACGCCTGCTGCAAGGCCTGCTGCAGGGTGTACAGCCCGGAGACGCCCGGCGATGCCAGGTCCCGGATTCCGGATTTGCGGATCTCAAACTGCAAACCAGTTGCAGTCTCCAGCGCCGCCAGCACCTCTCCGAGCGTGCCCGGCGGGATGTCATACCGCCTGACTTCCAACGACAGCGCCTGCGCGGGCGGCCCCTGGGCGGGAGAACCAGTCTGAGCGTTGGCAACCACGGTGCTGCCCACGGCGGTATACGCCACCAGCACTCCGGTCGCCAGCCAGCGGTAGGCGACGGGCCATCTCCGGGCATGAGCCCGCCGCGGCGCGGTGCGGCGCTTGATTCTGATACGCATGTGTCCCTCTCTGTGCAGCCATCCCTGGCCGCAATGCTTGGAAGTGAGGAACCGGCGCGCCTATAATCGGACGAGGTCGCCGGCCCTGACAGGTTGTCGATCTTCCGGGTCTGGACGCCGCTCGGCCAAGAGATGAACGTTCAGACCCGGACCTCTTCCGCGAACTTCCCCTGGGTCCGCCTCAGATATCCCTAAGTTGCAAGTCAATTGCAGATCTTTTAGTTAATATAGGGCAAGATCTCGCGTTCTGCAACTGAGTTTCAATTACAGCGCGGAAAAAATGTGGAGTGAATCCTACATCCAGACCAGGGACACGAGCTGAACCTGGATGCCCGTCTTTTTGGGCTTCACCGTAATGGTGCCGAACTCCTCGTTGCCGACTTCGGGAATCGCGGCAATCTCTTCGGCCAGCTGTTGGTTCAGCTCCTCCAACCGGGCTTGCACGTTCTCGACGGTGTCGGTCGCCAGGCCGACGTCGCCGCGCTCCTTGCCGATCTTTGTCGCCGCCCGCGCGGCCGTACCGATGCGGTTGATGTTGGCGGCGCTGATCGTCTTGCGGCCCATGAACGCACCCAGGATCGAAGTGCCGATGGACAGGACGGAGCTCAGCGTTTGCGAAGTCGCCTGCGCCTTCTCCTGCTCGAGCTTCAGCTGCGCGCGCTGCAGCCGGTCGTTGAGAGTCTGCAGCTTCGGCGCATATTTCGCCCGCAGATCCTGGATCTGCGCATCGCGCGCCTCGCGCGCCGACTGCTGGATGCGCAGACGGAAGTCCCGTTCCGATTCACCAAGTTTGGAGACTTCGCCGGTGGAAGGGCTGCGCAACAGTTCCAGCGACTGGTTCTGGAACAGCCAGGTCGCGAAGGACTTCTGCCATATGGCATAGTTCTTCGCGCGTGCCGCGATGGCCGGCAGTTCGGCAAAGGTCGCACCATCGGTGGGCGTCTTCTCCAGGTCGTTCAGAGGCACGTCCAGCGCCTCGGCCTGCGGCCAGTCCACGGGAATCGCCTCATCCGTGATGGGGCAGGCGTAGAGACAATCGCGAACCTCGTCCACACCGAGCTTGGCATCGGAGAACTGCACGCGTGCGGCGCCCAGGATCCGCGGTTCGTAGCTCAGCACGGAGCCCTTCAACGGCATGAACAACTGATTCACATCGGGGGGCAGGACGGGTACCGCTGTCGATTCGCCCGGCACGGCGGCTACCGCGGCATCCTCTGCCACTGCCGCGGCCGCCCGCGGCGCGGCCTGCATGAGGCGTTTGATCTCGGGCCGGGCCAGCGGCCCGCGCAGATAAGAGAGCGTCCAGCGGGTCTGGAACAGCACCGGACTGTCCTCGTGCACGTTGTTCAGCAGGAAGACGCGATTGCCGAGCCCGGCCAGGATCTGCTCCATCTCGCCCCGGTCGAACTTCGCACCGGCCGACGCCGCGGCGCCTTCCAGACCTTCCAGCACGCGCGCCTTGTCCCGCTCGGTCTGCAGCCGCCCGATGAACCAGGTACCCGTATTGCCGAGTCCCTTGTAATCCAGATCCACCGGATTCTGCGTCGCCAGCACGACGCCCAGGCCGAACGCACGTGCCTGTTTCAGCAGGGTCAGCAGCGGCTTCTTCGACGGCGGATTGGCGATGGGCGGGAAGTACCCAAAGATCTCGTCCATGTACAGCAGCGCGCGCAACGACGATGTGCCGGACTGGCTGCGCACCCACGACAGCGTCTGGTTCAGCAGCAGCGAGACGAAGAACATGCGCTCCGTGTCACTGAGGTGCGCGATGGAGAAGATGCTGATGCGCGGCCTGCCGGTGGAGTTCCACAGCATGGCATCGATGTCGAGCGGATCCCCGCTGAGCCAGGCCTCAAAGCCCGGCGACGCCAACAGGTTGTTGAGCGCCATGGCGAGTCCGAACCGTTCTTTCGCGGGATAGAAAGAATCCAGATCCAGCACGCCCACGCGCTGGAACGGCGGCTTCTGGATCTGCCCGATGATCGTGGCCAGGTCAAGGCTCGTGCCCGCACGCCATGCCGTATCCAGGATCGTCGAAAGCAGGATGTGTTCGCGCGACTGCACGGGATCCGCATCGATCCCGGCCAGCGCCAGCAGCGACGTGGCGGTGGAGCTCACACGGTCGCGGAGCGCTTCGCGGTCGTCGAGGATCGCCTGCGAAGGCGCGTCGAACGACTTGATGATGGAGACCGGAATGCCCGCATCGGAGCCCGGGGTGTAGACCGCGAAATCACAGGCATCGCGCAGCCGCTGGATGCGCGCGCCATCCTGATCCCACTGGGCGAGGCCCTTCTTCCACTTCTCCGCTTCGGCGGCGGCGAACGCCGGCACTTCCATGCCTTTGTTCCGAGCTTCGTCCGGGTTCACCCACGGCTCGAAATCGGCCGCGGCCAGGTCAGGGAACGTCAGCAGCAGATTGGCCAGGTCACCCTTCGGGTCGATTACCAGCGCCGGAATCCCGTCAATGGCCGCCTCTTCCAGCAGGCCCAGGCACAGACCGGTCTTGCCCGATCCGGTCATGCCCACGCAAACGGCATGGGTGGTGAGGTCCTTGCTGTCGTACAACAGGGTCTGGTCTGTGTCCTTCAACCGGCCCAGATAAAAGGCGCCGAGCTTCTCATAGTCAGGCAGCATACCTGCTCATTGTAGAAGGACTGGCGAACCCGGGAGGCTGCTATTTGGCCGGCTGCGGTTCGTCGAAGGTGTCCCCTTCGCCAGGCGCCAGAAACAGGTTCGTTTCGATGCCGTGCTGGCGGGTATAGAGGTCGTAATAGCGGCCGCGATTGGCATACAGCTCATGGTGCGCGCCCTTCTCCACCAGCAGCCCATCCTCCATGACAAGGATCTGATCCGCCCGGCGGATGGTCGACAGGCGGTGGGCGATGACGAACGTCGTGCGGCCCTGCATCAGGTAGCTGAGCCCGTGCTGGATCAGCGCTTCCGTCTCGCTGTCGAGGCTGGAGGTGGCTTCGTCCAGGATCAGGATCCGCGGATCGGCCAGAATGGCCCGGGCGATGGAGACGCGCTGCTTCTGCCCGCCGCTCAACTTGACGCCGCGCTCACCCACCACGGTGGCGTAGCCCTCCGGAAACCGTTCGGCGAATTCGTCGACGCGCGCGATGCGGCAGGCTTCCATGATCTCCGCCTCGGTGGCGTGCGGACGCGCAAAGGCGACATTCTCTCGGATCGTTCCGTCGAAAAGGAACGTCTCCTGCAGCACGACGCCCAACTGGGTGCGATAGCTCGAGAGCCGAACTTTGGAGAGGTCCTGGCCATCCACCAGTACCGTGCCGGTGGTGGGAGCGTGGAAGGCCGAGATCAGCCCGATGGTGGTCGATTTGCCGGATCCGGAGGAACCGACAAGGGCAGTCACCGTGCCGGGGGGCGCGTGGAAGGTCACCCCGTGCAGGACCTCTTTCCCTTCCTCATAAGAGAAGTGGACATCTTCGAAGCGCACGTCGCCCCGGATGGGTCCCATGGACAGGCTGCGATGCGGATCGGCGTCTTCGGCCTGCTCGTTGAGAATTTCGCGGGTCCGTTCCAAGCCAGCCAGAGCCTCGGTCAACTGTGTCCCGATGCCGACGATCTGGAAAACGGGGGCGACCAGGATGGCGAGGAAGGCCGTGAACGTCACAAAGCCGCCGAGAGTCAGGGTTCCATTCAGAATCTGCCGTCCGCCCACGAACATGACCAGGGCGCCGACCAGACCGAGCAGGACAGTGGCCGAAAGGCTCATCAGCGAGACGCCGGTGAGCGATTGCAGGACATTGTCGAGGATTCTCTGCGCACCGGCCCGAAAGACGTTCTCTTCGCGCTCCTCGGCATGGTAGCCCTTGATCACGCGGATGCCGCCCAGCGATTCAGTCAGGCGCCCGGTCACCTCGGCGGTAATCTTGCCGCGCTCCCGAAAGATAGGGCGAAGAGTTTTGAAAGCCCGCTGCAAAACCAGCGAGAAGGAGAGGACGACGGCCAGCGCCAGCCCGGTGAGCAGCGGGCTGATGCGCAGCAGCATGAAGAAGGCGAGGAACGCGGTCAGCAATCCGCCGACGAATTCCACCAGTCCGGTGCCCACCAGATTGCGGACCCCTTCCACATCGTTCATGATGCGCGATACCAACTGCCCGCTCTTATTCGTGTCGAAGTAGGTGACGGGCAGGCGGCCGACATGGGCCTGCACCTTGCAGCGCAGCTCGGCGATCAATTTCTGGGCCGATTTCGATAGTAACTGCGTGAGCCAAAAGGAGGTTACCCCCTGGATGGCGGTGGCTGCCAGGACGGCCAGGATGAGGGGCGTCAGCAGTTCCGGCTTGTGTTTCCCAATGATGTCGTCGACCAGGTATTTGGTGGAACTGGGCAGCACCAGCCCGGCGCAGCGGCTGATGAAGATCAGGAGAAGTCCCAGCAGCAGTTGATTCCGCCGCGGCTTCATCAAATCCTTCACATCGGGCCAGACGGCTTTCCAGCTTGTCGGTTTCTTCGGCCCGTCGCCCTTGAGGCGCGAGGGGGTTCTCTCAGCTTTGGCGGTGGGGCGGGTTACCATGAGAAATATGCGAGTTCTCCTTATTGTGATGCTTGGCGGCGCCGTATGGGCGCAGGCACCTGCCGCCGCCCCCGCGAAGCAGGCGCCGACTCAGGCATCTCCGGCCAAGCCGGCGGCCACGAGACCGGCTGCTACCCCGGCCGCGTCCCCCGCTAAGCCCGCAGCCGGTGCCCCGGCCGCCGCTGCCGCCGCGAAGCCGGCCGGCAACGACCCCATCGTCTTCTCCGCCGGTGCGAAGAAGATGACGAAGAGCCAGTTCGACGACATGATGGCGAATCTCCCGGCGAACCTGAAGAATCAGTTGGGCGGAAACACCCCGGAAGCGCGCCGCAAGCTGGCCGAGCAGCTCGGTGAGATCTACACCTACGCCGCGGAAGCGCGCAAGCTGAAGATCGACGAGAAGCCGGCGGTGAAACTGCAGCTGCAACTGCAGACCGAAGGCTTCCTGGCCTCCAACCTCTACCAGCAGCTGCTGGACCAGAACAAGCCCACCGAAGCCGCTGAAAAGGCTTGGTTTGAGAGCCATAAGGACGAGTTTGCCAGCGCCAAGGCGCGGCACATCCTCATCCGCTTCAAGGGTTCACGGGTACCCCTCAAGAAGGACCAGAAGGACCTGACGGAAGAAGAGGCGCTCGCCAAGACGAATGAAATCCGCGAGAAGATCACCAAGGGCGAGGACTTTGCCGCGCTCGCGAAGGCCGAATCGGACGACACCGGCAGCGGCGCCAATGGCGGCGACCTGGGCGGCGCGTTCGGCAAGGGCAAGATGGTGCCCCAGTTCGACCAGGCCGTCTTTTCCCTGCCCGTCGGCGAGCTCAGCCAGCCGGTGAAAACCCAGTTTGGCTATCACCTGATCCAGGTGCAGGAGCGCGGCGCCAAGCCGTTTGACGAAGTGAAGCCCGAGATCGAGCGCCGTCTGCAGGCCGAAGCAGCGCAGAAGGCGATGGAAGCCATCAAGGCCACCGGCAAACCGGTGCTGGACGAGGCCTATTTCGGGGCGGCTGGACCCGCCACGGAAAAGCAGTAACTCCGCGACGGGGCTCGCCGTGGCGACTCGCAGCGCGAGCCCCGTTCCAGATTCCCAGCGCAGTTCGAAGAAATCCCCCTAATCCGATCGGTGCAGTGTGCCGAATTGTAAGGTGATGTCTGAGAACAGCCCCGGAGAGCGCCGCAACCGGAAGAGGACCTCAAAGCCTCAACCCATCGAAGTCCGGTTGACCTACGACGACGCCAGCCAGGCGCAGCAGTCGACCTCGGCCATGCTGATCGACTTCGGCGAAGGCGGCGCCGGCCTGCAAACCCGGGTTTCCCTGCCTGTCGGACTAGTGGTGCAGGTGCGTGTGCCGGGCGAGACTTCGGTAGCGGGCTTTGAATTGGGGGAACGGGCCAAAGTCTGCTGGTGCCGTCCTGGCGCCATGGGTCTTTTCCGCATCGGGCTGCTACGGGAATCCGTGGCCTCCGATACAACCGGCGTCCACCTGGGGCCGTTGCCCGAAGAGGATCTCTACGAGCTGCTGCAGCTCAACCCCAAAGCCCTCAACGACACGGTGCATCGTGTCTACCGCCTGCTTGCCCAGCGCTATCACCCTGACAACAAAGAGTCCGGCGACGAAGAAGTCTTCAAGAAGCTGACCAAAGCGTTCGAAATCCTGGGCAATCCCAGCCGGCGCGCGGCCTACGACGCGGTATATGCCGAAACGCTCAAGGCCCGCTGGAAGGTCTTCAATTCGCCGGAATCGGCACGCGGCCCGCAGGCGGAGAAGTCCAAACGCTACGGCGTGCTGAGCGTTCTCTATCGCAAGCGGATGCAGGACACGCAGTCGCCGGCCATGAGCCTGTTCGAACTGGAAGACCTGTTGGGCATCGCCCGCGATCACCTGGAATTCACCCTTTGGTACCTGAAGGAGCGCGGGTTTGTGGTCCGCTCGGACAATAACCGGTATCAGATCACGGTCTCCGGCGTGGACCAGACAGAGCAGATCGAGGCGGACACCCAGCACCTGCGCGTCGCGGAGGACCGGCAACTGCCGGCGGCCGTGCCGCCCCGTGCCATGTAACGATCGAGTGGACCGCGGCTATCTATGGATAGACCGGCGTGACAGTCATGCCCGCGGCCAGTGTGCCCTCCGAGGGCAGGGCCACGCTGTCGCCGTCGCTGACACCGCTCTGGATCTCGGCCTTGGTCTCGCTGGAGACGCCGACGGTCACCTTCCTCCACTCCAGCTTTCCATTCTTCAACACGAAGACGCCCAACTCGCCGTTCTCCCGCCGCAGGGCTGCCTTGGGAATGGTGACGGCATTCTCCACCACCTGGGCCCGGATCTTTGCATCGATATTCGCGCCGGGCGGCAGGTCGTGGTTCGGGTTGTCGGCCAGGGTGACCACTTCACCCACCTGGCGGGTGCCCATGGCGATCACCTGGGTGGGAATCTCGTCGACGACCCCTTTCCACTCTCCCCGGGGCTGCGCTTGCCAGGTGATGACCACCGGCAGGCCCTTGCGGATGCGGCCCAGGTCCGGTTCGTCGATATAGACCGTGACCCGGAGCTTTGAGGTGTCGCCCACCTTGGCCACCAGGTCGCCCGCGCCAAGCCAGGCGCCGGACTTTGCGGCCAGGTCATAAACGACGCCGGCCCGCGGCGCGCGAATCGTGGAAAGTTCCTTGCGGCGCTGCGCCAGTTGCAGGGCGGCTTCGGCGTCTTTCACGCGAGCCTGGGCCACGGGCACATCGCCCTGGCCGACCAGCGCGGAGCGGCGCGCCTGCTGTGCGGCGATCTGGGCGTCGAGCTGGGCCAGTTTATCCTTCGCCGCGTCGAGTTCGGCTCGGGTCGCGGCCTGGTTGGTGACCAGCCTTTCCAATGACGCCACCTCGCGCCGGGCCGGTTCGCGCTCCACCTGGAAGCGCTTGATTTGTCCTTCGATTTCAGCCAGTTCCGCGGCGCGTCCACCTCGCTGCAGGTTAGCCAGCTCGACCTTCGCCTGCTCCAGCCGGGACTGGGCGGCGGCCAGTTCCGACTGCGCGTCATTATTATCGAGTTCGGCCAGGACGGCGCCGGCGGCCACGGTTTGCCCGCGCTGCACCAGCAGGCGCAGAACCCGGCCCTCGCGCTCGGCGTGCACGGGAGACCAGTCCACGGGCTCAGTCTTTCCGTTGGTCGTCAACATGCTCACCAGGGTTTCCCGGCGGGCACGGGCGAACGGCGACTCGGGCGGAGCGTTGCGTTTGGTAACCAACCACAACCCGGCTGCGGCCACGATGACCAGGAACAGAATCCAAAACCAGCGTTTCATGGAACTGCTTCTATCGTCGCACGCGGGCACACCATGCAAATAGCAACTGCCATTCTAAACGTTGGACTTCGCGAGCAACCCGTTCGGTTGCGCTGCCGGGCCGCTTTCTTGCCTCGGCGCAATATTCAATGAAGGCGAAGGGATCCCAGGCCGATCCGGACGGCCGGTAGCCGAGCTCGGCGGCTCCCTGCAGCAGTTCGGGAAAGACGGGATGCGCGCCTACGCGGCGGAACCAGTAGCCGGAGTTCCAGTCGTCGGGCTCCTGCCGGTGAACGACGGCATGCCAGTAGCTGCCCTCCGGCGTATGCAGCTCCTGCGCCACCGTATGTGCCTGGTCAAAGCAGGAAAAGTAAACCCACAATCCGGCCAGAGCCCCCTCCGGTGAGCGTGCGCCGGGAAAAAGGTCCTGGGATTGCGCCGATTCCAGCCGCCGCTCAGCCTCCGGGCTCGACGGCGTCTTGCATTCCAGCGGCAACAGGCGGTCGCCCGATCCGTCCAGATCGAGGATGGCCACCACTGCCGGCTGCAGAAACGATGTATCCAATGCCATGATCTTTCCAGGAGCCTACCACTATTCCGGCGGCAAAACGTGACAAATCCGCGCTCGTGTTCGGGGGCGGCGGGATGTTCGGCGCCTATGAGGCCGGAGTGTGGTCCGTGCTGAGAGGCAGGCTGGAATTTGACCTCGTCGCAGGCGCCTCCATCGGAGCCATCAATGCCTGGGCGGCCGCCGCCGATTGTCCGGGGGAGGCCTGGATCGAACAGTGGCTGCGGCCGGAACTCGCTTCCCTGCTCCAATGGCGCTGGCCGCGCCGTCCGCTCGCCGGATGCATCGAGCGCGACGCCTTCGAGCGCAGCATCCAGGAAGTACACGCCCGGCTCCAGCCGGTGAAACCGTGCGTTGTTGCCCTCACCGATGTTCTGCGCCGCCGGCCGCATGCGGTGGTGACGCCTGCTGTCGAATGGCAGCACCTGGCCGCGTCGTGCGCCTTACCCGGACTCTTCCCCCTGTACAGGATCGACGGCCGCCTCACCATGGACGGCGGTCTGCTGGGTTCCGTGCCCCTTTGGGCGGCGGTGGAGCAGGGCGCGACGGCCATCGTCGCGGTGAACCTCCTGCCCAGCGGT
Source organism: Acidobacteriota bacterium (assembly GCA_017307505.1). Lineage (GTDB taxonomy): Bacteria > Acidobacteriota > Terriglobia > Bryobacterales > Bryobacteraceae > Paludibaculum. Next base: position 281,759 of record JAFKEE010000022.1, on the reverse strand, counting down.
GGTCCATGGTGGCTGCGTGCTTCGCGCCAGGCTTTCCTGAAGATGGCCCACCCGGGTCCGCCCTCACCGAAGGGGACCAGGCTCTTGTGGATTGAGCCCGAGGCCCCGCTGGGTTCCGCCCGGGAGGCGATGGTCTGGACCCGGGAGAACGCCGCGAAGTGGATCGAGCTGGGGCGAAGAGACGCGGAGCGCTCTCTCCAAACATTTTGACTTGGCCCTGTTTCAAGAGAGAGAATGTGGCGGTATGCCACTGTTCCGTCTACACCGGATGAAGGATGCCCCGCGGCAGCAGTTTCGCTGGGCTCCGCACACCAGCGGCGTCACCGCCATCAAACCGAAGGACTTCGAACCGGCAGGCGAACTTCAGGCGGCAGGTTTCTACGATGCGTGGATGAATCTGCGCGGCACGGAAGGCGCTGTAGAGATTGGCGACGTGCTTGAATCCGAAGCGGGGGAGATCCGCATCTGCAAGTATGTAGGATTCGAAGAGGCCCGCTGGGTTCTGCCGGAAGTGAAGAGCGGGCTGGAATCGGCGCCATTGGCGGCCGGGTCACCGGTAATGCAGTCCGCCGGACTAGGCTGATCGTACGGGTTCGGCGGGGAGTACGAGTGGGACGAATCTATCCCTCCAACTCCAGTTAGAATGGAACCTGATGGACGCTTCATCAAATGGGCATTTGGTGGGGAGGTGCTGTTTCGGCTTTTACGCCCTCGTGCAGTACATCCCCGACCCACTGGGTGCCTTCCTCAATGAGCTCCGGGCGGAACTGGTCCCCGGATGCAAGCTCAGGGCGCATGTGACCCTCCTGCCGCCCCGCCAGTTGCAAGCTTGTCAGGACGAACTGGTCCAGGACTTGGCTCCTAAGATCCAGCGGCTCAGCCCCTTCGAGGTAACCCTCGGCGATGTCCAGCTTTTTCCCGGTACGAATGTGATCTACCTGGAACTGGAACAGGGCCGCCGGGCGATCGAGGAGTACCACAAGGAACTCTCCAGCGGCCTGATGGCCTATGAGGAGCCTTTCCCCTTCCATCCCCACATCACCCTGGCCCAGGAACTGCGACCGGAATCGGTGGCGGAGAAGGTCGAACTGGCTCGCCAGCGCTGGGCCGCCTATCGCGGAGTCCGCTCTTTCTCCGTCCACCACGTTGTGTTTGTGCGGAACAGCGATCCTACCAGGTGGGATACGCTCAGCGAGTACGAACTGCCGGAAACTACTCTTCTGCGAACAGCTTAATCTGTTGGGGCTCGGCTTCGGCGCCGGACTTTTTCCGTTTGCCGCCGACCACGCCCAGTACGGTCATCTTACTGAGGGCCTGCCTGGGGACGAAGACGCGTTGCGCGTTGCCGGCCGCCTCGGGTGGGCTGAGCGCGTAACCCTGGCTATCGATGACCAGCAGATTGTTGGGGATAACGCCTTCCAACTGGTCGCCGTCACGGAACTGGAGTTCGACCCACAGGCCGGTCGTCTTGGGCCGCGCCAGGAATTCCCGGCGCTCCGAAAGCACGCCGCTCCCCTCCAGATCCCTGACAAACGAAACCGCTTTTACCTGCGTGTAGGGAATCAGCGCCACGCTGCCGTCCGGGCTGAGGATTTCCATGCCGGTTTCCTGGAGATAGGTCTGGGGATGAACGAAGCCCCGGATCCGCTCGCGGTCGAAGCGTTCCAGGATGACCTTTTTGGCGGTGGAGCCACTCAATTGGGGGATTCCCCGCCGGACGTGGGTGACGAATGGGCCACGCCAAGCGGTCCTTTACTTTCAAACAATTACGCAAGTATTGTATCATTGCAGCGATGACAACCGAGGGCGCTCTCAGCCCGGCGGCTGAGGCTTTTCTGACCTACGCGCGCGTAGAGAAGGGGCTTGCGGCCCTGTCGTTGTCTGCTTACTCCCTTGATTTGAAGGACTTCCAGAGATTCTGCGAGACTCGCAAGGAAGACGGCCTGCCCGGCGAAGAGACGGTCCGCCAATACTTTGACGCACTTGCGGGCCGCGGTCTGTCCAGCCGGTCGATCGCTCGCCGGCTGAGCACATTGAGAAGTTTTTATCGATTTCTCCTTGGGGAGGGCCGCATCAGCGAAGATCCCACGGCCATCCTGCCCTCGCCCAGACAGTGGCAAAACCTACCCAAGTATTTGAATCCACAGCAGGTAGAAGACCTTTTGGCGGCTCCCGACGCGTCGACACCTACGGGTTGCCGAGATCGTGCGATGCTGGAAGTTCTCTACGCGTGCGGTTTGAGGGTCTCGGAGCTGTGCACCCTCAAGGTGACCGATGTGAATCTGCAGCTCGGGTTTTTGCGTGTGACGGGAAAGCGAAACAAACAGCGGCTGGTACCTATCGGGAGTAAGGCCAGGGAGTGCGTCGAGGCTTATCAGGAGTCGGCCCGCAGCGCGATCCTGAAGTCCAAATCGAGCCCGTATCTGTTTGTTACCCAGCGCGGCGGGGCAATGACGCGGCAGGGATTCTGGAAGTTATTGGGTGGGCACGGCCGGACCGCCGGCATTTTCAATCGCCTGACGCCCCACGTGGTGCGCCACAGCTTTGCTACCCACCTGCTGGACCGGGGAGCGGATTTACGCAGCGTGCAGTCGATGCTGGGGCATGCCGACATCGCCACCACGCAGATCTACACGCATGTGCTGAGGTCGCGGTTGCGGACGGTGGTGGATACACACCACCCGAGGGGCTGACCGGAGTTCGGCCAGGGACGGGGATGCCGGAGATGGAAATGTCATGAGCGATTACATGTTCATTCTGGAGAGCCACCTCAGCGCGGAGCAGAACACCGTGCTGGCGTCAGTGCAATCCGCGGCGGCCGAGGCGAACCTGAGCCTTTTCCTGACAGGCGGCGCCATGCGCGATATGCTGGGCGGCTTTCCCATCCGGGACCTCGACTTCACCGTCGAGGGGCCGGCCCTGAAACTGGCCAAGAATATGGTCAAGAGCGGTATCGCGGAGATCCTCTCCACCGATGAGCACCGCAAACTGGTGGAAGTGCGCTTTCCGAACGGGGTCCGGTCGGAGATCGGCATGGCCCGTCAGGAGAAATACGGCAAACCGGGCGCGAAGCCCCAAATCACGCCGGCGACGGTCCATGAGGATCTGCGCGGGCGCGATTTCACGATCAACGCCATCGCGCTTTCACTGAACCGCGCCTCGCGCGGCCTGATGATCGATCCCACCAACGGCGCCTCCGACCTGGAACGCAAGGAACTGCGGGCGATCTCCAACTACTCCTTGTACGACGACCCGGTGCGGATGCTGCGGCTCATCCGTTTCAAGGCAAGGCTTGGTTTCACCATCGACGAGCGGACGCTGCAACAGTTCAAGAACGCCCGCGAAGCCGGCATGGAGAAGTACATTCCCGGGCGGGCGCTGTTCTCGGAGTTGCGCCAGATCGCGCTGGAGTCCAATCCTTACGACGTTCTCAAGGAATTGGAAGATCAGGATCTCCTCAAGCTCTTCAGCCCTGCCCTCGCCGGGCCCAAGCTGAATGCGGCCGCCTTCCAGAAGATTGCCAAGGGCAAGGCCATGATCCCGTTCGGCGCCAGTTTCACGGTGGACTGGTATGGGCTTTCGATGTACTGCATGACGCAGCTGCTTTCCGTGAAGGAGAAAGCGCAGCTCATCGAAACGACCAAGATGACCAAGGAAGAGGCCGATCCCTGGCAGAAACTGGACGCACGCGCCAAAAAACTGGAATCGATTCTGAAATCGGCCAAGCTGTCCCGGGCATCGCATGTCTATGACGTCCTGAAGAAGGCGCCCGGTGAAGAGACCATGCTGCTCTTCCTGAAATCGGCCGAAAGGTCGGTGCAGGACCGCATCAAGAACTACTTCACCAAGTATCTGGCGACGGCCATGGACGTGACGGATGCCGAGGTGACCCAGGCCACTGGTCTGGATCCGGGTAGTCCGAAGTTCGCCAAGGCCAAGGACGACAGGATCAATGCGCACCTGGATGGACGCATCCGGAAACCGGCCCCACCGCCGGAACCCGAGCCCGCCCCCGCACCCCCCCCAAAGGGTATGGTCCGGGGATCCAGGTTCCGCTAAACTTACCTTAATCGTCTTGATAAGAACCGTAACAGTCTTCACACTTCTGGGCGCTCGAATTGTGTTCGCACAGGCCCCGGCGCCCGCTCCACCCGAAACTCGGGAGGAGGAGATCGCCCGCGAGCAGTCTCAGAAGGCCGAGAGCCTGAAGAAGCCGCAGATCGAGAAGGGCGAGGCCCTCTTCGACAAGTACTTCAACTCCGCCCTACGCGGGTTTCTCGCCCCGAAGGTCGGCTTGGGCGTTCGAATGGGCGGACTGGTGACAGGCTCGGGCTTTGCCGCGGGCGTGATGTACAACCGCCCGGACCTGCTCCACGAGAACCTGGTCTTTCGAGCCTCTCTGGCGGGCAGCGTCAAAAAGTACTGGGCGGCCGCCACGGAAGCCTCGCTGCCTCATCTGGCCGGCGATCGCATCCGCGCCAATTTCTATGCCCGGCACTCCGACGCGCCGCGCAATCCCTATTACGGCTCAGGGCCGAATTCCACGAAGAGCGACCGGACCTATTACCGGGAGGAAGACACATCCTTCGACGGGCGCCTTTCCTGGCGGCCCGACCGCAGGAACTGGGACGTCGGGATGTATGCAGGCTACCTGCGCGTGAACGTCGGCCCGGGCACCAACCCGGAGTATCCATCCTCCGATACCGTCTTCCCTCCATCAATGGCTCCGGGCATCCAGCAGCAGACGAACTTCGTGCGCTATGGCCCGTTTGCCCAGGTGGACTTCCGGGACAATCCGGGCAATCCGCACCGCGGGGGGAACTACGTCGCCAGGTTGTTGAACTACGACGATCAGAACGGCCGCGGCTATAGCTTCCGCCGCTTTGACGGCTGGACCGAACAGTACATTCCCTTCTTCAATGAGAAGCGGGTCATCGCCCTGCGCGCGTTGACCGAGCTGAGTTGGACAGACCGCGGCAACGTGGTGCCGTTCTTTCTCCAGTCGACCCTCGGCGACGCGAACGACTTGCGCGGCTACCAGTTGTTCCGCTACCGCGACAACAACAGCATTCTGCTTTCGTCGGAATACCGTTGGGAGGTCGCTCCGGGGCTCGACATGGCGTTATTCATGGATGCGGGCCGCGTCTTCTCGCACCCCAGCCAGATCAGCCTCGACAACTTGCGGTACACAGGCGGCTTCGGCTTCCGGGCAAAAACACGGGATGCGGTGGTGTTGCGGCTGGATACGGGATTCAGCCGTGAGGGTTGGATGATATGGTTCAAATTCGACAACGCTTTCTCGCGCGAAATCTTCCGGTACTTGTTCTAGCCGCGGCGGCCAGCCTGACGCCGGCCAGCGGGCAGAAGCTCCGTTTCTATCCGGACGATCCGATTGCGCGCGTGCCCAAGCCGGCTCCGGTCAGGAGCGTGGAGACGTTGGACCCCAACGATCTGTACGACTTCTTCTACCAGTCGCTGCGGGAACCGGTGAAGAAGATTGGTCCCTCGCAGGGCATCAATACGCTGGGCGAAGTGCCCGACAGCGCCTGGTTCACCAATCGCCACAGCCTTGACCATCGCATGAGCCTGGAGGCGTTGAAGCAGGGTCCGGGCGAGGGCAACGCTCCGCGGCCACCGTTCCTGATTGTCGGCGCCAAAACAGACGGCATCACGCCTGGCTTCCGCATGACCGACGCGAAGGGGCGGCTCTTCTTCGTCAAACCGGATCCGCGTACCAACCCGGAAATGGCGACCGCCGCCGACGTGCTGGGCTCGCATTTCTTCTATGCTCTCGGCTACAACACTCCGGAGAACTACATCGTCAACCTGAGGGACGAGGAACTCAGCATCAGCCCCAAAGCCAAGGTGACCGGGGTGAACGGCAGGCCCCGGCCCATGACGCAGCGCGACATCGATCGCCTGAAGTTCAAGATGGCCCGCCAGAAAGACGGCAGCCGGCGGGTGATTGCCAGCCTGGCTGCACCGGGCAAACCCGTGGGTCCGTTTTCGTATGAAGGCACGCGGTCCGACGATCCCAACGACCTGACCCCGCACGAGACGCGGCGCGACCTGCGCGGGCTGGCTGTTTTCTGTGCCTGGCTGAATCATACCGACGCCAAGTCCAGGAACTCCCTGGACGTGCTGTCCGGGCCCGAAGGCGCGCAGCACATCCGCCACTTCCTCATCGACTTCGGCTCCATCCTGGGCTCGGATAGCGACATGCCCAAGGATGCCCGGTTCGGCAACGCCTACATCATCCCCACGGGCCGCAACGCCCTGAAGAAGATGGGACAGCTCGGCCTGGCACCGGAGCCATGGGAGACGGCGGTGTTCCCGCATCAGCCGGCCATCGGCCGCCTGGAGTCCAAAGTCTTCGATCCTCTGAAGTGGGTCTCCAACTATCCCAATCCGGCCTTTGTGCAGATGCAGCCGGACGATGCTTACTGGGCCGCCAAACGGGTGATGGCCTTCACGGACGAGGATATCCGGACCATCGTCCAGACGGGGCAGTTCTCCGACCCTTCCGTCGTCGACTATCTGACGAAAACGCTGGCGGAACGCCGGGACAAGATCGGCCGGGCCTGGTTCACCAGGGTGCTGGCGCTGGAGCACTTCCGCGTGGATGGCAGCGCTCTGAAGTTTGAGGATCTGGCCGTGAAGTTCAACTTCGCGCCACAGAGGCAGTACGACACTACGTGGTTTTCCTTCGACAACGTGACAGGCGCGCTGACTCCGGCGACGGGGCTCGAGCAGGTGAGCAGCCCCTTTGCGGCGGCGCGCATCACGGCGCGGGGGGTCGATACAAAATCGGTGACGGTGTATATACGGCGCAATAGCGGGAAGATTGTTGGCATTGAGAGGGCGTGGTGATGCGAACCTGGACAACTCTGCTTCTCTTTGGAATCTGCGGCTCTGCCGCCTGGGCCCAACCGAAGGCGGCTGGTACTCCAGACCCCGAGCCGGCGCCCACGGCGGTCGCACCGGTCACTCCCCCGGAACCCGGCAACCCAGCCACTCGTTTTTTGCGCGATGTGACCGCCGATCAGAAGCGGATCTGGACTTCCCCATTTCACATGACACAGCGGCAGTTCTGGACTCTCGCCGTGCCTCTGGTGGGCGGCACCGTCGCACTGAAATCGGTGGACCGCCGTATCACGGATGAACTCCCAAACTCGGCGGACCAGATTCGGTGGAGCGGCCGGGCTTCCCGGATTGGCGCGGGCTACACGCTGGCCGCGGGGACGATCCTGCCGACACTCGTCGGCCACGCTACAGGCAATGCAAGATCATCCTCAATGGGACGGGACGGGGTCGAGGCCCTGGCAAACGGCCTGCTGGTGACCTACGCCACGAAGTGGATCTTCTGGCGGGAGCGTCCCGACGTGCCGGGCGGCCGGGGCAGCCTGTGGAGCGGAGGTTCGAGCTTTCCGTCAGGCCATGCAATGAGTTCGTTCGCCGTGGCCACTGCGATAGCCCAGAACCGGAAGTGCCCCAAGTGGCTGGCGATCACCCTCTATGGCGCCGCGACGGCGGTGAGCCTCTCCCGCGTCTCCTCGCGGCGGCATTTTGCTTCTGATATTTACTTCGGCGCGTTCTCAGGCATCCTGATTGGACGCTCTGTCGCCCGAGCCTCTGAGAACCGCTGACCCGTCTGGCGGCGCGGCGGTGCGGAAGGAAGTCCGCGGCTCAACCCAGGACACCAGCACCCGGTTCAATTCGGCAAGGTCGATCGGCTTGACGAGATAGTCGTCCATCCCGGCGCCCAGGCATCGTTCGCGCTCTCCGCCCATGGCGGCGGCGGTCAAGGCAATGATGGGTGTGTGCCGCAGACCCTTCTCGAGCTTTCGGATCTCGCAGGTCGCCTGGTAGCCATCGATGCCGGGCATCTGGCAATCCATGAAGACTGCGTCGAATTCAGCTTCGCGCCAGCGCTCCACGGCGCTCTCTCCATCATTGGCAATCGTCACCTCATGGCCGGCGCGCTCCAGCAGCCGCTTGGCGATGCGCTGGTTCACGGCGTTGTCTTCGGCGAGCAGGATGCGAGCCGCCACCTGGTTGGAGGCCATGGCCGGCAGGCACGACTGCTGGTGAACAGGCTGGGTGCTGTTGGGCCGGCTGAGGGCGGGCGGCAGAGGCAAGGTGAACCAGAATGTGGCGCCGCGCCCTTCGATGCTCGACATCCCAATCGTCCCCCGCATCGCCTCCACGAGCTGCTTGGCGATCGCCAGCCCCAGACCGGTGCCTCCGAACCGGCGGCCGATGCTGCTGTCCGCCTGCACGAACTTTTCGAAGATCCGGGCCTGTTTCTCCGGAGCGATGCCGATGCCGGTATCGGTGACGGAGATCGTGGCGACCGGTGAAGAAGACTCCGTTGAACAGTCGACCTTCACACGCACTTCGCCGCTGGAGGTGAACTTCAGCGCGTTGGAAATCAGATTGCTCAACACCTGCCGGATGCGAACAGGATCGCCGAGGGCCGAGGCGGGCAGGGCGTCTAATCCTTCAATTTCAAGCCGCACCCCCTTGGCTTTCGCCTGCGGCTCGAAGACGCGCACGGTGTCCCGAATGAGCCCGGCTGGCTGCAATGGACGAGACTGCACCACCAGGCGGCCGCGCTCGATGCGGGAGAGGTCCAGCAGATCGTCGACAATGCCCACCAGGATCTGGCCCGAGTTCTGCATCATATCGAGCATGTCGCGCTGCTCCGGCTGGAGCGGCGTGTCGCCCAGGATCTGGGAAAGCCCGAGAATGCCGTGCAGCGGTGTACGGATCTCGTGGCTCATGTTCGCCAGGAACTGGGACTTGGCGGCATTGGCGGCCTGGGCGGCTCGCTTGGCCCGGCGCATGCGCACCAGGGCGAAGTAGAGCAGGACGGACAGCAGGCCTAGCACCGCGGCCAGCGCTAGAGACAACAGTCGCGCCGAGTTGGCCTCCTGGGCGCGGAACACCGCCTCCGCTTCACCGCTGTAGTAGTAATTCCAACGGCGGAGCAGGCGGGACATGGTGCCATCGGAGAACATTCCATCGATCTCGGCTCGGATCCGTTCGGCCAGCTGCGCGTCTTTCCTGGTCGAGGCAAGGCCCAACTGGCTCGGCGGCAGGTCGAGGCCAATCGTGGTGAAACGGATGCCCGTGCAATCGGGCGGACGCACGAGTGCGGCCCGTTGCGCGGCGCGGGCCTCCATCAGAGTGCTTTCGACCTCGCCCCGGCACAAGGCGGACAGCGCATCTTCCCTGTTCTTCCGGGGCACCACTTCGGCGGCCGGGAAGTTTCGTTTCGTCAGGGAAACGACCAGCGGAAGGTTTGCGGTGGAGATGGTTCGAATCTTCCGTTCCCCTTCCGGCGTCGCAAAATCCGGATTGATCGTAACTAGGACGTAGGTGTTCTGAATATATGGTTCGGTGAAGTGGTACTCCGGCCAGAAGTCGGGCCGAGTGGACAGCAGGGGCCATACCTGAACCTGGTTGCCGGAAAGCGCCACGGTGGGGCCGGCCGGCAAGAGCCGCCATTCCAGGGTAATCCCGGCACGCCGCGCAGCCTCCTGGATCACGTCGGCGATCATCCCCTCCGGCTTTCCGGCGGAATTCAGATAGTGATAGGGGTATGCGTTGTCGGTCCCAATGACACAGCGGGTGGGCTGCGGCGCCGGGCTGCGGCGAAGCCAAAACGAGGCAAATGCCACGAGCGCGAGCAGGCTGGCCAAGAGAGAGGCCGTCACCAACCTGGATTTTCCACCAAACCACTCGTGGAGGCTTACTTTCGCTCGACGCAGACCCACATACTAGTTATCGGTGATTCCAGGGGCCTGGAAACGGGGGAAAGACCTGAAATCCTTACCTAAAACGCTAGACCAGACTGTTTGGCTATAGAACTGGCTAAGTAGTAGACCTGACGAAAGCCCGGTTGAGGGATTGAAGCGTGGGTTGATGGTTCAGTTGCCGAGCTTGAGGAGGACGACCCCGCCGACGATGAGCAGGAGGCCTCCGATCTTGCGCGGGGAGAATGGCTCGCCGAAAAAGAACTTCGACCAGACCACCGTCCAGACGTAGCCGAGCGCGACCATCGGGTAGAGCACGCTCAGTTCTCCGACGCGCAGCCCCATGTAATAGAAGACAAAAGAGAGCAGATAAAGAACGATGCCGACGGCGAGCCGCCAGTTGTAGATGAGGGAGGCGAGGTCGCGGTGCAGGCGGCCGGCGCCCCACTTGAGAAACACGGCTCCAAAACTGCCAATAAAGCTGGCCGTGAAGACAAGGAGAATCGAAGAGAGCGGCGTGCCTGTCATTGGCTTCTGCCCTTCCCCAGCAGGGCAACACCCAGGCAGATGGTGGCAATGCCGCAGATCTTGAAGATGTTCATCGACTCGTGGAAGACGACCACAGAGAGGATGCTCACCCAGACGTAGGTCAGGGAGATCACGGGGTAAAGCAGCGACAGCTCACCATCCCGCAGAGCGAGGATGAGGAGGCAGGTGCTCATCCCATAGAGGGTAAGGCCCGCCCACAGCGGGAAGTTGGTGAGCAGGGCGTGCAGGGTCAGCACGTCCAGACCTGTCCCGCTCTTCTTGATGAAATACTGGGCGGCCACTCCGAACAGAGTGCACAGGAAAACGAGGCCCACGGATTGCCGGTGGGAGAAACGGTAAGACTCTTGGGGCACGAAGTTCCTATTCTAGCCCGAAGCCACCGCCGCCCGGGGTTTCGATTCTGAGGAGGTCGCCGGGTTGGACATCCAGCCGGGTTTTGCCGGGGAGGAGGCTGGTCTTGCCCCGGCTGCGAAGGAGCGTGCGGCCCAGGGCTCCCGGTTGTCCGCCATCCAGTCCATACGGCGGGCGGACCCGGCGGTCGGCCAGGATGGTGACGTCGGCCGGCGCCAGAAACTCGATCTCGCGGACGATGCCGTCTCCACCGCGATGGCGGCCGGCGCCGCCGGAACCGCGGCGCACATGATAGGCGCGGACGCGCACGGGATGGCTGTGTTCGAAGGCCTCAACCGGGGTGTTCCAGGAGTTCGTCATGTGCGTGTGCACGGCGCTCTGGCCGGCGCAGTCCCGGGCCGCGCCCATGCCGCCGGCGATGGTCTCGTACCAGGCGAAGCCCTCGCCGCCGAAGCTGAGGTTGTTCATGGTGCCCTGCGAAGCGGCCGGGATGAGGTGCGGAGCGGCGGTGAACAGGGCGCCCAGGAGAACATCCGTGATGCGCTGGGAGGTTTCGACATTGCCGGCGGCCATGGCCGCGGGTGGATTGGCATTCACCACGGAACCGGCTGGCGCGACGACGGTGATGGGACGCAACAGTCCTGCGTTGGCGGGCACGTCGCCATCGAGCAGACAGCGGAACACGTAGAAGACGGCGGAGAGCGTGATGGCGTAGTTGGCGTTGACGGGGCCGGCCACCTGCGGATCGGTGCCGCTGAAATCCACCGTGGCGCGGCCGCCGGCAAGGGTGATGGAGGCGCGGATAGTGACGCCCTCGTCGAGGGAATCTTCAAACCGGTAGCAGCCCGCGGGCAGCGCCTGGAGGGCGGCGGTCATCCGGCGCTGGGCATAGTCGGACAGAGCGGTGACATTGGCGTTGAGGCGCGGCAGGCCGTACCGGGAGACGGCCTCGGTAAGACGGGCGGCGCCCCGTTCCATCGCCATCCACTGGGCGAGCAGGTCACCTTCACGTTCCTGCGGCGTACGCACGTTGGCTAGGATGAGCCGCATGAGCCCGTCGTCCAGCTTCCCCTCCCTCACCAGCAGGACGGGCGGCAGGCGCAAGCCTTCCTGGTAGATCTCGCGCGCCAGGGGCATAGAGCCGGGGCTCATGCCGCCGACATCGGAATGGTGGGCGCGAGAAGCAACGTAGAAAGCAGCGGGCTTGGACTTGTCGGGGAAGACGCCGGCCACGGCGGTGATGTCGGGCAGGTGGGTGCCGCCGGCGAAGGGATCGTTCACGATGGCGACGTCGCCGGGCCGGAGATCGAACTGGCGCAGCACGTGCTCGACGCTGAGCGGCATGGCACCAAGGTGGACGGGCATGTGGTCGCCCATGGCGATGGGGCGGGCCTGGGCGTCGTAGACGGCGCAGGAGTAGTCGCGGCGTTCCTTGATGTTGGCCGAGAAGGCTGTCTTGCGCAGCACGACCCCCATCTCTTCGGGAATGGAGACGAGCAACTGGCGGAAGAACTCGAGTTCGATGGGATCGGGTCGCTTCACTGTGGCGGCTGCTCCTGGATTTTGGGCGGCTCCACGGGCTTGGGCGGGTCGGGTTTGCAGACTCCGGCACGGACAGGGAACGAGTAGACCTGGGTCCAGCGATTGTCCTGGCGGCGCTCGATGCGGAAGGTTTTCGAGGCGGTGTCCGTGCGGATGCGCCAGTCGGAGGCGGCCGCTGTTTTGGGCCGCAGCGGCGGCACTGGTTTAGGGCTGACTTCGCGGGTCATCCAGGAGTCGCCGCCGGTCATCGACTCCATTTTCTGGAAGGGGACGCCGCGAGCCCCCTTGCGGTTGACCACCATCATGCCGTGGGACTTCGAGTCGAACCAGAACTGGTCGATGGAGCCGTAGAAGGTGTCCTCGAAAAGAGGGAGGCGGCGCCAGGTTTTGCCGCCGTCGGTGGTCTTGAGAAAGAAGGGATCCTTGGGCAGGGAGCCGCTGATGGTGCCGGAGGCCCAGCCGCTTTCGGGGTCGGCGAACTGGATCTGGTCGAGAGCCGCGCCGCGGATGCGGGCAGCGGGCTCCGTCCAGGTCTTGCCTTCGTCGTCGCTGGCCAACAGGAGGGAGGAGAGTGTGGTGGCCGGAGTATGGAGGTTGCCGGTGAGGAAGACCTTTGCGCCGACGACCTCGACGGCGGACAACTCCAGGAACACGGGGCACGGCTCGTCAGCGGAGCATTCGAGGCCGAACTCGAGGATCTCCTGGTCGCCGCAGACGGCCGTGATCTCTTTGATCTTCTGCGGCTCCTGCGCGAGTGCGGTGGAGACGGCAATGATTGCAGCCCAGGCCCTCATGTCTTCACGCCGATTGTAGCCTTCCAGCCGAGGGGCGCGCCACGGCCGGGTGCGAGATCACGCATGATAAAAGTATGCGCACCGCCCTGCTTCTTGTGCTGCTGGCCGGCCTGGCCACGGCAGCCGACGCTATCAAACCAGAGAAGAAGATCAAGCTGTTCAATGGCAAGGATCTGACCAATTTCTATACGTTCCTGAAGGACTCCCACCGGGAGGATCCGAAGAAGGTCTTCACCGTGGCCAATGGAATGGTCCACATCAGCGGCGCCGAGTGGGGCGCCATCACGACGGAGAAAGAGTATCGAGACTACCACCTGGTGGTGGAGTGGAAATGGGGCCAGGAGAACCTGGCGCCGCGCGTGGGCAAGGCCCGCGACAGCGGCATCCTTCTGCATGGCACGGGCGTGGATGGAGCCGCGGGCAGCGGCTGGCTGGAGTCGATCGAATACCAGATGATCGAAGGCGGAACGGGCGACATGCTGATGGTGAAGGGCGCGGCCAAACCGAGGATGACGGTGGAAGCGATCACGAAGGAAGACAAGCAGCTTTACTGGCAGCAGGGGGCACCGAGGGTGACGCGGGATTCCGGCCGGGTGAACTGGTATGGCCGCGACATCAAGTGGACCGACACCTTTGGGTACCGGGGTCCGGTGGATGTGGAGAAGCCGGTGGGCCAGTGGAACCGCAGCGAGGTGATCGCCGAGGGCGGCCACCTGGTGTACTACCTGAATGGCGTGAAAGTGAATGAAGGCTTCGACGGCGACCACACGCAGGGCAAGATTCAGGTGCAGAGCGAGGCGGCGGAGGTGTACGTCCGGAAGATCGAACTGCTGCCGCTGAAAGGCGGCGCGAAGAAATGAAGTGGCTGCGCGGGCTGGTGAAGCGCGAGAAGGGTTCGGCGCCGCCGCCGTTGCGCGGCGTACCCGCGGTGCGGCGGCAGAAGAACTACCTGGCGATGAGCGGCTACGCGTATGAGTACTTCTACGAAGGCATGCGCGACCGGTCCGGCCTGCGCGAGCACGTGTTCACGGTGAGCGGCGACCGCAAGACCTGGTTTGAAGTGCAGGTGCTGGTGCCGGCCTCGAGTGTCGCGGCGTGGGAAACCGCGCACCGGCGCGGACTGGCGGACAATGAGCGGTACGCGATTGCCAAGATGGCGCTGTTCGAAGCGTTCGATACGCGGGAGACGCCGCTGGCGATGAACGCTCCTGTGGAGGTTACGGCCGAGCAGGTGGAAGATCTGCTCGGCCGTCTGGGCTTCGAGTGATCAGGCGGTCACTTCGGAAGGCGCCGGCTTCCGCGCGCCGATAGCCTGGGCTTCGACCACGGCGAGCGCGGTCATGTGCACAACGTCGTTGACCTCGCAGCCGCGCTGCAGGACATGGACCGGCTTGGAGAAGCCCATGAGGATGGGGCCGATGGCCTCGCAGCCGCCCAGCCGCATGAGCAACTTGTACGCGATATTGCCTGCTTCCAGGTTAGGTGCGATGAGGACGTTGGCCGCGCCGGGCATGCGGCAGAACGGGTAGTCTGTGAGCATCTCGGGCACGACGGCGGCGTCGGCCATCAATTCTCCGTCGACCACAAGCTCCGGGCGACGCTGGCGGACCATCTCGGCGGCAGCGGCGACCTTCTGCGCCAGCGGGTGGCGCGAGGAGCCGAAGGTGGAGAACGACAGCATGGCGATGCGAGGATCGATATCGAAGCTGGCCACGGTGTCGGCGGAGGCGATGGCGATCTCGGCGAGATCGGCGGCCGAAGGCTCGATGTTCACGGTGGTGTCGGCGATGAAGTAGAGCTGCCCCTTGGGGGTGATCATCATGTACATGCCGGAGACCTTGGTGACGCCGGGGCGTTTGGGAATGATCTCAAGAGCGGGCCGGATGGTGTCCGGATAGTTCTGGGTGATGCCGCCGATCATGGCGTCGGCATCGCCGAGATGGACCATCATGGCGCTGAAGCGCGTGGGGTTCAGCATGAGGTGAGGCGCCTCATTGTGCGTGACGCCTTTGCGTTGACGGAGTTGGATGTACTCCGCGATGTAGGCGTTGGCACGCGGGCTGGTGGCGGGGTCGACGATGTCGACGTGGCCCTTGATGCGGAGGCGGAGTTCCTCGGCGCGGGCGAGGATACGGTCTTCGGCGCCGATGAGAACCGGGCGGGCAATCGCTTCGTCGATGAGGACCTGGGCGGCGCGAAGGATCTTGTCCTGATTGCCTTCGGGGAAGACGACGCGGCGCGGTTCGCGCTGAGCCTTGTGGATGACCATGCGCATGATCTCCTGGCTCTTGCCGAGGCGGCGTTCGAGCTGTTCGCGGTATTCGTCGAGGTCGACGGTGACCTGGGCGACGCCGGTTTCCATGGCGGCCTTGGCGACGGCGGGCGCGACGAAGGTAAGGACGCGGGAGTCGAACGGCTTGGGGATGATGTAGTCAGTGCCGAACTCCATGTTTTCGACGCCGTAGGCGCGACGCACGGAGTCGGGGACATCCATGCGGGCAAGCTCGGCGAGGGCGTGGGTGGCGGCGAGCTTCATCTCGTCGTTGATGGCGGTGGCGCGGACGTCGAGGGCTCCGCGGAAGATGAAGGGGAAGCCAAGAACGTTATTGACCTGATTGGGATAGTCGGAGCGGCCGGTGGCGAGGATGAGGTCCTGGCGGGTGGCGACGGCGGTCTCGTACTTGATCTCGGGATCAGGGTTGGAGAGCGCGAAGACGACCGGGCGGTCGGCCATGGCGAGCAGCATTTCGGGGGTGACGCAGTTGGCCTGCGAGAGTCCGATGAAGACGTCGGCGCCGTGCATGGCGTCGAACAGGGTGCGCTTGTCGGTCTGGCGGGCGAACTTGACCTTGTACTTGTTCATCCCCTCGGCGCGGCCTTCGTGGATGACGCCCTTGGTATCGCACATGAGGATGTTTTCGAGCTTCGCCCCCAGGCGGATGTAGTGGTTGGCGCAGCTGATGGCGCTGGCTCCGGCGCCGGAGAAGACGATTCTGGCGTCTTCGAGGCTCTTGCCGACCAGGGAGAGGGCGTTGACGAGCGCGGCTCCGGAGATGATGGCGGTGCCGTGCTGGTCGTCATGAAAGACGGGGATCTTGAGGGTGCGGCGCAGCTCCTCTTCGATCTCGAAGCATTCGGGTGCCTTGATATCTTCCAGGTTGATGCCGCCGAAGGTGGGCTCGAGCAACTGGCAGGCGCGGATGACCTCTCTGGGATCCTCGGTGGCGAGTTCCAGGTCGAAGACGTCGATGTCGGCGAACCTTTTAAAGAGGACGCCTTTGCCTTCCATGACGGGTTTGCCGGCGGCGGGCCCGATGTTGCCGAGGCCGAGGACCGCGGTGCCGTTGGACACGACGGCGACGAGGTTCCCCTTGGCGGTGTAGTTATAGACAAGAGACGGATCTCTATGAATCTCAAGACACGGGACAGCAACGCCTGGCGTATAAGCCAAGCTAAGATCGCGTTGCGTGCGGCAAGGCTTGGTGGGTACAACCGAAACCTTACCCGCAGGTGAAGATGAATGGTATTCGAGAGCTTCCAAATCCCGGAGCGACATGGCCGGATTCCTTTCCAATACTTAGATACACCCTTTTATTCGCTTTGGATAGTGACCGGCCGGGTAACCGAGCCAACCCCTAACTCGCTATCATCTGTTAGGAAGGTACCATGAGCACGCCCCCGGCGCCGCCACACGCCGAACTTATTGACCGCACGTTCTCGTTCTACCCACCCATCAGCGGGGTGGAGAACAACGAGTGGCGACTGCGGGAAGCCACATGGAGCGAGATGATGGTCCGCAATACTCAGGCGGACCTGGAGATCGCGATTCCGCGGCAGTACTTCGGCGGCATTTCAGAGACCGACAAGCCTGTCATGATTGTCGGACTGACGCAGGAGCTGGAGTATAAGACAGGCGCGGTGTGGCCGGTGAAGCGGAAGGTTTATTCGATGCCGGTGGCGCCGATGACGAGGCCTCCGGGTCCGAAGCCGGTGGCGGATCCGTCGGAGCCGACGGGGTTGGGCGCGATCATGGGCACGGGCGCGATGGGGAACGAGTCGCGGATCGGGAAGATGATCATGGTGACCT
This sequence comes from Acidobacteriota bacterium, assembly GCA_017307505.1. Taxonomy (GTDB): domain Bacteria; phylum Acidobacteriota; class Terriglobia; order Bryobacterales; family Bryobacteraceae; genus Paludibaculum. Next base: position 264,678 of record JAFKEE010000022.1, on the reverse strand, counting down.
TCTTCTCGGTGCTGGGCCTGGGGCTGATGATCTGGGCGCTGGTAAAGTTCACGCCGGAGACGAAACCGACGTTTGTGGCGAAGGACCAGGGGTATCTGGAACTGAACCGCGAGGACGACTACTTCAGCATTGTGAGGAAGCTGGGGCAGCCATCGGCGGACCGGTTCAAGCCAGAGAGCGGCGAACTGCAGTACCGGTTGCTGGAGTACAAGGACCGCGGTTACTCGGTGATCCTGATGGGGACGAAGCAGGAAGACGTGAAGTACATCGGGACGATGGGGCTGGGTCCGGACGGGAAGGGGTGGGCTCCGCTGCATTCCATCGACTTTGCCAAAGGGGCGAACACGATGGGAATTCTGCGGACCATGCCGAAGTTCTGAGGCGGCATGGTCCGCTGAAGAGAGCAGCTAGTACTTGGCCTGCTGGCGGGCGAACGGTCCGATGATCGGAATCTCAAAGTGCTCGCCCTGATAGGCCTTGTACATGAGGAAGAGCCAGAAGGCGAAGCCGGCGAGCGAGACCAGGGAGCGCACCATCATGAACATGAGGTACATTCCGGGCACGAACGCGGTAATGAAGCTGAAGACGATCCAGAACGCGAACCAAGCCGCACCGAAGAGGATGGACTGCCAGGCGTGGAAGCGGACGCGTGCGCTCTGGTTGTAGGGTGCGATCACGAGGAAGATGATCCCCGTGATGAACCCGATGAGGTAGCAAAAGGCGCAGGCCATGTTCTCCGTGAGGCCGGGCGCGGCCGCGGGTGGGGGCGCGTACTGACCGGGGGACGGAGCGCCGGGCGGCGGTCCGGGCGGTGGGGCCGCTACGGACGTGCCGCAGTTAGGGCAGAAGCTACCATTCACATTTGTGCCGCACTTGGGGCAAAAGGGCATTCGATCCTCCTTGTGTGTCTTGCATTGCGCGAAGGATGAGACTGAAACCGCCGGATGGCGGGCGTGCAGGGTATCCCGGAAGCAGACGGAACGGGTCTGGGTATGAGTGCCGGGTGTCGAATTGAAGACTCCTACTCCGAACAAGAGGGCCAGTGAAACGGGCCTGGCTCATCCGCGCAATGTAGCAATAGTAATCCGCGTCCTGCGCAAAGTCACCCCCCTTGAACGGGTTGGGGTTCGGGTGGGCGGGCGCAGGACGGGCGATGGGCTGAGGTTGAGATGTCAAAGATCGTAAGCGGATAGGGGTCCGCGTGGGTGAGCGGGAGCGGCTACCGCGGCCTGGAGTTGGGCCCCGGGCGCAGGCAGGGCTGGCGCGATTGGGTTCGTTTCGCGAGATGCCGCGGTTGGGGTGGGCCTCGCGTTGGCCAACGGCCCGGGCCACGTTGGGTTTGTTCACTCAGGGAGAGTGGATTGGGTGCGGACTGGGGCGCGTTTGCCGGTGGAATGGGATCGGCGCCGCGTTGGGTTTGTTCGCTCAGGGAGAGTGAATTGTGTGTGGAGTGGGGTGCGTCTGCCGGTGGAACGCGACCGGCGTTGCGTTGGGTTTGTTCGCTCGTAGCCGGTGAATTCGGGCATTCGACAGGGTGCCCTTGGCAGGCTGCTGCAGGGAATTGGCTTCGTTTTGGTTCTCCGCATGGGGTATAGTTTGCCCGCAGCAGACTGCGCGGCTGAGAGGCTGATTGGCTTTGTTCCCGCGTAGCGGATGGATTGAGGGCGTTGCCCGGGCGGCTGGGTATTGGGGTGCCGTGCGTGAAGCGAGTCCGCCCTGCGGACCTGGAGCGTCCGCGGGCGGGCGCTGCGATTTCTCCAACCTGTTCCAATCCTGTTTGTTTTTCCATAATTCACCGTGAGGGGGATTATAGTTGGGCGAGCCATCGAAGACGGCTGAGGCGGCGGGCCAAGGGCGGACATAAACCTTTCTGGTTCAGATAGGTATGAGAGATTTGGACTTATTTTAAAAGCGTGTGACCGGATTGGGACGGGAGTGAGATTTCGGGGAAAACCGCAGCCGAGCGCAGGTGGCAGGTTTGCTGTACGCGGTGTGGCCGTTGCTCTGTCATAGGATCGACACTCTTCCGCAGGCGCTGCCGGGCCGGTTAGGATTTCGGATTGAGATCGGACGATCGAGGGCAGCGAATTATCCTGCCGGGCTCACTCTTTTGAATACACCACAGGGGATTTCTGCGGGAAGCCAAGCCGCAGATGCGCCTGGAGGGGCCGTGCGAGGGGCTTTTTGGTTCTGTTTCGAAGCCGAATGGAGGTTCAAAAAAACAGGCAGTCGCGATTGACCAAACAGATTGGCGCGTGCGACTTTATTCCAGAGGGTGCCTTGCGGATTCCAATTACTGGTATTTCTTTGCTGGTCCATTTGTTTTTTTCGTCTGGGCTGATTTTGACAGCGGGCCAGGCGGCGGGGGCCGCAGGACGCTCCGGGACAGGGCAATCCTCTCAGGCGGCGATGCTGCCGCCGGCGCCGGCAGCGCGGCAGGCGGAGGGATTCAGCGCCGCATCGGGCCCTGACTTCAGCATTGCACTGACGCACACCAGCAGTTTTCTGCAAGGCCAGACGAACGCGGTCTATCTGATCCGCGTTGTGAACGAAGGCAGTGCGGCCAGCAGCGGGACGATCAGCGTGGTGGAATCGATGCCGTCGGGGCTGACGATTACTTCGATGTGGGGCCCGGGGTGGACGTGTGCGGCAAACACGTGCACGCGCAGCGACACCTGGCCGGCGGGTCAGATGCTGCCGACGATCAGCGTGCTGGCTACGGTCGCACCTAATGCGCCGCCTTCCATCAGCAATATGGCGACGGTATCCGGCGGCGGGGACTCGAACATCGCCAATAACATCGCGAATGATGTCAGCACAATTGCGGCGGAGGGCTACGCGGTGACCTGGGGCGATCCGCACGGCATCAATGGTTTTGTACCAACCTCGATTAACGATCTTGTGTCGATCTCAGCCGGTGATCATCATGTGGTGGGGTTACGAAAGAACGGCACGGTGGTGCAGTGGGGCAGTTCGATGCAGTCCCCGGCGGCGGCACAGAACCTCACCGGAGTGATCGCGGTGGCCGCTGGCGGCAACCAAAGCTTTGCACTGAAGAGCGATGGGACTGTTGTGGCCTGGGCGGTAGGGGACATTCCCCAGATACCTCCGGGCAACCTGGCCGATGTCGTGGCGATTTCTTCGGGGTTCACAGGCTGCATCGCGGTGAAGAGTGACGGAACGGTGATGCAGTGGGGCACGATCTCGTGGGGTTCGCAGGATCCCAACACGGTCTCGGGTGTCGTGTCGGTGTCCGGCAGCCAGTACACGGTCGCGGCGCTCCGGTGGGACGGGAGTGTGATGACCTGGGGACCGTATGCCCCGGCCGTTCCGAGTGGACTGGGCACGCTGTCACAAGTCGTGGGGGTGTCGACCATGGCCGCGGTTGGACTGCGGACCGACGGCACTGTGATCGCATGGAAGGATCCGATGGGAGTGGACCTGACGAATGTACCGTCCGGCCTCAATCATGTTGTGAGTATTTCCGCGAAACAATATGCCCTGGCCATCAAGGACGATGGGACGGTTGCCGCGTGGGGCGACAACAGCTTCGGAAAGGTCGATTCCGCCTCCCGATTGACGAGCGTGCGGGCCGCCTCCGCCGGGTCGGCATTTGGCGTGGCGATTGTCTCGGTGAAGCCCATCGCTCTCACAATTCAGACGCGCACGCCCGATCTGTTGCCGGATTCCCCGTATTTCTCCGTCCGGCCGGATCTTCTGCTGGATGGCCAGCCAGTGTACCAGCCCACTACGATTCTCGTGCCGCCCGGCAGTTCGCATGAGATTTCGACGACCGCCACACAGACGAATCCAGCCGGGATTTATATGCGATTCCAGTTCCTGGACTGGAGTGACGGTGGTGCCATCACGCACACAGTGACACCGGTTGCGGACACGACGTACACAGCGAAGTTCCGGACTCAGTTCCAACTCACTCTGTCCGCAGGGGCGGGCGGCACGATCAGTCCAGCGACGGATTACTATGATGCGGGCTCCGCGGTGCAACTGCTGGCGACTCCTCAAGGGGGCTATGTCTTCACGAATTTCAGCACCAGCGGGTATTCCTTCGGAAGCAATCCGTTCCGGCTGTCGGTCAAGGCACCGATGGCGTGGCAGGCGAATTTCGTGCAGCCGTCCGGGGCACTTTTGCGAGCGAAGTTGACGCGCAGTGGCGGAGTGCTGCAGGGCCAGACCAATGCGGTCTACATCGCGCGCATCTGGAATGCGGGAACAGGGCCGCTGACAGGGGTTTCGGTAGCCTTCGGCGGAGGTGTGGTTGCATCCGCGACGGGTTTCGGCGCGGGTTGGACCTGCAATGCGGGATCCTGCAGCCGGTCCGACACGCTGGCGGCGGGCCAGGAGTATCCGGCCCTGCTGTTTGTGGGCTCCGTTCCCGCCAATGTGCGGGGCGCGACCAACCCGAGCGTCAGCGCGACTTCGGGCAATCTGAGTGCGCTGGCAACGGTCCTGTCGACCGCTTATGACAACGGGAACTCGGTGATTGGTTGGGGTGATAACACAAAGGGACAGACTTCGATCCCGCAGGGCTTGTCAAACGTGGTGAGCGTCTCCGGCGGGCTGTCGCACAGCCTGGCGCTGAAGGGGGATGGCACCGTGCGCGCCTGGGGCGACAATGCCCTGTTGCAAGCGCAGGTGCCTTTGGGACTGACGCAGGTGATCGCCATTGCGGCGGGCAGCAACCACAACCTGGCTCTCACGAGCAACGGCACAGTCGTGGCTTGGGGCGACAACAGCAGCGGACAGGCGACGGTACCGGGAACGGCCACGCAGGTGATCGCCATCGCCGCCGGAGCGAACCATAGCCTGGCGCTGACGAGCGACGGCAAGGTGCTGGCCTGGGGTGCGAACGGCAGCGGCCAGACCACTGTGCCGGCAGCTGTAACCCGAGCGGTGGCGATCGCCGCCGGGGGCGACCATTCGCTGGCAGTGCTGAGCGACGGGACGGTGATCGCCTGGGGCAGCAACACCTACTCAGAGAGCACCGTGCCCGGCGGGCTTGCGGGCGTCGAGGAGGTTGCGGCGGGTGTTCACTTCAGCCTGGCGCGCAAGGTGGATGGGCAGATTGTGGTCTGGGGGACGAATCCGGCCACGATCCAGTCCGCCCTGCCGGGTGGGCTGACCGATACCTACCTGATGGCCGCCGGTGCGAACCATGTTCTGGCTCAGCAGTGGAATGGAGGCCTTTTCGCCTGGGGCAGCAACAGCGGCGGGCAGAGTACCGTGCCACAGGGCCTGAGTGGAGTCACTGGTGTGGGCGCCGGCGGAGGGCATAGCCTCGCGATTACCTCCGGACAGGTGCGCGTCCAGTACACCTTCTCGACACAGCCACAGGGCATCCCGTTTTATGTGGATGGAGTTCAGTCCACTTCCAGCGCGACTGTGCAATGGGTTTACGGGAGTGCGCATACCGTGAGCATCCCTGCCGCCCAAGCGGGGCCGGGCTCCGGATCGATGGCGATTTTCACGGGCTGGTCTGACCAGCAAGCGATGTTGAGCCGCACGTTTTTCGCGGACGAGGTCAGGGATTTCGTCCTGAACTTCAAGATGCAGTACCTGGTAACGACTTCGGCGTCGACGGGCGGGACGATCACGCCGCCCACGGGCTACTTCGATTCCGGCACACAGATCAATGTGCAAGCCGCAACGAATCAGGGTTACCTGTTCGCCGGGTTTAGCGGAGGCCTGACGGGGACCACGAACCCGCGGGTCGTCACCGTGACCGCGCCTATCACGATCGCCGCCAGCTTCACGGCGATCCCTCCGAAACCCAAACTGAGAATCGCCCTGAGGCATACAAACGCGTTATTGAAGGGCCAGACCAACGCGGTGTATCGCATCCGAGCTGGCAATGATCCGCTCGGCGGGCCGACGAGCGGACAGGTGAAGGTGACATTGACGGTGCCGACGGGCCTGCAGGTCATCGCCCTGAGTGGTCCTGGGTGGACTTGCGCCGCGGGCTCGTGTACGCGGAGCGATGGGCTGGCGGGCGGGAAATGGTACCCGGCGATCACGGCGGTTGCCACGGTGGCCGCAAATGCCCCCGCGAGTGTGAGCATGCAGGCCGCCGCTTCCGGTGGAGGGGACACGGCGACGCCCACGGCGACAGACACGGCTCCCGTCAACGCCGGCGCCACGCCGGTGATGTGGATCAATGCGCTGAGCAACCTGCACCGCAATGACAGGCCCTATCCTGCCGGGCTCACAAATATCGTGGCGGTTGCCGCCGGGGCAGATCACTTCCTGGCCTTGCGGAAAGATGGGACCGTTGCGGCCTGGGGTTCGAACCAGATGCAACAATGCGACGTACCCAATGGACTGAGCGGTGTGATCGCCATCTCGGCCGGAGGCAGCTACAGTGCGGCCCTGAAGTCGAATGGAACAGTGGTTGTCTGGGGAACGGGCTTGACTGGGACCGCGATGCCGGCGACGCTGGCGGATGTCGTGCAGATAGCCGCCGGAACGAGCTTCCTGATGGCGTTGAAGGCCGATGGCACTCTCGCGGCCTGGGGCGTGACCACCAATCTCGACATGAATGCGGTGGGGCAGGCCACAGACCTGGTGGACTTGTCCGCGTCTATCGGCGCACTGGGGTTGAACGGTGATGGAGTGCCCATCAATCTCAGTAGCTTTTCGAGCGCCGCGGTCCCGCAGGGCATTCCCCCCTCGGTAGCGATCGCCGAGGGTGGAGGGCTCAGCGCGGCGATCGCCGCTGACGGAAGTATCCGATTCTGGGGCACGGATGCCAACGGCAGCGTGCCGGCCAATTGGAGTGGCATCGCATCGGCCGCTTTCGGACCCTTCTGTTCCGTCGGCATCGGCACCGACCAGACAGTCAGGCAGCATGGATGCGCGAATCTCGGATCCTCCCCTGCGCCGAAGGACGTCACCAATGCGCTGGCGGCGGACGTGGATTACAGCCTGGCGGTCATTCTCACGGCGACTCCGCCTCCGGTCACAGTCCAGGTGAGTTCGCAGGCTGGTGCGTTGGTGGTGGACGGCACGACTTACCAGCAAGCCCAGACCTTCCAATGGTCCTTTGGGAGCAGCCACACGGTTTCGGCCTCCGCCACCGTGGATACCGGCACGGGCCAGCGCTCTCTCTTCGCGTCGTGGTCCGATGGCGGCGCGATGGCTCACACCTTCACGGTTGCGTCGGCAGAGGTGATCCAATTGACCGCGAACTTCGATGCGCAAGTCTATCTCACGACGAGCGCCACCGCCGGTGGTAGCATCAGCCCGGCAAGCGGCTGGTATGCGCAAGGTGCGAATGTGCAACTGACAGCCACCCCGGCCTCGGGCTATACGTTCACGGGCTTTTCGGGGACGTATTCCGCAACCTTTACGCCGTTCTATGTGACGATGTCGGTTCCCGCGACGATGACAGCGAACTTTGCGGTGATCTCGCCCCAACCGACAGCTGTGGGCGTATCTCCGTTCACGGGATCGGGCTCAGAGGTGATGTTCACGCCGATCTACAAGGCGGGCTATGGGTACAAAGACCTGCTGTGGGTCCAATTCCTGGTGGCGGCGGCTCCGGATGGCGGCGGCCAGCCGTTCTGTTTCCTGCACTACGACGTGCAGGGCGACGCGTTCTGGTTGTATGGGGACGGCGGGTTCTTTGTGGGTCCGGTAAAACCGGGCACAGCGAGTGGGCAGTTGCAGAACACGCTTTGCGGGCTGAACACCCAGATGTCCAGCGCGAGCGGGAACGGGGATACGTTTGGGATGGGGCTGAAGGTGGTCTTCAAGAGTGCGGCCAGCCTGAAGCTTTATCTGAGGGCCTACACGCAGGGCCAACTCGACACCGGCTGGGTGGAGCGAGGCACCTGGACCACCGCGGCCGTTCCACTGGGGAATAAGTTGATGATTCCTTCGTCGGGATCGGGCGGGCAGCAGACGTTCACGGCGAGGTTCTGGGATCCGGCGGGCTATGACGGTACGAATCTGGGCTGGGCGCAGTTCCTGGTGGCCGCGGCGCCGGACGGGGGAGGCCAGCCCTTCTGTTTTGTGCACTATGACCGGGCCGGAAACGGTTTGTGGATGTACTCGGGCGACGTGGGTTTCTTCCTGGGGCCGGTGAGTCCGGGGACGGCATCGAACGCGTTGAGCAGTAGTGCGTGTTCGATCGACCCCGCGGGGGCCTCCGCGGTGAGCCAGTATGGCGTGCTTTCGGTGACTGTGCCGGTTGTGATGAAGGCGCCGATGTCGGGGGCGAAGAATTTGTATCAGCGGATGATGGATCCGTTGTTGCGGGACTCGAACTGGGTGAATGCGGGGACTTGGACGGTGCCGTAGAGGGGCGAAGCGGGCGGTTGGAGATGAAACGGCGCATCGCAAAGTTCCTGTTTGTCTATGGGTGTGCGGGGTCAGGGCTCTGCCTGGGATTTCTGGTTTGGCTGGGCTGGAGTCAGCGGGTTCCGGCGATGCACCTGAATTGGTTTCTGGGAGGGTTTGCGGTCCATGCCTGCGTGCTGTGTGCAACGTTTCAGCCCTATGCGCGTTCCGCGTACTGGAGCCCTGTTCTGCGGCCGACGGCTCGAAGTATCCGGATGGCGCGAAGAACGCTATTCCTTGCCGCCGCGCTCGTAGCGGTGCTGTATTTGTTTCCGGTGGTGGATAGGGCACTGGGTGGCGAACCGACCGTGGCCAGGTTGGTCTCCCTATTAGCCGGCTTGTTCCTGTTGAGCAGTGTTTATGTCGCAGTGCATTGGGGCCTTAGGCCGGAGAACCTGTTCTCGCCAATCGCACTTCGTTATCTTTCGAATCCGTTGTTGGAGATTGGCAGGTTGGGCTATCTGAGTCTGCGCAAGTGGTGGAAGGGTTGATGCGTTGAGGATATGCGGAGTTATCCGCAGCTTCCTCTTGCTTGCTTGGAAGTAGTGATCCTTGGAGCAGCTACTGTTAAGAGTGCTGGAGCAGGAAACGGGGTATCGGCGATTTCGGAAGCCGACCCATGCCGGGCAACCGCCTGGGGAGGAGTTGTTTCGGAAGAGCATTCGCTTTAGCCAGCAGGCTCGCAAGCAACGGAGAGTCCCGGGGGCGGATGACGGAATCCCAGAGGATAGGGCACTGGAGGCTGGTTAATTGCGGGGGGGGGGGGATGAACCACTCTGCTTTTCTTCGGTGCGTTGTACATCGTGCGGAATCGCCATGAATCCCGGCGGTGAGAATGGCGCAAGTTCGAGACATGCATCCCCTGTCGAAGAAGCCCGTAGTTCAGGGGATCGTTTTGCGCGAGAGTGCGATCTGAGGAAGGTTCGACTAAGATAACGAGAACCTTCGCAAACGATTGCTGTGGAGTTGAGCATTCACACGACGACCATGCTTCCGAAACCAACAATCGTCTGCATGATTGTAATTCTCGCGAGTGGGAACCTTTTCGCACAGCAGGACGAGAAAACAGGCTCCATTGAGATCGTCGTCACAGACACCTTCGGGAAGCCCCTAAAACGTTCCGAGATCTCGATTGCTCGCACTGGAAAGGAGAAGCCCGGTACTCAATTCCATTTAAGTGGTTCCGGCGTCATTCGAGCTCCCTATGGCGAATACGTTATCAGGGGGACGGCCTCCTTACACCAGGATTTCGCTCGAAGCATCACATTGAAAGAAGACCACTTACTAGTGCTCGTCGCTTTCGCGTTTCGCGACCCCGGGACGAGCCGCGTTGTGTACACTGATCTCCACGGCGAGGTTGCGAGTAGCAAGAACCCCGAACGGGGCATTGTCGTGAAGGCAGTAGGAGTTTGGAGCAGCTTTTCGAAAGAGGCTTCCGTCTCCGGCGAGGGCCGATTCGTATTGCGCGAGGTGCCGTATGGAGAGTACTTACTCCTGGTGTTTCGAGCATCAGATTTGGTGGCCATTGAGCGTTTTACCCGAACAGTCCGAGAAGAGCGGGCTATCATCCACCTTCGACCTGAGACAAGAGAGTGAGGACGAGCGCTAGCCGGTGAACTCAAACAAGGTTGCGTACGCTGGTCGATTGCGAGGGAATCAGCGACTATGTTGTGCATCCTTGCGCTGTGAATCGTACGGCAAGGGCACGGATCCAGGAGGCGAGAATGGCGCTGGTCCGAGTCAGGCTGTCCCCGTCTGAGAATACGGGATAAATATAGAGCCATGACGGAAATGATGTTTTTCTTGCAGGTAAGTTTAGGTAGTCAGCATAAAGGTATTGGAGCAGCCCGGCACTTTGTTGGTGGGCAACAGGCACCGCGTCCGAGCAGACTCGCGATTGGAGCATATGGCAAAAACGCAGGATTTTATTTATTATACTATGACGAAGATGATATGGAGATCACCGATACATATCATAATTCGGTAGACGAAGCTCAGGCTCAAGCGGAATTTGAATTTGGAATAGTTCGCGCCGAGTGGGTAGTCTTGAATTCGACTTGGCCCGATGGAGAACGGGTTTTGTAGGTAGTTCGCCGCTGAAGGACAAAGCAATGGTGACGGTTTGCATCGGTCTAGCCACTCAATCCCGCGCAAGGTAACTCACAAGCGAATGATTGCCGTGCCGCAGGAGGTGCCTGTCCTGGCCGAAGTGATGCAGCGTGTGCACGGCCGCTACGCTCAATACTTGAATGCTCGCCGGGGGCGTTGTGGGCACCTTTGGCAGAACCGGTTCAATTCCTGTCCGTTGGGCGCATCGCATCTGTGGGCGGCCTTGCGCTATGTGGAAGTGAACCCGGTCCGAGCCGGACTGGTGGCAGATCCGCGATGCTATGAATGGTCCAGCGCCGAGGCTCATCTATCAGGGGAGGATCCCGCTCAGGATTGCGGACCTGGCGTTCTGGCGCGCGGCTGGTGGCGCTGCGGCTTGGGCGCGCCTGTTGAGTGAACCGGAATTGAGTGTCGAGCTAAGAGCGCTGCGCCGTGCGACACACTCTGGCCAGCCTTTTGGGGATCAGGAGTTTCAGGAGGAAATGAACGCGAGTCGAGCTCTGCTTTGGGCGAAGGTGGCCGGCGAGCAGGCCCCAGCGAGGGGGGTTGAGGTACTGAGAGCCAGAAGGTGATTGGGCGGATTCACTGTGATCGGGAGTGGCCGCTCAGAGTAGAATACTGGAGAGTATTGTCTGGGAAAATATATGGGTAAAGCGAGAGTGACAGGCCAGGACGTCCCGTTTTCCCGGGGCGACAACACCTGTAGCAGGCATTCTTGTCCAACGTTGCACTATCGGCGGCTATTTCGGATACGGCTTTGGTGGATTTGGTGCGTATGCGAGCTTTTGCGAACCATGATGAATCGTCCGCAAGAGGAGACACGAACTTGGATTTAATAGCTAGCGTGTGGATGCTCAGCGTCGGTGCTTATTGCGTTTATGCGGCATGGACCAATCGACGCTTTAAAGGCTTCAGAGGCGCAGAAATCAATCAGCGAGCGGGGAGGGCTATTGGCCTTGTGGCTGGAATTGGCTCGATGTGCGTGGGCGTGTATCTCATAGTCACCGTGTTAAGACGCTCGCCATAAACGAGCAGTGATGAAAAAGCGCATGTGCGAGACGAAGCTGAAATCGGAACGACAACGTACACTTATGACCCGATGGGGCGGCTGTCGACCACGGTGGACGCGAAGAGCCAAAAGGTCGAATATGTATATGACGCGCATGGGCGCGTGACGATGGTTAAGCGTTATCCGGTGGCATCTGGGGCGGAAGACGTGAACCAACGGACTACGAACACTTACGACTATGACGGGTCGGGTTCTTCCACACGGAATATTTGAGGCCGGCTGGCGGCTGTGTCGGTTCCGGGCGCGGTGACGGAGCACTACAGCTACACAGCGGCGGGGTTGCTCACGAGCAAAGCTTCCGACTACGGCGGTACCTTTTACATGACGCCAACGGTCGACTACGCGTATGACAACGAGGGCAAGGTGACGCAGATTGTCTATCCGCAGCACGGGCGCCTGAACACCCCCACGACTTACGACATTTTCCCGCGGCTGACGCTTAACCATGGCTACGATGCGATGGGGCAGTTGCAGAAGATCACGTCGGGCAGCGGTCCGGGGGTGGACCTGGTGAACTCGGGCACCTACGATGCGGCGGGGCAGTCGCTTTCGTCAATGCCGGCATCGGCGGTAAGCGTGGGCTCCTCGACGGATCTGCCTACCGCGACGAGTCTGGGGCTGAAGACGTTCCAGTACAACGGCCGGAACCAGTTGACGGAGCAGACGGGCCTGGGGGCGGACATCAACTACTCTCCAAAGTATATGAAGCAGGTATGCCCGTGATACCAATCCGATTGACATTGATTTCGCTCCTCGGCTTCGCTGTGCTCGGATTAGAGGTACTTGTCTGCACAATAGGTCTTTTGAATATGTGGGCAGCACCACCTGGGGGTCATGACCTCTCTCCTCTGATGCCGGTGAGTTTATTGCTAACACCTCTCGGGATTGGATTAATCCTTCACCGTCGATGGGCAGGAGCGCTCTGCCTCTTATTGTGTGGAGGCTCAAGCATCTGGATAATTTTCGGCTCCTTTGTATATGTGCCCTTCCCATGGCTACTATTAAACATTGGCTTCGGTTGTTTATTTATTACCCCAATACGCATTATCCAACGACGATGGGGTCTTCTAAAATAGTAGCAACACAACTTATCATCCAACATCGCAAACCCGGTGGTGGCGCCGCGGGTGACCACAGAACAAGAATCTGGACGAGAATGGGACTGAATGCCCCGAATTGCCCAATGCGTTGCGCCCGGCGCGGCCGACAACATCACTCAGCGCGGAACTGCGCGCCAACCGGTGTTTCGGACTAGAACCAATACTTCAGCGCAAATGGCTTTGTTGATTCTGATGACAATGAATCAGACCAAGCTGGCAATGAAAACTTGCTTGTCGAGCATTGCTCGACAACACCAGGTGCGAACTGAAATACAGAATCGGACATGAAATCGCCATTGATGAGTTCCGTAGTCCTACTACTGGCCGCGGCGCAGCTTTCGAATGGGCAGACACCCCAGTCAAACAGTTGCGCCGTTCCAGAGAGTGATTTTATACTTTTTGGCCTTGCTCGCTCCGCGCTGCCTGCACACCTTTCGGTCAAGCTTAGACTAGGCAGAAAATTAGAGCCGACCAGGGTGCGGGCAAGAGTCCTCTCCTCTATGTCTTCTCGCGCTGAACCGTTCCTCATTGATCTTTTGCAGGATTATGTGAAAGAAAATATGAGCTTTCTGAGCGGATGCGCGGGGCGCCATCTCGAACTGCGCTTCCTGTTTCGCATTGAAGGAGACGCTGGTGGTTTTCGCCCAGCCAAAGTAAGTCCTCAAGGACCGGACACCTTTGCTGTCATAGCTAATCCAATGTTGCCGAGCATCAATTGACTGTGAGGAGGCACTCCTCGAGGTGAAATGTCTTCCGAAAAGGAGACATCCATGTCCTGGTCTTAGCAGGATTTTCAGCCCCGACTGGGTGGTGACAACATTGGCAAGTGCTGGACGTAGAGGCGTCGCCGGGACGATCAGATTTAGTAGTATGGCAACATCCGCAGCCTATAGCTCTGGAGGCCGCAGGTTGTACTGTGGCGCCAGGGGCGGCTTTGCGCGCCTTGAAATGCCAATGAGGCTCCCGAAGCACAACGGTCGCTGGTTAGCTGCTCTGATCGTAGCTGTTGTTTTGCCGCTTTTTCTCTTCCATCCTGCTGAAGTCGTCTGGCTGATAGCGGCAGCCTTCTTTCTCATCACAGCGTGGCATCTCGTCTTTGGCTCTCCACAATCGAATGCTGGCAGGAAAGGAAAAGACCGTACATTTCGGCATCCGCCCTGGACATGATGTGAGCGCTACGCAAACCTTTCAATTACCGTGAGCGCTACGCAATCCCCATCTTGAAGCCGTCCCTCGCCTGCCCACTCTGAAGGCATGTGCACGCGTGGACTTGAGACCTTGGCAAAGTGGCGGGAGCTGATCGCCGAGCAGGAGCGGAGTTGTCAAAGTGCAGCCGCGTTCTGCAAGGCACGCGACCTCTCTCCAACGCACCTCTTCGGTAAGCGTCCGGCCCAGCGTCCCGTACGAAGTGTCCACTTAGGCGATTGGGTCAAGTGTCCACTTAGCGAATAAGTGGACACTTTCGAGAGCGTCAGTTGGAGGGCTGTGCTTCGTCGGGCACCGGCACGGGGCGCTCCCGTGCAAATTAGCCCGCATCCACTGGGATGAGGTGTAGCAGCACGGCGAAGGACTCACGCTGATAGGTTGGCTCAGGTTTCCGGCAAGAAACTGAAACCGACCACCAAGGAGCCCTCCGCCATGATTGGAGAATCCAGCATCTTCAGCAAGATTTTGCACACCTTCCCCCGGCTTGAGTTCGCTGCCCTCGTCCGCAAGCATAAGGCAGAACGCCACGCTCGCGGTTTCACCTGCTGGCAACAGTTCGTCGCCATGCTCTTCTGCCAACTCGCCCATGCGCAAAGCCTGCGCGAGATCTGCGGCGGCCGATTGCGAAGGGTCGAGTGCAGAGGCTCATTTCAGTGGCCATGATCGGGGGCGGGTCGCGGACAGGGGCAAGCTGTCGAAAGCACGAGGTCGAGCGTGTCAAAACGGAGACCAGCCATCGAACGATAGTGGCGGAAAAACTGCGTCTCGGGCAATCACCTTAGCCCTAGAGTGAAAATCACCTAACATCTGCACGCGGATACGAACACGCCTACAGACTTCCCTGCATTCTGACGATGGATTGGGAAAGTTGAGTATCGTCGGCGTTTCTAAAACTGCCGACAGCCTCTTCAGCCGTGGAACCGGCGACGGTGGTTCGCTGATGGAAGGCTCCTGGAGTTGGGTGGATCCGTGGGCGACGAGCGCCCTTGGGAGGACAATGATCTTCCAGACCGTGATCGATAGGAGCGCCGGCGCCTTGTGGGCATCCGTCCTGGCGGGTTGGGCGTTCGCCATCGGGCGAACTGGCTATTGCGCGCTGCCATACGCGCATAAGGAGTACTGGGGATACTGATGACAAGGCGGTACAAACAAAGGGGTTTCTCGTTGCTGACAACGGGCGTCTGCCTGATCGTCCTGATCGGGATGCTCGGTCTTGTGTTCGACCTGGGAAGAGCATTCATCACCAAGAATGAAGCTCAGGCGTTCACCGACGCCGCGGCGCTGGCCGCGGCCGTCCAACTGAATGGCTCCAACTCCGGCATCACGAACGCGCTAAATGCGGTCGCATCGATGAAGATTGTGAACAAGTGGCAGTTCAGCACCAATTCTTACTCGAACGTGACGCTCGAGTTCAGCACCGACAAGGCCACCTGGACGGCGGCGCCACCCTCCCCGGTCAACGTGAAGTATGCCAGGGTCACGGCGCCGAGCAACAGCCTGACGATGTACTTTTTGGGAGCCGCGGGCAACGCGAAGTCGATGAATGTGGCTGCGATGTCCATGGCCGGCGGTGAGTTGCCCACGACATTCGCTCAGGGCGTCTTTCCTTTTGCGCCAATCGCCCACTCCACGAGTCCTCCGGACTTTGGCTATTCCTACGGCGACGAACTCACGCTGCTGTGGCCGTCCAGCGTCGGCAGCAACGGTCCTGTCAAACTGAACAACTTGTGCGGCGCCGATCGCAACAAGGCGGCGCTGGATGCCGTGCAAGCCGGCACGACATCAGATCGCGGGTATATCCAGGATACGAGCGCCTCTTCCATCGCTTCAGCGATCGAAGACGATCACATGGACTACACGGTGACGCTGGGATTACCCGTTGATCGCACCGGCGGCGTCAAGGGGACGGACGTGAACAAGAGCCTCGCGGACCGGGTTGCCCAGGACACTTCTCCCAATGTCACCGATTACAACGGATACCTCTCCGGGCACGATTCCTCGCCGCTCCGTCGTGTCGTCATTGTCCCTATCGTGTCCGACGCGACCTACTCCATGGTCCTTGGCTTCGCGAAGGTATTTCTCCCGCCGAGCCAGCCTCGCAACCCCAATGACTCCAAGTGTGCCATGTACATCGGCCCGGCAAGCGCTCCGGATGGGTATCTGGGGAACGGCGCAAACATCGTGAGGCTGCTGCAATGATCCTCAGAAGAAAGAACCAGCGCGGAAACGCCATGGTGGAGTTCGCGCTCGCTTCAGCCGTTCTGATTCCCCTGATGATGGGGGCGTTTCAATTCGGCTACACCTTCTATACCTACAACGAGCTGCAATCCGCAGTGGCCAATGGAGCCCGTTATGCGTCGTTTCGCACCTACCGGTGCCTGTCGGGTGCAACCGACATCGCCAAGGTGAAAACGGCGATCCAAAACATGACGGTGTATAGTTCACCAACAGTCTCCAGCGGAGTTCCGTTGGTGAAGGGTCTGACACCTTCCGCCATCAATGTCACCTTCAATCTCAATTCAACACAGATTCCGATCGCTGTCACGGTCAGTGTGAAGACCTTCACAGTGGATTCTTTGTTCCAGAAATACACGTTCGCCGGAAAGCCGGCGAGCACACTCCCGTACCTTGGACGCTATGCCTCACAAGAATCTGAACCCTAGACAAGAAAAGCGGAAACGACAGCGCGGGCAGGCGATGGTTGAGTCTGCGCTCGTCCTGTTGCTGTTCCTCTCGACGCTGATCGCCGTGCTGGACTTCTCACAGCTTCTCTTCACACAGCAGATGGTGGTGGAACGGACCAGAAGCGCACTCCGATGGGGGATGATCCATGCGTGGGACGGTTCTGGCGATTCGATCGCGAACATCATCCTCTTCAACCAGTCGACGGCCCGCCCGGACGCTGCCTTCGTCAGCGGCTTCATGGGGCTCAAGCGGGCCAACATCAGTGTCACGTATACGGAGGGCACGGTCGCGAATCCAAACGACGCGCGATTGAGGGTCGCCATTGTTGACTATCAGTATCGATTCATTACGCCTTATCTGGCCAAGTCCTTCGCCAACAACAACGCGGTGGTTCAATCGGCACCGATGCTCTACCGCTAGCAGGGGGACGGCCTTGCCTGAGGCGGCTGTAGAGAGAGGCGGCGGCCGTTCTGATTTGCACGGGCAAATCGATATAGTCCGGCACGACTGATTGGCGTCCTCTGGCCTGGGGTCGGCGAACTGGCGCACTTTGAGTCGCGCTCAAAGGAAAGCACACCTCGCGGTTGGTCTGAGTCAGCGCAGCCTTCAGCCATGACGGCGAGTGCGAACGGGGAGGGACTAAGAAGTGGGCGGGCATCGTGTTTTGCCTTTGCAGTTTCACACTCTCCGTCTGGCTCATCATCGGCAGCGTCATTTATGTCCCACTCCCCTTTCTCGTACTGAATCTCCTCCCAGGCGGGTTGCTCCTTTGGGCTAGTCTCGCGGTTTCCAACTGCCTGCGCGAGTTGCCTTGGTAACGCGCACGGATGAGCCTGGGGGCGGGAGGAGGGAGAGAGCTGCGACCTATTGGCCCAGGGCGCAAGTGCATAATTGTGCGGCTCCGGATGAGTCCAATCCGGGATGAAGCATGGGGGATCGAAGCTGGCCCGGCTGTTCCTCGTGTGCGCGTGGAGTATGAGAATGACCCGCGGAGTGTGAAGGCAAATAGCAAAGCAGTGGAGGAGATTCTGCGCTCGCTTATGCAGAAATGGCCATAGTAGAGTGGATAGACACAAGCTGGAAAGACGCGCCGTTCTCAAGAACGATGATTTCGATGGCAGTTCTCCTGGGGGGATTGATTGAGGCGCCATTCTGGAAACTGTTCATGTCCGTTTATCGCATCGGCAGGACTGCTTTCTCTGTTGCTGCTGCTGCCATCACAGGCCAAGGCGACCGAAGGGGAGTCCGTCCCCTCGGTAACCATGTGCGACCTGGCACGTGAGCCGCAGAAATATTCGGGAAAAAATCTCCGACTCAAGGCTGAGTATGGCGCCAGCCTGCATGGCAGCTCCTTCTTCGACAAGGCCTGCCCCACCGTCGTCCTCGGTGGACGCACCTGGTCGAACACCGCCTGCCCCGGTGGCGCCGACGCAGCCAATGCCAAGGTCGACCTCGAGGTGCTCCGATGGGTGGAGGAACTCTATGTGCGTCGAGTGGCCGCCGGCAAGGTTCCCACCGTTGAGGTTGTCGTTGTTGGCGAGCTGCTTCTGCCTGCCGAAGGTTCGAAGGCGGTGCAGTTGGCTGGAGGTCGCACCGGAGGAGCCGGCTTCTGCCACATGGGAAGTTCACCATTCCAGGTGATGGTCAGGAAGGTTGAGTCGGTTACTTTCCGTGAGCCGAGTGGGGACGCATTGACTAACCCCAATTAGTAGGCAGTTAACCCGGTGGCGTCTGAAACGGATGGCGGTGGCAGGGGTGGATGATTGAGTATGTCGCTGGGCAGTGGGCGTCCTTACGGTGATGTTACGGACTGGCCAACCTGCGCCGGAGGCGTGACAGGGCGCTGCCATACCGACTACCGCACAACCAGCCTCATGACGCCGAGCGTGAGTGAGTTGCCTTCGACGGCAGAGACCGGGACACTGACTGGTGGATTGAGCCGAAATCGTGTGCGATTGGTCTTCGAGACTAGCTTCGAATGAAGCAGGAAACTAAGGAGCTTCCCAGCATGCATCTTTTACTATGGTTCCTTGTTCTACACCTTAGCGAGCCGTCGCAATCATCAAAGCCGCTTAGCGTGTGCGAGGTACTGGCAGATCTGCAGTCGTATCGAGGCAAAGTAATTTCGGTCCGGGGACAACTGCTTCGAGGGGAAGAAGGCTCGTACCTAACCAGTGACAAATGCGCCAGACCGCTGGAGACGAACGGATATACCTGGAAGAATCCCATTCCACTTTCGCTGCTGCCAGGCAGCGCGGATATCGCTGTCAGTGCGCAATCCAGGGAGAGATTGATTCAGGCGAGCGCCAACACGGACAAAGCAGTCTGGGTCACCTATGCCGGCAGGCTGGAGACACGAACGTCCTTTGAGATGGTCCACCGAGGCGACGGCCAGGTGGTGCCTTACGGCTACGGACACCTGAATGCGTGCCCGGCGGAGCTGATCTTCACGGAGATCCGAGATGTGGTGTTTGGGCCTTCCGCGGCCGAGAAGAAGAAGTAGAGGCTCCGCGTGGGATTGTCAGTACGCACTTGGAGGAATGACCTCTCAGTACGCGCTGGATGCTCTACGGCGTAAGAGGTGACTTGTGCTGCGGCGCCGGGCGAATGTGCCTCTCTGCAACGGAATGAGCCGCCGTTCGCGTGCCAGGCTAAGCGGCGGGCGGGCTTCGGTGGACGGGTGCTGCGGAGCGGGTGGAACGGTGTGATGCCGGCTGGCGCTGTGGGGGGCGCGGAAGGGATCCCTTGGAGGCTGGTTCGGCGCCGGGGCCCGCGCCGTTGAAGATGCATGGGTAACTGGCGCCCGCTTACTAACGTGCACGGTTCGCAGCGCGGTTGGGTTCCACATGGAGAAGGCTTGCCGTGTTCCTGCATGGCAGTGTCGGGGGCGTCCCGGTCACGTCGAGAGATCCACAGGGCAGGCCGGCCAAGGTCGTGGCGAACTACATCTATGACGGATTCAGTGGACGCAGCCAGGGATCGGTGAGTGTGAACTTCACGGATGGCGTCCCGAAGGGCCTGTACTTCCACGATTATCCGGCAACGTGCCGGACTCCGAACCGCCTGATTGTCGCGTCTTATTCCGACGGCGCGTATCAGGAGAAGTAACAAGATCGGGTCCGGGGGGATCCTCCGCAACTTTCCTCTTGCTTACCGAGGGAAGGCTTCGTACACTCATCTAGGAAACCGAGATGAGCAAGCCAAACGACCTGGTGCAGGGCACACTTGACCTGCTGCTGCTGAAGATCCTGGCGCTGGAGCCGCTGCACGGGTGGGCGATCAGCCTGCGTTTGCGGTCGATTTCGGGCGATGTGCTGCAGGTGAGCGAGGGGTCGCTGTATCCGGCGCTGCACAAACTGGAGCAGGAGGGCTGGATCCAGGCGGAGTGGAAGCAGACGGAGAACAACCGGCGCGCGAAGTTCTATTCCGTGACCCGGCTGGGGCGGAAACAGCTCGAGACGGAGACGGCGAACTGGCAGCGGCTGTCGACCGCCATCACCCAAGTGGTGCAGATCTCGGAGGCTTAGGGAACCATGCGGATGGAGCACTGGTGGTACACACTGCCCCTACGGCTGAAGTCGATTCTGCTGCGGCGGCGGATGGAGCGGGAGTTGGAGGAAGAGCTCCAATTCCACCTGGAGCACAAGATCGAAGAGGGCCTCGCGGAGGGGCTGTCTCCGGCGGAGGCGCGATACCGGGCGTTGCGGGCGATGGACGGCCTGGAGCAGCGCAAGGAAGAGATGCGCGATGTGCGGCGGGTGCAGTGGCTGACGGATTTCCTGGACGACTTGTGGTACGCGATGAGGAGCCTGCGGCGCACTCCGGGGCTGACGGCCTTCGTGGTGATGACGATCGCGCTGGGGATCGGGATGACGGCGACACCGTTCAGCATGCTGGATGCGCTGGTATTCCGGCCGTATCCGGTAGCGAACCCGAGCGAGATCATGACGCTGATGAGCTCGTCCCGGGACAACCGGTATGACGCCTTTTCCTTCCCCGAGTACATGGAGCTGCGGGCGCACACGGAGAGCTACCACGGGGTGGCCGCGAGCCTGCCGTTGAGCGCAGTGGGCTTCAGCGCCAAGGCGGACACGACGCCGGTGGTGCGCGGCGGCATGCTGGTATCGGGCAACTATTTCCGGGTGCTGGGTGTGGAGCCGCAACTGGGCCGCGGATTCCGGGATGACGAAGACGCGGTGCCGGGGCGGGATGCGGTGGTGGTGCTGGCTCCGGGGTTCTGGAAGCGGGAGTTTGCCAGTGATCCGAATGTCGTGGGCCGGGTGGTGCGGTTGAACGGCGCGGAGTTTACGGTGATCGGCGTGGCTCCGGAGTCGTTCCCCGGCATGCTGATTTTCAGCCGGCCGGACTTCTATGTGCCGCTGGCGATGGCGAAGCTATTCTCGACGGATCCGCGGAAGAGTTTTTTCGTAGACCGGGACGACCGGGAACTGACGGTGCGGGCGCGGCTGAAACGCGGCGTGACACAGGCGCAGGCGCAGCATGAGCTGGACTTGCTGGCGCGGGGCTTTGAACGCGAGTATCCGAAGTTTAACCGGGATCGCGGCGCGGTGGTTCGCACGCAGTTCGAATTGAGGACGCGCGAGGATGACGTGAACTGGAAGTTCAGTGTGATCTTCACGGTGCTGGCGCTGGGGGTGCTGCTGGTGGCGTGCACGAATGCGGCCGGGCTGCTGCTGAGCCGGGCACGGACACGAACGAGGGAGATCGCGGTGCGTCTAGCGATGGGCGCGGGGCGATTCCGGCTGATCCGGCTGCTGCTGACGGAGACCCTGGTGATTGCGCTTCTGGGCGGCTTGGGCGGGGTCGGCGTGGGCTATGTGGGGATCGAGCTGTTGCAGAGGTTTGAGATCCCCGCAGACCTGCCGGTGACGGTGCCATTCCGAATGGACCTGCGGGTGCTGACGGCGAGCCTGGTGTTGTCGGTGTTGTGCGCGCTGTTCTGCGGCCTGGCGCCGGCGCTGCAGAGTACGCGGATGGACCTGTCGGCGGGTCTGAAGACCGCGGATGTGGATATGCCCGGACGAAGGCGGCTGTGGGGCCGGAACGCGCTGGTGGTGGCGCAGGTGGCGATGTCGCTGATGCTGCTGGCCGCGTCGTTCCTGATGGTGCGAGGGTTCCGGAGCAGCCTGGGTGAGGGCATCGGATTCTCGAAAGACCACCTGCTGATGGTGAAGTTTGATCCGCGCCTGATCCAGTATTCCGAGGCGCAGACGCAGCAATTCTACCGGCTGCTGACCGAGCGGCTGCGGAGCACGGCGGGCGTGCTGAGTACGGGCCTGACGCAGAACCCACCCTTGGGGCTGGACGATTTCGACAAGCTGTCGTTTGTGCCGGACGGCTTCGAGATGCCGAAGGATCGCGACAGCTTCCAGGCGACGATGGACACAGTGGACGCGAGTTACTTCCAGACCATGGGGATCGGTATTCTCCGCGGGCGTGGTTTCGCGGAGTCCGATAGCGCAGAGGCGCCGCGAGTGGCGATTGTGAATGAGCATTTCGCCCGGCACTACTGGCCGAATGCAGACGCTGTGGGCAAGCACTTCCGGCTGGATGGGCGGACGGGTCCGGCGGTGCGGATTGTGGGGATCGCGCAGACGGTGAAGTACAGCGAGACGTTTGAGAAGGCGATGGATTTTGTTTATCTGCCAGTGGCGCAGCACGCGGTTCCGCGCATGGTGCTGATGGTGAAGACGAGCGGAGATCCGATGCAACTGGTGCAGCCGGTGAAGGATGCCGTGCGGGGCCTGGATCCGAACATGCCGATGATTGAAACCAGAACGTATGAGGATCTGTACCGCTACGCGTCGGTGGATGGGCCGCAGGTGGCGATCAACCTGGTGGGGACCTTCGGCGCGGTGGGACTCCTGCTGGCGATGGCGGGCCTGTACGGACTGGTGGCCTATAACGTGACCCGGCGGACGAGGGAGATCGGAATCCGGATGGCGATTGGCGCAAACCAATTCGATGTGCTGCGGCTGATGATGGGCAAGGGCCTGATGCTGGTGGGCCTTGGGACGGTGATCGGACTGGCGTTGGGATTTGCGGTGGAGCGGCTGTTGAACTCGATGCTGTTCAATGCCGGAGGCGTGGATGTGCTGGCATACCTGATGGTGGTGCCGGTGATGCTGCTGGTGACGACGTTCGCGGCGTACGTGCCCGCGCGGTCGGCGACGCGGATCGCACCGACCCGGGCGCTGCGGTATGAGTAGCGGGCGTGCGTCCTACTTGGCCGTTTTGACGAGACCGATCATGTTGCCTTCGGGGTCCTTGAACCAGGCGAAGGTGCCGGTGGGGATGGGAATGGGTCCGACGACTTTGGTGCCGCCGAGTTCGACTGCCTTGTCGAGCGAGGCCTGGACGTCTTCCACTTCGACATAGAACATTGTGTAGTTGTGCGGCTCGTGGCCGAGGGACGTGATGTGCCCGGCAATGCCCTGCCCGCTGGCAGTGTCGATCATACCGGCGGGTCCGGCGTCGTGGATCTGCCAGTCAAAGAGCCTGGAGAAGAACTCGCTGGTTTTGGCTTTATCGCGGCAACCGATTTCGAAGTGAACAACCGGGCGTCCCATCGGGGGTCCCTCCTCTTCGTGCGTTGCGCCCGCGCCGGCCTTGTGCGTGGCGGGACCGCGCTGCACCCTCTCTGGAATGGGGACCATCGTAGCATGGCGCCCGCCGCTGAGGGGGAGGGTCCCCTGGTTTGGCAACACGTTGGAAGACTAGGTGCGGGATTGGAGCCAGAGCCAAAGCGTGAAGAGAGATCCGGCCAGAAAAAGGGCCCCGAAGATGGCCTTGTTGTGGCGTGCCAGCCAGAGAGGCAGGTAGATATCGAAGTTATCAGCACGCTGGGGTGTGAAGCGGGCGGCGACGTCAGTGAGGGGGCAGCGGCCGCGGTTAGCGGCCAGGATCGCGCATTCCAGGAGCACCAGACCGAAGGCTGCGGCAGCCCAGGAGAAGCGGCGCAGCACACCGGCGATGGGGATGGCCAAGATGCAGGCCACGAAGAAGAGCCAGACGGCCGTATGGAGAAGTTTTACTGCGATGAGGGGAGCGGAGTGAGCCGGGGGTGGTGCCATGCGAAACCCAAGCTTATTCGAAGGCGAGTCCGGAGGCCAGCCGCTGGAGCAAAGCAGAGTGAGAGTGGATTTACACTGGACGCCGGATAGCCATATTAAGACTCAACTATCCTGTACGGGCTCCGATAAACGGATCGGAGGTTCCAGATGAACCAGAACTGTTGGGAAGCCAAAAAGTGCGGCCGGCAGCCCGGTGGCAGCCGGTGTTCGGATCTGGGCGTTTGCCCGGCGGCCGTCGACAGCAAGGCCCACGGTCTGAATGGCGGCCGGAATGGCGGACGGGTCTGCTGGGCACTAACGGGCACGCTTTGCGGGGGCACTGTGCAGGGGACTTTTGCCCAGAAGCTCTCGAACTGCATGCAGTGCGACTTCTACCACCAGGTTCAAGTAGAACAAGGGCGGGGCTTTGAGTCATTTAAGGCCCTGCAGCAACGTCAGTAGAGCGTTGCGTTTGAATACTGAGGCAGGTGGATCCGTCTGAAGCAAGGGACTCCGGCCCGGGCGCGGTGCCGGAACCCACGCGAGAGCGGCGTCCGGGTGAGGGCGCGGGCCGAAGCGTGGCGCAGGAGCCTCCTACCTTTAGATATAAGGCGCAATTTCTTTCGGTACCCTGAGCGTTACAAGTGTATACTTTCGGACAGTCTGGGAGGACTCTCGGGACTCCCGACACATTCCGAGGGATGAGCTTGTAAAGGGGAAAAGCACAGATGATCAGGACATATACTCGAGCTCTGCCTATTGTGGCGGCAGCTTGTATGGCGGTGGCCTGGGGACAGCCGCCAGTCGAGACCGGGGAAGCACCCACAGTCCTGCACGGGCGCAATCCGCATGAGGGTTACGCACCGACGGCGGGCGGAACGGGAGCTCTCAGCCCGATTACGAACCATGGCGGGCCCGTGATGACAGGGACGATTCATGTGTATGTGATCTGGTACGGCAACTGGAATCAGGGCAACGGCACGGACACGCCGGCGGGGCAGCAACTGGTGCGCGATTTCCTGAACAACATTGGAAATTCCTCCTACTTCAACATCAACACGACGTATGCAGGCGTGGGCGGCGCGGTGGCCCTGAGTGGGGAATCGACAGACACGGGCTCGCAAGGCACGCGGCTGTCTGATTCGAAGGTGAAGACGGTTGTGAGCAGCGCAATCTCGAGCGGCAGGCTGCCGAAGGACGCGAATGCCGTGTACTTCGTGCTGACGTCGTCCAATGTGTCGGAGAGCTCGGGCTTCTGCTCACGGTATTGCGGCTGGCATACGTATAGCACCATCAGCTCGTCGAACATCAAATACTCCTTCGTCGGCAACGCGAGCCGCTGCTTGAGCGGCTGCGCGGCACAGACCATCAGCCCGAACGGGAATGCAGGCGTGGACGGGATGATCTCGGTCATCGCGCATGAACTGGAGGAAGCAGCCACCGATCCGAACCTCAACGCCTGGTACGATTCCAGCGGCGCCGAGAACGCTGATAAGTGCGCGTGGACGTTTGGCTCGAACCTGGCGCTGCTGCCGAGCGGAGCGTACTACAACATGACGCTTGGTTCGCGGAACTACCTGATCCAACGCAACCTGAGTGCGGCGGACAACAAGTGCTATGTGAACGCGAGCGGGCAACAGTAGGGTCTTGCATTCGCGGGGGCCGGCGGAATGGCGGCCCCCGCATCCTTTGGAGCCAGACGGACAGCCGGTCTTCTGAGTGGCGGGAACGAGCTTCTCCCTTCATCCTTTGGCTCTCGCTCCAGCCCCGCAGTTACATCATGATCGGAGAGCCTGGGCAATGTGTAAGGCGGCCGTGTCCGGATTGGCTTCGGACTGCTGCCGATACTGACCTTCGGATGGCAGATCCGGTTCAGACTATCCTGTAATGCACCCGCGGGACGGAATGAATGCCCGGCGCTAAGAGGATCAGCCTCAGGCGGGCGAGCCCGAGTGCTTCAGTTCCAAACGCTCCACGCCGCGACGGGCGAAGCGAGCGGCCATCCGGTGGACAAAGGGCACCACAGCACACCGGCGGCCCTGATAGGCAGCGATAAGCAGGCAGATCCAGGCCACGATGAAGCCGAGATTCATGGCCAATCTCATCTCGCGAGCGAAGGTGCTCAGTATCCAGGGTGTGATCTCCTCGACGAAGCGAAGCAGGCCCCACCCGATCCCCCAGACAGCAGTGAGGAGGATGGAGTGGATGGCATGAAACCGCACCGGCCAGGCTGCGCCATATGTTCTGAGATGGAGGAGCAGCGCGCCAGAAAGGGGTCCGAGCAGATAGCACAGGACGCGAACCTGCGCCTCGGAGAAGCGGGCGGAGATGGGAGTGCGGTTGGATGTGGTCATTGGTGTTTTCTCCAATAGGAATCTGCTCGCCCTTTCTATAGGCAATCGGTGTGCCATTCGGGCGCGTCGCCCGGCAGACCGACACCAGGCTACACGAGGCGTATAAATCGCGCGGATGCGGCGATTTAGGGGCAAAGAAGCGAATGTTCGAAGAGGGAAAAAACGAGGAAGCGCACCACGCGGCCGCGGGGGCCTGCTGATCCACGCCGGATCCGGTAACTTTCTCACAGGCAAGATTTCCTGACTCTCCTTGATTCCCGGACAGGCGGCGGTTGCATTACGGGGGGGTGATCGCCTCTTTGCAGACGACTGCGGTAGCACAGACGCTTGCCATGGCCGGACGGAGTTGTAGTCTGGGGTAGAAATGTGGAACGCGATGCGCGCAAGGATCCTCCACGGCCTTGTTCTGACTTGCGTCCTGGCGGGGGGCTGTCATTCGCCGCGCAGCAACATGACCCCGCGGTCTCTGCCAGGCAGCGTGAATCCACTTGTGATCCGGACGGAGTTCGGTCACGAGCGGGCGTGGAAGCAGATCTGCGCGGGGGTGCGCGCTCCGGTGCAAGTGCCGGGCGACGAGTTTTACGCCCATGTGGATTTTCTGGATGACGTCACCTTCCGCGGTTTGAGCAAGGATGCGTTGGTGGCGCTGGTGCCGCAGAACTACAATCACTCCGTGCTGTTCGTCGTGGATGCAACGACGGTGAGCCAACCGGAGTTCCCGATTCTGGTGGTGGATCTGCACGCGGAGAAGGGGCGCTCGTTCCGCGCGATTCCAACCGCCATCCAGAGCATCGAGAACAATCTCTCCATCGCGAACATGGATTTCTTCGAGTTTGCCAATGCGGTGGAGAAGGATGGAGTGTTTCGCGGGTTTCCGCGGCGGTCAGGCAATTGAGAATGGCGGAAGGGCGAAAGATCAAAGGCGGGCATGCCGGTTTGCGATGCCCGCATTCAGCTAGGCTGGGAGGGTGAGTTCTTTCCGGACAGTGCTGCCTCTTTTTCTGCTGGTGCTCGCGCCCCCGTCCTTGCGGGCGGCGGACCGGGCGGAGGCAATCTCGGCGGCCGTGAGCCTGGATGCGGATCGCGACGGTTTGGATGATGACCTGGAGCAGGCGCTTTTGGAGCAGTTCGTGCCCGTGCTGCAATTAAGCGCTCGTGAATGCGATGCGCTGCCGGCGGAGTTCCGTCCAGGATTGCCACAGCCCCAATTGCTGGCGCGGAATGGAACGCTCTACGGGCAGGCATTTCCGCGTACATCGTCCACAATCTCGGGCCGGCTTGTTGAACTGCACTACTACCACCTCTGGACACGCGACTGCGGCCGGGCGGGCCATTCGCTGGATGCGGAGCATGTCTCCGTGCTGGTGCGAGAACAAAGCACGGCCGGAGCCCAGGAAGAGTGGAAGGCTCTATTCTGGTATGCCGCCGCGCACGAAGATACAGTCTGCGATTTCAGCAGCGCGGCGAGAGCGAAGGATCTGGAAGCCGAAGAGCGCGGGGCGACGGTCTGGGTGTCCCGCGGGAAGCACGCGTCATTTCTGAGCCGCGGCGGCTGTACGTGGGGCTGCGGAGGCGATGTGTGCGAAGGCAGTAAGACATGGCGAGCCAGCAGGGTTGTCAACATCGGCGAAGCCGGAGCCCTGTTGAACGGGTCAGAATGGGTCCGGTCAAACCGTTGGCCTCTATTGGAAAAACTGGGCATCGACTTCACGGAAGAGCTGATGGTTTCACTGAGTAAGCGCAAAGACCCGGGTGTGATGACGCTGCATCTTCCGCTGCGGACTCCGCAGGCTGTCCTGCTGGCAGGGGATTCCACGGCGGATGCCCTGGCCATCAGCGGAAGTAAGACGGGAAGTGCGCTGGCCAGCGCGGGCAACAACACGGATTCCGCGGTCGCGAAGAGCGCGGGAAGAACGGGCGAGGCAATCGAAACCGCAGGCGCAAAGACGGGGAATGCCGTGGCCAGGAGCACCAAGGGTACGGGCCATGCGCTTCGCGCGACCTTCCGGGAGACCGGCCGATTTCTCGGGATCAAACGCAAATAGCGCCGCTTTTCCTGCGCTGCAATGCCTCGCAGCAGCGGTCACCGCGCCGCGCACCTCACCTCAATCGAGCCGCAGGCGGCTGTCTTTGCACTATCCCGTAACCCCTCGTAAACATTCGAATTAAATGGGGCTCTGAAGTCAAACCTTCATGGTAGATTCTCAGAGTTGAAACGTGTGCACGGCAAGATGTAATGGAGCAATTTCTGTAACAGGGAGCATTTGGGGTCTATGTCGATTCGATCCACTCTACTTGCGTTTTCACTCCTGATCTGTCCTGCAGTATGGGCGCAATTCGATTCCGCCGCGGTCGTCGGCGCAGTCCGGGACGAGCAGGGCGCGCCGCTTTCGGCCGCGCTGGTCACACTGCGCAACAACGATACCGGCATCGCGATCACCGCGACGACAGGCGAGTCTGGCGAGTTTGCCTTTCCAACAGTCCGCATCGGCACCTATCACCTGACGGCGGAAGCCAAAGGCTTCGCGAAAGGCTCCGCCGAGAATGTAACGGTGAGCGTGAATGCCCGTCAACGCGTGGATTTCACGCTGAAGATCGGCCAGGTGAACGAGGTGGTCAACGTCGATGCCACCGTGCCACTGCTGGAAACCGACAACTCTTCCAAGGGGCAGGTCATCGCCACCCGGCAGATGGTGGAACTTCCGCTCCAGGGCCGCACCTATTCGAGCCTGGCGCTTCTGGCGCCGGGTGTCCGGCAGTCGCAGGTGGGCAACCAGGGCTCGATCGCGTTCCGGCGCGAGGGTTCGTACAACGTCAACGGCCTGCGCAGCGTCTGGAACAACTTCCTGCTGGACGGGGTGGACAACAACTTCTACGGCACCACAAACCAGGGCTTTTCCAACCAGTCGGCGCAGCCTTCGCCGGACTCGGTGGCCGAATTCCGCATGGTGGTGAATGCCTATTCCGCCGAGTTTGGCCGCAGCGGCGGCGCGGTGATGAATGTGGCTTCGAAATCGGGCGGCAACAAGTTCCACGGCTCAGCGTGGGAGTTCCTGCAGAACGAGAAGCTGAATGCGACGGGCTTCTTCAAACCGGTGCTGAACCAGAAGCCGCTCAACAAGCGGAACCAGTTCGGCGCGACGTTCGGCGGACCGATCGTCAAGGACCGCACGTTCTTTTTCGTGGACTATGAGGGTTCGCGCTGGCGGCTGGCTCCGTTTGCATTGACTTCCCTGCCGACTGCCGACCTGCGCAACGGAATTCTTCCAGTGGACGTGCGGGTGCCCATCACCTTCGCGGATGACCAGGGCCGCAGCATCGGCGCCGGCACGGTGATCCCGGCCGGACAGGCGGTCCCAATGACGAAGTTCGCTCGCAAGGTGCTGGCGGAACTGCCGGCGCCTAACCGCTCCGGTGCGGGCGCCATCGGCATCACAAACAACTTCGGAGGCTTCGACCTCAATCAACTCGATGAAGACAAGGGCGCGGTCAAAGTGGACCACAAGTTCACTGACCAGCTGTCGACGTTCTTCCGCTATACGCACCGCAAACAGAACATCTTCGCGCCGGGCCTGATCACCGGATTCTCCGGCGGCAATAACCTCGGGTACCTGGACACCTTCAACCAGCAGGGCATCGCGGGCGTGACCTGGGCGCGGCGCTCGAACGAAGTGTGGGAAGGCCGCTTTGCCGTAACGCGGTTGGGCATGGATCGCCTGCCCGCAGCTATCGGCGGACCTTCCATGCGGGAACTGTTCGGAATCACCGGACTGCCCGAGGGCCCGCGCATTCAAGGCGGCATCACCCCGCAGGACATTACGGGTTTCCCGCGCTTCGGCCGCCAGTCGACGAACCCGCAGGCGCAGTTCCCCACCACGGTGAACGGCCGCCTGAACGTTTCGAAGATCCTGAACAGGCACAACCTGAAGGCCGGGTATGAGAATCTCTACCTGGCGATTACGGTGGA
This sequence comes from Acidobacteriota bacterium, assembly GCA_017307505.1. Classification (GTDB taxonomy): domain Bacteria; phylum Acidobacteriota; class Terriglobia; order Bryobacterales; family Bryobacteraceae; genus Paludibaculum. The sequence continues at coordinate 234,760 of JAFKEE010000022.1, read as the reverse complement.
CGACACGAACCCGCTCTACGGCATCGACGGCTTCGGGGGCCTCTACTCGCGCATCCCCGGCCAGAACTTCGGTTCCTACGCCAGCGTGGCCAACACGATCAACTCGCTGGCCGATTTCTACTTCGGCGCTCGCTCCTCCTACCAGCTCGCCACGCAGGTGCAGGCCCGTTCGCGGCAACGTGGCAACTGGTTCTTCCTGCAGGACGACTACCGTGTGAACAGCAAGCTGACGCTGAATATGGGCCTGCGCTACGAATTGATGACGCCTGTGTACGACGCCGACAATAAGCTGGCCAACTTCGATCCTGCGCAGAACAAGCTGGTGGTGGCAACCGACTCCGACCGCAGCCTGCAGCAGACGAAGCACAACAACTTCGCGCCGCGCCTGGGCGCCGCTTACCAGTTGAATTCGAAGACTGTGTTCCGGGGCGGGTACGGCTTCGGCTGGAATTTCTGGAACCGCATGGCGTCGGCCGAGTACCTGGACACGAACGCTCCGTTTGTCACCCGGTTCTCGGCCCTGAACAGCGCCGCGAATCTCGGCGCGCTGTGCAGCGGCAACAACTACAGCGGATGCTTCCGCTCCCGGGAGATGGGCTACCCCACGAGCCTGCCTTCGAACGTGATCCTCTACATCGATCCGAAGACTCCCTGGGGTTACGTGCAGAACTGGCACTTCACCATCCAGCGGACGCTGTTCAAGGACACGCTGCTGGATCTGGCCTACGTCGGCAATCGCGCCGATCACCTGCCGGTCCTGGGCGACTTCAACCAGGCGCGGCCCATCACCGCGCAGGAGCTTGCCTCCGGACTGACAACGGGTGGCACACTGCTGGCACGCCGTCCCTACCAGGGTTTCAACAACATCACGGGCGTGGTGCCCACGGCCTTCTCGAACTACCATTCGCTACAGGTGAAGTTCGAGCATCGTTCCGATTGGGTCACGCTGCTGAGCTCGTTCACTTACTCAAAGGCGATCGACACAGTGGGCCAGGTGCTGGAGTCGACGAACGGCGGCAGCCCGAATCCGCAGGACATTCGCAACGTGGCCAACGACAAGGGCGCGTCGAGCTTCGACCAGCGGTTCAACTCGGTGACGAGTTTTGTGTTCGACGTCCCATACGGTCATGGCCGGCGCTGGGGCAAGAGCATGCCCTACGCCTTGGACGCGATCACCGGCGGATGGCAGGTATCTTCGATCGTGACACTGCAGAGCGGCCAACCGCTGAACATCCGCTATCCCGACACGGCAGGAATCGTGTCTGACGGACAGCCGGACTTCCTGGGTAACGTCGCGCTGCGCCCCAATGTGATCGACGGCACCGCGGGCGTGCGCGCCGCGGGTAGCGATTACACGAATTACTTCAACCGGACGAACCTGGCCATCCCGGCTGTCACGTCGCCATTCGGAAACCTGGGCCGCAATGTGGCCTATGGTTTCCCGCTCTACCAGACCGACATGGTGCTTGCCAAGAACTTCGCACTGCCGATGATCAACGAAGGCGCGCGGCTGCAGTTCCGCGGCGAGTTCTACAACCTGTTCAACAAGACGAACTTCACGGCACCGACCGTGGATCTTTCCAGCGCGTCCTTCGGGCGCTCCGGGTCGACGTTTGATCCGCGGTATGTCCAGTTCGCCCTGAAGCTCATCTTCTAGGCGAAAGTCTGAGTCCAGAGGAAAGTACGGGCGGCCGCCAGGGCTGCCCGTTTTCTTTTAGGGATGCAGATACATCTCGAGGTATTTGGTGATGGGCACCCAGTCCCCGGGAATGGTCCCGTGCCCGCCGGCGTGCATGTGATAGCCGATGTCGTGGAAGATAGGCTCGCCGGCCTTGGGCATCTGATCGGTGCCTAGACCCTGTTTACCCAGCAACTTATAGACCGGCTCCGCCGCGACCGCGGCCAGAAACTCACCTTTAGGGTCGGACCACAAGTCTGTGTCTCCGGTCTGGAGGAAGACCGGTCTGGGGGCCATCAGCGCGACGAGCATGTGCGCGTCCACCGGGCATTGCTCCGGATGTTCGGCATACTTCGCGCGGTTGGCGGCAAATTGATACCCGAAGCGGGACGGTGCGGTCATATGGGCGATCGTCTCGCCGAAGTTGCGGCGGCTCAGAGCGGCGCCCCCTTCCCCGGAGCAACTGGCCACGACCAGCGCGAAGCGGGTATCGTGAACCCCGGCCCAGAGTACGGTCTTGCCGAGGCGCGACACGCCATAGAGGGCAACCCGTTTGGCGTCCACGGACTGTTCCGTTTCCAGATAGTCCATCGCCCGGCTCAGTCCCCAGGCCCAGGCGCTGATCGTGCCCCATTCGTCAGGCGCCGGTTCCGTCTGGCCCGGCTTCAGGTAGAGGGCGCGGACTCCAAACGGCAGGCCGCCCAGGAAGTCGGGATCGATATCGCCGTAGTAGATGCCGGCCACACCAATGCCCTTCTCCAGCAGGCCGTCAATGTTCATGCGGCCCAGACCGCCGCCGCGCTGGGCCGGCACTTTCTTCTTTTCGCGATTCCACATCTCTCCGAGCCTGATGCCCGGATCATTGAAGATGGAGGCGTTCGGGGAGAAGTTGATGCACAGCAGCAGGGGTACGGGCTTGGTGGCCTTGGCCGGCACGTAGAGGACAATGTCTTCCTTAGGCCCGTTCTTATCCGCTGAGAAATAGACGGTCACCTGCTTGCGCAGCGCCTTGCCCTCCATGGCGGGCGTGCCCTTATCGAAGACATCGAAGCTCATGGCGGCGGGGCGGCCCGGCATCCTGCCGAACTGTTGTTCTTCATAGAGCTTCACGAGCTCGGGTCGGCGTTTCGTGTTCCAGTCCCTGGAGTTCTTCACCGGCTTGCCATTGGTGAGTTTCAGGACATCGGGCAGGGTGTAGCCGCCCGCGAGTGCTTCGTCGTAATTGACAGGAATTCCCGCCACCACGGAAGGAGGCTTGGCCGCAGCCGGGGCGGTGGGCGGAGGAGTCTGCGCGCCGGCCTGAACCAGCGTTGTGGCTATCGCGGCAAGCGTTGTGGCGAACCGGGGCTGGAATCGCATGGAGACATCTTATCCCCGATCAGAATCAGTGCCGGGCGCGGCTCCTCTATAATTCAGTCAGCCCAGAGTGAATACCCAGGAGAAAGCCATGTCTCAGGAACGCCTCAGCCGCCGGGAATTCGCGTTCGCCGCCGCCACTGTGGCAGCAGCGCAGCCCGCCGGCCTGACCGCGCAGCAGATCGTGGAGCGCATCCAGAAGAACGTCGGGGTGCCCTGGCGTACGGCGACCATCGATACATTCAAAGCTGGGAATCCAGAGACGGTGGTGAAAGGAATCGCCACCACCTTCATGACGACGTTTGAGGTGCTGCAGCGCGCCTCGGCGGCCGGAAAGAACCTGATCATCACCCACGAACCGACGTTCTATTCGCATACGGACGTCGTAACGCAATTGACCGAGGATCCGGTGTACCAGCGCAAGCGTGAGTTCATCGAAAAGAACCAGCTCGTGGTCTGGCGCTTCCACGACCACTGGCATATGCGCAAACCAGACCCCGTCACGACGGGGCTGATCCAAGATCTAGGTTGGACAAAGTACCTGTCCGAGAAGGATCCGCGGATGTGTGTACTGCCCGAGTTGACGCTGGGGCAGCTGGCGCAGCAGATGCAGAAGAGTATGAAGTCGAGGACCATGCGAGTTGTCGGCGACCCGAAGACCAAGGTGAGCCGTGTCGTCCTCTATCCCGGGGCCAGCAATCCGATATTCGCAGTGAAGCTGAACCCCGAATCCGAAGTCTTTGTCGGAGGCGAGTCGACCGAGTGGGAAGGCGGGGCGTATGCCCGCGATGTGATTACGGCAGGTCTGCGCAAGGGTGTCATTTTCCTGGGGCATGAAGTGTCCGAGGAGCCGGGCATGCGGGTATGCGCGGACTGGCTGAAGTCGTTCATCCCGGAGGTCCCGGTGGAGTGGATCACCGCCGGAGAACCGTTCTGGCGCCCGGCTGCCTGAGCGAGCGCGTGTCTGTGCAGACACGGCGTGTCTGAGTGGACACGCGGCCGCTCATAGCCAACTGATTTATTTTCAATGACATAACGTTTGGACTCCGGCCTGCATTCTTTGTGTGCATGGAACACAAGGAATACGGACATGGACAGTTCAGCCGCCTGTTGGCGGTGGTGATGCTGGCAGCGGCGCAGTCGCGTGCCGCCGAGAATGCGAATACGGCTCAGCGGATTGTGGTCAGTATTCCTGACCGCAAGCTGGCTCTGGTGGAAGACGGCGTGGTGGTGAAGATCTATGACGTCGCGGTTGGAAAAACCACGACGCCCAGCCCCACCGGCACGTTTGAGATCGTGAATCGCATTCCGAATCCCACTTGGTACGGGCCGGCCAAGGTCGTGGGCCCTGGCAAGGCCAATCCGGTGGGCACCCGCTGGATGGGTTTGAGCGCCAAGGGCTACGGCATCCACGGCACCAACCGGCCCGACTCCATTGGCAAGGCCGCTTCCAAAGGCTGCATCCGCATGCGCAACGAAGACGTGGAGGAGCTGTTTGAGCTCGTGCGCGTCGGCGCCACGGTCGAACTGTCCGTCGAGACTTCCGAAGTGTTCCAACCCAAAGGAGACCACCTCAATGTTGTTGCTCAAGTACCTCTTGATGGCGACCGGAGCATCGTTGCTGCTGGCGGCGGCGATCATCCTCGTCCATGACCTCTATCTGCTGCTCAAAGTCCGCCGCGTGGAACCCGCGGAGGGGGAAGCGGGAAGGGAGGCGGAGCCGGAACCCGTTCGCCCTATCCGGTGGCGGTTCGGCCTGCGCCTGGCTATCCTGGCCGTCCCGCCGGTACTGATCGCGCTGAGTATCCTCGTGATCCCCAGCGGCTCCGCCGGCATCCGCGTCAGCCAGATCTCCGGGCCGCTGCCCGGTACACTCTATCCCGGCGTCCACGCCGTAACGCCCATGATCGATAGCGTTGTGCTGTACAACATTCGCGAGAGCGTGTTCACCGCCGCGGCTTCCGACGATCCCAAGAAGAAGCCGGAGGGCCTCCGCTCTCAAAGTAAGGAAGGATTGAACGTGAGCCTGGCAGTCACCGTGCGCTACCGCCTGGACCCAAACCAGCTCTACAAAATCCATACCTCGCTACCAGAATCGGTGGGCGAAGACGTCGTCGCGCCGGTCGTTACCAGCGCGTTCCGCGAACTCACCACCAACTACCCCATCCGCGACCTCTTCGCGGGCAAGCGGGACGAGATCCGGCAGATCGCGGGCGGACGCATCGCCAAGCGCCTTGCGGCGGATGGCATCGTAGTGAAGGAAGTGATCCTGCGCGACGTGCAGTTGCCCGCCGAATACGCTCGCGGCCTGGAAGCAATGCTCCTCAAGGAGCAGGAAAACGAGCGGCTTACCGTCGAGTTGGAAGCCAAGGAGAAAGAGGTAAAGGTCGCCCAGATGGAGGCGTCCAGCCAGCGCGACATCGCTATCAAGGAGGCCGAGGGGCAAGCGCAGGCCAAACTGCTGGACAGCCGGGCAGAATCGGAACGCCAGAAACTGCTGGCGGAAGCCGAAGAGGTGCGCATTCGGCGCGTAGCCTCAGCCAATTCGGAGAAAATGCGATTGGAAGCGGTGGTGCTTAAAGAGAATCCCATGCTGATTCAGAAGATCATCGCCGAACGGCTGTCCGACAAGGTACAGATCATGATGGTGCCGGCCGATGTGAAGAATTTCTTCGCCACCGATGTCCTGCGGAGCGCCATGGCCGGGCATTCCGCTCAGTGAGGAGAGTCGCTGGGGGCGGGCGGGAAATGGCCCGTCCCCATGCACAGTTTGCTATGATCCGGGCGTTGATCCAAAAAGCCATTGCGGTGCTGCTGTTTGTCTCGCAAATCGTGTGCGCGCAGACGTTGGACGAGACCGCACAGGCGCTGGGCCGCAGAGTGGCGGCCCGCATTCCCGCAGGAACGGCGGTACACCTGACCGGCCGGAATCTCTCGAGTTCGAGCAATACCGAGCTGGCCGTGGCTCAACGGGCGATCGACCGTGCCTTGCGGCGCCGCACCCCACGGCAGGCGCCCGTGGCGGAAGTGAGATTGACGCTTTCTGAAAACCCGAGGGAATTCCTGCTGATTGTCGAAGTCCGGCGGGACGGCGAGCGCGCCGTGGAGATGGCATCGTACCGGCCACCGGCCGTGGTCACCGCCAATCTACCCAGCCTGGAGCGCCGCTTGCTCTGGGAGCAGGATCGACCCATTCTCGACGTACTGCCGGCGCAGGATCGCCTGATTGTACTGGATCCGGAGAAAGTGACCGTGTACATGCGCCGCTCCGGTGTCTGGGAACCGGCGTCGACCCGTGATCTCGACATGCCGGGGGTGCGTGATCCGCGCGGGCGTCTGCTGCTGGACGGAGAGAACCTGCGAGTGCTGGCTCCGGGCGCGAGCTGCCGCGGAGCCTGGCAGCCGGCGCTGGACCTGAACTGCGAGAACCAACCGGGCGAGTTCGAAGGCGGTCCCGGGCCTGCGCACTTCACACCAGCGCGCAACAGCCTGGAGACCGACGGCTGGCCGGTCTTCTACGCCTATGCCCGCCTGAGCACGGCAGCGCGGCCCTTGCATCTTCTCTCCGGCCTGGACGGCAGGGCTCACCTGTACAACCAGGATCAGCGCCCGCTGGCCGTGATTGACGATTGGAATAGTGACTTCGTTTCGGCGTGCGGCGGGCAAGTGCTGGCGGCCAAAACCGGCCCGCGAACAGGGCTGGACCTCGTGACGGCCTACCGCATTGTCGACGGCCGGGCGGTTGAGACCTCGGAACCTGCGGAGTTGCCCGGCGGCGTGACCGCAATGTGGCCCATGCCGGGCGGAGCGCTGGTCGTCTGCCGCACGGCCCCTTCAGGAAGATATGCAGCGTATAGTCTTACTCTGGATTGCAGCCGCTAGCCTGCTGGTCGCGGGGCAGAGGCCGCACTACGGCGGAACCTTGCGGATCGAGATCCGCGCCGTGGTCCGCAATCTTGATCCCACAGACATTGCCGTGGAACCGGCGGAGGCCGCCGCCAAGGAACAGTTGACCGGCCAGGTCTACGAGACGCTGGTGCGGCTGGACGATCGCGGGGAACCCCAGCCGTGGTTGGCCACTTCGTGGATCCACGACACGGCGCGGAAAAAGTGGGTATTCACCGCGCGTCCGAAAGTCCAGTTTCAGAATGGGGTGGTGTGGGCGCCGCCGGGTGGTGTCATCAGCATGGCCGACGACCGGCCGATTGAGCAGATTCTGCGGGACCTGGCCCGGCCAAAGAATGCGGTGATGATCCGCGGATCGGACGGAGCGCTGGTGGGCACCGGTCCCTTCAAAGTAAGCCAGCTTGAGCCCAACGCGAGCGTCGTGCTGGCGGCACATGAAAACTACTGGGGCGGCCGTCCCTTTCTCGATGCGATCGAGATCCGCATGGGCCGTCCGCTGCGCGAACAGGCACTCGACTTTGAAATGGGCCGCGCCGACATCACGGAAATCCCCATCACCGAGGTGCGCCGGGCCCGACAGCGCGGCAGCATCGTGCTGCAATCGCCGCTGCTGGAGACGCTCGCCATCGTATTTGATTCCACCGCCACTCCCTCGCAACGGGAGGCTGTGGCGTTGTCGTTGGATCGCGGCGCCCTGCAGGGGGTCCTGCTGCAGAAATGGGGCGAGGCGAGCGGCGCATTGGCGCCGCAGTGGCTGAGCGGGTACGCGTTCATCTTCCCGGCAGACCGGGATCTCGTGAAGGCAAAGCAACTGGCTACCGGATCCGCATCACTGTCGTTCTCCTATGACCGTCAGGATCCCGTCCTGCAGAGCGTCGCGGAGCGAATCGCGTTGAATGCGGCGGAGGCGGGTTTGACGTTGCGGAATACGACGGGCAGTCCCGGCCTGCGCCTGATCCGCCTGCGCGTCACCCAGCCCGATCTCGAGTGGACCCTCGACCAGTTCGCCCTGGCCCTCCCGCCGGCACAGCGGAACGGCAGCGGGTGGGAACGGGAGCAGGCGCTGCTGGAAGGCTTCCGGGTGATCCCCATCGTGCACCTGCCCGCTTCTTATCTGGTAAGCCCGCGTGTGCGGCAATGGAACCCGGCCGTACGCTGGACGCTGGCCGACACGTGGCTGCCCGAGGCACGCCCATGACCTTTCGCACCAAGCTCCTGCTCATCACATCGCTGACCGTCACCGGGAGTGTTGCGCTCGCAACCGGAGCTATTTCTCTGTGGACCCGCCTGACGTTCGAGCGCATGGACCTGGACCGGCGCCAGACCGCCCTGCGCCAGTTCCAGAAGGACCTTTCGACTCGCGGCCAGGAAGTGGCGGCACGGGTCCAAAAGGCAGCCGTGTCAGAAACGGCGCTGCGGGTTGCAATCGAGGCGAACCGCCCGTCGCCCGACCTGTCCCTGCTGTTGAATGACGCGCGCACACTGGCCGAGACCCAGAGTCTCGACTTTCTGGACCTAGTTCAGCCCGACCTCTCCATCCTCTCGTCAGCGCACTGGCCGGCGCGTTTCGGGTATAAGAACGACTGGGCCGGCGCTGAGAATGGCCGGATCTCACCGGATCCATTCCTCACGCGTGTACCGACCCAGGAAGGCAGCGCTGCGGCCCTGGCCGCGGTTCGCACGGTGAACGCTGGGGAGAAGAAGATCTTCGTCCTGGGCGCGGAACGCCTGAACCCTTCCTTCCTGGCCTCCATCGGCGCAAGCCCGGGCACGCGCGCCGTGCTGTGGCTGTCGGACCAGGAAGTATTCGATGCAAACGGGCCTCTGGCGCAGGGCGGCCGCCTGGCCCAACTGGCGTCCGAGGTGGAACACAGCGGCAAGCCCGCCAATGCCACCATCCAATGGGACGCATCCAATGAGAGCGCCGAAGCCATGCAGGCGATGCCGTTCCTGAGCGGCGGCAAGGTGGTGGGCGTGCTCTTCATCGGCACCTCCCTGCGTGAGCAGATCCGCCTCCAGCGCTCCATCCTGTGGACCGGCCTGCTGGTGGGCGCTTCGGGCATTCTGCTGGGGCTGCTCACAGGGCTCTGGACCACAGAGCGCGTGACGCGGCCGGTGAAATTGCTGGCGGAGGGCGCGAAGGCGGTAGCAGGCGGGGACCTGAATGCCCAGGTGACCATCTCGCCAGGAGACGAGATCGGCGACCTGGCCGAGTCGTTCAACGCCATGACCGTCCAGCTCTCGGAACAGCGGGCCCGGGCCATTCAGGCGGAACGGGTCGCGGCCTGGCGCGAACTGGCGCGGCGACTGGCCCATGAGTTGAAGAACCCGCTCTTTCCCCTGCAGATTACGGTGGAAAACCTGCGCAAGGCGCGCGCCCAGCATCCGCAGCAGTTCGAAGAGGTCTTTGAGCAGTGCACCTCGACGCTGCTCGCCGAACTGGGCAATCTGCGAGGCATCGTCGACCGCTTCAGCGATTTCGCCAAGATGCCGCAGCCCACGAAAGGACCAGCCGAATTGAACGAAGTCGTGCGGGGGGCCGTTCATTTGTTCGAGGCTCAGTTTGCCGCGCGAACCACAGCGCCCATCGAGCTCGCACTGCAACTCTCCCCCGATCCGTTGCCGGTGCAACTCGACCAGGAACAGATGGGCCGTGCCTTGAAGAACCTGGTGTTGAACGCGATGGACGCGATGCCGGCAGGCGGGACACTCCGAATCCGGACAGCCCGAGCGGGTGACAGCGTCTCGCTGGAAGTAGCGGATAGCGGCCAGGGCCTGACGCAGGAGGAGTGCGAGCGCCTGTTCACGCCGTACTACACGACGAAGCGCCACGGCACCGGCCTGGGACTGGCCATCGTCCAAAGCGTCGTCAGCGACCATCAGGGTAAGATCAGCGTGACCAGCGAGCCAGGCAAAGGAGCCTGCTTCCTGATCACATTACCCGCCGGGAGGATCGAGTGAGCCACCTGCTGATTGTCGACGACGAAGCCAACACCCTGGCTTCGCTCTCTCTCGCCTTTCGCCTGGCCGGCCACCAAACGACACTCGCCGACAGTGCGCAGCGCGCGCTGGAATGTGTGCGCACGCAGGTCTTCGACTTGATCCTCTCGGATGTCGTGATGCCGGACAAGGACGGCATTGCCCTGCTGGAGGAGATCCGGGGCCTGGGAATCTCCACTCCGGTGATCATGGTCTCCGGCCAGGCGACGGTCGACATGGCGGTCAGAGCCACGAAACTCGGCGCACTCGACTTCCTGGAGAAGCCTCTTTCCACCGACCGCCTGCTGTTGGCCCTCGACAACGCACTCAAGCTGACGCGCCTCGAAGCCGAGAACCGCGAACTACGGCAACGGGTGGGCCGGCACGAGATTGTCTGGAAGAGCGATGCGATGCGGCGGGTGATGACCCAGATAGAACGAGTGGCCAGCGGCGAATCGCGGGTCTGCATTCTTGGGGAGACCGGAACCGGCAAGGAACTCATCGCCCGCGCGGTCCATGAGAAGAGCCACCGCCGCGGCGGACCCTTCATCACCCTAAACTGTGCGGCCGTGCCCCAGGAGTTGATCGAGTCGGAACTGTTCGGCCACGAGAAGGGCTCGTTCACCGGAGCCACCTCCCGCCAGCTGGGTAAATTCGAACAGGCTCACGGGGGCACCCTGTTCCTGGATGAAATCGGCGACATGCCGGCCGTCATGCAGGCGAAGTTCCTGCGGGTGCTGGAGGAGGGCGAGATTGAACGGATCGGCTCCAGCGGCACGGTGCGCGTGGACGTGCGTGTCGTCGTGGCCACCCATCGCAACCTCGAAGAGCAGGTTCGCGCGGGTAGCTTCCGCCAGGATCTCTTCCACCGGATCTACGTGATTCCCGTGCAGCTGCCGCCGCTGCGCGACCGCAAAGGCGACATCCCGGTGCTGGTTGCGCACCTGGCGGAGCAGATCAGCCGGCAGAACGGCTGGCGCGCGCGAGGCTTCACCCACGGGGCACTGCAGGCATTGGAAGGATACTCCTGGCCGGGGAACGTCCGCGAGCTTCGCAATGCCGTAGAGCGGGCGCTGCTGCTGGCAGAGGGCGAGGTGGATGAGGAGGCGGTGCGCCTCTGCCTGCCTCACTCGGGAGAAGCGGCAGCGGCAACCGGAACGCTGGCCGCCCGGATGGACGCCTTTGAGAAGGAGACCATCCTGCAGGAGCTGAAGCGCCAGCAATACAACATGACCGAGACCGCGCGAGCACTGGGACTGGAACGCAGCCATCTTTACAAGAAGTGCGCGCAGGCGGGCATCGAGGTTGAGGCACTGCGCAAGGGGCACTGAAAAGGGGACCGGCACAAATGCCGGCCCCCTTCCCTCAGCGGCGTTAGCTCAGACGCCCCATCCTGCCGGCGTTGAAGTCCTCAATCGCCTGCATGATCTGCTCGCGAGTGTTCATCACGAACGGGCCGTAGCTCGCCACAGGCTCGTTGATGGGCTCGCCGCCCAGGATCAACAAGGTAGTGTCTTCCAGGGCCTCCACCCCGATCAGGCCCCCGCGCGTGGTGAAGGTCGCGATCTGCGCCTCCCCCTTGACGGTCTTCTCGCCGTTCAAGGTCACGGCTCCACGCAACAGCACGACCGCCGCATTGTGGCCCTCGGGAACCGGGATCTCGACCTTGGCGCCCGCCTTCAGCCGGAGATCGAACAGTTCCACCGGGGTGACGGTCCGGGCGGCGCCCTTCGCTTCCGCCCAGGAACCCGCGATGATGCGGGCGACGGAACCTTCGCCGAGCTCGACCACCGGGATCTGCGCATTCTCGATGCCCTGGTAGCGCGGCTTCGACATCTTCTCCTTGGCCGGCAGGTTCACCCAAAGCTGCACCATCTCAAAGATGCCGCCCTTCTTCGTGAACTCGGCCTCGTGCATCTCTTCGTGGACCACGCCGGAAGCAGCGGTCATCCACTGGACGTCGCCCGGTCCGATCACGCCGGAGTTGCCGGCGGAATCGCGGTGCGCCACCGAGCCCTGGTAGGCGATGGTCACGGTCTCAAATCCGCGGTGCGGGTGCTCGCCCACGCCGCGCGGCCGATCCGCCGGCTCAAACCGGCGAGGCCCGGCATAGTCCAGCATCAGGAACGGGCTCACTTCCCCGTTCAGACCGTTCGAAGGAAACAGGTTGCGTACCGGGAAACCATCGCCAACCCAGTGGGTGGACCCGGAGCCATGGACACCAGTCAGTTTTTTGAAGTCGCTCATATTCATCCTCATTTCTTTTGCCACTCTGTTGCTCGCAGGGGATGCGCAGTCCGCCTCTCTCTAAGAGGGCGAGCGCAGCAACGCCCCAGCACCCAGCCCCAGCTTGCGCAGCAGGTGGATCAGCGTCTCCTGCTCTTCTTCGGAGATCACCGCGGCCGCGCATTCCATGTCTTCCTCGTGCGCGGCGAAGAGTTTCTCCGCCAACTCCGTACCCGCTTGTGTCAACGAGACGATGCGGGCGCGGCGGTCCTTCGCGTCACTGCAGCGCTGGACATAACCGCGCTCTTCCAGGCGATCTACCGCGGTCGTAATGGAGCCGCTGGTCAGCAGCACCTTCCTGCCCAACAGGTTCACCGGCAGCGGGCCCTTGTGCAGCAGCGCCTCCAGTACGGCGAAATCGCTCTTTCCAATCCCCATCGACTCGATGCTCCGCACTGCGTGCATTTCGATGACATGTGCCGCCCGCGAGAGGACCAGCCAGAGGTGAACCGCCTGCGCTTTCGAATTGGTTGGGTTGCTGTTCTGCATCTCGTTCTCTTGACTTAAAGATGCTTGATATCAAGAAAAGATTCAGGCAGTTCAGCACCACTGTCAGGTGTGTGCTACATTCGACCCCTATGAACCCCTATGCTTCCTTCACAGGCGGGGGCGATCCGCAAGAAATCATTGCCAGGACGCCCGCGCGGCTACAGGAGTTGTTCACCAAACTGGGACCCGATCGCGCGAACGCCGCGCCGTCGGAGGGCAAATGGAGCGCCCGGGAGATCCTCTGCCACCTCGCAGACGCTGAGATTGTTTTCGCCTTTCGTTTGCGGCAATCGGTTTCGGACGACCACCACGTCATCCAGCCCTTCGACCAGGATCGCTGGGCTTCGTCCTACACTCCTTATTCGACGGAGGCCGCCCTGGCCACCTTTACCGCGGTCCGGCAGTGGAACGTGGCGTTTATCCGGTCGATCCCGGCCTCTGCCTTCTCGAAGCTGCTGACGCACCCCGAGAGAGGCACGATGTCGTTTGGGGTTCTGGTCGAAACCATGGCGGGGCACGACAACAATCACCTCCAGCAGATTGAGGCGATTGCGGCGCGCTGATGCGGCGTCCGATATTGGCCGCTCCGTGGAGAAAACTGTTGGAGGCGGAGGATCCAGGGGAGGAACCTCCGCCTCCGGCGGGCACCGGTCATGGGGTCAGATGCCGGTACCCGGCAGACCCTGCACTATCCGGCCAGGCGGCCACCGCCTAGACCGAGAGCGTCAGGGTCTCGCCATGCGCAATTTCCAGCGGTTCGGCAAAGACGAATCGAGCCCGTTTCCCTTCCCGCTTCACTTCATGGGCCAGCTTGCGGTTTCCGATGCTGGCGGCAGATGCTCCGCCGGCACCTGCTCCGCCTGACACTTCCACCGTCCGGCACGACAGCTTGCCTTCGGTCACAGAGACCGTCAGTTGAGTCCGCCCGCCCTTCAGGGAGTGCGAGAACACGCCCCACCCGCCGCCAGTCGACCAGAACGAAGTGAAGTTCTCCGGCCGGATGCGAGGAGCGACAGAGAGGCTGCCCGCTCCACCGTGATACTCGAAGCCCGTCAGCGCCAGCACCCCAGACCAAGCCGACATGGCCCGGGCATAGTGGTGGCCGCACTCGATCTCGTCCCACGGGTTGCGCTTCTCGCCGTCGTACCGCCGGCGCACATCTTCAAAACACTGAGTGCCTTCGCGCACCATTCCGGCGGCGATGAGCTGAGTCCCGAAGAGATACTCGATCCCGGTCCACGCCTCCGAAGCATAGGGGAATGGGATGCGCGGCCGCTTGCCGGCGGCGTAATCGCAGATCAGCACCGCGGCTTCGTCGTTGAGGGCGTAGATCCGCTCCACCGAATCGTGATTGGTGAGGGTGGAGCGATGGTTGTAGCGGTAGATGCTTTCCAGGGTCTTGCGGATGTGGGCCGGGTCGAGTAGCGGGCCGAGGCCGGCCAGATCCGCCAGATACTGGCCAATCAACTGGTCAGTGAGGCAGCCTTCCCCCAACTGGAAGTCAGGATGTTCCGGATCCTCGGCCCCACCAGTGGAGCGCAGCGGTTTGGCGATCTTCGCCGTCGGGATCCCCTGAATCTTCTGGATGTAGTGCTGGCCGTTGAAGAGATTCGCATCGATCCAGCGGCTGCCGCTCTTGAACAGGCCGGCGCACTGCTGGGCAAACGCCGTGTCGCCAGTAGCGCGAGCCATCTCCTCGCAGGCGCGCAGGCCGCCGAGGTAATACGCTCCGCACATCGGATTCGGCCCATAGAATTCGACGTCGTAGGTGTTGTGCTGGACCCCTTCGGCCACGCCGTCGCGATCGCCGTCCCAGCCGCCTTCCACCCAGGCGAATTCCATGGCCCGCTTGATATTCGGCCACATGCTTTGCAGCCAGGCATTGTCGCCAGACAGCCGCCAGTCGAGGTAGGCCTTGATGATCTGCCCCATGGTGCCGTCGGCCGCGGTCGTGCCCGAATGCTGCTTCTTCTCAGGAATCATCAGGCGAATGGGGATCACACCCTCCATCGCCGCCCCCAATTCGAAAGCGGACTCCCGCATGGAGCGCGCCAGCGACGGGAACAGGTGCTGCGTGGCCACCTCATAGTTCCAGACGTGCGTACAGTTGCCAAAACAGCAGCCGCGCTCATCATCGATGCCTTCGAACCCGCGAAACTTCCCATCGGCGGTGCGGAAGCAGGTGTTGGTCACCATGGTGGAGAGATTGGCCGTGGCCGCATCCTTCACCGCGGCAGGCAGTGTGGACGCGCGAATGGCCGCCGTGAAGGCCCGGGTCCGTTTCTCCAAGGGTTCGAGATGAGAGGCCGTGTACTCGGCCACCTTCCAGGCATCAGCGAAACGCTGCGCATAGTAGTTGCCCATCACCACGTTCTCATCGCCCTGCGGAGCCACCCAGCCGCACCAGGCCGGAGTCCGGTTGGGAAAATGCCAGGCCAGCAGAAAAGTGAAATCGGCCTCTGCACCCGGAGCAATGGTCCGCTGCAGACAGAGCGAACCGACCGTATTCCGCGACTCCGGTTCCGGCCCCAGTTGCCCGTCGTCCGAGAAATCGTCCCAGAACAGCAGCGGGCTGGCCCACCACTTCGCCTTCTGCCAGCCGCGCAGATGAGTGACCTTGCCGTCACCCGCGTTCAGGAGGCAGAGGGCCACGGAGCCCGTCATGGGCGCGCCCGCCTGGGCTTTGGCATCGGTCATCATGAGGCCCTGCAGGCCATCGCCTGAACGGAACTCGTTCGTGCGCGCCTGCTCCGCAGCCCGCCCGCGTTCGGGGCGCACCCGCGGGTTCAAGCCGACTGGATTGTCGAGGGAGTACGCGATGGAGACCTTCGCCGCCACCTTGCCCGGGTTCGTCACCTTGTACCGCAGGATGGCCACGGGCAGTCCCGAATCATCGGGCTCCAGCGGAATGAAAGGCGTGAACGCTTCCAGCTTCACTTTCACGGGCAGCGTCCTGTCTCGAAACTCGATGCCCGCCATGGGAAACTCGCCCGTGAACCTGGCGTCCTCCAGGCGCGTCAGGCCCGAGACCTGCGCGGGATCCAGGCCGCGGCCCACCTGGTAGGGCGAGAGGAGCCGGGCCTCCAGGACACGCGCCACCGGCTTGCCCGACCCGGCCTGGGCCCAGATGCTCGGGAACGTGTAGTTGAGCAGGCGCCCCTTCTCGGGCCGGTTGAAGATCTCCCAATCGCGCAGTTGGCCCCGGCCGCCCAGGCTCACACTGCCGGCGCCCACACCGCCTAGAGGAAAAGCGATGGTGGCCAGTTGCCTGCCGCGAAACGAGCGCGGGTATTCGAAGGCGCTGGCGGCAGCAGCCGGTGCCGGAACCGCCGGGGCGGCTGTTGCGGCTGCCGGAGCCTGCCCGGCCGCCGTCTGTCCCGCCGCCGGTACCGCCGCGGCCCCCAGGGCCACCGTCTTCAGAAAGCCCCGTCGACCGGAATCGGATCCATTCTGTTTTCGACTCATGAAACTTCGCTCCTTGGCGGGCGGCCGCGCCACCGGCCCCCCGCACCTCTCACTCATTCTCTGACTTCCTCAGAACAGGAACTTCAAGGCCAGTTGGATGTCCCTGGGCGAGTTCTGTTGTCCGCTGATGCGCCCAAACGCGTTGGACGTGATGGTTGTGTTGGGATTGCTGAACTGCACACGGTTGAAAGCATTGAACGCTTCCGCCCGGAACTGCAGCCGCTTCCCTTCCGTAATCGTTGTGTTCTTGAAGACCGAAAGGTCGAAGTTGGCGGTGCCTGGCCCATAGAGATTCGGCATGATGCGCGGAGCGTTACCGAACGTATACGGGTCGTTGAGCGTGAATACGCTGGTGTCGAAGTAGGACGCGAGACGGCCCTGGACAGCGCCGTCCCTGGTGGCATCCTTGCCATTCCAATTGGGCCGCGTGGTGCCGGAGAAAGCACCGGTGGTGTTGCCGCCGACCACCTGCAACGGCGGTCCGCTGAGAAGGGTGGAGATGCCGTTCACTTCCCAGCCGCCCACAATACGCCCCAGCAGGCCTCCATGATTGAGCAGCGGCTTGCCCTGCCCGAAGGGCAGCTCATACACAAAACTGGTCACCAGCATCTGGGGAGTATTCCAGGAAGCCAGCGCGCGTTCCCCGCGCCGGTTGTAGTAGTTCTGCAGGCCGCCGCCCGCAAACGATTCGCCGGGGAAGCCGTTGACGCTGGGAATCATGTCGTCGATCAGCTTCGAGAACGTGTAGGAAGCGAGGACGCTGAAGCCCTTGGACATTCTCCGCTCCGCCTTGA
Organism: Acidobacteriota bacterium; assembly: GCA_017307505.1. Lineage (GTDB taxonomy): Bacteria > Acidobacteriota > Terriglobia > Bryobacterales > Bryobacteraceae > Paludibaculum. Next base: position 217,807 of record JAFKEE010000022.1, on the reverse strand, counting down.
CGAACAGGGCGTGATAAGTGGACGCGCCGTAGGTCGCATTGCGGCTGGAGACGCCCGTGTACTGCGGGTAAGGCCGCAGCGATTGCGCCAGCGTCATGGTGGGTGTCGACAGGGTACCGGTGGTGATCACCCCGTAATAGGGATTCGGCACCTGGCTGTTCAACTTCGTGCCGAGGCTCATGTACTCGGGAGCCATCTGGTTGTACTCGGTGATGGCCATCAGATGGATGCCGCGGGAACCCGAGTAAGCAACCTCCAGCAAGGCGTCCCCGGGCAGCTTGCGCTGGATGTTCAGATTCCAGGTCTGCATGTAGGGCAACTGCAGATTGCGGTCGATCATGTTGATGGTCTGGCCGAGATTCGTCGCCAGTCCGGCGGAGCTGCCGGTCGCGGCGCAGAAGCCCGAGGGGAACGGGTTGGACAGGTAAGAGTAGGGAGTCAGCCCGCCGTCCAGGCTATTGATGACAGCCGTGCTGCAGTAGAAACCCGTCTGCGGAATGGCGTTGTTGTTCCGGCCGTTGCCCCACGTGTTCGCATAGAAGATGCCGTAACCGCCACGGATGACGGTATCGTCCTTGATGCTGTAGGAGAAGCCGAAGCGGGGAGCGAAGTTCGTCTTCGACGTATTCCAGTGCCCGCGGGCCACTCCGTTCACGCCCGGGAATAGGGTGCCGCCGTGCACCACAACCCCATTCGACAGCGTGGCCGCGCTGGTGTAGTCGAAGTTCGTCACCTGGTTCTTCTCTTCCGTCCTGGGGGCTTCGTAGTCCCACCGCAGGCCGAGGTTCAGGCTGAAGTGCGGAGTCAGCTTGAAGTCGTCCTGTACGTAGAGGCCATAGTAAGGCTGCTTGAACGCGCCGTCGACGACGCTCGGGTTGTGCGTGCCGCCGCTGAGCGTCCCCAGCAGAAAGCTGGCGTAGCCGAAGCCGCCCGCCGGAGAACTGACCAGCGGATTCGGACCCTGGGTGAACGACTTGTCGAATGAGTAAGTGCCGTCGCTGTTGTTGTTCAGACGGGACGTGTACAGACCGAGCCCGTACAACCCGCCGAACTTGATGGTGTGGCGGCCGCTGATCTTTGAGAGATTCGCTTTGAACTCGTAGCGGTCGGAAACGTCGTGCTCGTTGTAATAGGTGCCGAGGCCCGACATCTCGCCCGGGGCGATGGACGGGAAGCCCAAGGTTTTGCTGTTCGCCGCGAGGTAGGCCGGGAAGCCCAGCTTCGTCGGATCGAATCCGTTGGAGAGCGCAAAGCTCTCGTAATACCAGCGCGCCCAGGAGACCAGAAACTCGCCGAACAGCGTGGGGGTGAACGCCTTGGTGAGTTTGCCTGTCGTGTTGGGATGGTGCTGCGGTTTGGTGACGTAGCCCGGGCTGGCGATGTTGCTCTCGCCGAAGGTGGCGGGGTTGGTCCAGGGGCTCAGGTTGAAGCGGGAGACGCGCACCATCACGTTGGTGCTCTGGTTGAGCTGATGGTCGAAGCGGCCCGAGAAGTCGTTGGTGCTGCGCTGCTGCGGCCCGCTGAAGAAGAAGTTGTTGAGGCCCGTGAAGGGGTCGCCGGCCTGATTTGCCGCCGGGTAATAGGATTGGACATTGGCCGAGACCGCGTCGATCCGGTTGGCGGGAATCCGGTTCCCGGCAAACGGCGTCCGCACGTAGTTGGCGGCGTTGTTGGGATCGATACGGGTGGTGAGCGGGTCATAAATCGCGACCACCTGCCCCGTGCTGGTCAGGGTGCTCGAGAAGTCGCCCGCCTTCTGCGCCGCGGTCGGTACGCTGGTGGTGATGACGCTCGGCAGCTTCATCCGCAGACCCTCATAGCCGAAGAAGAAGAACGAGCGGTTCTTGATGACGGGCCCACCCACGGTACCGCCGAACTGGTTATAGCGGAGCACCGGCCGCTTCTTGCCGGCGGCGTTCGAAAAGAAGTCGTTGGCGGCCAGCGCGTCGTTGCGGAAGTATTCGAACGCGCTGCCGTGGAACTCGTTCGTGCCGCTCTTGGTGACGACATTAATGATGCCGCCGGCCGAGTTCGCATACTCGGCGCTGAAGTTGCTGGTCTGCACCCGGAACTCCTGCACCGAGTCGACCTGTGCGCTGTACTCCGGCCCGTTGAAGGTCAGGTTCGTATTGTTCCCGCCATCGAGGGTGAACTGGCTCTGATTGGGCCGCGATCCATTCACCGAGAAGAACTGATAGTGGCTCTCCAACACGGGGTTGCTGGTGGTGGCCCGCGTCGAGCGGATGCCCGGCACCAGCATGAGAAGGGAGTTGGAGTTCCGCCCCTTCATCGGCATGTTTTCGATCTTTTCCGGGGAGACCAGACCGCCAATGGAGTTGCTGCCGGTATCGAGGATCGGGGTCGTGTCTTTGACCTCGATGGACTCCACCAGGGCGCCGACCTCGAGAGCGAAGTTAATAGTGGCGGTCTGGGCTACGTCCAGCCGTACCCCGGTACGGCTGACCGGCTTGAACCCCTGTGCCTGCACATTGATTCTGTACTGGCCAGGTTGCAGCAGCGGCACGAGATAGGCTCCGGACTGGTTCGTCTTGACCTCCCACCGGATGCCTGTGTTTTCGTTGATCACGGTGACTCCGACCTCCGGCATCATGGCGCCGGTACCATCCGTAATGGTCCCGTTGATCTGCGAAGTCAGCTGCCCGTACGTGACACTCGACACCCCAATGACTAACATGACAGTGAGGGTGATCGAGCGTAAGAGATAGAGAAAGTTGTTCATGGCATTCTCCTGTCACTGCTCGGTTGCCTTCGATGGAGCGGCGGTGGTGCGCCGCTCCATTTCTATTTCGTCAATGCAGCGGCGGTGGTGCGCCGCTCCATCCTTAGTTCGTCAATGTGCGGCGGTGGTGCGCCGCAACTCATGATTTCCCAGGACCGCAGCGGTGGTGCGCCTCTGTCCTGATCGCGTTCTGCCAGCGGTGGTGGTGCACCGCTTCAGATCAGCCGCGCCCTCCCGGCGCGACTCCGAAGGATTCCTTTCCTTACCGTGCGCCGTTGGTCGCCTGAACCAACGGAAGAATCAGCTTGTCCAGTGCCGCGTCGGTCTTGGCGTCCAGGCGCACGTTTTTGTGCAGACTCCAGTTCTCGACGTGCTCGACCGCCTGCCCAGGCTGCAGTTTCGTCAGCGGACCCACCGTCTCCACCTCCAAAAACTCGTCGTTCGTGAAGGTCTCAAACGAGCAGCCGAAGTCGGGATAGGTCTTGCCCGGGTCCGCCTTCACCCGCTTCACGAAGGCTTCCCCATTGAGCACATAGGCTGCCCACGTATCCGCATTGAAGGTGCCGAGCTTCTGAGGTTCTTTATTCGCGGGGTCCTGGCGCAACATCAGGTACTTCTTGGTGAACGTCCAACGCGGGTCTGAAAGGTCCGTATACGCCCACATCACCAGCGGGTTCGTGGCCTCGAGATTCACCGGGTGCTTGCCGCGGGGCGGGAAGCCGGTGACAGCCGTGCCGCCTTGGGCCATCTGGGTGAGCGCCCAGGCCGAGAATTCGAGGGGGAAGAGCGATCCGTTGGTGATCCGGTGGATCACCGTGACGCCGCTGCCGCTGGCCGCCAACCGGATTTCGATCTCCTTCTGGAGTCCGGTCAACGGCTCTTTGGGCTCGCGCGCGATCACACCCTGGGCTGTCTGCTTGACTTCCACGGGCACGTTGTCCGGAGCCCAGGTGGCCACCGGATCTTCGGGCGCCTTCCACACGCGGTGGCCGCCCCGCGCCTGGAACTGCGCCTCGCCGCTCTTGCCGAGTTGTTCCTTGTACTCCTTGAAGAGGTTCTGCCCGCCCACAAACCCGAAGCGAATCACACGCGGTCCGACGTCGCCGGTCACCACGAGTTCCACCTCGCCATTGCTGATGCGGTAGCTGTTGGGCCACCCCTGATAGTTCTGTTTTTGTACGGTGACTGCCGCACTGCTGACGAAGCTGAGGCCGGCTAATGCGGCAATCGCCAATCTTACTTGCGCCATGGGCCCTGGGAGGTCCTTTCCGTGACCAGACTGTTGTGAACTGCGGGCCCAGCCCTGCGAGGGAGTGAATTCGCGACCTCAGCGAGGACGTGGCTGACCGCCGATGGGCAACACTCTATCACAGGACTCTCCAAAATTTATACGTTTAATTTTGACATCGTACAGCTCCGCGGAGCCGCAGTCACTCTTGCCTAACTGTGATATATCCTCTTTAAACTCAGCGTTTAACAAATACTAGAATGTACGCAAAAGAACTGAAACGTTATTCTAAAAACCGCTCCAAAGAGCCAACTTTAGCTTCTCTATCGCCACCGGCAAAGAGGCGACGAACGCGTCCATCGCTACAGTACCGCCCGGATGCGATGAACGGTTTTGCGCGAAAACGCCTGGAAACGGGCCATCTTGCGAGTTGACATCGCATCGCAAGGCGCATACACTGGCTCTCGACCTCGATTGAAACGTTATAACGCCTGTGTCGGCGCAACACAGGCCCTCGTGATGTGCATACTGGAGCTACAGCTGCCGCCTCTTGTCTGGTTGGGCAGCCTCTGCCCGTCTCATGACGCCCCCTGGGCCGGTTCGATCCGATGGCAACGATCAAAGAAGTAGCCAGCAAGGCTGGAGTCTCTATTGCGACCGTCTCGAACGTGATCTCGGGCCGCATCCCCGTGAGCCCGCACCTGAAGCAGCGGGTGCTGGAAGCCGTTCGCGCGCTGGACTACCATCCCAACCACATCGCCCGCAGCCTGAAGGTCCGCCAGACTCACATGCTGGGGATGATCATCCCCGACATCACCAATCCGTTCTTCCCGGAGATCATCCGCGGGGCCGAGGAAGCGGCCCGCGAGCGCTCTTACCTGCTGATTACGGTCAATACCGACGAGCGTGTCGAGCGCGAGCAGAACGCCCTGGCCGCCCTCCGTTCCCGGCGCGTCGACGGCTTCCTCATCGCCATCGCGCCCGGAGACGGCACGATAGAACACATCCGCAATGCCGCCGATTCCGGCACGCCCATCGTCTTCCTCGACCGCGTCCCGCCCGGCATCGGCGTCGACTCGGTGGTCGTCGACAATGTCCGCGGAGCGCGCGAATGCGTCCGCCATCTGGTCCGCATGGGGCACCAGGAGATCGCCATCATCACCGGATCGCTCTCGCTCGGGATTGGGCGGCAGCGGCTGGAGGGCTACCAGGAAGCTCTGAGCGAGGCGGGTATCGAGTACAACCCCGCGCTCGTCTTCGAGGGGGACTTTCGCGAAACCTCCGGCTACCGGCTGGGGAAGCAGATCGCGTTCCGCCAGCATCTCCCCTCCGCCATCTTCGTCTGCAATGCGATGATGACGGTCGGGGTCCTGCAAGCCCTGGACGAGGCGGGCGTCCACTGCCCGCGCGACATTGCCCTGGCGACTTTCGACGAACTCCCGTTCGGGCGCGCCTTTCATCCGTTGCTCACCTGTGTGGCGCAGCCCACATTCGATCTCGGCTTCAAGGGTGCCTCGATGCTGATCGACCGCATCGAAGGCAAGCTCACCGGCGGTCCTGTCACCATTCAACTGCCGGCCGAGTTGAGTATCCGCGAGTCCACGGCCGCCGCCGGGCTGAACCGGGCCCGGTTCACGGCGTAAGCTGAAGGAGCCTCGCGGGTGAACGATGCATTTCCGCATAGGCGAATAAACAGGGTAGGATGGTTCTCATGAGCGATGTCATTGCCGAGTATCAGCAGTGGAAACAGAAGGGGGGCGATCTGCGCGCCAAGGCCAAACTTGCCATGGAGGCCCGCTTCCGCGAACTGTTGCAGGAGGCCGTGAAGCTCTCCGAGGAGTACCGCGCCGATTTCGGACCCGGCCTCAAGCCCCCGCCGGCCGTGACGTCTTTCCGCTACAAGGCGGGCAAGCCCAAGAAGACCGCCGCTTCGAAACCGGCTCCAGCCGCCGCACCCGCCGCCGCTGCGGTGGCCCCCAAAAAAGAACAGCCGCCGGCCAAGCCGGATCCGAAGCTGCAGGGACTTCAGAAACGGCTGACGGCGGCTCAGAAGAAACTCGAGGCGGCCCAGGCGGCTGGAAAACCGACCCGCGACCTGGAAGACCGCGTGTACGAGATTGAAGACGCCATGCGCGTCGCGGGCAGTACGGACTAACTCCTGGCGCCAATTTCGGAGGCCGACTGCGCCGGTAAGGAAGACTCCCTCGTCCGCAGACGGCCCCCTGGCCTGCACCCGGTGCAATAGTGTTGTTTCTACGCCCGGCGCCGGCGCAGCCAGCCCAGCAGCAACAGCGCGGGAGCTGCCAGCAGGGCCGTGGATGGCTCGGGAGCCGCCACCGGATCAGTCGAAGTCCCGGAACTGATGCGGAACGCGTTCAGGTAGCTGTCGCCGTTCAGATGCCAGTTGACCGAACTGGCGGAGGTGAAGGTCGGCTGCGAATTCTGCCATCCTGTCGTACCGCGGATTCCGCTGTTGTTGCCCCACCACGCCCCCTGCGTGGCTTCGCCCGCGCCGCTGATCACCATCCAATAGAGATTGCCGGCCTGCAAAGAGGGGCCGTCCGCCAGATTCAACGTTGTCAGATAACCCGTCAGGCCGAAATCGAGCGTGAAGAGGCTGGCGCCCGTCGGGCCGCCTTCCCCGTTACTCACGATGTCCAGCCGGTACAGGTTCTGGCCGGAGGTGTGGCCCATGGCAAGGGTGATCTGGCTGATCTTGCCGTCCTCCAGGGGTTCGAAGAGGTTGGCGATCACCTGATCGTAGGATCCGCCAATCGTGGACCCGGAGAGCTGATAGCTGTTGGATGGTCCCAACGTGTCGTAGAGAGTGGCGCCGTGTGCGGCAGCCGTGAGTAGTGCTCCGAGAGCGAGAACAGTGAGTTTCATGCTTCCTCACTGAAGAGACGCGCAACGCCAAAGCGATCGGGATCACGGGCTTGGGATATTTTCGCAAGGGATCCGTGGAACCGGCGTCCCGCTCTCAGGACTTGGCTCGCCGGGCCTTGCCAGGGGCAGCCGTCGCCTTCACCCCGTATGCCCGCCAGAACGCCTCCACCACGCGCTCCGCCACCACGGTCGGCTTCTCTTTGGTGCCCTTGAAGAAGATGTACCAATACAAAACCGGACCCAACAGCAACGCCAGGGAACCCTCAATATCGAGGTCCGATTCGAGTTCCCCCCGCTCAATCCCGAGCGACAGCAGGTGCCGCAACTCCCGGCGCGGCGGCTCCATCACCATGTGCCGCCAGGCAAGGCCAAACTCCGGATTGCGCGCCGAATAAGCGATGCAATGCGGCATGAACTTCTGGTGTACCTCGGCCCCTTCCGGGTTCCGGTACGCCAGCACCGCGCACACATCTTCCCTCGTATGTCCCGTATCAAAGGTAGGCCGCGCGTTCAGTCCGTTGACGTCGGCCATCACCTCGAGAATCAGGGCATCCTTGTCGGCCCAGTGTTTGTAGATTGTCGCCTTGCTGACACCGGACTGCTCAGCCACGGAATCCATGCTGGTGCCGTCAATGCCCCGCTCGGCGAAGAGCGACAGCGCGGCATCCAGGACCTTTCGATGCGCACTGTCGCTTCGCGTACGAGCCATAGTCAGACCTGAATCTTCGAGAACAAACGGCTGCCGACAAACATCAGAACCGTCGCGACGCTGACAAGCACCAGCGCATCGAGGCCCAGATTGAAATGCGAAACCCCAATCAGTGAGGTCCGCAGTCCATCCACTCCATAGGTTAACGGATCGAGCCGCGTAACCGCCGTCATCACCGAAGGCAGGTTGCTCAGCGGATAGAGTGCACCCGAGAGAAAGAAGATCGGCATCACCAGGAAGTTCATGATCAACTGGAAGCCCTGCATGTTCTCCAGCACTGACCCGATGGCCGTTCCCAGGGCGCTGAACACACACGCAATCAGCACCATAAACAGCAAGGCAAATGGCAGCATCAACGGATTAGCCACCCGGAAGCCCGCCAGGAAACAGACCACCACGACAAGCAGGCCCTGGACCACCGCCACCGTAGCGGCCCCCAGGGTCTTGCCCAGCATGATCTGGATCCGCGGTACCGGAGCCACCAGAGTCTCCTTCAGGAAGCCGAACTGCCGGTCCCACAACAGTCCAATCCCCGAGAACACGGAACTGAACAACACGGACATGGCGATCACGCCAGGCGCCACAAACTGCAGGTAGCTCCCCTGTCCGGCCTTCTGGAAGATGGGCCCCATGCCGAAACCCAGGGCAATCAGATACAGCAGCGGCTGCCCCAGCGAAGCCACAATCTGGGCTCGCGATCGCACATAGCGCCGCAACTCTCTCAACCACAGGATGTATATGGTGCTCATCGCTTCTTGCTCCACATCTGGGCTACCTGCTTCAACTGATCTGAGGAGACATTGGCGGTCTCGTCCCGGATGGACGACCCAGTGTAGGCCAGGTAGGCGTCTTCCAGCGTGGTGGTGTTCGTCTGCTGCTTCAGGCTCTCCGGAGTGCCTTCCGCCACGATCTTCCCGTGGTCTATGATCGCGATCCTCTGCGCCACACGGTCCGCTTCGTCCATGTAATGCGTGGTGAGAAACACGGTCACACCCTCTGACTTGTTCAGCATCTTGACCTGGTTCCAGAGCTGGTTGCGTGTCTGCGGATCCAGCCCCAGCGTCGGCTCGTCCAGGAACAGGATCTTGGGCGTGTGCAGGAACGCACGCGCAATCTCCAGCCGGCGCTTCATGCCGCCGGAGAACATCTTCGCCTGATCGTTCCGCCGCTCCCACAGTTCGAACGTGCGCAGCAACTCCTCGGTCCGGGCAATGCGAGTCTTGCGCGGCACGTGATACATCACACCGTGCAATTCCATGTTTTCGTACGCCGTCATATCGCCGTCCAGGCTCGGGTCCTGAAAGACAATCCCAAAGCGCTTTCGAACTTCGTTGGCGTTGTCGGATGGATGCAGACCGTCAATCCGCAACTGACCGCTCGTCGGCGTCAGCAGCGTGGTCAGCATCTTGATGGTGGTCGTCTTCCCCGCCCCATTGGGTCCCAGAAAGGCAAAAATCTCGCCTTGCCCCACCTGGAAGGAAATGTTATCGACCGCCGTGAAGTCGCCGTACTTCTTGCAGAGATTCTCCACTTGGATCATACCTGCCGTAGGCCTCCTTGCACCTCTTTGGAATACTAAACGGTTCAGTTCATTAATGTCAAATGGAAGCGCTCGGGCTTAATAGTAGTTTCTCTACCGGTGGAATGATAAACTGACTCCATGGCCGCACCGCCCAAGCCCGTCGACATCCTGCAGGGCACTCTCAACATGATGATTCTCCAGATCCTGCTGCCCGGCAAAGCCAACGGCTATGAGATCGCGAAACTCATCGAACAGCGCTCCGACGAGCTCCTGCAGGTCGACCACGGCTCCCTCTACCCCGCCCTCCGCCGCCTTGAGTCGAAACAACTCATCAAGGCGGAATACGAGGTCTCCCCCACCAACCGCCGCGCCCGCTACTACAGCCTCACGCCCGCCGGCCGGAAACAGGTAGCCCTGGAACACTCCCGCTGGCAGACCCTGGTCCACGCCATCACCCGCGTCATGAGGCCCGCATAGGCCCATGCTCTCGCGCCTCTTCCACCTCTTCCGCAACAACCGCGGCCTCGACGCCGAACTCGCCGACCACCTCGCTCAGCTCAAACAGGAGCGTCTCGACGCCGGCGACACGCCGGATCAGGCCGAACTCTACGCCCGCCGCCGCCTCGGCAATCCTGCCCGCATCCACGAAGACGTGTACGAGTCCACTCCGTTGCAGCCGCTGGAGACCGCCCTCCGCCACGCCTCCTTTGCCCTGCGCACCTTCCGCCGCAACGGCTCAGCCTATCTGTTCGCCATCGCCATTCTGACGCTCGGCATCGGCATGAGCGTCACCATGTTTTCTCTCGTCCAGGCCGTTCTCCTGAAGCCCCTGCCCTTCCCCGATCAGGATGCCATCCAGGTGATCTGGAAGCAGGACCAGGTCGCCGGAGTCGCCCTCGTCGAACTGGCCTACCCCGAACTCGGCGACCTCCAGGCCCTCAAAGCCTTCGACTCCGTCGCCCTCATGCCGACGACGCTCTACGGCTACGGCCGAGTCCTCGACACCGGCCACGGCGACCCCGTCCAGCTCGAAAGCACGCCCGTCTCCCACGACTTCTTCCGTGTCCTCGGAATCAAACCCGCACTCGGCCGCGACTTCACAGATGCCGACGAGCAGGTCAATGCCGCCCCCGTCGTCATTCTTTCCGATCACGTCTGGCGCACCTATTTCTCGGCCGACCCCGCCATCCTGGGCCGCCAGATCCGCCTCAACGGAGCCGGAGTCACTGTCATCGGAGTTACAGCTCCTGCCATCGACTTCCCGCGCGGTGTCGACATCTGGTTGCCCCTCGGCGTCAACCCCATGAAGGAACGCCGCGGAGCCACTTACCTCCAGGCCATCGCACGCTCCCGGCCAGGCTACTCCGCCTCCGCCATCCAAGCCCAGGTCGCCTCTCTCTTCCAGCGCCAGGCCCGCGATTACCCGCAGTTCTACTCGAAATCCCAGAAAGCGGTCGTCACCCCTCTACCCCAATACTGGACGGGCTCCGCGCGCATCCACCTCTGGATCTCCCTGGGCGCCTCGCTCCTTCTCCTGCTCGCCGCCTGCATCTGCGCCAGCAATCTCTTTCTGTCCCGAGCCCTCGCCCGCCGCCGCGAAATCGCTACCCGCACTTCTCTCGGAGCCGCTCCACGCCACATCCTCGCCCAGTTTGCCGTCGAAGGACTCACCGCCGCCATCCTCGCCGCTGTGTCAGGAACCCTACTCGCCGCGGCCCTGATCCGCCTGCTTGTCCTCTGGGCCCCCGCCGACATTCCGCGCCTCACCGAAGCCACCCTCGACCCGCGTGGACTCGCCTTCGCCCTCGCCACCGCGGCCCTGGCCGCCCTGGTCTGCTCCTTCGCGCCCGCCTGGCTCATCACTCGTCTCGATCTCGACGCCCTGCTCCGCGAAGGCGGCCAGCGCACCGCCGGCTCCCGCACCGGCAAGCGCCTGCAGCGCGTCTTCGTCATGGCCCAGACCGCCGCCACGGTCCTGCTGCTCTCCCTCTGCGTCCTGCTGGTCGTCAGCTACCGCGCCATGCTCCACACCGACGTGGGCTTCGCCAATCGCGACACCGTCACCATGAACCTCGCGTTGCGCGGCGATGGCTTCACGCCACAATCCCGCGACGATTTCTACACTCGCCTCCTCGAAAAGCTCCGCACCGCCCCCGGAGTCACCCACGCGGGAGCCGTTCTCCTGCGTCCTTTCGAAGGCAATGTCGGCTGGGACCTCCGCTACGAATTCGATTTCGAAGCCGGCCGCCATCGCAATGAAGAACTGCCCTCCGCCAACTACGAAGTGGTCACACCCGGCTACCTCGCCACTGTCGGCACGCCCCTGCTCGAGGGCCGCGACTTCCGCCTCACCGACTTCGAGAAAGCCGAGCCTGTCGTCATCATCAGCAACAACCTGGCCCGCCAGCTCCGCAAATCCGGCCATGACCCGCTGGGCCTGCGCCTTCGCTTCGGTCGACGCCCTGACGACGTCTGGTGGAAGGTCATTGGAGTCGCTGCCGAAGCCCGCTACCGCCGAGTCACCGAAACCGGCGTCGACCTCTACGTGAACTACCTGCAGACGGGCATCCCAACAAACTACGTGGTGGTGCGAGGCACCAGGCCCACCCACGAGCTCGTAGCCCTGGTGCGGCAGGCCACTGCGGAGATCGACCCCCGCCAGGCCATCGCCGGCACAGCCACGTTAGGCGAGTTGATCGAGAAGGACACGGCTCGCCATCGCTTCAACATGATCCTGCTCCTCTGGTTCGCGGCCTGCGCGGTAATCCTCGCCGCGGCCGGAGTCTACAGCGTCATCACCGAAAGCCTTGCCGTACGCACCCGCGAGATCGCCCTGAAAGTAGCCTTAGGCGCGGGCCGCCGCAGGTTGCTCCTCGAAATCACCGGCAGTGCGCTGATCTTCGTAGTGGTAGGAGAACTGGCAGGCCTGGTAGCAGCCTATGGAGCAGGACGAGCCGCCGAAGACTTACTCTACACGGTGACCGCCGCGGACCCCCTGGTCCTGGCCTCGGTCTTCGCCTTCCTCTTCCTGGTCTCCGCCGCAGCGGCCCTCAAACCAGCCTGGACCGCGGCCCAAAGCGACCCGAGGTCCGCCCTGCAGTCCGACTAATCAATCCACCGGGGACAACCGCGAGCTGACAGCTGACAGCTGAGAGCTGACAGCTCTCAAGGCACCCACAGCCGATAAACCAGACAGCAAAGCGCCACCCCCGCGGCCAGCGAAACCAACCCGGACATCCGCCGCTTCTGCAGATAGAAAATCAGCACCAGACCCGTCAGCGACACCAAAGTCATCAGCACGGCCGACACATCAATAATCGCCGACCACACCGGCCCGCTATCCCGGCCCTTGTGCAGATCGTTCAGAATCGCCAACGCGCCCATCTTCGTCTCTGTGAACTCATACCGCCCCGTAGCCCGGTCGACGATCGCATCCGCCGCATAGCCGGGCCCCTTGAACGAGACCGTGCACTGGAACTCATCGATGCGGAACTCACTCATCGCGGTCCGCACGCCATGAGCCTTCCTGAGCAGCTCAACAATCTCCAGCTTCGCCACACTCTTGTCATCGGTACCCTTCACCCACTTCAGATCGACGCTGCCCTTGGTCTGCACCGTCCGCTGCTGGCCCTTCAGCCACTCCGTATGGTTCAAGGTCAACCCGGTCACCGCAAAGAAGAACAGAATCCCGAAGCTCGCCATCGACAGGTAGATGTGGAGCCAGCGCGACACCATCGCCAGCCGCCGCTTCCACGGAGCCAGGCGATGCCTCGTCACAGGCGTCTCCTCCATAGGCGTAGCAAACGCGCCGCGCATATGTCAGTGACTCGCCTTCCGGTAATCCAACGACGCCCCCGCGATCTCCGTATTCCCGGGCAACTGCACCTGCTTTGGAGCCCCGCTGAAATCCATCTCCTGCCGCAGGATCTGATACGTGCCGTGCTCCCGCGCGGCCTCGATACACACCGTATACTTGCCCGGCTTCACCGTCTTGCCTTTGTCGTCCTTCCCGTCCCAGCGCAGCGTATACTTGCCCGGAGGCCGCGTCGCACTCGACACGGACCCGGCAACCTCCGTCCCTTCCGCCATCGCCCTCAGCCGGTCTCCGCGATACCAAGCCTTCAGGTCCGGCAGCCATCGATCCTTGTCGAACCACAGCGCAATCGTCCGCACCGGCACATGATCCTTGTCCTCGATCCACACCGCCACAAACGGCCGCCGCGCCCGCGCATCCTCAATGCGAGCCAGCTCCAACTGCACCAACAACTCCATCCCGGCCGCCGCGGGCACCGAACCTCCGCCCTGCGCCGCCGCTGGAGCCGCCTTCGCCGCGAAGCCCGCCGCCTGCAGACGAGGAGCCTCCAATCCGCTCCAGCCCGGACTCGCCGTCCGCCGCCCGTTCCGCTCCACAATCAGAAACTCCACATCCTCCATCGTCGAAGCCAGGGCGAGGCTCTCCGCCGGTGATAGCACGCAAAACGCCGTAGCCAGCGCGCCCGCATCCACGGCAACCGGAGCCACCACCGTGGCGCTCACCACGTCCTCCGCCGTCTCACCGGTCCGGGGATCCACGATATGCGAGTAATGCTGCCCGCCGATATCGAACCCGCGCCGGTAGTTCCCGCTGGTCGCCACCGCCCGATCCGCCACGCGCAACCTCGTCAACGCCGAACCATTCTCGACATCGGCGAGAGGATCCGCAATATCCACACTCTCCGTCCACGACCCGCGCACCACCAGGTCGCCCCCGATGTTCACGACCACCGCCCGCACACCCTCACTGGCCAGAGCCGCCTCCGCCGCGCGATTCACGATGTAGCTCTTCGTGAAGGAATTCAGGACCAGCGGCGCAGCGCTCGTATGAGTCGCAGTGCCCGCCGCGCCATCCAGCGTCCAGTGCGCCTGCCGCACTGCAGCCACAGCCGCACCCCTTTCGACAGAGGTAGGAACCCGTCCCTGCGCCGCCGCCTGCTTCCAGATCCGGCTCACTGCCTCCGCCGACGCATCCAGCGCCCCGCCGGTCCGCGTCCTCCATGTGTCGAACAGGCCCAGCACTTCCATCAACTCCGGCGAAACCCTGACCGCCTCGCCCGAGGTCCGCGACCACCGGCTGAATTCGCTCTGCGCGTCATAGGAACTCAGGATCCGCGCCAGCCGGTCGATCTCTTTCAAAGCGGCCGACTCCGCCGCCTCGGCCTGCGCACGTGTCGCCGCCGATACCTTCAGCTCCATCGACGTTCCCAGCACGTTCTCATGATGGAAAGTCTGCATCCGCTCGCGGCTCGAGGGCATACTCGCCGCACTCAGGGCCGGAAGGGTAAGGACAACTCCGGCGATCCAGACAGACAGTAATTTCATATCGGTGCTCTACTACTCGGGTTTTCAGCCGGCCGGCTACTGTTTCTGTTCCTGTGCAGGCCGCGGTCCGCCGCGCCCGCCAAAATTCGGACGAACCTCGTCCTCGGTCAACTGCCCATCGCCGTTGCGATCGAGCTTCGCCAGCGCAACCGCGGCGCCCTGCATCTCCTGCGCGGAGATCGCTCCATCCTGATCCGTGTCCAGCGCGCTCGTCACGGGATCCATGCGCTGCATCCGCCGCCCGCCTTCGCCACCTTCCCGCTCACCGCGGCGTCCACCCTGCTCCGCCCGCGGAGCCGAGGCCGGCTTCTTCAACTCTTCCGCCGTCAGAAAGCCATCCTTGTCCGCATCCGCACGATCGAACAGGCCCTGCATCCGCTCCGGCAGTTCCGCCTTCGACAGCTTCCCATCGCCGTCCTTATCGAAGGCCATCAGCGTCTTCACCAGCTCATCCGCACTCGGAGCTTGCGTCTCGCCAGGACCACCGCCCCGCCCTTCCATGCCGCCCGGACCACCGCGCGCAAACGCCGGCCGCAGCTCCTCCTGCGTCAACTGTCCGTCGCCGTTCTTGTCCAGCGTCTTCAACGCCGCCGGAGCCGCCTTCAACTCGGCCGCCGAGATGGTGCCGTCGTGGTCGGCATCCACCGCCGCCAGAATGGGGCTGAACCGCATGAAACCACCCTGGGCAAAACCGGGCCGCTGCCCGCCGTCCCGCTCCTGCCCGTAAGCCGCCGCGACAGCCAACACAATACAAATGACTCTTGCTGACATCATCCCGCCTTTGGATTCCTCCGGATTGGAGAACCGGAGATACTGCTCTCTGACCTCTCCTTGGACGGGAACCTGTTCGGCGGAGGTTACAGACCTCCGCTCCTGCCACCTGCCCTCACCCCTCAAAAACGCCAAAAACACTGTGGTTTTACATGACGGGCCGGCCAGGTTAGGAGTGTTAAGAGATCCGGTCGTTATGCCTGCAGCGCTTCTGACCAGAATTGGAACGTCACGGCGCTGATCCCCGGTCTCGGTTTCCCCCGTTCTTCCTCGTACACCGCCGCCAGGCAGTCGAAGAACGCCCGGGCCTCTTTTGCCAGCCCCAGCAGCCGCAGGCACTTCAGGATCCGCGTGATCCTCAGGTGATTGTGATTCCCCGCCGTCACCCAATCCAGCGCCCGCTCCGCAAACCGCCCCGTCCGCCGCACCGCATCCTCATGCCACTCCAGCCCGTAGAACAACAGCATCCGCTTCAGCGACTCGAACAGCTCCGCCCGCAGCGCCGCGTCATCGCGGAACACGGCAATCGCCGCCTCATCCAGCACCGGAGCCCCATAGTTGAACTGGCTCCTCTCCCGCAGTGGGAACATCCACTGAATGTAGTCGTGCGTATACTCCAGCCGCTCATCCGGCCACTGCCGGATCTCCTTCAGCCGGCGGCCCGCATCATCACGGCCTGTGCCTCGGTAGAAGCTCACCAACGGCGATTCAATAGCGGGACTCATGCCGCGCCTCTCCTACGGCAGCGTGTACTCGAAGTCGTAGAAATGTTTCCCATCCGCCTCAATGCGAATCCCCATCTTGCCCTTCAGCCCCGTCAACTCGCCTGTCCCCGAATCCGGCACCACTGTAATGACCAGCTGAGCTGCCCCGCGATCCATCACGCCGCTATGCTGCAGCGCAAAGGAGCCTTTCTTTCCCTTCAGCGTCCCGGTCACCCGTTCCACAGCCACATACCCGGCCGAACCCTGCACCGCCGTCCCGGCCGTCAGCATCTCGCCGCGCGCCGTCGCCGCCAGATCGCCTTCATATGTTTTGAAAATCACCATCCGGCCCAGCATCGTCCCCTCGGTCTTGTCTTCCATCTGGAGCGGGCTGATCTTGGCGCGAAACGGTCCGCTGATCTTCGTGGTCACACTCTTCTCCTTCGACGCCTGTCCCCTGAGCAGACCATTTCCTCCGAAAACCAGAAAAATGGCCAGCATTCCGCCGGCGGCACTGCGAGTGAGTTTCTGCATGGCCCGACCATTATGCACCGAAACCGGGCCGCTTAGATCCTCCGGATCACACCCTGCCCGCTCTCCCGCGTATTCCTCACCAGCGCCAGCACCAGGACCATCGCCAACAGGGGAATCAGACTCGCTCCAATCAATGCGGGCCGGAACCCTACCTTGTCCGCGATCGAGCCCACCGCATACGTGGACAGAATCGTGCCGGCGCCCGCCGCCGCCCCGCCCAGTCCGCTCACGGACGCAACGGCCCGGTCCGCAAAACAATCCGCCGGAAAAGTATTCGCCATGGTCGAAAAGGCGGCATACGAAAAGGTCGCACCGCCGAACAAAAAGGCAATCCCCATCAGGCTCGGCGCAAACGCGGCAGGAATCAGCAGCAGCACACCCAGGGCGCCCGGCACGACCACCGCTTTGCGCGCCCGGCCCACCGGCCAACCCCGATGCACCAGCCAGCTCGAAGCCGCGCCGCCCGCATAGTTCCCCAGGTCCGCCGCCAGGAAGGGAACCCAGAACGCCATCAGGCTCTCTTCCACACGGTATCCCCGCCACACCAGGTACAACGCGAACCAATCCGTAATCAGATACCAGACCGGATCCGTCAACGCCCGGCTCGCAATCGCGCCCCACGTCTGCCGGTACCGCAACAGACCCAGCCAGGACACCTCCTGCGCCTCGGCTTCCCCATCCTGGCTCGCCATTTTGTCTGTCCGCAGCATCTCGAGCTCTTGCGCCCCGATGCGCGGATGCTCTTCCGGAGTCCGGTAAAACCGCCGCCAGATCACCAGCCACCCGAACCCCAGGACCCCCGTAATCAGAAACGCCGGCCGCCAGCCGCCAAAGGCCGTATACAGCCCGATCACCAGCGCCGGAGCCACTGCCGCGCCAATCGAGGACCCACTGTCGAAGATGGCTACCGCCAGAGCCTTTTCTTTGCGCGGGAACCACTCCGACACGGCTTTGGTCGCCCCCGGCCAGTTGGCCGACTCCCCAAGTCCCAGCAGGAACCGCATCACGGCAAAGCTCTTCAACCCCGTCACCAGCGCCGTCGCCATGGCGATTGCCGAATACCACGCCACTGCCACCGTCAGCCCGCGCCGCGTCCCCAGCCGGTCCAGGATCCGCCCGCAGCCTGCCTGCCCCACTGTGTAGGCCACCCGGAACGCAATGATCAGCAGGGCGAAGTCACTGTTCGTCCACTGGAATTCCGTCTTCAGGTGCGGAGCCAGCACCGACAGCGTCTGCCGGTCCAGATAATTGATCACCGTAGAAGCAAACAGCAGCGCCACTACGCGCCAACGCAGGCCGGAAGGCACGGTCAACGCGCCACTCCGGCCTGCTGCAACTCCACACCAGCTCGGGTCATGGACTCAACAACTAACACAAGAAAAGGAAAGATATCAACACCAAAGGAAGCCCAGCGCCCCAAAGCAGCCGCATCAACAGCGGAAACTCAAGACTCAATCGAGGAAGCTGACAGCTGATAGCTGACAGCTGAGCGCTGATAGTTAGGTCCGTCGCGCCGAGACAACACGTTCCGCGATATCCCGCAGCTGTGTCCAGTGCAGACTGGACCCCAGTTCGCTATCGGAGCCCGCAGCCAGATTCGATCCGCCCCAGATCTTCACATCCTGGCGGTCTTCCGCCGCCTGGAACGCATTGATCAGTTCGATCACCGGGAAGGTGTCTTCATCGTATGGGGACCCGCGAATCACGCTGTACGTGTAGCGTCCGCTGGGCCGCTGGCAGATCAGGCTGATCAGGTTCCGGTGCCCTTCCGACGCCAGCACCAGCCGTGAATGCGGGTCGCCCTTCTCGGCGGCAATCACGAAGTCGTGCTCCGAGCGATACAGGATGTCCGGTCGCGCAGTGATGGGCGACGTGCCCGCCCGGCCCTCAATCAGGGCCAGCAGCCGGTCGCACACGGCCCGGATGGTCTTTGTCACCAGCTCGGAGTCGCCCTGCTCCTTGCCCCGGCTGCGCTGCTCCATATACGGCTCAAAGACCCAGGTGAAATGGTTCTTCACCAGTTCATCCAACCGCACCGGATACAACCCGCCGCAGACGTCGATTTTGTTGTTGTACTGGACGATCCAGCGCAGCAGCGGAGTCCCCTCCACCCGCTCCAGCATGTAGTGGTACTCCAGCACGAAAGCCGAAAGGCACACGTCCTGGTCGGCATTCCAGACATACACGGGGATGGGTCTCCGGTGGCGCAGCCAGCGTTCCATGATCCGGCCCTGCCGGACCGCGATGTACACCTGCATCGCGGCGCTCATCGTCACCTCGCGGATCACCCCGCAATGATGATCGAAATGCGCATAGTGTCCCAGGTGGCCCGGCGTGTCATCCATCACTTCCAACCCGATGGAATACTCCGGAGCGTTCGATGTGAAGTCGGCCCAGTTCTGAAAACGCCGTTCCGGGACGCGAATCTCAATGTTCTCGAAAAGACCAGCCATGATACCGGCCAAGTCGGGGCCGGTACCTATTGTGGTCACCCCAGGCCGGGCTTTGCAACCAAACGAGGCTTAACCTGCCGCTGGCGGAAGTCTCGACAGCCGCACGGGAAGGGCTTGCGAGCCCGGAGCGCGAAGCGCCGGACGAACGAATGCCGGCCATTGTGAGGCCTCCCCTCTCAGCGGCCCGTCGAACGCCGCACCAGCGGCCTCGGATGGCTTCGACGACGGCAGACGGCGTCGGCTCGTGCCGGCGCTGGCTTGATAGGATGGGTGGCGGACCGAACCCATACACACGTAAGGCGTTACCGCAGTGGACATTCCTCGGATCTTCAACGTCAGCGAAAGCGCTCACCGCATCCACAATCCATTCACACCGGAAAAGCTCGCCACACTCGGAGCGGCGTTGCGCCTGGAACCGGGGACCTGCGTGCTCGATCTCGGGAGCGGTTCGGGTGAAATGCTCTGCACCTGGGCACGCGACTACGGGATCACAGGCACCGGAATTGACCTGAGCCAGTTGTTCACCGGGCAGGCGAAACTCCGCGCCCAGGAACTCGGTGTGGCCGATCGCGTCGAGTTCATCCACGGCGACGCTGCCGGCTACATCGCCAGTGAAAAAGTCGGGGTGGCCGCCTGCCTCGGAGCCACCTGGATCGGTGGGGGAGTCGCCGGCACCATTGAGCTTCTGGCGAAGAGTCTACTCACTGGAGGGATCATCCTCATTGGCGAGCCTTACTGGCTGCGGTTACCGGCGACGGAAGAGATTGCCAAGGGATGCCATGCCGGTTCGATCTCCGACTTTCTCGTGCTCCCCAAACTTCTCGCGTCGTTCGGTGGCCTTGGCTACGACGTCGTGGAAATGGTTTTGTCGGACCAGGACGGCTGGGACCGGTACGAAGCGGCCAAGTGGCTCACCCTGCGCCGTTGGCTCGAAGCGAATCCCGGCGACAGCTTCGCGGAAGAGGTCCGAGCCGAACTGACTTCGGGACCCGGGCGTTATGCGGCCTACACGCGCGAATACCTGGGCTGGGGCGTGTTCGCGCTGATGCCGCGGTGATGGCGCGCTGAAGGCGTGATGATGGTGCGGTGACGGCGCAGTGTTCTGGCATCGCCG
Source organism: Acidobacteriota bacterium (assembly GCA_017307505.1). GTDB lineage: Bacteria > Acidobacteriota > Terriglobia > Bryobacterales > Bryobacteraceae > Paludibaculum. The sequence goes on along the minus strand of JAFKEE010000022.1, from coordinate 197,788 downwards.
AAGCATCCGCCCGCCTGGCACCAGCCCGTCTTCAATAGTGCCCCAAGCCCCCGCGCCGGCGGCGCGAGCGAACCGGCACCTGTGCGATTCTCACCGCCATGCCCCTCGGTAGCGCACACTTCCAGGCCGACGTGGTCACCGGCTCGGGGGCGCCGACTCCAGGACTCGAACCCAGCTCGTCCTTGTACACATGCGCTCAAACCCGCACCGCAGGTAGCTCCTCTCCGAGGTGCTACCCTCCGCGACTTCGGCCACTGCCCAGCGGAAGCCTCCGGCGATAGCCCTCCGCAGCCGCTCGCGAATCAGCGCCGTCTGCACGCCTTTGCCTCGTGCCTCAGAGAGCGTGCCGTCATTCCCCAGCACTGCGATCTCCCCGGCCGGCGCCAGTTGCGCGCAGCCCATAACCCGGCCCTCCGCATCCAAAACGCCCAGATTCACTGCTCCCGGCAGCCTCCAGGCAATGCGCGCCAGCCGCGGCCACATCGCTTCAGCCGGCAATTCGAAGGCTGCGGGCATCACCCGGACCCAGTCGTCTTGTGTCAGCTCGACAGCAGAATGAGCCGGCTCCTCAACAGCGCATGGCAGCGCCGCGGCCACCACAACCTCAGTCCCGGCCGCGACGTAGCCACGGCGCGTCAATCGCTCCATCGTGGCCTCCGTCAGCCACGGAGCACATTCGAATACGACCTGCCGCACGTGGTTCCGCCGGAAGAACAGCTCCGCCGCATCGAACTCGCTTTCGGCGATCTCCGGCCCCGCGCCCTTCACCGTGGTCAATGGTGAATCGGGGCCCGTATAGGCCGCCAACCCGCCCGCGCACGGCATCGCCGCTGCGGCGCACTTCGGCGCCCACAACTGGAACGCCTGCACATAGTCCAGTAGGTTCTGCGAGGCCGCGGCTTCGAGCGTCGGAATGGGGATCGGATCCTGCACAACCGGCAGTCTATCATCCGGCGAAAACGCCGAACTTCACTGCAATCAGGAGGGCGGGCGCCCTCGCCCGCAGCCGACCCCCAGGTCGGCTCTCTTCTCCGCCGGCACCTCGGCCCGCTAGTCCTTACGTCAGCAGCTCATCCTTCATCGAAGAAACCAGCAGCAATAAACACCCGCTCACCGTGAAGATCCGCCCGTGATCGCTGCCCGCTTCATTCCGGCTGTAATCGCCTGCCTTCATGACCACTCCACCCTGCCGGACCTCCCCTTCCAGCACCAGGCACTGCTCTACCGCCGTGTGATGATGCGCAGGGTAAGATGCACCAGGCTCCAGCCGCAGGAGGTTCGTCGCCATCGACGTCTCGCGATCAAAGTACAGGGTTTTGCTGGAGACCCCGGGAAACGGAGTGGGGCGCCAACGCCCCTCACCCTCCCTCACCACATGCATGCCCGGTTCAGGCTCGGCGATCTTCTCCAGGACTCGCGCCCGCAGGGCCGGCGGTGGCGCCACTTCGCCCACGGCCAGCGGCAGGCCGCTCGCTGTCGCCGAGAACGCAGCCACCTCGGTCTTGCAGACTTCACACCCCTCCGCCAGGTGTTGCTGGAAGGCCTTCGCTTCGTCTTCCGGCATCGCCCCCAGACTGTAGAGGGCCGCCGCCGCTCTGAGTTCTTCTGTCAATTCCAGGTGCGGCATGGTTATCCTCTCTGCTCCAAAACATGCTCTCTGAGGCACATCATGCCCAGACGCACGCGCGTCTTTACCGTACCCAGCGGCAGTTCCAGCCGCTCCGCCATTTCACTCTGCGAAAGTCCCTGAAAATAAGCGAGTTCAATCACCTGCCGCTGCTCCGCCGGCAGTGCCCTCATTGCCGCCGAGACCACCTTGCGCTCTTCGCTCATCGAAACCAGGCGCTCGGGCGAAGGCGCCTCCGAGACGCCTTCTTCCTGAACTGGTCCAGCCTCCCGTTTCTGCCGCGCCCCGTGCGAACGGTAGCGGTCGAGAGCCCGGCTGCGCCCGATCGTCGCCAACCAGGCCGCCACACCGCCCCGCGCCGCGTCAAACCGCGCCGCATGCCGCCAGGCCTGGACATACACGTCCAGGGTGACTTCCTCCGCATCCGCCGGATTCCCCAGAATCCGCAGCACCAACGAATAGATCAACCCTGAAGTGGCATCGTACAGCCGCGCAAAGGCATCCCGGTCGCCTTCCGCCGACTGCCGCAGCCACTCGCGCCACAGCAACTCCCGCTCGTGGCCTGTCCCAGTTCCCACTGCAAATGCTGGACTCACACCTGTCTCTACGGGATCAGGCGGCAAACTGGATTCACCCATCGCCCCTCCATGTACAAACTAGTCGATTTTTGCATGAAGGATTGTTAGCAACCGGAGCATCGTTCGCTGGAACAAAATTCACCGAATTACCGACCTTCATGTCCTGATACAATGAGGACACGGAGATCGCATGTACCTGGAGAACGTGAACGAGCGCAACTTCATGGTCACCTCGGTCGACTACGTGTTCAATTGGGCGCGCAAGTCGTCGATCTGGCCCCTGACGTTCGGGCTCGCCTGCTGTGCAATTGAGATGATCGCCAGTTCCGCTTCGCGATTCGACATCGCGCGCTACGGCGCCGAAGTCTTTCGGCCCAGCCCCCGGCAGTCCGACCTCATGATCGTAGCGGGCACTGTGACGCTGAAAATGGCGCCGGTGCTCAAACGGATCTACGATCAAATGCCTGACCCGAAATGGGTTATCTCCATGGGCGCTTGCTCCAGCGTCGGCGGGCCTTTCAACACCTACGCTACCTTGCAGGGCGTTGACAAGATTGTGCCCGTCGACGTTTACGTTTCAGGCTGCCCGCCGCGGCCCGAGAACCTCTTCTATGCCCTTCTCAAGCTCCAGGACAAGATCGACCAGATGAGCCTCATCCAAAGGCCCACCGAGATCCGCCTGGAAGAGACCATGCTTGAGGACTTTAAGAAGCAGGTCATGATCGCTCAGACCCAGAATCCAGCTGCGTGAGTATCGTCCGAGGTCCCCAAGGCTATTTCATTTCGACCCTGCTCTCGTCGGAGCTGTGGCTCAGCCATGCCTTCGGCACAGCTGCCGTCGCGCCCCCGCACGTCTACCTGGTCCTGAAACAGGTACATTCCAACGTGGTAAAACTGGCCGGGGAATGTTTGCCGGATATGGAAGGAGATGGACTCATCACAAATGAGCCCGGTCTCTTCGTCGCCGCCAAGAGCGCCGACTGCGTGCCGCTTCTGCTGGCCGATCCGGTGAACCACGTCGTGGCCGCAGTCCACGCCGGTTGGCGCGGATCACTCGGCAATATCGCCGGAGCCGCCATCGCCCGCATGACGAGCGAATACGGTACCCGGCCGTCCGATTTGCGCGCCGCGCTCGGCCCGTCCATCGGTCCCTGCTGTTTCGAGGTCGGACCGGAGGTCGCTGTCCTGTTTCGAGACATTTTCTCAGAAAGGGACGATTTAGACCGCCGCACCCACATCGATCTCTGGGAGACCAATCGCCGGCATTTGAAGCAGGCCGGCCTATCGCCGGAACGAATAGACACACCGCCCCCTTGTACGTGCTGCGGGGGGGATGAGTTCTACTCCTGGAGGCGCGACCGCGTCATCGGTCAGCGCATGTTCGCGGCCATCGGCCGGCTGCCAAACCACTGATCCGGCTCCGAATAGAGACAAAAAGGGCGCGAGCCCCAGGCTCGCGCCCTCCTGTCAGAACCGGAGCGTGGAGTCTTTAAGCGACCATCAACTCTTCGAACATTTCCGTGTTGTCATCCTTCGCACGGTCGGCCAGTTCCTGGCACTCGATGCAGAAGGGCGTCCACGGTACTGCGTTCAAACGCTTGGGGTTGATGTCCTCTTCGCAATGGAGGCAAACGCCATAGTTACCCTCTTCGATACGGCGAAGGGCGGCGCGCACATTGCGCAACAGGTGCGACTCACGGTCGAGGTTTCGGATGGCTAGCTCACGCTCCGCGGCGTGCTGCACTTCGTCCAATGCGTCCGGGCTCTTTTCGATTGCAATCCCTTCCCGGTCACGCACGGCCTGCGAGAGCTCTGCGAGCTTGGTCTCCAAGATCTGCTTGTATTTGTTGAGCTCCGTCTTGGTCATGTCTTATCTCCCAGTCTTCACTTTCCAACTCAATGTCGTCTTCGGTTCTGCTAACAACGGATTAGACGGCGAACTTTCCAAAAAGTTTCAAGATGTGAGCGTCAACTGCTCAACAATCTTTACATAAGCAATCCCTAGCAATGTCTTCCTACTAGGTACGTCGCCGTTCATCGCAAAATCCAATCTGCTAGGATACCATATCCCAGCAATTCAGATGCCAATTATCAATCCGGGGAACTCGAGGTGCGAGCCCTTCGGTCGCTGCTCACTGTTGCCTGCCGCCGCAACTTGCCCGGCGGTCTCTTCCGTCCTACCTCTGGAGTTGAGTCCAGATTCGACGTCCCTGGCCGGCGCTCGCTTTCAACCCTCTTTTAGAGCGGTCTAGCATACTGCACCTCATCGGCCGTTGCAACAGAAATCATTATGAGCGTATTCGTACAGACGCAATATCCTTCAAGATGTTTCAGCAATTCCGCCTTCCTCTCAACAAAGGACGAAAATTAATGCAGAAGCGTGAAGGTTCAAGCCTATCTTGTGCCGATCCGGCCGAAGACAACGCCCAGTTCGCGGCCGTCTCCGGGCTGCTTGACGGTGCGGGCGGATTCGATTCTGACGACCATTTCAGGGCGTCCTGCCAGTGCCGCTGGGAGTTCGAAAGTGTATTCGAATGAATCGTTTGCCGAGGTGACTGTAGCTTCGCCCACAGGCGCGCCGTCGACCATCACCTTCAACACCAGCGGCGTCTTCAGGTACTCCTTCGGGCAGTAGCCGGCGATGTATAATTTCTCACTAGCCCTTTCGGGCCCCGCCACGCGTACCTCGGCCCATTTGCCCATCCATCGCCAGGGAAAATCGCTCGGATACCAGCCTTCTCCAAGGTCCCCTTCAAAGTCCGGCAGGCCGACATTGACCTCCTTGGGGCGGAGGTTCAACCACTCGGGAGGCATCTGCCGGGCATAGCGGCGGGTGATATTCCGCAGAATGGTGCCCTCATATGAGTACACAGCGCCGTGTCCCTTGGACACAACCCGAGCGGTGAAGCCTGGAGAGGCGACAAACTGGGTCAAGTCACCCAGTTCGGGGTGCGCCTCGATGAGTTGGATGCCACCCGGTAAGATGTACACATCGCTGACGCCAAAGAGGTGATACGGTTGGTCATAATACCCTGACCAGAAGAGATCCGAGTCCACGCCCTGCACAAAGAGCACTTTGTCGGGATGGATCTGGTGGGCGCGTTCGAGTCCTTCCACGAGAGCTCGTACCCGATGACCCCGTTCATATCGCCATATCGTGATTTGACGATTTATAGGGAGGGCGAAAATGAGGTGCGCCCCCATTACCCCAAGGCCGGCGGTGCGCCAGAGCCAGCGGTTGGAACGCCAGGCCCAGAGCGCGAACGAGCCAAAGATCAGGGCTAACCCTATGGAAGGAATAGCCAAATAGTAGTCTGTGAAGTGATCGCGCAGGGATAGGACGGGTGCGATGGCGACCGAAAACCAGAGAAATCCGAGCGCCGGCAGCTTGTCGCCCCGGCGCCAGACCCAGATGCCAAACACCGTCAAAATTGCCGCAAGTATCCACGCGTTTACCATCCAAAACGATTCCGGCAGCCGTTGAAATCTGGACGGATTGAGACCGGCGGCCAGGGCGGTGCCCCAGTAGCGGAAGTAGGTACTGACGACGGCAAGGTCCCAATGCTGGGCGTAGACGCCTTCCTTCGGGTTGGCGGCGACCTTAAAGTGGATCAAAGCGTACAGGGCACTGACTGAAAAGAGCCAGATGGTCCTCTTGAGGCGGTCACGCTGGTACAGCAGGCACCAGGCGGCGGCCAGGGCGGGATAGACGACGTTCAGTTCCAGCGCCCCGAAACCCAGGATGAAAACGACAACCTGCCAGACAAAGTGTCCGCGGATGAGCAGCCAGAATGCCAGCAGGAGGAAAAAGGCGCAAAGGACTTCGTTGTAAGACGACAGCCAGGATATTGGTGTCGCCAGGCCGACATTCGCCACCCAGATGAGAGGAGCGACCAGGGCGGCGATGCGGGAGCCGCTGAGGCGCAGCGTAATGGACTGCAGGAGAAAGAGGTTTGCCACCTGTGTGAGAGCCACGAGCAGGTGGTAGGGGCGGTGATCGAGGCCAAACCTGTCAAAGAAGACAATAAAGAAGAGACGCTCGCTCCAGGGCCGGATGGTGCCCTGGGCCCGCGGCACGAACAGAGCCTCGAAGAAGTCGCGCCAGTTCTGGATGGCGTTGCGCTGAGCGAGCCAGGCAAAGTCGTCCTGCTGGAACCAGGCACGCAACCCATACCAATACACCCAGACGAAGAACAACGTGGGCAGGGCCCAAAAGAGTCCGGTCTTCAGGCGGCTCATTTTGAGACAAACCCAATGTGCGAGACAACGAGGCCGAGTTCGCGCGAGTCGGACGTTTCGGGGCCGATTGCCTTGTCGAGATCGAACTGGACGATGACGGCGTCTTTCCGGAGCGCCTCACCTGGAACATCAAACTTCAGAACCTGGTCCCCGGCCTTGTCGATTCGGACGGGGTTGAGCCGGACGTTGCCTACTGTTGGGGTGACGGCGACACCTAGCATTTTGGCGGCGATCACGTCGGGTAGCGAGCAGGCGAGTTCGAGGGTCGCTCCGCGCTGGGCGCCGTCGAGGGGCGGCGCCAGGCTGACGGCAAACTTCTTCATGCTCCAGCGCCAGGCGTTCTGTTCCAGGCCATAGAAACCGCTGAGGAGTTGGGAGGCGTCACGAGGTTCGGCCACGCTGATGGAGCTGGCCAGTTCGGACTCCTCTTCAATAGTGGCGGAGGGATTTGGGTGATGCTTTCGTTTACACCCGGCTGCGAGAACTCCTGCCAGCAGCACAAGAACAGCTATGCGCCGCAACGCCTTACCTCCACAAGACAATTGTAGAAACAGGGCCCACCGCCGATGTCGGTCAGGCGATCGGAGATGAGGACATTCACATTAAACCCATCGGGGGCCTGGCGGGCCCAGCGGACGGAGGGTGCCCGGACGACGCCCGGCCGGACCGTGGGGCCAACTTTCGCTTTGAGCCGCACCTTGCCGCGGTGGTTGAAAACTTCGACTTCCTCCCCGTCGATGATGCCGCGGGCGGCGGCGTCCTCGGGGTGGAGTTGGAGGACGGCGGTCTGGCCGTCGGTGGCCGCGTGGACGCCGAAGGTCGAGTTCAGGCTGTCGTGGTTTTTCGAACTGACCAGTTCCAGGGGATAGGGATGCTCGCGGCCGAGGCGGCTTTCCCGCGGCGGGGTGTAGTCGAGGGTAGCCGCGTCCATGTCTACCGGACGTCCGGCCATGGGAAGTTCCGGAATGTTGAGCGGGAGCGCGTGCTCCTGCTCCAGGCGCTCCAGCGTGATGCCCTGGAGTCGGGTGCTGCCGGAGTTCAGCAATTGCCGGATCATGTCGTCACTTGAATCGGCAAAGCAGGGGTCGGTGAAGCCCATGCGCCGGGCGAGGGCCCGGAAGATCTCGACGTTGGGGCGGGCTTCGCCGGGCGGTTCCACGGCCGGGCGAGCGAGTTGAAGATCGTAATGGCCATAAGCCGTGTAGAGATCGGTATGTTCCAGGAACGTTGTGGCGGGCAGGACGATGTCGGCCCAATCGGCGGTGTCGGTCTGGAAGTGATCGAGGACGACGGTGAAGAGGTCCTCGCGCCCGAGGCCCTGACGGACGAGGCCCTGGTTGGGGGCAATGGCTCCGGGGTTCGAGTTGTAGACGATGAGGGCCTTGACGGGCGGATCGTTGACTTCGGTGAGGGCCCGGCCGAGGACGGACATGTTCAGAGTGCGGGCGGGGGGACCGAGGTCGGGGCGTTCGAGGGCCTCCCGATTGATGTCGAAGGCTCCTGAGGTAGTGAGTTGGAGACCGCCGCCGCGTTCCTCCCAATAGCCGCAGAGGGCTGGCAGGAGGGAGATGGCGCGCACGGCCTTGCCTCCGCGTTCGCTGCGCTGGACGCCGTAGTTGAGACGGATGGCGGCGGGCCGGGTGGTGGCGTACTCGCGGGCCAGTGTTTCGATTTGATCGGCGGGGATGCCGGTGAGTTCGGCGACCCGCTCCGGCGGGTATTCGGCGGCACGCTGGCGGAGGGAGGCTGTGTCGCCCTGATAGCGATCGAGGCCATCGCGGAAGATGACGTGCATCAGGCCAAGGGCGAGGGCGAGGTCGCTGCCGGGGTAAGGCATGAGGTGCCAGTCGGCCAGCGAGGCCACTTTCGTGACGACGGGGTCGATGACCACGAGTTTGGCGCCGCGGCGGCGGGCCTCGACAATGAACGGCCAGAGATGGACGTTGGTCGCGAGGATGTTGGCGCCCCAGGCGATGATGAATTTCGATTCGGCGAACTGCTGAGGCGGGGTGCCCATGCGGATGCCGTAGGCTTCCATGAAACCGGCGGCGCCGGCGGAGGCGCAGATGGTGCGGTCCAGCCGGGAAGCGCCGAGGCGGTGGAAGAAGCGGCGGTCCATGGAGCCACCCTGCAGGCAACCCATCGTTCCTGCGTAGCTGTAAGGCAGGATGGACTCAGGGCCGTACTGGGCCGCTAGGGCTTTTAAGTTAGTAACAATCTCGTCCAGCGCCTCGTCCCAGGAGATGCGCGTGAACTGGCCCTGGCCTTTTGGGCCGGAGCGGCGCATCGGGTATAGGAGGCGATCGGGATGGTATTGGCGGTCGAGGTAGCGGGCTACCTTGCCACACAGGAAACCCTGGGTGACAGGATGGTTTGGATTGCCGCGAAGGTGCGTCGCGCGTCCCTGATCGATGGTGACCAGAATCGAGCAGGCATCGGGGCAGTCGAGAGCGCAGGTCGAGTGCCGGACGTCTTTCACTATATTGATTATAGAGGCTAGCGGTATGCGGAACGCGACAGTGTGGATTTGCCTTCTGGCAATGAGTGCGATGGGCCAGGTCCGGAAGCCGGCGTTCACGGGAGCGGCGGGCGGAACGGGGGCGCACGGCGCTGCGCCGGGCCGGGTGACTCCTCCGCGGGTGAACCGGCCCGGGTCCCACTACTGGCGACCGTATGGAGGCTGGTGGGGCACGGGTTACGATGCTCCGAAGCAGGTGGCCCCGTCTCCGGTGGATCCAGTGAAGGAGAGCCCGGCGCTGGTCGTGAATAGGGACTTCGTGCGGGAGAAACCGGTGCCGCAGTCGAGTGTGTTTCCCGACGGGGCCTTGCCGGCGGCGAAGCGCGGAGTCGAGCCGGCGGCGGTTCAGGCGAAGTGCACTGTCCGGTTCAAGGATGGCGAGACGGTCGAAGGAAGCTCCTGCTCCGTGAAAGAGGATACGCTGAGTTTTCTGACGGCCCAGGGCCGGATGACGCGAGTGACATTGGATCTGGTAGAGCGGTACTAAGACGGCCGGGAACCTGACTGGGGAGGGCGCTGGGATGTCGATTCGAACGCAGGCGGAACTTGTGTATCTGCGTGCCATCGGAAGGATTGTGCGGATGGCACTGGATGAGATGTCGGCAGCGGTTCGGCCCGGCATCACCACAGCGGAACTGGATGCGATCTGCGCGCGGGTGCTGGCGCGCAACGGGGCGGAGTCGTCGCCGGCAAAGGTGTACGGATTCCCCGGGACGGCGTGTATCAGTGTGAATGACGAGGCGATTCACGGCATTCCCGGAAGCCGGACCCTGGCCGAGGGGGATCTTCTGAAGCTGGACGTGACGGCGCAGAAGGATGGCTTCGTGGCCGATGCCGCAGTGACGGTGCCTGTCGGGCGGGTTTCGGCTACAGCCGAAGGATTGGCACGGTGCGCGGAGAGTGCGTTCCGGCAGGGACTGTCCGCGGCCAGGGCCGGAAACCGCGTGTATGAGATTGGCCGTGCTGTGGAACGGGCAGTCCGGAAATGCGGATTCAGTGTGAACAGGGACTTCTGCGGGCACGGTGTGGGGCGGACGATCCATGAGGAACCGTGCGTGCCGAATTATTACGACCGGAAGTTCCGGTCCAAGCTGACGCACGGGATGGTGATCACGATTGAGCCGATCATTTCGGCCGGCGATGGTTCCCTGCGGAAGGATGCTGATCAGTGGACGATCCGGACCAGGGACCGGAGTCTGGCTGCGCACTGGGAGCATTCACTGGTGGTGACGAATGGGGCTCCGATTCTGCTGACGGTGGCGTGAGGGGCGGGTTGGCTGGGGCGTTTCGGTAGGTGGGGGGACGTTCGCGCCCTGTCCACGTGCGGTTGCCGTTGTGATTCCGAAGAGCCTGCGTTTGGGACAGGGGACGAACGTCCCCGCTGCCGTCGTGACTTCGAACAGCCTGCGTTTTGGGACAGGGGACGAACGTCCCCGCTGCCGTTGTGACTTCGAATAACGTGCGTTCGGGGTAGAGGGCGAAGGTCCCCGCTGGCGTTGAGGACTACTCTACGGGGTTCGCCTCGCGACGATCCACGATCGACACGACTTGGTTCGCTAGTGCCGGGTTAACGTACAGGCCTCTGGTAGTGGAAGCTTTCGCCCCAAGTCATGACGATGGCTGGGTAACGGATGGGGAAGAGGCGGGTGTAGGTCTGCGTGTAGTCTTCCCGGTGGTCGACTTTGTGACCCATCTCGTTTTCGTGACCGGTGATGACGAGGGCGGGATTGACGCCTCGCACCATGCGGCCCAGGCCGTTGGCCCAACAGTTGGGCATGAGGATGTCCACTTTGTGGTCGCGGCCGATTTGAGCGAGCCAGTCGAAGTCGCTGCCGGGGGCCTCGGAGCCGGACTGATCGCCGGTTTGAACGATGGTGAAGCCTTCGGGTGTGGTGACGAGGGTCACGTTGACCAGGATGCGCGGACCCTGGTGTCCGGGATAGGGCACGACGGTGAGGTTGCGGCCATTGGCGAGGGGGAGTGTCTGGGCTGGCCCGGTATTGCGAGAGAGGCGGGTCACCGCCTTGGCGAGGGTGGGTTCGGCGGTCCAGACGTCGTCGGGGACAACCACGGGCTTGCGGAGGGCGAGAAAGGCGCGGGCGACGGCCGGGTTGGCATGATCGCCGTGCTGGTGGCTGATAAAAAGGACGTCGGCCTGGGCGGCGAGCCGTTCAATCCATTCCTGGGGCATGGCGAAGCCGGGTTCGCGGGTGCCGGGCACGATGTCGAAAGCGATGGAGACGCTGGCGGTGCGGACGAAGAAGCCGTGGTTGTACAGCTTCCAGATGCGGAGTCCGGTAGGGACGCGGGTGGTTTCGATTTCGCGGAGGGCGGCTTCGAGGCGAGCCTTGTAGTATTGCTGGACGATGGGTTTGCGGGGCGCGGATTCGATGTGAAGGACGTCGTCGAGGCGGATCATGGCCGCGCGGCGGACAGGGGCTTCGACGAGGGCGGGCTGGTAGTGAGTGAGGATGAAATTGACCCAGTCGAGGGAATTGGAGATCCAGTCGTCGGGCGCGTCCTTGAGTTCGGGCGCGGTGAGGAGACGGCGGGCGGAGGAGACGAAGGGTGGCTTCGGGCCATCATCGGGCACGGACTCGCGGGGGTCTGAGGGGTCGAAGTGGAAGGGTTGCGACTGCGCGGGGATCAGAGGTTCGGTGGCCAGCAGGGCCAGAATGAAGAGCGCGGAGCGGAAAGAAAGCTTTGAGCTCATTGGATTGTATTGCCGTGACCAGTTTATGCGGTTCGCAGCTTGCCGGTGTGACGACCGTGCGGATTTCCAGTGAACATGGGGGCCTGGCGGACCTGGGCGGATCTGGGGCGGGCATTCAGATCTGAATTTCGCCGGGCTGATGGTGGGCGGGCCGGGATGGGACTCCCGGCCGGGAGCCGGGATCTGCCGATCGAGTCAAGCCGGGTGCTCTTCCAGTACTAAGGCAAATCCCCGAGCATTTCAGGGAAGAATCCGACCTTTTTCAATAGATTTGGAGCTCACTCATTGAGAGCCAGGACGCCGGCCACTGGTTTCGGGCCGGCGCAGCAGCGAGGATCGCTGCAATGCTGGCGACGAGAGCCCAAAAATACGAAATATTATTGACAGCGTTGTCTAGTAAATCGACAATGGACGAGTATCCGTCATGCTACGGGTGCCTCGGGTCTTGTCTGCTGGAGGAGAAAATGAAGCAAGTACTTAGTTGCGCACTCTTGTTGTGTGCATTCTCGCTGACCGCGCCAGCGGCTGTGGTGACGTTCGAAGATCTCTCGGGAAGCGGTGCTGTTCCGGTCAATTACGGGGGAGTCCTCTGGGATGGATTTTGGAATTACTACGACTCCCCTCAATCCCCGTACACTCCAGCCTCAGGCGTGGAAAGGGTTTACAACTACGAGACAGCGCAATTCGCGTTTGCGGCGCCGGTCGTTTTCAACGGTGCGTATTTTGCGGGTCAGGACAACCTGCAGTACAACCTGTATCTCAGCGGCAACCTGGTTGCAAGCTCATCGTCCATCGCGCTGAGCGCGACGCCCACATTTCTGGCATCGGGCTATTCCGGACTCATCGACGAAGTGCGGGTCGTTGCTACGCCCGGCTATTTCGTCATGGACGATGTTACGTACAACGCGAAGACGGCGGTTCCGGAACCGACAACTCTTGGCCTTGTGGGGATTGGGCTGGCGGGACTATTGAGGGCCAGCCGGCGGCGGAAGAGTCAGCCGGTTTGAATCGCCCTTATGCCCCCCACCGGGGCATATGAACACGGATTCTATTGACATCATCGTGGTAAGAATCCGAAACAGGCCGGTACCTGGGCGGCTGTCAGAGTCCTGGAGCCTGTCGAGGGGAGGAGAAAAATGAGAAGACTATTGGGATGTGTTTTGCTGTTGTGCGCCTTTTCGCTTACCGCACCTGCAGCCGTTCTAACGTTTGAGGATCTTTTTGGCGGCGGTGTGCTGCCGAGCAACTATGGTGGGCTCACGTGGAGCGATCAGTGGTCCTACTACGACTTCGTGCAGCCGCCCTACACTGCGGCGTCCGGAGTCGAGCGTCTCTACAACAACGACGGCACGCCGCCGCCGCGCTTCAGTTTTGCGTCGCCCACGGTCTTCAATGGAGCGTATTTCTCCGGCAGCGACACCGCACAGTTTGAGTTGTACCTCAGCGGCAACCTGGTGGCGACCTCGGGGGCCATCAACCTGAGCGACACTCCGACTTTCCTGGCCTCCGGGTACTCGGGCATGGTGGACGAAGTGCGGGTACTTGTGTCGCAGGGTTCATTCGTCATGGATGACGTCACGTTTGACGAAAAGACCGCGGTTCCGGAACCGACGACCATCGGACTGGTGGGTCTGGGGCTGGCCGGGCTGCTGGCTCGCCGCTTCCGCCGGTAATCCAATCCGTCTCCTGGTTGGAAGGAAAAGGGGCGCCCTCGTGGCGCTCCTTTTTGCGTTTGTAGGGGCTCCTAGCGGAGCTGGCGGATGCGGCCGCGGGCGATGCGGCGGACGAAGTCGAGGTCGCCGTCCAGGAAGTCGTAGTCAGGCAGGACGGTGGGCATTTCCCAGAGGATCTGTTCGAACGTCTTGGGTTGGGGCTCGCCTGTGTAGGTGTCCACCTTGTGGAAAAGAAGGATCAACGGGGGCCGGCCCTGGGCCGAGTGCTCATAGCGGGCGATCTCGGGGCCGATGACGGCCTCAATGCCAAGCTCCTCGCGGAGTTCCCGCCGCAGGGCCTGTTTGGGGGTCTCCCCCAATTCCACTTTTCCACCCGGAAACTCCCACTTCAGGCCGTGACGGTCTTTGGCCATACGCTGGCCTATGAGCAGCTTACCGTCTTGCTGGAGGACGCCAGCGACCACAATCATTGTGCGCACCATGCAGGGTGAGTAAAGATGGAAGAAACCTTAAACCATTGTACAGCGAACAGCTTCTCGAACATTTTCAGAATCCGCGGAATGCGGGCGTGCTGCCGGAGCCTGCCGTCACGGTGAACGTGGAGAACCCTGCGTGCGGGGACCGGTTGCGGCTGAGCGCGCGCGTGGAGGACGGGGTCGTGACGGCCGCCATGTTCCAGGTGCGGGGGTGTACGGCTTCCATTGCGTGCGGTTCCGCGTTGACGGTGTGGCTGAGCGGCCGGCGGGTGGAGGAGGTGTCGCGGTTGAAGGGATCGGAGATTGCTGCGGCGGTGGAAGGGTTGGTCGGCGGGCTGGCTAACGAGTCAAAACATGCCGCCCTACTGATGGCGGACGGGGTGGCGGGGTTGGTGCGGGCGGTTCGGAAGAGCTGACTCGGCGGAGGGGACGTTCCGGCTCTGGCCACCTGGGGGTGAGACCGGGTTGCGACGTTTCGTCGCTTTGGGCCAGAGCGGAACGTCCCCGCACGCTACGGTTTCTTAAAGGACTCGGGCTTCACTCCGGTGTTCAGCTTGCGTTCGGCGATGGTGCGGTCGAGGACCTTCTGGCCGTTCTGCAGGGTGACCTCATGGAACGGGAGGGTCAGGCCTTCCACCGGGCGGAAGTCGCTGAGCTGCACTTCCGTCTCGGCCGGGCCGTTCATCCCGATGCTGCTATACGCCATTTTCACCAGTTGGTGGCTGGCGGCGTCGAAGGTCAGCTTGGCTTCGAACTCACCCTTCTTCCAGTTCACGGTGGTGTCGTCGATGGCCTGGACTTCCGCTTCTCCGGCGGCTGCCGCCAGAAGCAGGCCCATGCCGCCGCCGGCGGCCGGGATGGCTTTTCTCAACTCCCCCGCCAGGTTGGGCGGAAGGTCCTGCGCCTGCGGGCCTTGGGCGGCCCAGGCATTCGCGCCGTCCACAGCTTCCGTGATGACGCCGACGGGCAGCTTCATCACCATTTTGTAGTGGGCGGGGTAGAGGACGGATTCTTCGGAGTCGCCGTCGAAGGAGGCCTGCGGCATGGTGAGCTTGATCTTGCCGGTGAGGACCTGATCCTTCACAGCGGCGGCTTTCTCCTGACCGCCCAGAGCGGTGAGGGCGGCGGCGACGAGCGCCTTGGCCTTCGCAGCGGCCTGGGGGTTGGCGGCGGACGCGGCGGCTTTCACCTTGACCATACCGGGCGCGGTGAGATCGAGATCCTCCGACTTGATGATGGTGGTGGGACCATAGGCTTCCAGGGCCTTGGAGAACTCTTTCGCATTGCCGACAGCGACGATGGTGAGCTTGTCGGTCTCCAGGAACTTCTGGAGGGAAGCGGACATTTGCTCCCGGGTGAGGGCCTGGAGACGTTCGCGGTATTTCGGGTAGTAGTCTTCCGGCAAGCCGTAGACGGCGGTGGTGAGGACGCGGCCAGCTACGGCGGCGGCAGTCTCGATGCCGACCGCGAACGACCCCATGAGGTAGGCCTTGGCCTCATCGAACTCTTCCTTGGTGGCCGGGTTCTGCTTGAACTCTTTGAGGAGGTCGACCAGCATGCGGATGGCGTCGGCCGTCTTCTCTGTGCGGGTGAAGGTGGAAGCCTGGAAGGTGCCCGTCTGGCGAGCGGGTTCAAAGGAGGAGTTGGCGCCGTAGGTGAGGCCTTCGTTGGCGCGCAGCTTCATGTTGAGCCGCGAGTTAAAGCTGCCACCGAAGATCTGGTTGGCGACATACAGCGAGAGGTAGTCGGGGCTGTTGCGGGCCACGCCGAGATGACCGACGATGATCTGGGTCTGGACGGCGCTGGGCATGTCGACGATGACGACCTGGGGCTTAGGGGCAGGCGGCGCGGGCAGTTTGACGTCCGGGGCGGCCGGCGCCTGCCAGGATCCGAAGTACTTCTCGACGAGGGCGAAGGCTTCCTCGGGGGTGACGTCGCCGGCTACGGCCATCCAGGCGCGTCCGGGGGCGTAGTTTGCCTTGTAGAAGGCTACGATGTCATCGCGTTTGATGTTGCGCAGGGTAACCGGGGTACCGTCGCCGGGATAGGCATAGGGGTGGGTGCCGAGCAGAGCGCGGGCGGCGGCGGCGGGGGCGAGGTACTCGGCGCTGGAGTAGGACACCTGCAGGTTGGATTGAGCCTGGCGCATGGCGCGATCGATCTCTTCCTGAGAGAAGGCGGGGTTGCGCGTCATGTCGGCCAACAGTTCCATGCCAAGCGAGGAGTAGGACTTCATGAACGTCATGCCGAGGGTGGCAACGTCGTCACCGGCTCCGGCGGAGAGGGAACCGCCCGCGTTGTCGGCGAGCTTAGCCAGTTCCTGCGCGGAGCGGGTGGTGGTGCCCTCATGGAGGAGCGAGGCGGTCATGTTGGCGAGGCCGGACTTCTCGGGCGGGGCGTAGGCTCCGCCGGCGATGATCTGGAGGGAGGCCGAGAGAAGCGGCAGGCGGTGATCCTCGATGACGAAGACCTTCAGCCCGTTGGGCAGAGTCTTGGAGGCCACCTTCGGGAATTCGTAGGGGCGCGGAGCGGTTGGGGCGGGAGGAGTCATCTTTGGCTTAGCGGGCGGCGCGGGTTTGGCGACGGCGAGAGGGTTCACCTTGGGCGGTTGCGTGGGTTGAGCGGTCTGGGCGGAGACCATGGCCGAGAGGAGCGCGGGGATGAGAATCGTGGTGAAACGCATGGGAGGATCCTCAGTTACTGCTTGGGTTCCGCGGCCTTGGGCGCTTCGGCGTCCGGGTAGACCCAGAGTTTGGTCTGGTTGGACTTGGCGAGGTACTTCTTGGCGACGCGCAGGACGTCGGCAGCGGTGACCTTGCGGTAGTTTTCGAGCTCGGTGTTGTATCGCTCGGGGTCGCCCAGGAGGACGGAGCACTTGCCGAGGAAGTCGGCTTTGGCCTGGACGCTTTCGCGGCCGATGATGAAGCCGGCGATGGTCTGGTTCTTGGCCTTGGCGAGTTCTTCATCGGTGACGGGCTTTTCGGTCATCTCCTGGAAGGTGTATTCGAGGCTGTTGGAGACTTCCTTGATGTTCTTGCCCTGGTTGACTACGGCGAAGCCGAAGAAGACGGACGGGCCTTCGAGGAAGAGCCCCTCGCCCTGGGCGGCGACGGCGGACTGCTCGTCGTAGACCAGGCGTTTGTAGAGGCGCGAGGACTGGCCGGTGGACAGGATGGAAGAGGCGATCTCGAGGGCGTAGGAGTCGGGGTGGCCGAGCGGCGGCAGGTGGTAGGCGCTGACGACGGCGTCGAGCGGTACGTTCTTGTACTTGATGGTGGTCTCACGGGCCGCCGTCTGAACCGGCTCAGTGGCCGTGACGCGGGGGATGGGCTTGCCCTTGGGGATGGGTGAGAAGTGCTTGTCGATGAGGGCGATGGCTTCCTTGGCGTCGAAGTCGCCGACGGCCACGATGGTGGCGTTGTTGGGGACGTAGTAGAGGTCGTGGAACTCTTTGACGTCCTCCACGGTGGCCTTGTTGAGGTCTTCCATCGAGCCGATGGGGAGGTGCTTGTAGGGGTACTGGGTGTAGGTCTTAGCCAGCACGTCCTCGAAGATCAGACCGTAAGGCGGGTTCTCGAAGCGGAGGCGGCGCTCTTCCTTGACGACCTCGCGTTCCTTCTTAAAGTTGGCGTCGGAGACATCGAGGGAGGCGAGGCGGTCGGCTTCCAGCCAAAGCATGCGCTCCAGGTAGTTGGAGGGGAAGGTTTCCCAATAGACGGTCTGATCGAAGCTGGTGTAGGCGTTGACCTGGCCGCCGGCCTCGCGGACGTAGCGCATATGCTCTTCGGGGCCGAGATTCCGGGAGCCACGGAACATGAGGTGCTCGAAGAGGTGAGCGAAGCCGGTGCGTCCGGTTTTTTCGTCCTTGGAGCCGACATGGAACCAGACTTGAAGATTGATGACCGGGCGCGAGTGATCCTCGGCGAGGACAACCTTCAGGCCATTGGGGAGTTCGTGGCGGGTGATCTTGAGTGGGGGTGGGGTATCGGCGGCAAAGCCCGTCATAGTCATAGTGAGAGCGGCGAGGGGAACGAGGCACAACACACGCAGGTTGGGTGCGAAGTGACGGCTGGATTGAAGCGGCATTTTGCGGTATCCACAGGTTACGGATTTGCCTTGAGGGTAGCAGATTGCGGGGAAATCGGTCCAAGCGGGCGGAAATGTTACGGGTGTAGGAGTAGGGAGAGAATGTTAAGGCCGAGGGTACGGGGTGCCGCGAGGCCGCTCAGCGGCACCCCTCCAGTGGTCCGGCTGTCCCCCAGGGCTATCTGTTCCGCCCCTTCTTCAGCCGTCCCTCCGAACTTCGCCGGCCCTCCTCCGAGCCGGCGCTGATTGACCAAACCCAGCCAGCCCTCCTCCAGGCTGGCGCCCACAGACCACGTCCCACCGGCCCTCCTCCGAGCCGGCGTGACCTACCGAACCTCGCCGGCCCTCCTCCAGGCCGGCACCCACAATTTCCGATCCAGGTTCCACAGGGGGTTTCTGGAGGCGCCCTCCAATCCCTCGACCTAACCAACACGAATCTCTCCTCCGATCTTCGCGTGGCGTGCAGCCGCTGGATCTACCGGTCCAGAAACCCCTCAGCGGGCCTTTGGAATCGACCCACTTCTTTAATAAGCAGGTGCGGGGCCAAACGCCGAATGCCCAGATCCTATTGAAAACTAGGGAGAATCGCTGAGGCGGTGAGTGAGATTGTCCAGTGCGTTGTCAGGCCCTGTCCAGAGCTTGGACAGCAGAGTGTGTACAGGATAGACTAACGATTTGTCATGTTGAGCCAGCTGCCAGCATCGGAGAAGCTCGCTGCGATTCTGCGCATCAGCCAGCGCATGAATTCCGAGCGGGACCTGCACCAGTTGCTGGACCTGGTGGCGGAGGAAGGGGCGCGGCTGCTGGGCGCCGAGCGGGCGAGCATTTTCCTGCTGAGCGAGGACGGGCGGGAGCTGACCTCCAAAGTTGCCCTGGGCAGTTCGGAGATGATCCGGCTGGATTCGAAGCAGGGGATCGCGGGTACGGTGGTCTCGACGTGCGAGGAGATCGTTGTCGACGACGCGTACGGGGACACGCGGTTCTACCAGGGCGTGGATGAGCGCAGCGGCTACCGGACGAAGAACATGCTGGCGGTGCCTCTGACCGATCTGGATGGACGCGCGATTGGGGCCTTCGAGATCTTGAATAAGCGGGAAGGGATCTTTGACGAGGAGGACAAGCAGATTACGCGGGCGCTGGCGGCCAGCGCGGCGATCGCGATCCAGACGGCGAAGTTCATTCTCGAACTGCAGCGGCACAGGGTGCGGCTGGAGGACGAGAATCGCAATCTCCTGAGGGAGTTGGGCGGGAAACTGCCGGGCAAGACGATTCTGGGCTCGCATCCGAAGATCGAAGAGCTGCGGCGGATGATCGAGCGGGTGGCCGATGCCGAGGTCACGGTGCTGATTACGGGCGAGAGCGGCACGGGCAAGGACCTGATTGCGAGGTCTCTGCATTTTGCGAGTCCGCGGGCAGCCCGGCCGTTTGTTGCGCTGAATTGCGCGGCGTTGCCCGAGACGCTGGTGGAGACGGAACTTTTCGGGGTGGAAAAGGGTGTGGCGACGGGCGTGGACCGGCGGGCGGGTAAGTTTGAGTCGGCGCACGGCGGTACTCTGTTTCTGGACGAGATCGGCGACCTGAGCCTGTCGGCGCAGGCCAAGATCCTGAGGGTGCTGCAGGAGCGTATGGTAGAGCGGATCGGCGGGCGGACGCCTATCCCGGTGGATGTGCGGGTGATTGCAGCCACTAATAAGGACCTGGCGGAAGCGATTCAGAAGAACCTTTTCCGGGAGGACCTGTACTACCGGCTGAATGTGATCCATCTGAAGACGACACCGCTGAGGCAGATGACCGCCGACATTCCGGCGCTGGCGTCGATGCTGCTGCTGCGGATTGCGGAAGAGATGCGGCGGCCCGCGCTGGCCTTGTCGCCGGCGGCGTTGAATGCGCTGGCGAGCTACCGGTGGCCGGGCAATATCCGGCAACTGGAGAACGAGCTGCGCCGGGCCATGGTGGTGGCCCGGGGGCAGATGATCGAACCGGAAGACTTCTCAGAGGCATTGCAGGGCGCCGCAGAGAGCGCGGCGCCGGCGGGGCCAGCGTCCGGAAAAGGCCTGCAGGACGAGATCGAAGAGCTGGAGCGGCGCCGGATCCAGGAAGCGATGGCGCGGCACGGGCAGAATCAGCAGAAGACGGCGCGGGCGTTGGGATTGAGCCGCCAGGGGCTGATCAACAAGTTGAAGCGGTATGGCATCAAAGCCAACGCGGCGGAGGATGAGTAAGGTGGCCAATCACGCTCGGGTGAGCAGTTCGTCGTCGGCGCATGACCGGATTTCCCACCACACTTCGTGGTTGACGCGGCGGGTGACGGCGGTGCTGTTGAGTATGTGGCTGGGGGGGATTCTGCTGGTGGTGCTGGTGGCGCCGGCGGGTTACCGGTCAGTGGACAGCACAATGGCGCGGCCGCCGCAGCATATCAGCAAAGCGATGAAGCAGGTGGGCCAGGGTCCGATGCGGGACATCCTGCAGTACCAGGCATCGGAGGCGAACCGGGTGGTGCTGGAGTGGTGGGGTCTGCTGCAGATGGCGGCGGGACTGGTGGTCTTCCTGATGCTGCTCTTCATGAGTACGGCGGGGCGTCCGGCACTGGGCCTGTCGCTGGGCATGCTGGTGATGTCGGTGCTGCTGGAGTTCTTCCTGATCCCGCGGATTTCGCAACTGGGCCAGTCGATTCAGCTGACGAGCCAGTCGCAGGCGGCTCAGTTGGAGGCGAAGCTGCGGGCGCTGCACCTGGGGTTCACGGCCTTTGAAATGGTGCTGGTGTTACTGGGCGCGATTCTTCTTGCCCTGCTTCTTCGGAGCAGGCCGGGGTTCAGCGGGAGCCGCAGGGACGGGGTCGAGGCCTAGGTCGAGCTGGATGTGATCGATGACGCCGATGACGGCGGAGTCGATGGGCGCGATCTTGAGCCCGACGGTGGTGAAGGCGGCGAAGCCATCCTGAACAAGCAGGACGCGATCGCCGATGCCGGCGCTGACGCTATCCACGGCAATGACAGGCATGCCGCGATGGGAGCCGTCGAGGTCCAGGGGCTGGACCAGCAGCAGTTTCTTCCCTTCGTGGGAGGGGTGCTTCTGGGTAGCGGTAATGTCCCCGATGACGCGAGCGATCTGCATCAGACGCCCTCCTCCGGCTTGGGTTTGCCCAAATTGAGTTCGTCGACGATACCGACGACCGTGGCGTCGGACGGGACCTCCGCGTCGGTAAACGGGAAAGAAGCCTCTTTGCCGCGGACCCAATAGATGAGTTCGCCGGAGCCGGCCCCGGTGCAGTCCGTACAGATGATGGCGCGGCCGGTCTGCGAGAGATCGGCTTTGACGGGCTGGACGATCAGCAGGCGCTGGCCGGTGAGCCCCACATTTTTCACGCTGGACCAGACGCAGCCTACGACTCGGCCAAGTTGCACGTGCGGATCCCTTTAGCGCCCAGTATCCATGGAAACGTTGTCGACGATGCCGACGATGACGCAGTCGACCGGCTTATCCTTGCAGCCATCGGCCATGCGGGCGCTGCTGCCGGCGACGGTGATGACCAGTTCCCGAAAGCCTGCGCTGACAGTGTCGATGGCAACGAGGTAGCCTGCCTCATCCTTGCCGTCAGGGGTGACGGGTTTGACGATGAGCAGTTTATGCCCTTCGAGTCTGGGGTCTTTGCGGGTGGCAACAATCGTGCCGACCACACGGCCGAGCGTCATTTCAGTTCCCTTCCCGGCCTACTTGGACGATTTGCCAATGGGCAGGATAGCTTCGAGACTGGGGTGCGGCCGGGGAATGACATGAACGGCGACGAGTTCGCCGACCCGGCGGGCAGCGGCGGCACCGGCGTCGGTAGCGGCGCGGACCGCGGCGACATCGCCACGGACCAGCGCGGTGACGTAGCCGGAACCGATCTTTTCCCAACCGACCAAGTTCACATTGGCGGCCTTGACCATTGCGTCAGCGGCCTCGACCATGGAGACCAGACCGCGGCATTCCACCATTCCAAGTGCTTCACCCATCGAAAGTTCCTCTCTGCCACTTCACTCAGGCGCGCGGGCGGCGGGTCAGGCGACGCCTCGCGTCCGCAACACTTCCTCGACCAGCGCGATGAGTTCCTCGCGCGTGACTTCGAACTTACCATTAGACCGCACTGGAGCGCCGGATGGAATGTCCTCGGCGGCCAGCGGGCAGCCAGGTTCCAGGGTAGAACGGGCGTTCACTCCGTAGCGGGTGCGGGATTCGTAGAGTTTGTCGATTTCGACACGAGGCAGAACCTTAGCGCCGCCCAGCAGTTCGGCCACGAGGGCAATGCGGGCGTAGTGCTCGACCGTTTCCATGCGGAAGTAGGCACTGTAGACGTCGGGTCCGTAGCAGACCACGCCGTGATTGGCCATGAGGACGGCATCGTAGCGAGGGATGTAGGGTTTGAGAGGCTCAGTCAGGGCGCTGGTGCCGGGGAGTCCGTATTCGGCCAGCGGGACGCAGCCGAGTCCGATGACCACTTCGGGCAGGATCGCCTGATTGAGGGCGCGCCCGGTGGCGGCAAAACCGGTGGAGACTGGCGGATGAGTGTGGACAACAGCGTGCACGTCGGGCCGCATCTGGTAAATCAGCAGATGCATCGCCAGTTCACTGGTGGGCGCTTTCTCGCCGGAGAGTTTGCCGCCCTGCATGTTGCAGATGATCAGGTCGTCCGCGGAGAGCATGCCCTTGCTGATGTTGGTGGGCGTGCACAGGACACGGTTGGGGTCCAGCCGGATCGAGATGTTTCCGTCGTTGGCGGCGATCCAACCCTTTTCGAAGACCAGACGTCCAATCTGGACGATGTCCTCGCGAAGCTCCCGTTCCGTTTTCAACATCTAAAAACTCAATTGTACCAGACGGGTTTCTTGAGACCCCTGAAAACGGCCAATCGCGCGATTGCTAGAATGTCCTGATTAGGAGACCACACTAGATGAGAAATGCTCTTTCGTTTGCTATGACTCTGGGCGCCCTGGGCTGCCTGATGGCCATCTCGGCCAGTGCCCAGAAGGCGAGTCCTCACGAGACAACAAAGGCCACGATTGCCGGCAAGACGATCACGATCGTGTATGGCCGCCCGTACGTGAAGGGGCGGGACGTGTGGCATTCAGGGGTTGCGCCGGCGGGGAAGGTTTGGCGTACAGGCGCCGACGAAGCGACCAAAATTACGACCGAAGCGGACCTGATGATCGGTTCGGTGCACGTTCCGGCAGGCACCTACTCCCTGTTCACGATTCCGAGCGGCGACACGAAGGACTGGACGCTGATCGTGAACAAGACAGCCGACCAGTGGGGGGCGTTCAAGTATGACGAGAAGCAGGATCTGGGCCGCACAGCGATGAAGGTGAAGAAGACTCCCGCGCCGGTGGAACAGCTGACGATCACCGTCGAGCCTGGCAAGGGCAGCAACGGGAAGCTGAAGATCGCCTGGGCGGATACGGAAGCTTCGGTTGACGTGATGGTGCACTAAGGAGCTTTCAGCGCTCAGCTTTCAGCTGTCAGCTTAAGTGACGGGCTGGCCGTGCTCCGGTTAGGGGAGTTCGAAGCTCACGAAACGGAGCTTGCCGGCCCGCTCAATCTGGACCGCTACAGGGTCTCCCGATTTCATCTTGCGCAGCAACTGGCGCAGTTCCGCTACCGAGGAGACCAGGGTTCCGTTAATCGAGTAGATGACGTCGCCGGCTTTGAAGCCGTCGTCAAGAAGAGGACCATCGGCGTGACGGGCGGCCACCAGGAGGCCGCCCTTTTCGCGGCGGATGGGGTCGACCTGTTCGCGCAGCTTGGGGGTGAGGTCCACGGCAAAAATGCCGAGTTCTGACACCAGGTTTTCCTCCCGGCTGGCCAGGTCGGCATAGGTAGTGGCTTCGTCGTGGCGTTCCACGACCTTGACGGTGAGAGCCAGACGGCGCTTTCCGCGCACCACCTCCAGGTTGACGAATTCCCCGATCGCCGGACGGTACACATTGATGTTGAATTGCCGCGCGTTCTCCATCACCTTGCCGTTCAGGCTGTAGATGATGTCGCCCACCCTGAGTCCCGCCTTTTCTCCTTCCCCGTCAGGCTCCACATCGCCGATCACAACGCCCCAGTTCTGGCTGAGCTTGAGGCCTTCGGCCAGGGACGGGGTGATGGTCTGCGCAGTGACACCGATTTCGCCGCGCACCACGCGGCCGGATTTGCGGAGCTGGTCGACCACATTGGCAACGATGTTGGAAGGAACGGCAAAACCGATGCCCTCGCTGCCACCGGACTGCGTGAGGATGAGGGTGTTGATGCCGACGACATTGCCGGACGAGTCGACGAGCGGTCCGCCGCTGTTGCCGGGATTGATGGGCGCATCCGTCTGGATGTAGATCATGGGGTCGTCCGGCTTCAACTGGCGCGCGGGGGAGCTGACGACGCCCATGGTGACGGAGTTGTCGAGGCCCATGGGACTGCCAAAGGCGAGGACAAGCTGGCCCTGTTCCACGGTATCGGAGTCGGCCAGGCTGAGCGTGGGCAGCCCCTTCTCGTTCACTTTGAGCAGGGCTATGTCGGCTTCGAGGTCCAACCCGACGAGTTCGGCGCGCGCGATGCGGCCCACGGGCCGGACGGCGGAGCGGCGGACACCGCTGGTGTTCTCGACGGTGGTGGGCAGGGTGACCTGGACGCGCTGGGCTCCGATGACGACGTGGGCGTTGGTCACGATGAAGCCGGATTCGTCGATGATTACTCCGGAGCCTGAGCTTTGCTGGCGGGCGGCGACACCGGGCTCGTCTGTTTCGTCCCCTTCGAGCTGGCGGTAGCCGACGGCTGTGACTTTGACGACGGAAGTGTGGACGCGGCGGCTGAGACCCTGGAAGCTGGCGCTCAGGGCTGCGAATTCGGTTCCTCCAGCCGGCGGTTGAGGCCGGTTTTGGGCTGTCAACAGCAGCGCGGCAATGATCGTGCCTGGCAACAATCTTATGAGCAAGCAATTCCCCCGTTTTGTCCTATTCTAATCTCTAAGACACGCAGCGCATTTTGGAGGACCTCAGAACATGAGACGCCGGACTTTCCTGCAGACCGCGGCTTTGAGCGCAACGGCACGGATGGCACTACTGGCTGACACGCCGATGCCGACGGCTACGCTCGGCAAAACCGGGCTTAAGATTTCACGCTTCGTTGTGGGCGGATACCACATGAACGTGCAGGGCGAGGAGAACGCGACGAAGATCATCCACCGCGCGATCGAGCTCGGCGTGAACTTCTTCGACAGCGCCAACCTGTACCACAAGGGCAAGAGCGATGAGGTTTACGGGCGCGCGCTGGAGGGTGGGCGGCGGCAGAAGGTCATGCTCATGACCAAGTGCGAAGTGTACTCGCGCGACGGCGCGATGAAGACGCTGGAAGAGCAACTGCGCCGCATGAAGACGGACTACCTGGACCTTTGGGCCTGCCACCAGGTGAGTGAGCACAAGGAGGTCGACCAGATCCTGGCCGCCAACGGCTCGCTGGAAGCGTTTGTGAAGGCAAAGCAGCAGGGCAAGGTGCGGCACATCGGCTTCACGGGCCACCATGATCCATCGATCCACCTGCGGCTGCTGGAAGCGACCGACGTGTGGGAGACGGTGCAGATGCCGATCAACCTGATTGATCCGCACTACCTGAGCTTCATCACCAACGTGCTTCCGGTGGCTCGCAAGAAGGGGCTGGGGGTGCTGGCGATGAAGTCGAATGCGATGGGCTCGATCACGAAACAGCAGGTGGCGAAGATCGAGGAGTGCCTGCAGTTCACGTGGAGCCAGGATGTGGATGCGGTGGTGTCGGGCGTCGAGACGGTGGAGCAGTTGGAAGCCAACATCCTGACGCTGAAAACGATGAAGAAGATGACGCCGCAGGAGATCAGCGTGCTGCTACACAAAACGAAGCAGGGGAAGACCGGCAGCCAGGTGGAGCAGTACAAGGTGAAGGAGAAGGGGGCGGCAGGGCCCTGCCACCGGGACGGGGAGCCGGCGTGAGCCGGAATGAGCCGCCTCACGTCGGCTTAGCTTTCAGCTATCAGCGGTCAGCTTCTGAGTTAGCGAAGTTGACGGGTTCTCATTGGGAAGCGGTCCGGAATCGCGCGCAAACACAAGCTGATTGCTGACAGCTGATCGCTGACTGCTCAAGTTGGGGCGGTCAGCTTTCAGCTTTTTTGTGGCTGATGGCTGACCGCTTTTGCTCATGCTCTCGGACGGGCTACTTTGTGTAGGCTATGGCTTCGATTTCGACCCGGACGTCACGCGGGAGACGGGCCGCCTCTACGGTGGCTCGGGCTGGGGGGTTGGCCGGGAAGTAGCGAGCGTAGATTTCGTTCACCTTGGCGAAGTCGCCCAGGTCCTTCACAAAGATGGTCGTTTTGAGGACGGTTTCGAAGGACGCTCCGGCGGCTTCGAGTACCGCCCGGAGGTTCTCCAGGACTCGGACTGTCTGCTCCTCGATGCCCCCCTCCACGATCTGGCCGGTGGCGGGGTCCAGTGGAATCTGGCCGCTCAGGAAGGCCAGGCCGTTCCAGCGGACCGCCTGCGAGTAAGGGCCGATGGCCTTGGGTGCGTCTTCGGTCGAGATGATTTCTTTCATGGTTTTCCCCATTCGAGCGCGCCCGTGAGTGAGGCCGCGCTGGCGATGTTTTCGTGTTTCAGGAATTGATCGAGCTCGCGCGCGATGCGGATGGGTGCGCGCGGATCCCAGAAGGTAGCGGTGCCGACCTGGACGGCCGTGGCTCCGGCGAGCATGAATTCGGCCGCGTCCTCACCCGTGGCGATGCCACCCAGGCCGACGACAGGGATTTTGACGGCGCGAGCGGCCTGGAAGACCATACGCAAGGCGATGGGTTTGATGGCAGGTCCGGAGAGCCCGCCAAAACCGGCGCCGAGGCGCGGTTTGCGGCTGCGGACGTCGATGGCCAGGGAGACAAAGGTGTTCGTGAGCGAGAGGGCGTCGGCTCCGGCGGCCTCGGCAGCCTGGGCCAGGGGTTCGATGCTGGTGACGTTGGGCGAGAGCTTCACAATCAAGGGCCGGCGGGCGATACGGCGCACTTCGGAGACGAGTTGGCCCAGCAGTCCGGGGTCGGAGGAGAAGAAGATGCCGCCGTGTTTGGTGTTCGGGCAGGAGACATTGAGTTCGTAGGCGGCGACCCCCTGGTGATCTTCCAGGACGCGGACGACTTCGCAGTAGTCCTCGATGGCGTAGCCGAAGACATTCGCGAAGACAGGTGTGGCGTGCTTCCGCAGGGCGGGCAGTTTCTCCGCGACGAACGCGCGGACGCCGATGTTCTGCAGGCCGATGGAGTTCATCATGCCGCCTTCGGCTTCCCAGACGCGCGGCGGTTTGTTGCCGTCCATGGCTTCGCGGGAGAGTCCTTTGACGACGAAGCCGCCCATCTGGTCGAGATTGAGGATGGACTCGAATTCGACGCCGTAGGCGAACGTGCCCGAGGCGGCCAAGACGGGATTCTTCAGCGGGATACCGCAAAGCGATACGGCGAGACGGGAAGAGGCGGGGTCACCGGCCATTGATACCAGTGTAGCGAACGATGGGGGAATAGCTGGAATGGTTCCAGGCAGGAATCCGCTTGACATGCCCGGTGATGCATACATACTGGTTGGTATGTTGGCCTCGAAACGTGTTCGGGCAGAGGAGACGGGCCCGCGGCGGAATCCGGAGAGGACGAGGGAGGCGCTGCTGAAGGCCGCGTTCCAGTGCGTTCACCGGTCAGGGTTCCAAGGCACCGACCTGGACACGATTCTCGAGGGCGCGGGCGTAACGAAGGGCGCGCTGTATCACCATTTCTCGAACAAGGAAGCGCTGGGTTATGCGCTGGTCGATGAAGTGATCGGGCAGATGATGCGGGAGAGATGGTTGGAGCCGCTGCACAATGCGGAGGATCCGATTGGACGGCTGATCGCCATTGTTCAGGCGACACCGCTACAGCAGGAGCAGGTGGAGCGCGGGTGTCCACTCAACAATCTGGCCCTGGAGATGTCGCCTTTGGACGAGGGGTTTCGAACGCGGATTGAGGCCCAATTCAAAGCCTGGCGCGGGGCGATCGCGGAGGCCTTGCGGGATGGTCAGCGAAGAGGAAAGGTGAGGGGCGATGTGGACGCGATGGAGACGGCAACGTTCCTGGTGGCGACCTACGAGGGGTATGTCTCCCTGGCCAAGAATGCGCAGGACTTCCGCGAATTGCAGTCGGGTAAGAAGCTGATGGTGCGGTATCTGGGGAGTCTGCGGGCGGCAGGGTGAGCCCATTCGACGGAGCAGGCGGCGTGCCGTACAAACCGGTTGGTATCCGGCGATGCCGCAGCCGCCGGGTCGATGCAGCTGCGGCTCGGGCCGGTGGTGGGCGTCAGCGGGCCGCGCCGGCCTTGGCTTTGGCCTGGGCGAGTTGCTGGCGGAAGCTCTTCTCGTACTGGTCGATGGCGGCCTTGTAGCCCTGAGGATCGACAAACGAGCCGGCTTTCATCTTCTTCTCCATGTCGTACTGCGAGGCATGGGCAGCCACCCAGATATCCGGCTTCAGTTGCTGCTGGCGGGCAAAGGACTTCTCGAGGTCGGCCGCGATGTTGGGATATTTCGGATTGCCGAGCAGCGGCATGACCACGGTGCCCATGTTGGCGAAGGCCACGGCGCGTTTGCGGCCGTTATCTTCGACGGTCATGGTGTAGCTCACGCTGCCCTTGGAGTGGCCCGGCGTTGAAACGACGGTGAGGGCGGTGGCTCCGAGTCTGATGACCTCGCCGTCTTTGAGGCGGCGGTCGACATGGATGGGCGCGAAGTAGGCTTCCGGGCCGAAGGCGGGATCGCTATGGCCGCCGTCCTCCATGATGGGGGCGTCGGCCTCAGTGGCGTACACCTTGGCGCCGGAGAGTTTGCGAACCTCTTCCATGGCTGCGACGTGGTCAAAGTGGGCCTGCATGTTCAGCAGGATTTTGACGTCTTTCAGATGGAAGCCGAGCTTCTCGATGCTCTGATTCAGGAGTGGAGTGGAGTCGGCGAGCCCTGTATTGATGAGGATGTGGCCTTCGGGATTGGTGATGAGAAAGCAGGCCAGATCTTCTGTTCCGACATAGTAGATGTTGCCGGCGATGCGGTGAGCCGGGAAGGGTTTCTTCCAGCCGGGGTTCTGATCGGCCAGGAGGAGAGGCAGGAACAGGAGTGCGGTGAGCAAAAAGCGCATGAGTGCCAGTATCGCGCGGCCGGGCGGTGGGATGGTGGCGCGCGGGGCCGGCCGGGGGTTCATGTTACACCGGCAAACACAGGCCCGGTCCGGGGCTTGCCCGCAATCTTCCGGACATCGCGGGCGCAGATCCTTGAGACTTCGGCGCCACCGGGTGAATCACTACTAGGTATGCCGCAACCGACATGCCCGGAGTTCCTCGCATCCGCCAAGGGGTTGCAGCCGCGACACCGCGGCTGGGATACTTCGGCGGTGGAGACTACGCTGGAAGACCTGACAGAACGCCTGATTGGTTCCTACAACTGCTGCGGAGGCATCAATCACATCGACGGCAAGAACCTGCCGTCGAAGAACGCGATCGCCGAGATCACGGTGGACCTGCTGCGGTTGCTGTTTCCCGGGTTCTTCGATGAATTCCTGATCCACTCGTCGGAGATCCACTCCGAGACGCTGGAACTCGTCGGCAGTGTGCTGCGCAGGCTGGAGAACGAGATTTATAAGAGTCTGGAATACAGCCCTCCGAAGGAACTGGAAAAGGAAAACCTGAAAGAGGCGGCGCACCGGCTGACGCTGAAGTTTCTTGGCAACCTGCCACAAGTGAGAGAGTTGCTGCAGACGGATATCGAGGCGGCGTACGAGGGCGATCCGGCGGCATTGAGCAAGGAAGAGGTGATTGTCGCCTATCCTTTCGTGGAGGCCATCGCGGCGCAACGACTGGCGCATGAACTCTACCTGGACAATGTCCCGCTGATCCCGCGCATCATGACGGAGTGGGCGCACTCCCGGACCGGCATGGATCTGCACCCGGGCGCGCGTATCGGCACGCATTTCTTTGTGGATCACTGCACGGGCACGGTAATCGGCGAGACGTCGGTGATCGGCAATCACGTGAAGATGTATCAGGGCGTTGGCCTGGTGGCGAAATCGCTGGCCGCCGGACAGGCGTTGCGCGGCCACAAACGCCATCCCACCATACAGGACAAGGTGACCATTTACGCGGGCGCCACGATCATGGGCGGCGACACGGTGATCGGCGCGGGCAGCACGATTGGTGCCAGCGTCTTTGTCACCAGCAGCGTTCCGCCTTATTCTCTGGTGATCCAGGAGGCCGCGGAGGCCAAAGTGATCCAGAAACGGCCCAGCGGGTCGTATGAACTCGACTTCCAGATCTGAGCGGCAAGGCCCGGCTGGCGGCAACGCGCTAATTTGGATCTGTGAGGAAATCGGAACTGGCTGCAATTGAGGAGATGCCGCTGCTGTCGCGGACGCCGGTGGAGTGGGCGCACTCCGTGCTGGCGGAGCCGATGCGGCTGCTGGTGGATCACGCCTTTCTCGAGAAGAAGGCAGCCACCAATGCGCTGGAACTGCTCACACGGTGGCCAAACGACTGGCTGGACGGGTGGGTGGAGACCATGACCGGTGTGGCCCGGGACGAAACCGCGCACCTGGCGCAGGTGACCCGGATCCTGCTGCGGCGCGGCGGGCGGCTGGAGCGGGTCCACAAGAATCCTTACGCCAACTCACTGCGGCTGATGGTGCGCAAGGGCGAGGCAACGGAACTGCTGGACCGGCTGTTGATTTCGGCGCTGATCGAGGTACGGTCGTGCGAGCGTTTCCTGGCTTTGGCCGAGGCTTCGGACGATAAAGAACTGGCGGAGTTCTACAAAGCGCTGTACGCGTCCGAGTCAGGGCATTACCGGGTATTCCTGAAGCTGGCCCGGAAGATTGCCAGGCCGGCCGTGGCGGAAGCGCGCTGGCGCGAGATGCTGGTGGCCGAGGCCCGGATCCTGAGCGAGCAGGAGGTGGGCCCGCGCATCCACTCGGGCTGGCCGGGCATGACGGCGGCGTTCGCGTAGTTTTCCCGGCGGCAGAATTGCCAATTATTCGGATATTTGCATCCTCATCGACTTAACCCTTCTTTACAGCCCGGCCACTCAAGCACAGCGGTGGGCGGTCGATGGTAAGGGCAGTATGTCTGTGAACGCTATCAACAGTTCGCTTTCCGCAAACTCGCTGGAAAGCATACTTAAAACGCGGACGTCGAATCCTTCCGGAACATCGGGGGTATCGTCGGATCCGCCGGCCAGGGTGTCAAAGCTGGGCAGCCTGATGGCCCGGTTGAGTGAGCTGCAACAGTCCGATCCGGACAGATTCAAGGAAGCCGCCTCAACGATTGCGGACAAATTAAAGGAAGCCGCGGCGTCGGCCAGTGAGAGCGGCGATTCCGAGAAGGCGACGAAGCTGACCGAGCTCGCCCAGAAGTTTTCGTCCGCTGCGGAAACGGGCAGCATGCCGGACCTTCGGCCACCTGGCGGAATGAAAGGCCATGGTGGACCGCATCCCGGTGGTGGACCGCCTCCCGGACCACCGCCAACCGATTCGAGCACCAGCAGCACAAACTCGACGGATGAGGATGACAGCAGTTCGACCGACAGTACGGACAGCACGGATTCGGCGACGAATACGGTGCTGGAGTCATACAAAGAGATGCTGGCTCTGATGGAGACACAGGCGGGCAACAATCCGATGTCGAAGCTTACCGATGTGTTGGAGAGTGTGCTCTCAGACCAGTCAGCCTGAGTATCCGTTGTTGGGACGGGCCTCTGCGTGGGGCTGGTCCGTCCTTGCCCGAATTCGCCGTGAAGGCGCTCAGGCCCAGTCGGGCCGGCGGCGCCGGAAGATCCCGGCGGAATCCTTGAATTGGCGGGCCTTGTCCGCATCCATGGACGGGTTTTTAAACTGAGTGTCCATCAATGCGGTGAGATGCGGGAAGATCTCGGTATTGCGGACAAAGCCGGAGAAGCGTTCCGCGCCGGGGCCGAGAGCCGTCAACAGGGTGTAGTCGGAGGTATGAGTAGATCCTGTCCAACCGATTCCCGTGTGATTGCCCACCACCTGGCCCATGAGTCCGGACATTGTGTCGAGCTGCCGGTTCATGCTGAGCTTCTTTGTCCCGCTGCCCGACTTCCGGAGAATCTCGATTTCATCGGGCGCCAGTTCAAACCCGAAATGATAGCGGGCCAGTTCCTGGACCCGTTCCGGGGTCGGAATGGGGGCGGCGGGCGTGGTGGCAACCGGGGTCTTCATTGAGTACTCCGCAGCGCCGCCCAGACGGGGGGAGATTGCGTAGAACGAGCTGTTGATGCGCGAAAGGCGCTCGAAGCACTGGCTGCTGTCCTTATACTCGTAGCCCATGCCCACCAGCCCCGGGTTGGAATTGCCGTGATCGCTGGTGGCGACAACGAGGGTTTCGGGGTGCTTCTCAGTGAACTGGAGTACGGTTTCAAGGGCTTCGTCGAAGGCGAGCATGTCCCACAGCATGGCGGCCGCATCGTTGGCGTGAGCGGCATGGTCGACGCGCGCGCCTTCCACCTGAAGCAGGAACCCATTCGACGAAGTGTTGAGAGCAGCCAGGGCGACTGATGTCATCTCAGAGAGGGTCGGCACCAGTTCCTGCGCCGCCTTGTCGGCGCGGCGGTCGATGGAGTAAGGCAGATGGCTGGCGCTGAAGAGGCCGAGCAGGCGTGAGTTGTGCAGGGGTTTGAGTTCGTCGCGGGTGGCGGCGTAGCTGTAGCCAGCCTTGCGGAAGGCAGCGACCATGTCGCGCTTGTCGGCGCGGGCATTGGCGTCAAAGAAGCGGCGTCCACCGCCGAGGATGACGTCGGCGCGATCGAGATACTGTTCGGCGATGAGATGCTCGTCGTCGCGGTGTTTTACCGCGGCAGTGAAGCCCGCCGGGGTGGCATGCGTGACCGTGGCGGTGGTCACCAGGCCGACCCGTTTGCGCTTGTCCCGGGCGATCTCGGCAATCGGTGTGAGCTCCGTGCCGTCGGGCAGGACGTTTACCGAGCCGTTGAAGATGCGCGAACCGGAGCCCCAGGAGGACGAGGCGGACGAAGAGTCGGTAACCAGTGAATCGAGCGAGGCCATGTCCATCAGGCCGCGCTGGGCTTCAGGGCGGTGGAGCAAAGCCTGCCAGAGCAGGCCTTTGCCGCGGATGAGCTGAGAGAAGTGGTCAGCGAGGGGCAGCACGCTGGGACTCATACCGTCGGCCACCATCCAGATGATGTTCCTGGGCCGGGCGCCCGGCTTGAGCTGGGCTGAGTGGAGGGCCTCGAGGCTTCCGCCCAAGGCGGCCAGGGCTCCGGCGCGGCCAAAGAACCCACGCCTGCCGATCTTTGCTGGGTTGCCTGTTCGTAACGTCACGGCAACTCCAATTATGACAGTTCAGCTACGGTTTTGACGCCCGCCATCACAAGTTCCGGCGCGTCAAGCTGGACCCAATGTCCGCTGGAGGGGGCGATCACGTGGCTGCCGAGAGTGGAAAGGGCGGCTGTCTCACGGTGGCCGTCCTGGACCTTGGGGTCAATTTTTCCGCCGGAGATCACGACGACGGGGATGGACCGCAGCGGCGCGGAATCCAGAGGCAGGCCGCAGGTGTCCGGCAGGCGTTCCAGGTATTCCGCCATGGTGAGGAAGCAGCGGGGTAGGCACCAGTGGGCGCACATGATGGGCCAGAGGTCGGAAGGAAGTTTGCGAACCTCCCCGACGAGCCGGTCTGTGACGGAGCTGCCTTGGCCGCTGGAAGCTTTCGCCAACAATTTCGGGATGGCTCGGGAGCCGGACAGCAGGAGATCGAGTGCGAAACGGACGACGCCTATTCGGGCCAGGAATGCTCCGCGGCGGGAGAGCATCACCCCTTTGGCCAGCCGCTTAGCCTGAGCCGGGGAGAGCGGGCACCACTCAAAGGGTTCCAGCGGATCCACCAGGACAAGGCCGCGGACCTTTTCCGGGTGTGCGGCAGCGAAGTGGCGCAGAATGAGTCCGCCGAAGGAATGGCCGACCAGGATGTAAGGGCCGGGCAGTTGGGTGGCTGCCAGGAACTCGTCCAGATCGGCAACGAGATTGGGCATGGCCCGCGGAGCGGAGCGGGCCTGGCTCCAAGCGAGCCCGGCGCGATCATAGCTGGCGACGGTAAACGCCCGGCTGAGCGGCTCCTGCACCAGCCGCCAACTCACGGAACTGGCTGCGATGCCCGCTTCGAGAATGACCGTGGGTCCGCCGCTGCCGGTCTGGTGAATATGGAGGCCGTTGACGATACGGCCCGGGCACGGAAAGCGGGCTGCGTCGCGGCGCACCCCAATGGCCTGGTAGAGGAGGCCCGCGGCCGGTAAAAGCAGAACTACGACCGCGAGCCAGATCACAGAATCAGCCTTCGTACTTGCCGACAACGATGATCGAGAGTGTTGTCGAGCCGACCTTCACATGGAGAACCTGGTCCGTTTCGCCGGCGGCGTCGATGCCCTGGGTGATCCCGCCGTCATCTTTCCAGATGCTCAAGACGAGGGGGTGGGGCGTGCCCGACGCCTTGCGGCTCATCTCCACCAGGGCGTCGAAGGCGGGCTTGGCGGCCGGGTCTGTATCGGTGGCGATGGGAGAAAGAACAGCGAAATCGCGTTGCGGCGCCACACCCTGGTGATCGCCATTCATGGGGAAGTAGCTGTACCGCATGGTGTAAGTGCCGGGTTTGATAGTCTGGCCGCGGCGGTCGCTGGCGCGGGTGGGATACTTGACGATGCCCAGCAGGGACCCGTGGCCGACGCTGGACCAGGTAGTGTTCTGCTCGGCTGCCCCGCCCTTTGGCTCGGCCGCGACCACCCACATTTCCAGCAGGACTGAGCCGTCCTCCTTCAGCACCTTGACGCCGTCTTTCACGAGCGACGCTGCGACGGCGGAGGCCTCGGCGGGGGGAGCACCGGCCGGCTGCACCTTGAATTCAGCAAAACACGAAACGGCCAGGAGACTGGCCACACCGATAGCGCGGAGGAATGTCATTTCCTACTTGGATGCAAGGACTGGCAATAGGATGCGATCCAACTCGGCGTCGGTCCAGGCGGAGGGCGTCATATTCCGGTGCAGCGACCAGCGCTCGACATGCTCGAGCGTACCGCCCGGCTCCACCTGCACAAGCGGTCCAAGTGTTTCCATTTCCAGGAAATCGGCGTTGGTGAAGGTCTCGTACGAGGAGCCCATGTCAGGGTGCTGCTCGCGCGGCGCGGCGTTATATTGTTTGAGGAACATTTCCCCATTCAGAAAGTAGGCGCCGAAGGTCCTGGGGTTGTGATGCGCCAGTTTGGTTGGCGTTTTGTTGCCGGGTTCGCTGCGCAGGATGAGGTACTTTTTTGTGAAGATCCAGCGGGGATCGCTCAGGTCGCTGAAGGCCCACATGATGAGAGGATTGGTGGGCTGGAGCATCTCAGGATGGGTGCCTCGCGGCGGGAAGCCGGTGACGCCATGCCCGCCGGGGGCCATCATCGAAAGCGCCCAAGCCGCGTACTGGAGGGACATATTGCCCTGGTTCGTCAGCCGGTGAATGATGGTGGCTTGCGTGCCACTGGGGGCGAGGTGGATCTCGAGCTGTTTCTGAATCCGGGTTTCGCTCTCGACTGGCTGGGTGGCGATCAGCACATCGCCTTTTAAGTCGACCTGGACGGGTGAGTTATCCGGCGGATAGGTGTAGCGGATGTCCTCGGGTCCCACCCAGATGCGGTGCCCGCCACGCGCCACCCAGGCGGGCTCGCCACTCTGGCCTTCCGTCTCCTTCTGGACCCAGAAGAGATTCTGACCGCCGGAAAAGCCAAAGCGCATGATGCGCGGGCCGATATCGGCGGTAACGATCATTTCAACTTCGCCGTTGCTGATGCGATAGCAGTTGGGCCAACCACCCCAAGGTGTTTTATCTATATGAATTGCGGCAGTGGAAGTCATGGCGGAAATGGGAGCGAAAACAATAATCCCGCTCACCGCCCGCTATTCTTTCTTGAATGCGAGCACAGCGTCAAGCGGCGTCCCGGTGCGGCGCGCTTCAACGCGGTGGAAACCACAGGACTCCAGAAGCCACTTGTATTCCGAGGCGGTGCGTTCGCGGCCTTCCGTGCAGACCAGCATATTGAGGGACTGCATCTGGGAGGAAACGGGTCCGGAGGCATCTTCCTCCAGGAGCGTTTCAGCAATCAAAAGAGCCCCACCAGAAGGGAGGGCAGCGTGGATCTTTTCCAGCAGGCGGCGGATTTTCTCCTCTGACCAATCGTGGAGGATGCGGCTGACAGCGTACAGGTCGGCGGGAGGAAGCGGGTCGGCGAAGAAGTCGCCGGCGACGACGGAGATGCGGTCAGCGGCTCGGGAGGCGGCGATATTGGGCCGGGCGGATTCCACAACTGCCGGCAGGTCAAAGACGGTGGCGCGCAGGTTGCCATACCGCTCGCAGGCAGCGATGGAGAGATGGCCGGTGGCGCCGCCCAGATCGACGAGTTGCCGGAACTGGTTCAGGTTAAAGATACGGACCACGGCAGGTGAACCGATTTGCCCCAATCCATGCATGCCCGAAAGAAACGTCTGGCGGGCCTCCGGGGTGCGGAAGAAGTGGTCGAAGAGCGCGGATTTCCCACCAAAACACTGGTCCCAGCGATGGGTTCCTTCGCGGACGGCATCGTCCAGGTGCCCCCACAACTGGAACAGGACCTGGTCCGAATAGAGGATATAGCCGCTCAGAGTATCGGGACTGTCTCTCAGCAGGTACACTTCCGCCTCCTGCGTGTTAAAGTACAAATCTCCGGATTTGGTCAGCAAACCCAGGCCGACGCAGCCGTCGAGCAACCGGGTTAGCGCGCCGGGGTGCAGGTTGAGCTCCACCGCAAGGGCAGCGGCGGAGGCCGCGGAATGATGCAATTGGTCGAAGATGCCGAGCGATACGGCAGTGAACATTGTCTTGGAGCGCCGGAACGCGTCTATGAGGTCCAGAACCAGCGAAGGATCAGTTTGAGCCATCTTCCATCATTGTGCCTGATGTATCGCCGGATAGAGGGCTAACTAAGGCGATTGCCCTATGGTTTCAGGGGCAGATTTGACCGAACGTTTAGGGAAGGAAGCATAACGAACCTTGGCGCAACCCAAGAAGATACGATCGATCGCGACGAAGTTCTCGATGTTCACCGCGATGCTCGTATTTTGGGTGATCTCCGTAGTACTCGCTTACGATATATCGGCGAATACAGATGGAGTGCGTTTGAGCAAGGTAGTGATCCTGCTGGCCATATTGCTGCTGGTGGCCGGCACGATCGCGAGGTTTACCACCCGCCTGCTGGTCAAGCCCCTGCTGCTGCTGCAGGAAGGGATTCAGGAAGCCCGGGCCGGCCGGATGAAGAAGGTCCAGCTCAGCGACACGGGGGATGAGATCGAGGTCCTGGGTGAGAGCTTCAACGCGATGATCGGCTCGCTGGAGGCATACCAGGAGCAATTGCGGGAGCACCAGGAGCAACTGGAAGAGAAGATCCGCAGCCGGACGGACGAACTCGAGCAGGCACTGCAAAAGGCGCTGTCGGCGAGTCAGGCAAAGAGCGAGTTCCTGGCGAACATGTCCCACGAGCTGCGAACTCCGATGAGCGGTGTGATCGGAATGCTGGATCTCGTCCTGGACAGCCCGGTCAGCAACGAACAGCGCGAGCAGTTGAAGGCGGCCCAGAACTGCGCACACTCCTTGCTTGGGCTGTTGAACGACCTGCTGGATCTATCCAAAATTGAAGCGGGCCGGATGGTCATAGAGGAGATTCCTTTCGACCTCCGGCAGCTTGTGCTGGATTGCGCCAAGACGCACCAACTGCGGGCCCGCACAAAGAACGTGGCCCTCACCTGGGAAGTGGACCCGTCCGTGCCTGATCAGTTGATCGGCGATCCGTTGAGGATCAGGCAGATTCTGGCCAACCTGTTCAGCAATGCGGTGAAGTTCACGCCTGCCGGGTCGGTACGGGCTTTGATCACAGCGGAGGTTCCGGAATCAGATGGAACACATCCGGTCAACTTGAAGATCCGCGTCATGGACACCGGCGTCGGGATTCCTAAAGAGAAGCTCGACGCGATTTTCGAGAAGTTCACGCAGGCGGACGGCAGTATCAGCCGGCGATTTGGGGGGACGGGCCTGGGCCTGGCGATCACGAAGCGGCTGGTCATGCTGCTGGGTGGACAGATCGAGGTGGAGAGCGAGCCGGGCAAAGGCAGCACCTTCACCGCGATGATTCCCTTGATGCCGGGCTCGAATGAAGGCCGCGAGGCCCTGCGGCAGAGCGCTCTGGCACCGCCTGAATCGGTGGATGAGAACGGACGCGGGCTGATCCTGCTGGTGGAAGACAACCTGATCAACCAGAAAGTCGTCACTTCCCTACTGCGGAAGAAGGGCTACACGATCGATGTAGCCAACAACGGACAGCATGCGCTGGAGATCCTGGAGAAGCGATCTTACCGTCTGATCCTCATGGATGTACAGATGCCGGTGCTGGACGGTCTGGAAACAACCCGCCGCATTCGCGCCGATCACCGATTTGCACATTTGCCGGTCGTGGCCATGACGGCGCACGCGATGAATGGCGACCGCGAGCGATGCCTCCAGGCTGGCATGAACGCCTACATCGCCAAGCCAGTGGACCACAAACATCTTTTGGCGCTGGTGGAGCAGTACATGGACCAGCCGCTGTTCCCGTTGCAGGACAAACCGGCCGCAGGTCCGGCGGGACGGAGCAGCATCGGTTCCACTTCCCGCATGATGGATGCCGATCCTGTGCTGTTGGGGCAGATGATGCAGCTGTTCCTGCAACTGGCGCCGGAACGATTGAAGAAGTTGCAGGCAGCCACCGAATCAGGCGATCTGGCCGCACTGCGAAGCGACGCGCAGAGGATCCAGAGTGCGGCTCAAAGCATCATGGCCGCGGGCGTGGCCGAAACAGCGGCCAGGCTGGACAGAGCCGCCGAGGAATCGGATTTCGAAGCCGCCCGCCTCAGCCTGGAGGCGATGGAAGTCGAACTCCGGCGATTGCAGGAAACGGCAATCCCCGCCGTCAGCTAGATCCGTTCCCAGAACTCCTCGTCATTCTCCAGTTCGCGCAACATGCGCTTCTCGTCTGGAGAGCCATGCGATTCGAAGTGAATCTCGCTGAACTCCCTTCCTGACGCATCCAGGCCCCGCACAAGACCGGTACGAATATCGTAGATCCAGCCGTAGAGCTCCATCCGGGCGCCCTCGACACGGGACCGGATGAAGGGATGGGTGAGGAGGTTCTTCACCTGCTGGATCACATTCTGCTCCACCATACGTTCCATCCGTTCCTTCTCGCCGGCAGCGGGGTATAGCCGCTCAACCTCGCGGCGGGCCGGCGCGGCGTGCTGCACCCAGGCCGCCACGTTCGGCATGGCAGCAACCTTCTCAGGATGCAGAATGCCTTTCATCGCACCGCAATTCGTGTGACCACACAGGATGACGTCGGTAATGCCCAGAGCCTCCACGGCGTACTCAATCGAGGCGACAGTGCCTCCACCATCAGCGGAGCCGACAGGCGGCACGATGTTGCCGGCATTGCGGATGAGGAAAAGGTCGCCGGGCTCCGCCTGGAGGATCAGATTCGGAACGACGCGCGAATCGGAACAGGTGATAAACAAAGCGCGAGGCTGCTGGTTTTCAGCCAGTCTGGCGAAGAGTTCGCGATGGCTGGGATAGACATCGTTTTGAAAGCGCTTAAGTCCGGTCAGGATGTCGATCATGGTTCCTCCAATGTCTGCGCCCGGGATAAAGGCACTCTGTCAGGGTACAGCGGGCCGCCTGCCGAGTAGGGCCAGCATAGAATGGGGCCCGGTTGTCGGCCGAAGGCGCCCTCAAAATGGGTGTCGTCCGATATACAATAGTCGGCGGCTGAGGTGCCGAACGAATGGAAACCAAGAACAACAACACGTCACGCCGGTCATTCCTGACCGGCCCGGCAGCGGCAGGCGCCGCATTTACGATTATGCGGCCTGAACTCGTTAAAGGCTGGGCTCCGGCAAAGCTGAAGGTGGGCCTGGTTGGGTGCGGTGGACGCGGCACGCAGGCGGTGCTGGATGCGCTGAAAGGCGATTCGGCCGTGGAGCTGGTCGCCATGGGCGACGCCTTTGAGGACAAGCTGGAAGGCAGCCTGAAGAACCTGCGGACGCGGGCGGAAGCCATGGGTGCAGCCGACCGCATCAAAGTGGAACCCGACAAGCGGTTTGTCGGCTTCGATGCCTTCAAAAAGGTGCTGAAGACGGACATTGACGTTGTTTTCCTGGCCACGCCTCCCGGCTGGCGGCCGGTCCATTTCGAAGCGGCCATCGAGGCCAACAAGCACGTCTTCTGCGAAAAGCCCTTCGGTGTGGACGGAACTGGCATCCGGCGGTTCATGGCGGCGGCGCAGAAGAGCGTGGAGAAGAAGCTGACCGTGGTGAGCGGCGCCCAGCGGCGCAGCGACCCGTACTACCTGGAGAATGTAGACGCGCTGAAGAACGGCAAGCTGGGCGACATCGTCGCGCTGTATGCCTATTGGGTAGGCACGCCGGTGATCCAGCAGCGGAATGGCCGCGACGCCAAGTGGGGCGACATGGAATGGCAGCTCCGCAACTGGTATTCGAACCTTTGGATCTGCGGCGATCAAATTGTCGAGCAGCACCTGCACAACATCGACGTCTGCAACTGGGTGATGGGCACGCATCCGATCAGCGTGGTCGCGACTGGCGGCGCCGCCTGGCGTCCCAAGGATGAAATCCACGGCACGATCTTTGACCACATCTCGGCCGACTATGAGTATCCGAATGGCGTGCGGATGTCGAGCTACTGCCGCCAGTTCCCCAACGGTCTTTATGGCCAGGTGAACGAAGTAGTCGCCGGCGCGAAGGGCCGCATTGAACTCTCGCAGCCTCGCGGCGGCGTGGGCTACTACCTGGAGCACACGAAGCTGTACAAGTCGATTCGTGGCGACGGTCCCTACGTCAATGAATCGCTTGAGGTCGCCGCCAGCACGCTGACCTGCATCATGGGCCGCGAATCCGCCTATAGCGGCCAGAAGATCACCTGGGATATGATCTTGAATTCCAAACAGGATCTGATGCCCAAGGAAGACCAGTGGAAGTATGACGGGAAGCCGGAAATTCCTGATTTTCCTGTCCCTGGCAAGTACAAGTTCATCTAGAATTGTTTGAAAGAAGTAAGGCCGGGCAGAGCGCCCTGAAATCCCGCTATCAGGGAGCGCTGCCCGGCCTTGCTGCGTCTGGGCGCCAACATGAGCAGGTAGGATGAGATCACATGCGACTTTCTTCCTATGGGCAGGCGTCGACCAGTCCGGCGCCGGTGAGCCGAATGATGGCCGAGTTCGCGCACGACTTCCGGGACGGGGTTGATATCAACCTGGGGGTCGGCTACGTGAATGAGGAGACGATCCCCGTGACGGGTCTGCGCGAGGCGATGGAAGCTGTCGCCTCAGACGGACGGAAGTACCGGCAGGCCTTCAATTACGGAAGTCCCGCGGGTTCGGCCAATCTGATCGCGTCGCTGCGCAACTTTCTGATTGGGCATCGAGTTGGTGGCCTCACCGAGTCGAGCCTTTCCGGGAAGCGGCTCGCGATCGGCGCCTGTGGAGCAACCAGCATCCTGGACGCGCTGGGCGATGTTCTTCCGCAGGGCATCGTCATCACCTCGGATCCGATGTACTACATCTACGCCGAAGCGATGGAGCGGCGCGGGTTTGAAGTAGTCACCGTGCCGGAAGACTCGGAAGGACCGTCGCTGGAATTGTTGCGCGAGAAGCTAAACGGCCTCGGCGCGAAGGCGGACCGGATCTCCTTCTTCTACTTCGTCACGGTGAACAATCCGTCATGCACACTGCTTTCCAACCGCAGAAGGCGGGCGCTGTTGGAGGTGGCCGAAGAGGTGTCGCAGGCACAGCGCCGCCGGATCCCAATCATTTACGATCTGGCGTACGAGCTACTGTTGCACGATCCAGCGGTGGAACCCTTCGAATCCGTCCTGCCGCTGGATGGTTCGGGGCTCGCTTTCGAGATTGGCACACTTTCGAAGATTCTGGCTCCGGCCCTGCGAATCGGATACATCCTTGGGCCCGATGGACCGCTGATGAACGCGCTGGTGCAGAAGACCAGCGATACGGGCTTCAGCGCGCCCCTGTTTGTGCAGGAGATGGCGAGCTATCTGCTCGACCACAAGATGGATGAGCAACTGCGTAGCGTCAATGCGGGTTACCGCGCGAAGGCGCTGGCCGTTCGCGCGGGCATCGAACAGCATCTGGGCGGGCAGTTGGAGGAATGCCGCGGAGGCAGCGCTGGCTTCTACTTCTACCTCACGTTCCGCGAGGTGGAGACGCATCCGAAGTCGGCCTTTTTCCGGTACATCACGCGGACCAGCGGCGACCCTGAAGTTGATGGCCAGGAGAGCCTAAGGCGGCCTCGCGTGCTGTACATCCCTGGCGAATACTGCGTCCATCCACGAGGTGACCTCGCGGTGAAGGGCCGGCGGCAACTGCGCCTATCCTACGGCTTCGAACACGCCCCGCGCATTGTAGAAGCGCTCAGCCTGATGCGGGAGGCTGCAGAGTATGCCAGAAACTCGCAGCAGCCGGTTTGCCCCGGTTAGGATAGGAGACGGTGCTCAATTTATTCCTGTGTTACGCCCCCCGGGAGCGGGCGATTGCGCAGACGCTTGCGCGAAGGCTGGAGGGAGGCGCAGAGTGCAGGGTCACGCTGGAAGAACTGGGACCCGCCGTAGGTCCAACCGTAGCTGAAGC
Source organism: Acidobacteriota bacterium (assembly GCA_017307505.1). Taxonomy (GTDB): domain Bacteria; phylum Acidobacteriota; class Terriglobia; order Bryobacterales; family Bryobacteraceae; genus Paludibaculum. Next base: position 155,074 of record JAFKEE010000022.1, on the reverse strand, counting down.
CTGGGATGGCGGTCTGGGAAACGACGCAATCCTTCTGCTTCTGTCCCGTGAGGCCGTGCCGGAGCGGGCTTCCCGTTCCGACTGGGCGACCCTTCTGGCGCACGTTGAAAGTAACGAGGACCCGCCGGTCGCCTGCATCCTGGCTGAGGAGTGCCCCCATCCGGCAATCCTCGAACGGCGGAGGTTTTTTCGGTGGAGTGACACCCCGCTGGAGATGCTGCGCAGCCTGGAACGCTGGGTGATCAGCCTGCATCCGCACGACGCGGCGACCCCGTTTTCCCTGGCCCCTTTGCCCGGTTTCATCGGCCGGGAAGCAGAACTCGAAAAGCTGCGGAATGCGCTGGTGGATCGTTGTGGGACGGCGGTCATCGCCGGCAGTGCGCCTGGCAGCGGAAAGACCTGGCTGGCGCACGAGTTCGCCCTGCGGGACGGAGCGCAGTTCCGCGATGTGCTCTGGATTCAGTGCGGCGACCGGCCGGTGTCGATGATTGCCGGCGAAATCGCCTGGCAGTTGGGCATTGCGGCCGAGGGAACCCCGGAAACTCTGCTGGCCACCGTTGGAGAGACGGTGCGGGCTCACAGGGTGCTGGTCGTGCTGGATGATGTGCGGGGCATCGCGCCGTTCACAACTCCCGCGGATGGTTTGGGGTCGGTTCTGGTTACCACCAGGGAGAGTGGTCCGGGACTGATCAACTTGAAGTCCCGTCAGGCGAGATCGCAGGCACCTTCCATGGACGAGGAAGCGGAGAAGCTATGGCGGGCCATCTCGCTGTGCCGGGGCGACGGGTTCTCGCTGGAACTGGCCGCCAGGGTGGCGCAACTGACGGGCCCGGAAGCACTGGAATCAGCAAACTGGCTGGTGAAACAGGGACTGCTCGACTCGTTGGATTCCGGCGGAACCGTGTTCCGTCTGGCCGGTGGAGTGTCCCAGAAGCCGGAAGAGGCCCTGCGCTGGCGGCACGCGGAGGCTCTCACCGAGTTCTTCCTGGATTGGCGGGACCAGCCGCTGCTGGTTCGCAAGATGATCGCTGAGCTGGATGCGGCGCTGGCCTGGGCCATCCATCAGGATTGGGCCGTGGCGGTGCAACTGACACGCCGGGCCTTCCTCTACCTCTCGTCGGAGCGCCGGCGCCTCGAATCCGCTCTACTGATGAACCGGTTGCTGGATGCCGCTCGGTCCAGGGGCGATCACCAGGTAGTGAAGGACTGCGAGTGGGAGCTTTCCTGGTTCCAGGACGATCGGGGCGACATCTACCGGCCGGCCGAGGGCGGTGTGCAAATGTCGCTTTTTTAACAGTAAGTTAGACGATGGCTTGCTCCGGCGCAGGTTCCGGGAAGAGCTGCGAAAACCAGGAGGAGCATGGGGTTGCGCCGTGGCATTGGGAATGGCGCAGGCGCTCGCGACCTTCGTCTCCGTGCGTTGGACCCGGCGGGCCGATCGCGGAGGACTTCCTTGAGGGGGAGCGCGGAGGCAAGCCGGGCTTGAGCCTAGAAGCGATCCCCAGGCGAAGATTCGGCGTAGCTTTGGATTTTGCCAAACCGGCGCACGAATCGGAGATGCGGGGATCACGGATCGGGGCGACCAAATGGTTCTGGGCGGAGATGTCCGCCAATGAATAATAAGTGAAACCGAGGCAAAACCGTCCTCGCGAGCTGAGGATTTACCGTTCGGCCACCGTCCTGCTATACTAGTTTGGTCTGACTGCGCCTGCCCGGTCATCGTGTGCGCCCGGTCTGTATAGGCTTGGCCTGTCCGGATTGACACACTTCCACTGGGATCCGTAGACTAAAGTTTTGTAGTTCGCAAACGGAGATCGTCTGTCTATGAAGACCGAATTTCCGTCCAAGAGCGAGATCACGCGCTGCTGGTTCGTGCTCGATGCCAGCGAGGCAGCTCTGGGACGGGTCGCCAGCAAGGCCGCCAAAATCCTGATGGGGAAGCATAAGCCCACTTATGTACCGTTCATGGACACTGGCGACCACGTCATCGTTATCAACGCCGACAAGGCCATCCTGACCGGCAACAAGGAATCACAGAAGCTCTACCGTCGTCACTCGGGCTACCCGGGCGGCCTGACGGAGACCCGCGCCGACAAGGTGCGCGCCACACGGCCGATCCGGCTGGTGGAAGATGCCATCAAGGGTATGCTGCCGAAGACGAAGATGGGCAAGCAGATGTATCGCAAGCTCAAGGTCTATGCCGGCGAAAAGCACCCCCACGAGGCTCAGCAGCCCACCGCGCTTGCCGCCGGCAAGTAGGCTCAACCGACGGAGAACAGATTAGAATGGCACTGCTTCAGTATCTTGGAACCGGCCGGCGGAAACGCGCCGTGGCCCGCGTCTTCCTGCGTCCCGGCACGGGCAAAATGACCGTTAACGGCAAGCCCCTGGACGAGTACTTCACCACGTACACCAGCCGCTCGCTGGTACGGCAGCCGATGGCGACCACTGAGACCGCCGACAAGTTCGACGTTCTTGTGAATGCAAGCGGCGGCGGCGTGATCGGCCAGGCTGGCGCGGTTCGTCTCGGCATCGCGCGCGCATTGATCGAATTCAATACCGAACTGCGCGGCAAGCTCAAGAGTGCGGGCTACCTCACTCGCGACGCACGCGAGCACGAGCGCGGCAAGTACGGCTTGAAGGGCGCCCGGGCCCGCTTCCAGTTCTCCAAGCGCTAGTTCGCTCAGCTTTTGGGCGGCTGCGTTCGGACTGCTGTACGATTTCCTGTTATTTGGCCAGCCGCTCCTCTACCGGCAAATTTCGCTTTGGGCGCCGGTGGGTAAGGAGCGGCTGGTCTTGCGTCAACCCCCCGGAAACCCGACCGGATAGCACGGTTCATCTCAGATGAACCTTTGAAGGAGCAACCTTGCCCTCGATTTCAATGAAAGAATTGCTCGAAGCGGGCGTTCACTTCGGGCACCAGACCAAGCGCTGGAATCCGAAGATGAAGGAATATATCTTCGGCGAACGCAACGGGATCTACATCATCGACCTCCAGAAGACCTTGAAGCTGTTCAAAGACGCGATGCGTTTTGTAGGCGAACAGGCGGCCATGGGGAAGACGATCCTTTTCGTCGGAACCAAGCGCCAGGCGCAGGAAGCCATTCTGGAAGAAGCCACCCGCTGTGGCATGTATTACGTGAACAACCGCTGGCTGGGCGGCCTGTTGACGAACTTCGTCACGGTAAAGCAGTCGATCAAGCGGTTGAAGGAACTCGAAGGAATTCTCGACGAAGGCAGCGGAGAGCGGCGCACCAAGAAGGAACTCATCCAGATGGAGCGCGAGCGCAAGAACCTGATGTCGAATCTCGCCGGCATCAAGGACATGGACGGCCTGCCGGACATGCTCTTCGTCATCGATTCCAACAAGGAAGACATCGCCGTCAAGGAAGCCCGCAAGCTCGGCATCCCGGTGGTCGCCGTAGTGGATACGAACTGCGACCCCGACATGGTGGATCACCCGATCCCTGGCAATGACGACGCGCTGCGCGCCATCCGCCTGTTCGCAAACAAGATTGCGGACGCGATGGTGGAAGGCCGGTCCCTGGCCAGCGAGCAGGACTTCACTCCGAAGGAAATCGTGACCGAGGACGGGCCGGTGGAAGACATGTCGCAGTTTGCGCACTATGTGGACCCCCGCCTGAACGAAGACGTGCTCACGGAAGGCATCTCGGATCTCGACCTGCCCAGCACGTCGCTGCCGAAGAAGTCTGCTGAGCCCGCCGCCGAAGTCGCGACGGAAACTCCGGCCGGCAACTAACCCATTCATTCCGGACGCGGCCCGAACCATACGAGGGCCGCGTCCAATCACTCGCTCCCAGCCTGAACTGATCTGAAAGATATATCTCCATGGCAGAAATCACTGCGCAACTAGTCAAACAGCTCCGCGAAATGACCGGCGCGGGCATGATGGAATGCAAGAAGGCCCTGGTCGAAGCCAACGGCGACTTTAACGAGGCGCAGGTCATCCTGCGCAAGCGTGGACTGGCGACTGCCGCCAAGAAGGCGTCACGCACTGCGAAGGAAGGCTTGATCGGCCTCCATATCAGCCCCGAAGTGAATCTCGGACTGCTGGTCGAAGTGAACTGCGAAACCGACTTCGTTGCGAAAACCGACGATTTCAAGAGCCTGGTCGAGGAAGTCAAGCAGATCATCCTCACGCACAAGCCGGTCGATGCCGATGCGCTGAAGGCGCTGCCTTCCGTCTCCAGCCCCGCCCTTACGGTGGAAGCGCTGTTGAAGGAAAAGATCGCCAAAGTCGGCGAGAACATGAATGTCCCGCGTTTTGTGCTGCATCCGGCAACCGGCGCGCTGGGCAGCTACACCCACCCCGGTTCGAAGCTGGTGGTGCTGGTGGACGTCACCGCCAAGAACCCCGCCACGCTGGAGCGGCCCGAGTTCAAGGAACTGATCCAGGACATCGCCATGCAGGTGGCAGCCGCCGATCCCAAATTCCTCACCCGTGAGGAAGTGACGGCCGAGTACATTGCCAAGGAGAAGGAAATCCAGCGCTCTCGCGCTCTGGCCGAAGGCAAGCCGGAAAAGATCGTCGACAAAGTGGTGGAAGGCCGCATGTCGAAGTTCTACGAGGAAGTCTGCCTGTTGGATCAGCCCTTCATCAAGGAAAGCTCGGTTACGATCTCTCAGTTGCTCGCCGACAAGGGCAAGCAGTTGGGCGACGAGATCGCTGTGGCCGCGTACGTCCGGTTCAAGGTAGGCGAAACCGCGGCAGCGGAAGAGCCCGCCGCCGAGTAAGCCAAACCGGCCTCATGGAGCAAACAAAGATGGCGCCCCGGTATAAGCGAATCCTGCTCAAATTAAGCGGAGAGGTGCTGGCCGGCGGCGCCAGCTTTGGTATAGACGCTGAGCGCGTGCGCGCGCTGGCTGGTGAAGTGGCGGAAGTGGCGAACACCGGCGTCCAGCTGGGCATTGTGCTGGGCGGAGGCAACTTCTTCCGCGGAGTCGCCGCCGCGGCGCGCCAGATGGACCGCGTCACCGCGGATTCCATGGGCATGCTGGCGACCGTCATCAACTGCCTGGCGCTGCAGGACGCCCTGGAGAAGCAGGGCATGCCCACCCGGGTCATGACCGCGATCCAAATGCCGCAGGTGGCCGAGCCCTATATCCGCCGCCGGGCGATCCGGCACATGGAAAAGGGGCGCATTGTCGTGTTCGGGGGCGGGACCTCGAATCCGTTCTTTTCCACCGATTCCGCAGGTTCGCTGCGGGCGCTGGAGATCGGGGCGGAGATTCTGGCCAAGGCGACTGGCGTCGACGGTGTCTACAACAAAGACCCGCGCAAGTACCCCGATGCGGTGAAATACGACCGTGTTACCTACAGCGAGATGCTGGCGAAGAACCTGGCGGTGATGGATGCATCGGCGGTTGCCATGTGCCGGGACAACAACATGCCGATTGTGGTCTTCAACCTCACCACGCATGGCAATATAATGCGAATGTCGATGGGAGAGCCCGTCGGCACGATTATTGGGAACGCTCTATGAAACCTGGACAACAAACCTCAGCTCCGTCTGGCCAGTTCCAGAACGTGAAAGAAGTGGAAGCTTCTGCCAAGGCGAAGATGGAAAAAGTCATCGCCGGCCTGCAGCACGAGATGACGAGCATGCGCACCGGGCGAGCCTCGGTGAACCTGTTCGACGGCATCACGGTGGAAGCCTATGGCTCGCAAATGCCGATCAACCACGTGGCCACGCTCCACGTGCCGGAGCCCACTCTCATCACGATCCAACCGTATGACGTTTCTCAGATTGGCCTCATTGAGAAGGCCATCCGCAGCTCGGACCTGGGCCTGAACCCGTCGAATGACGGCAAACAGATCCGGGTGCCCATCCCGACGCTGACTGAAGAGCGCCGGAAGGACATGGTGAAGCACCTGCACCATGTGGCCGAAGAGCATCGCGTGCGCCTGCGCAACATTCGCCGCGACTCGAACGAAGCGATCAAGAAACTGGTCAAGGACAAGCTGATCAGCGAAGACGACGACCGGCGCGGCCATGATGAGACCCAGAAGTTGACGGATTCCTACATCGCCAAGATTGATCAACTGTCCAAGGGCAAGGAAAAAGACATCCTCGAAGTAAAGTAGCGGCCGTCAGGCAGCTAGCGCCGGGCGGTGATCACCGCTTCCCCGCACCAGTTTTTCAGGGGCGGGCAGATGGTGATCACCGCCCGGTCTGTTTTTTCCAGGACGGTTACCGCGGCCCGGGCCCAGGGCTTCTCGAATTTTCCGCGCAACAGGCGCTTGCCCATGGCGAGCAGGTTGAGGTGCTGGACGCGGATTTCGCCGAAGTGAGCCTCCAGAAGCTTCAATTCTTTACTTGAGAGGATGATATCTTCACCCTGCTCCTCGAGTTCGCCTTCCACACGCGCGCGCCATTGCCGGGCCGCCTCAAGCAGCGGATTCCCGCCCCACGTCTCGCAAAGCACCAGCCGCGCGCCCGGACGCATGATGCGGGCCAACTCTTCCATCGCACCGGGGTACTTCAAGGTGTGATGGAGTGAGGCACAGGCGAAGACCAGGTCGAAGGCGTTATCGGCAAACATATCCAACGTGGAGGCATCGGCGGCGACGCCTTTCACGCGGCGGGCCGCACCGCTTGCTTTCGCCCGCTTGAGCCCTAGTTCGACGGCCAGGGGGGAAAGGTCCAGCAGGGTGACCTCGGCGCTCTCTGTAGCCATCCAGATCCCGAAATCGGCCGGTCCACAGCCGTAGTCCAACACACGCTTGCCTGGAAACGGCTCCGTTTCCAGGGCTTGCATGGATGCCAGGTAAAGGCGGCGGCGTTCGTAGAACGGATGGGCAGGATTGTTGCAGTTGCCCAGCAGGATGGACCGGTCGATCCGCAAGGCGTGATCCGGCAATTCCAGGAACTGCCGGTACTGCCGGTCGTAAAACTCGCGTTCCTGGTCGGCCGTGATCATTGCTTCACCGCAGGACCGTACAACGGCCGTCCGCCGAGCGCTCCGGTCATCTTTCCCTGTCTCATTGCCGCTACTCCGTTCACCCAGACCGAGTCTACCCCTACTGAGTACTGGTGCGGGTGGAGGTAGTCGGATTTGTCGGACACCGTAGCCGGATCGAAGAGCACCAGGTCGGCTTTCATGCCGGGGCTGATCAGCCCGCGATCCTGTAAACCGAAGCGACGGGCGGGCAGTCCGCTCATGCGGTGGACCGCATCTTCGAGGGTCAGGACTTTCCTTTCGCGGACATAGTGGCCCAGCACCCGGGCAAAGGTGCCGTAGTTCCGCGGATGGGGCATCTCCAGCCCGAAAGCCGGGATACCGCCATCGGAGACGATCATCGTAAAGGGATACCGGAGGATGCGTTCGATGTCTTCTTCGCTGATGGCGTGGTAGATCGCCGAACAACCGCCCTTCTTCTGCAGATCGATGGCGACGTCGGCGGCGGACTCCGGGCTGGCGTCGCGGCCCTGGGCCCGGGCGATGTCCGCCAGGCTCTTTCCGGCCAGTGACGAATCGAACCCACAGCTCGCGATGACGACGTTCGCCGGATCGCCGGCTCCACGGTCGTTCAGGATGCGGTCGACAATTTCAGCTTTAATCCTGGCACGCGATTCGGGCGCGGCTAACCGTTCAGCCAGCGCCTTACTCCCCCCAGCCATGGACCACTGCGGAAACAAGGCACCAATTCCCGTGGAGGAAGCGGTGTAAGGGTAAGCATCCACGGTGACATCTACGCCTCTGGCTCGAGCCTCCTCGACCAGGCGCAGCGTATCCCGGCTGAGTCCCCAATTCCGCTTGCCGATGATCTTATGGTGGGTGACCTGCGTGGGAAGGTGTCCTTCTTCCCCAATCCGGATGGTCTCCTTCACGCTGTCGAGAACAAGGGCACCTTCGTTCCGCATATGGGAGCAGTGAAGGCCGCCCAGGGCTCCGACGACTTTGCCCAATTCTATGACTTCTTCGGTAGAGGCATAATTCCCGGGCACGTAAAAAAGACCGGTGGAGAGGCCGAAGGCTCCATCCAGCATGGCCTGGCGTGCCAGGGCCTTCATCTGATCCAGTTCCGCCGGCGTGGCCTGGCGGTTCGCGCTGCCCATCACCTTGGACCGGATGGTGCCATGGCCCACCATCAATCCGAGGTTCACGCCCAGATGGCCGGAAAACTCATCGAGAAATGGGCGAAGGGGCAGTGGAGAACTGCCGTCCGGTCCTTCAATGATAGTGGTGACGCCCTGGCGGATCAGGTTCTCGGCAGACGGGGTGGACTGGAGGCCGCGCAGCGCGTGGCTGTGCGTATCGATGAAACCGGGCGCCAGCGTCAACCCGGTGGCATCCACTGTAAACCTCGCGGACACTTGCGGCAGGAAGCCCACCGCCGAAATGCGGTCTCCCCGCACCGCGACGTCGCCCAGAAACCAGGGATCGCCCGCACCGTCCACGATGTGGGCGTTGCGGATCAGCAGATCGTACGGTTGAGCAAAGGACGGGAAGGCGAGAGAGAACCAGAAGATGAGCCCGCGAACCATGCAGGCTATTGTAGCGGGACTTTGTGTCTCAAACGGTCACCGGGTGTTTCGAAAACGGCCAACCGGCGACAGGACAGGACTAGCGTTCGCTGCGAGGCGAAGAGCCGAGCATTGAGAAGAACAGCCCCAGAATCAGCAACGCTGTGATCACTCCTCCGACTAACATAGGCACCCCCGATAAATTGATCATGACTCTTACAGAGCAATTGACGAGCCAAACCTGATTCGGTTCCAGGAATCGACGCTCAAAGGGGAAGTGAATCCATGTTGTGATACGTTGCAACTATGCGAACGGATTTCGCCTTCGGCAAGACAGGCCTCTGCTTGGACCTCCCGGGCGGCCCTCAGTACCGCGTGTTGGAGACCCGCTGGGCACAGGCATCGGCGGACGAGACGTCGCTACTGGCCGCGGCGCTGGATCAACCAATTGGTTGCCCGCCGCTCCGGGAACTGGCGGCGGGCCGTCACAGCGCGGCGATTTCCGTCTGTGACATCACCCGTCCAGCCCCTAACCGCCGAACCTTGCCGCCGCTGCTGGCGCGATTGGAAGCTGCGGGGATTCCCAAGAACCGGACGACGATCCTGATCGCCACCGGTCTGCACCGGCAGGCCACGGAGTCAGAGATCCTGGAGATCCTCGGGCCTGAGATCGCCGCCAGCTATCCGGTCGTGAATCACAATGCGCGCGAACTCGCGGATCACCGCGAGTTGGGCGTGACGAAGTCCGGCACGCCAGTCTTCGTCGACCGCCGCTTCGTGGATGCCGACCTGCGCATCACCCTGGGGTTCATTGAGCAGCACCTGATGGCCGGATTCTCCGGCGGCCGGAAGCTGATCGCCCCGGGGCTCGCCTACCAGGAGACGATCAAGAACCTGCACAGTCCTCGTTTCATGCGCGACGCCAGGGCCGTCGAGGGGTCGATCGAGGAGAACCCGCTGCACCAGGAACTGGTGGAAATCGCTGGAATGGCGGGCCATGATTTCGTGTTCGATGTGGTGCTGTCCGAGGGGCGGAAGATCTCGGCCGCCTTCGCCGGCGAACCCCGGCAGGCCCACGCCGAGGGCATCGCCTATGTCCGGGCATGTACCACCCAGTGGATTCCGGGCAAGGTAGACGCGGCCATCACTTCGGCGGCCGGTTATCCGCTGGATCTGACCTTTTACCAGGGAGTGAAAGGGGTGACGGCAGCGTCGCATATCGTAAAACCTGGTGGGATTATCCTGTTGATGGCCGCCTGTGACGAAGGCGCCGGTGCTCCCGAGTTCTCCCGTCTAATGAGAGAGTTCCCCGACCCTCAGACGTTTCTCGAAACAATTTCGAATACTCCCGTGACTATCGACCAGTGGCAATTGGAGAAGCTGGCCCTCGTAGTCGCCTCGCATCGGGTCTGGTGGTACACCCCAGGATTGCCGTCGGAGTACCACCCCACAGTTTGGGGTAAGTTGTTCCCGAGTGCAGCCGCTGCCTTGGAAGCGCTCCGGTCCGAGGTGGGTTCGGGGGCGGAAGTGGCGGTCCTCCCGGAGGGCCCGTACGTGTTCGCCCGGCCGCAGTCGGCTCTGCCCGAACCAGCATTCGTCTGAATCCTGGACGGTCGAAGCAGCGGGAGAAATAGAAAAACGGCGGCAGGAGCGCGGTTGACAAGCATTCCAGGCTCGGCTATAGTTCTGAAGTGTCGCACTTTCAACGGTTTGTGTGGAAGCCGAGGGGTGCACACGCACCTGTGGCGAGTTCGATCCGGAAGATCCGCCGAAATCCGAGGGGCCAACACGCGGACTGCGCGGCTGGACTACCGAATTGCGGCATGCTTCCCTGGACGATGATCGTTACAGACTGCGGAATTGAGGCGGTTTTGGAGACTGGGGCATGACCAGCAACCAGGACGACCGTCCGGCGGAAATCCCCGCCGGCGGCGAGGAAAGCTACGAGCAACTGCTCGACGATTACAGCCATCTCGCACCACCCGCTGAGGGTGAGGTGTTGATGGGGCACGTCCTGCAGATCACCCCTCAGGGCGTCATCGTTGACGTCGGGCTGAAGCAGGAGGGGTGTGTCCCGCTCGAGCAGGTTTCCACACCAGATGGACAGATCGTGGTTCAGCCGGGAGACACCATCGAAGTGATGGTGGATCGCCGCCGCGAGATGGAAGGCTACATTGCCCTATCTCACGAACGGGCGAGCCGGATTCGAGCCTGGGACACCCTGGAAAAGGCGTTCCGCGAGAGCCTCATGATGTCCGGCCGCGTGCTCGGCCGCGTCAAGGGCGGGCTCAGCGTGGATGTCGGCGTGGTGGCCTTCATGCCGAGCACTCAGGTGGATGTGCGCCCCATGCACAACCTGGATGCCTTCATCGGCCAGGACATTGTCGTCAAAGTCGTCAAGTTGAACCGCCGCCGCAACAACGTTGTGGTTTCGCGCAAAGCGGCGATGGAAGACGAACTCACCGTCCGCAAGACTTCCCTGCTCGACCACATTCACGAAGGCGACCTGGTCACAGGCGTCGTGAAGAATCTGACGGACTACGGCGCGTTTGTCGACCTGGGCGGCATTGACGGATTGCTGCATGTCAGCGACATGTCTCACGGCCGCGTGGCCCATCCGTCCAGTGTTCTCCAGGTGGGCCAGGAGATCACGGTCAAGGTCCTCAAGTTCGATAACGACAAGGAACGGATCTCCCTGGGCCTCAAGCAGGTTCAACCGGATCCCTGGGAGACCATCCACGACCGCTATGCGGAAGGAATGAAGGTCGTTGGGCGCGTGGTGAGCGTCACCGACTACGGTTCATTCGTGGAACTGGAACCCGGCGTGGAAGGGCTCATTCACATCTCCGAGATGACGTGGTCGCGGCGCATGAAGCACCCGTCCAAGGTGGTGAGAGTCGGAGACAACGTCGAGAGCGTCGTCCTGGAAGTGAAGCCCAAGGAGCGGCGTATCTCGTTGGGTATCAAGCAGCTGGAACCCGACCCCTGGACCACGGTGGATACACGCTATGCCATTGGCAGCGTGGTGGAAGGCCGCGTCCGGAAACTGTCGGATTTTGGCGCCTTTATTGAGATTGAGGAAGGCATCGACGGGCTGGTGCATATCTCCGACCTGTCCTGGACGAAGCGTGTTCAGCACCCGTCCGAGCTGCTGAAGAAGGGCCAGGTTGTGCAGGCTGTGATCCTGAACATCGATTCGGGCAACAGGCGGCTCTCCCTGGGGATCAAGCAATTACAGCCCGATGCGTGGGAAACGTTCTTCCAATCTCACGTCGTTGGCGATATCGTGAAAGGGAAGCCTTCGCGCGCGGTCAACTTCGGCGTCTTTGTCGAGTTGGCGCCGGGCGTGGAGGGACTTTGCCACAATACAGAGATTCCCCCCGAATTGCGGGAACAGAATCCGCCGCTTCCATTGAACGAGGAGCTCAGCTTCAAGATCATCAAGATGAACGAGGCGGAGAAGCGGATTGGGCTGACTGTGGTCAGTCTGGAAGCGGAGAAGGAACGCCAGCGGCTGGAAGATTACCAGCGGCAGGCGGCCGAGGCGACTCACCAGATTGAAGAAGCCCTCACTCCGGCCGAGCCGGAAGTGGAAGCTCCGGCGGAGTCCGAGACGACCCCCAAGAGCGAGGGCGCGTCACAGGAATAGGAGCGATTTGAGCGCGGGAAGAGGACAGGATTACTGACACATGACCAAAGCGGATCTCATTGAAGAAGTTTCCAGGGTGGTGGAATTCACCCGCAAGGAATCAGAAGTTATTGTCGAAGCCATTTTCGATAGCGTGGTGAAGGCTTTGCGCGAAGGCGACAAAATCGAGATCCGGGGATTTGGCAGTTTTCGCACTCGGCAACGCCAGTCGCGGGTAGGACGCAACCCGAAGACCGGCGCCCGGGTGGATGTGCCGGCCAAGCGGATTCCCTATTTCAAGCCCAGCAAAGAGCTGAAAGACCTGGTAAACGACGAAGGCGCGGAAACGCCCGCGGCCGCGCCGGCTCCGGAACTGTAGAGCCGGGTTCCCTCGGCAATGGATCGTTTGTGGAGTCCATGGCGTTATCGCTACGTGAGCAAGGCTTCTCAATCCGACGCCTGCATTTTCTGTGTGAAATCGGGCGAGCAACGTGACGAAGAGAATTTGATCCTCCATCGCGGACTGCACAACTTCGTCCTGTTAAATCTGTACCCCTACACGACGGGCCACCTCATGGTGGCCCCTTATGCTCATATCGCCAGCCTCGAGGATCTGCCCGAGGAGACTTCCGCCGAACTGATGCAACTGACGCGCGCCGCCGTCCGGCATCTGCGGGCCGTCTACCGGCCGCAAGGCCTCAATGCCGGTATGAACCTGGGAGAGTGTGCCGGGGCTGGTGTCGCGGGCCATCTGCACATGCACGTCCTGCCCAGATGGGCCGGCGACGCCAATTTCATGACCACCATCGGGGAGACGCGCATCATGCCGGAAGAGCTGCCCGAGACCTGGCGTAAGCTCGCGGCTGCATTCCGGGGCGAGTAGCCGTCTCTTCGGGGCAGACGGACCCCTTGGCATGATCATCTCAGCCAGCTATCGCACCGACATTCCGGCGTTCTATAGCGACTGGTTCTTCGCACGCCTGCAAGCTGGTTACTGCCGCGTCAAGAATCCGTACTCCGGCCGTCCGCTGCGGATCGACCTTCGCCCCGAGAGGGTTACAGGCTTCGTCTTCTGGACTCGGAATTTCGGGCCCTGCCTCCGCCGCGTGGCGCAACTGCAGGCCTTCGGCCGCCCCTTTGTCGTCCAGTTCACCGTCACCAACTACCCGAAGTCGCTGGAGGCCGCGGTGATTGACCCGCGCAAGGCGGTGGAACAGATCCGCCGGTTGAGCGGGGAAGTTCATCCCAAGTGCCCTGTCTGGCGCTACGACCCGATTGTCTTCAGCGATGAGACATCCCTCGAGTTTCATCGACGGAATTTCGCGAAATTGGCTGCCGAGTTGGAGGGTAGTGTCGACGAAGTGACCGTCAGTTTCGCGACGATCTATCAGAAGAGTGAGCGGAACCTCGACGCCGCGGCGGAACGGCATGGGTTCGAATGGTCCGATCCGGACCATTCCACGAAATCATCACTTCTCGCGGAACTTTCAGGCATTGCAAATGCGCGTGGGATGGCGCTGACCATCTGCACCCAACCTCAGTTTCTGTCTGGCCGGGTGGAGGAGGCCCGGTGCGTGGACGCACGGCGCCTGAGCGCGATCGCGGGATTCAACGTGGATGTCCGAAGGAAGGGGAACCGTCCGGGCTGCGCGTGCCATGAGTCCAGGGACATCGGTGCTTACGACACCTGCCCGCATGGCTGCGCTTACTGCTATGCTGTGCGTCACCGGGACCTGGCGCTGGCCCGATACAAAGTGCACGACCCGGCAGCCGATGCACTGATCCCACTGGAGCCCGAGCAGCCGTCAAGCTTGCCGCTTTTTGAAGGCTAGCGGCTAGATCCCCTCGGCCAATGGCTCGGGCGCTGCCTTGGAATCGAGATAGCGCTGACGTGCTTCGACGATGCAGCGGCGCGCTTCGCGCGGGCCACCCCAGCCGTGGGTGGTCGCGACTCTACCCTCCAACTCCTTGTAAATACTGAAGAAGTGCTCAAGCTCGCGGCGGACGTGCGGGAAGACCTGATCCATGGTGTGGATCTGGTCGTAGCGCGGATTCCTGGTGGGCACCGCAATGATCTTCTGGTCCTGCTCTTCCCGGTCGACCATGTCCAGTACGCCAACGGGCCGGACCTCGATCAGGCAACCGGTGAAGCTCGGCTCGTTGACCAGGGTGAGCACGTCGAGAGGGTCTCCATCCTCGGCCAGTGTGCCGGGAATGAAACCGTAGTCCCCCGGGTAGTGCATCGGGGAGTAGAGTGTCCGATCCAGGCGGAATAGCCCGAGGTTCCCGTCATACTCCACTTTGTTGGCAGAGTTCTTCGGGATTTCGACGATCATTCTGACCAGTTCGGGCGTTTCCGGACCGGGGTCGAGGTCGTAGAGCTTAATTGACACAAGAGTCAGACTACCAAATCCCGGAGACAGGCTCCAACTGCACCATCTATAGGAGGCGAAGGGATTCCGATAGTGAGCCCTAAAGCGAACAAAAGGGGAAGCTTAAAGTTCCGCTTGAAGGTTCAAAAAGGGCTTGCGTGGCACAGTACGAGGGTTTAGGATACGTCTATGGTCCGATTCGGACCAAAAAAGTCGCTTCCGGACCAAAATGGCTCAAGCCGAAGCAGTTTTGACACCTCGCAACCCACGCGGATTCCACTCCGCCCGGGTCGACGCAGCGGGGCGTCTGAAGCTGCCAGCGAAGTACCAGGAATACCTGAAAGCGCTGATAGATAAGACGTTGTTCGCCACGATGTACGAGGGCATGGCTCGAATTTACAGCAACGGCAGCTTCGAACGCAATCTCGAACTGCTGGCTGACCAGCCCGCCCTGCTCGAAACCATGGCGAAGTTTGGGGACATGTTTGGGGCCGATGTGGACCTGGATCCGCAGGGTCGCATCACGATTCCGCAGACGTTGAGGAAGTTATTGGGATTAGAAGATCAGTCGGTGTACCTGCGGTTTGACGGGGACGTGATCAGTATCTACTCCGAAGAGCAGTACAAGGCAGAGCAGGCCCGCCTGTTGGCGGAGATCGAAGAGAGCTTGAAGGAAGCGAAGGCGAAAGGTTTCCGGTTGTGAGACGGCATGGGACATTTTTCAGTCATGCTTGGCGAGTCGCTGGAGTATCTGGCGCTGCGCCCCGACGGAACCTATGCGGATCTGACATGCGGCCTGGGCGGGCACACGGGAGCGATCGCGCGCCAGTTGACCACCGGACGGGTCATTTCGTTGGACCGCGACGCGGAGTCGCTGGAGTTGGCGAAACAGAATTGCCAGGACTGCCTGGACAGGATCACCTTCCGGCAGAGCGCATTCTCTCATCTGGCAGAGACGCTGCAGGCACTCGGTGTAGCGAAGGTGGATGGAATTCTTGCGGACCTTGGTGTGAGCCGTATGCAGCTGACGTCCCCGGACAGGGGCTTCACCTTTATGCAGGCAGCTCCCTTGGATATGCGCATGGACCGGCAGCAGGAGATCACGGCTGCCGACGTGTTGAACCGGACTTCCGAACGAGAACTTGCCCAGTTGTTCATGAGCCTGGGCGAAGAAAGGAGGCACCCGGCAGAGCGAATTGCCAGAGCACTGGTCCGAGCACGGCCGATCAGGGACACCGGCCAACTGGCGGATGTCGTGGAATCGGTCGTGCCACGGTCCGGAAAACTGCATCCCGCGACGCGGGTGTTTCAAGCGTTACGGATGGCGGTGAACGACGAACCGGGCGAGTTGGACGCGATGTTGGAACAGGCGCCTGGATGTTTGGCGCCGGGCGGGCGTTGGGTGGTGATTTCCTTCCAGTCAATTGATGACCGGAAGGTGAAGACCGTATTTCGGGAACTAGGACGACAGAGCCGGGCCCGAATCCTGACCAAGCACGTGGTCAGGCCGAGTGATGAAGAGACAAGAAAGAATTCAGCTTCGCGGAGTGCCGTTCTCCGGGCGCTGGAAATGAACTAGTGGTTCTTGGTTTAGGAGAGGGAGATTTAATTCCATGACAAGCCTCGCGGCATTGTTTGATTGGCTCGCAGCGGGGAAAGCGATGAGCAGCGCCGCTGCCCGGAGGGGAAATGCTACCGACTTTCGGCTGCGCCGTTTGCCGAAGGAAGAGATCCACCTGTACGTAAAATCCATTGATAATACGACAGTTGTGCGTCTGGTGGACAAGAAGGACTGGTTGGCGAGTGTTGGGATGGCCGGTGGTGTGCTGACCGCCAGCCTGCTGCTCATTGCGATGCTGCTGCCCGGGGGGTACACGCTGCTGGCGAGCCATCGGATGGAGCAATTGCGGCATGATCGTGACCGGATGACGAACGAGTTGCGTGTCCTACGCAGCCGTCAGGCTGCCCTTGTCAGCCCCAGCCAGCTGGAGCAGTACGCAGGGCACAGTTTCTCCACCCCAACGGCGGCGGCGGTGATCTTCGCTCCCCCGTCCAAGGGTGCTGTTGCCTCACTGGGTAACCGCCACTAATCGGCTTTTGCCCACCCACACGAGGCAGCTATGGAGATTCCGGTAGGCGATCGCGCGTCCAAACGTGTCATTCTGGTCGGCCGTATTGTGTTCATCTGGGCGGTGCTCATCGTTGGACGCCTTGGCTACCTGCAAGTTCTGAAGCACGACGACTTCGTCAAGGCCGCCAGAGCACAGCATCAGCACAAGATTCAGATTCCCGCCGACCGCGGTGAGATTCTCGACCGCACAGGTATACCCCTGGCCATCAGCGTCAGGACGGAATCGCTGGTCGTGAATCCGCAGCGGGTTGCCGATCCGCAGTTCTTCAGCGCGATTGTGGCTCCGGCTTTGGGACTGAACTCGACTGAGCTTGCCACCAAGATCGCCGAATACCAGGACAGAGGCACGAAGAAGGCCCGCGGACGCGGGTTTCTTATCATTAAGCGGCACCTGACCGACGACGAGAAGTACCGGCTGCAGCCGTTACGCCGCACGCTGCCTATCGAGATTCTGCCGGACCACAAGCGCGAGTATCCCAACGGACTCACCGGCGCGCATGTAATCGGAAGCTTGGATGCGGAAGGCAACGGCAACGCCGGCCTGGAGCAGAAGCTGAACTCCGAGATGCAGGGCAAGCCCGGGAAGATGATGGTCCTCACCGGCTCGCGTCAAGACAGCTACGTCAGCTGGGTCAGTGAAGAGAGTGTCCAGGGGACGAACCTGACGCTGTCCATCGACCGGGTGATTCAGCATGATGCGGAAGAGTTCCTGGCGGAAGGTGTGAAGGAAGCCTCCGCGTCCAGCGGAACGGTCATCGTGATGGATCCTCAATCGGGCGAAGTGCTGGCCCTGGCCAATTACCCGACCTTCGATCCGAGGCACGAGCAGCCCACTCCGGATGAGGCGGAGGCACGCCATAAGAACATCGCCGTGCAGATCCCCTGCGAGCCTGGCAGCGTGATGAAGATGATCACCGTGACCATGGGCATCGATTCAGGGCGGTTTACACCTACCTCAGGGATCTATTGCGAGAACGGTTCCTTTCCACGTCCTGGGCGGCGTGCGATTCACGACCTGCATCGCATGGGCAACATGGACGTTGCAGGGATTCTCATCAAGAGCTCGAATATCGGTGTCGCCAAGATTTCGATCGCGGCTGGACCCAAGGCCCTTTACGACTATCTGAAGCGCTTCGGCATCGGGGAGAAGACGGGCATTGAACTCCCGGCGGAGTCGCGCGGATTGCTGCGGCATCTGGAGTGCAAAGATTCGAAGGACCGCTGGTGCTGGTCGCCGGCGTCGCATGAGTACATTGCCTTCGGACACGAAGTGGGGGCCACGGCTATCCAGCTAGCCCGCGCAGTCTCTGTGATCGCCAACGGTGGCCTGCTGGTGAACCCGCATGTTGTGTTGAAGAAATCCCGACCCACGGATGATGGCCGTCTGCAGAACGTCCCGATCGAATTCAAGAACCCGATCCGCGTGATTCGCCCTGAGACTGCGTTTACGATCCGGCGGATCATGGAGAGCGTTGTGGAAGAGGGCACGGGTCGCCGCGCGGCCGTCCCCGGCTACTCTTCGGGTGGCAAAACGGGTTCGGCGGAGATTTTCGAGAACGGCGCCTGGCAGAACCGCCACAACTCATCGTTTATCGGATTCGCTCCGGTAACGAATCCCCGCGTGGTGGTTGTCGTGACCTTGAACCGCACGCCCAAACAGGGCGGCATCGCAGCAGCACCGGTCTTTTCGAAAGTGGCGGAAACCGCTCTGCGAGTGCTGCAGGTGCCCAAGGACCGGCCTGAATCGGATGTCCAACCAAAGCCCCTGACACCCGCCGAGACCGATGAATTGCCTGAGAACCGCGTGGCCAAAGCCGAGGCTCTGAAGAAGGAAAAAGAGAAAGAAAAGGAAGAACTGGAGAAGAAGAAACTGCAGGCGGCTGACCAGGAACCTGAAGCTAAGCCGTTCTCGCCACTCCTGGTAGGCCCCAAGGTCCCCGACTTTCGCGGCATGCCGGTGGTCGCGGTGCTGCGGGAATCCGCGACGCGCGGACTGCCGGTGGAGATCGTTGGCCGCGGCAAGGCTCGCGTGCAAAAGCCCGCGCCGGGCTCGATTCTGTCCAACGGCGAACGAATCCAGGTGGAATTCTCGGCTGCGCAATGAAGCTATCTGACCTCATCGCCGGTGTTGCGCTCATCTCCGACCTGCCGGCCGGCGCGGACGGCCTGGACGTAACGGGACTGGATTATGACTCCCGCCGGGTGAAGCCGGGCTACCTGTTCTTCGCCTTTCCTGGAGCCAAGGCGGACGGCCGCGCCTTCGCCGCAAAGGCGATGGAAGCCGGTGCGATTGGGGTTATTTCAGAACTCGCGAAGCCGGAAGATTTCGAGGGGCTCTGGATCCGGGTGCAGCACGGCCGGGCCGCACTGGCTGCGATGAGCCGGCGCTTTTACGAGGCTCCGGATGAGTCACTGGCACTGGTCGGCGTAACCGGCACCAACGGCAAGACGACCACTGTGTACTGCGTCGATGCGATGCTGCGCCATGCGGGCCGGGTGACAGGGATGGTCGGCACAATCCTGTACCGTGTCGCAAGCGAGGAACGGCCCGCGGTAAACACGACACCGGATTCGCTCGATCTGATGCGGCTGATGGATGAGGTGAAACGCGCAGGGGGGACAAACTTCACGTTCGAAGTCTCATCGCACGCCCTCGCGCTGCGGCGTGTCGCCGGCCTGACGTTCCACACTGTGCTGTTTACGAACCTGACGCGCGACCACCTGGACTTCCACGGCACGATGGAAGAGTACTTCGCAGCCAAAGTGCTGCTGTTCCAGGGTGCGGGCGGACCGGCCCCGAAGTTCGCGGTCATCAACGCGGATGATTCCTGGGGCAAGCAGATTCCGCTGCTGCCGGAGACGAAACGGCTGACCTACGGGCTCAAGAGTAACGCCGACGTGAAGGCCGAGAACATCGACGCAGGCTTCCATGGCCTCCGGTTCGACGTCCGCTATCCTGGCGGCCGCCAGCACATCGAATCCAAGCTGTGCGGTTTGATCAACGTCTACAACTTGCTGGGCGCGTTCGCCGTCGGCCTGAGCCTGGGCCTCCCGGCGCCTCAGATCGCGGAAGGACTTGAGTCCTGCAGCGCAGTGCCAGGCCGGTTTGAACGGGTGGACGCCGGGCAACCGTTCCTGGTCGTAGTGGACTATGCGCACACCGACGATGCCCTGCGCAACACCATCGCCACGGCTCGGGCTCTGAATCCGAAGCGCGTCATCACTCTCTTTGGCTGTGGCGGCGACAGGGACCGTGCCAAACGCCCGCTAATGGGCCAGGCCGCCGCCGAATTGAGCGACTTCGTGGTGGTTACCAGCGACAACCCACGCAGTGAGGATCCGCTGAGCATCATCAATGACACCCTGGTGGGCGTACGCCGGTTTGACACGAGACACGTGGTGGAACCGGAGCGGGAAAAAGCGATCCGGCTGGCGATCGCGGAGGCTCGGCCGGGCGACATTGTGCTGCTGGCCGGCAAGGGACACGAAACCTATCAGGTGTTGCGGGACCGCACCATCGATTTTGACGACCGTGTGGCGGCTCGCCGTGTGCTCGAGAGCTTCGGATACGGGCACAAGTCGGAGGCTCGCGCATGAACCTCCTTGTCGCCGGCGTACAGTGCTCGTCCGTCAGTACCGATACCCGGGCGATTGAGCCCGGAGCGCTCTTTGTGGCGTTGAAGGGGCCGAATCATGATGGCCACGATCATGTGATTGCTGCGTTCGAACGCGGCGCGTCGGCTGCGGTTGTGGAGCGCTTTATCGAGGGCGCGGGACCGCAACTGGTAGTTCCTGACGCATTGGCCTGGCTGCAGCAGGCGGCCGCAGTGGAACGCGAACGTTGGGGCGGTATTGTCGTAGCTATCACCGGCAGTGCCGGCAAGACGACCACGAAGGATGCCGTTGCCGCCGTGGTGGCTACCCGGTATCGCGTAGGCAAGACCGCCGGCAATTTCAACAACCACATTGGATTGCCGCTCTCCATCCTGAATCTCGCTGACGACACGGAAGTGGCTGTCCTGGAGATCGGCATGAACCATGCCGGAGAGATCGCGGAACTGGCGCGGATTGCGAGGCCGGACATCGCGGTAGTGACAAATGTCGGCTCCGCGCACATTGAGAATCTGGGGTCGATAGAACAGATCGCGCTGGCCAAGCGCGAGCTCGTGGATAGTCTCCAGCCGGAAGGCATCGCTGTGCTGAATGGCGACGACGAGCGTGTGCGCGCATTTGCGATGCAGCACCCCGGCCCGGCTATCTTCTACGGGACCAGTGAGTTTTCTTCCATCGAGGCAGCCCACGTCCGGGCGTCAAACCTCGAGTTCCTCCCAGAGGGCTCGAAGTTTGAAGTCGCGGACGTGGGCTCTTTTTTTTGCCCCCTGCCCGCACGCGGCGGCCTGATGGCTGCGCTGGCGGCATTGGCCGTGGCAAAGGCTCTGAAGATGGACCTGACCGCTTTGAAGGATTCCATTGCCTCCCTGCAGGCTCCGAAGATGCGATTGGCGCGCATCGAGAGCCGGGGGATGGTGATCTGGGATGACTGTTATAACTCGAATCCAGAAGCCGCCAAGATGATGCTGGACCTGCTGGCCGATACACCGGCCAAGCGGCGCATCGCGGTTTTGGGCGAGATGTTGGAGCTTGGACGCTGGTCCGAGGAACTGCACCGGGAAGTGGGTAAGTACGCGGCCCGGCGCGGTATTTCTGTGCTTATTGGGATTCGCGGCGCCGCAAGGCATCTGGTCGACGCAGGGCTTGACGCCGGGCTAACGCCCGACGCCGCGCATTTTTTCCCTGAGCCCTCGGAAGCGGGCCGTTTCGTCAAGACGCTGGCGGAGAGTGGTGATGCTCTCTTGTTCAAAGGCTCGCGCGGCACCCGCGTGGAGCTGGCGTTACAGGAGTTTCTCAACTAACAATGCTGTACTGGCTGCTGTACGAGCAACTGTTCCCGCAGTTTCCGCCGTTTCGTCTCTTCGGATACGTGACGTTCCGGACACTTGCGGCCAGCATCACGGCATTGTTGCTTTCGATCCTGCTGGGGCCCTGGTTCATCCGCAGGCTGCAGGCGCTTCAGATCGGGCAGCATATTCGGGAAGAGGGTCCGGAGAGCCACCAGAAGAAAGCGGGTACCCCGACGATGGGCGGCCTGCTGATCCTGACCTCCGTCATCATCCCCACGCTTCTCTTTACCAACCTTCGGAACCCGTATGTCTGGGTGGCCCTGTTCGGGCTGGTGAGCTACGGAATCATCGGTTTCCTCGATGACTACGCGAAGGTGAAGAAGGCTCGCAACCTTGGACTGACCGCCCGGCAGAAGCTGCTGCTGCAGATCCTCATGATGGTCTGCCTGGGAGTCTGGCTGCTGGTGCTGCACTCGAAGGGGTTGTACGACACGGCCATGAACGTGCCGTTTCTCAAGAACGTGAAGCCTAATCTGCTCATTCCGGGACTGCTGGGCAATCCGTGGACCTACCCCCTGGCGTTTATCTTCTTCTTCGGTTTTCTCTTCTTTGTGATCGTGGGGTCGTCCAATGCCGTGAACCTCACCGACGGGCTGGACGGGCTGGCCGCGGGCCTGATGATTGTCGCCAGCGGGGCCATGACAATTCTGAGTTACGTCAGTGGCCACGCGCAATTCGCGCATTATCTCGGCCTGACACGCCTCTCCGGCACGGCCGAACTGACGATCTTCTGCGCGTCGCTCACAGGCGCCTCGCTCGGCTTCCTCTGGTACAACGCTCATCCGGCGGAAGTGTTCATGGGCGACGTAGGCTCGCTGGCATTAGGCGGCAGCCTGGGCATTGTCTCGGTCCTGATCAAGCAGGAGATCCTGCTCATCTTCATCGGCGGTGTGTATGTTCTC
Organism: Acidobacteriota bacterium; assembly: GCA_017307505.1. Taxonomy (GTDB): domain Bacteria; phylum Acidobacteriota; class Terriglobia; order Bryobacterales; family Bryobacteraceae; genus Paludibaculum. Next base: position 132,591 of record JAFKEE010000022.1, on the reverse strand, counting down.
GAACTGTTGAGCGTGGTGATCCAGGTTGTGAGCTTCAAGACCAGAGGGAAGCGGGTGTTCCTGATGGCCCCGATCCACCACCATTTCGAGAAGATGGGATGGGACGAGACGAAGGTGGTCGTCCGGTTTTGGATCGCCGGACTCGTGATGGCTCTATTCGCGCTCACGACATTGAAATTGCGGTAAGGAATCATGAACCTTGAGGGAGTTCGCGTAACAGTCTTCGGGATGGGCAAATCCGGTCTGGCAACGATCGGATTGCTGCAGGCCCACGGGGCTGTGGTGCGGGCATCGGATTTGAAGACTCCGGCGGATCTGCCGGATCTCGGTGTGGAGTTTGTTCCGCAAGGCCCCGAGGCCCTGGCGAATTGCGACTGGGCGGTGCTTTCCCCAGGCGTCCCGCCCAACCGGCCGCTGTTTGAAGAAGCTGCAAACCGCGGCGTCAGGATTGTTGGTGACGTCGAGGCCGCCTCCTGGTTTCTGCGCGGACCGATAATCGGCATCACAGGCGCAAACGGCAAAACGACGACCACTGCGCTGGTGGGGCATCTCCTCGACACCGCCGGCATTGCCTGCCAGGTGGGCGGCAACATCGGCACACCCTTGGCCTCGATGGTGAACAGCTCGCAAGATGACAAGTGGAATGTTCTGGAACTCTCGAGCTTCCAACTGGAGACCTCGGACACGCTCCACGTGCAGATTGCGGCGGCGCTGAACGTCACCCCAGACCACCTGGACCGCCACGGCTCTTTCGAAAACTACGCCGCGGCGAAGGCTCGCATCTTCCGCAACCAGACCGGCTCGGATTTCGCTGTTCTCAATGCGGAGAACGAAACTACCGTCGGCTACGCGAAGCAGACCGCGGCGCAAGTTCATTGGTTCCATGCCGGAGCGGCCGTCCAGCCCGGTTTCTATCGCGATGGGGACCAGTTGACAGCGGACGGAGTTCCCTTCATGGCCGTCTCCGAAGTGAAGCTGCGAGGACGTCATAACCTGGAGAACGTGCTGGCCGGCGCGTGCGCGGCCCACCTGGCCGGAGCGCCGCTCGCCGCGATCCGCGAGGGGGTCATGTCGTTTCCGGGCGTGGAGCACCGGATTGAGTATGTCCGGACAGTCAATGGCGCCGCCTACTACAACGACTCCAAGGCAACGAATGTGGATGCGACGGTGAAGGCGCTGGAATCGTTCGAGCACGGGCTGTGGGTCATACTTGGGGGTAAAGACAAGAACAGTGACTACACCACCCTGCGCGAACTGCTCCACAACCGGGCGAAGGCAGTCCTGCTGATTGGAGACGCGGCGAAGAAGATCGCGGATCACCTGGGCGACGCGGTACGCCTGGAGCACTGCGGGGATCTGGCCAGCGCGGTAGCCCTCGCTCACCGCGAGGCCCAACCGGACGACACAGTTTTGCTGGCGCCGGCGTGCGCCAGCTTTGATCAGTTTTCTGGCTACGAAGAACGAGGCAGAGTCTTCAAACAATTAGTAAACGCGTTGGAGAACTAGACGATGTCCACCTGTATCCGAACCGATTGGAAGTTGTTTGGCGCGACGATGCTGATCCTGCTGTTCGGCCTGATGATGGTCTACAGCGCGTCTTCGGTAGTGGCCGAAGTGAACTACAACAAACAGACCTGGGAATTCGCGGCGCGGCAACTGGTGGCGGCGCTGCTGGGTGTCTCGGCCATGCTGGTGCTGAAGCGCATGGACTACAGGAAGTTGCAGCATCCGCTTTGGATCCTGATTCCGCTGGGTATAACCATCATGCTTCTGGTGGGCGTGATCGTAGCCGACCCGCGTGCGCATCGCTGGTATAGAGTGCCCGGCCTGGGTCAGTTCCAACCCAGCGAGATTGCGAAGCCCGTCCTGATCCTTTTCCTCGCCTGGTTTGTCTCACGCCAGGGTGACATCATCAACAGCCGCTACACCATCATCCCGACGGCTCTGGTGGTGGGCGGTTTGACACTGCTCATCGGGTATGGAGACCTCGGTACCGCAGCCATCATCCTGGCGCCCGCCGTGATCATCTTCTACGTGGCCGGCATTGAGCGCCGCTACTTCTACCTGACTCTCGTCCTGGTGGCCCTTTTGGGGGTTGGCTTCATCATCCAGAAGCCCTACCGGCTGATCCGTGTTACCTCTTTCTTTGGCCTGACGGAAGAGGTGATCAATACCAATCCGCGTTACCACTGGCTGGCCGTGCGGCTGGCCTCCACCAAGGCGGCTCGTGACGCGGATCACCAGCCGAGGCAATCGAAGCTCGCGGTGGGCAGCGGCGGCATTACGGGTGTGGGTTTGGGTCAGTCGAACCAGAAGCTCGGATTCCTGCCCGAGGCCCATACGGACTTCATTTTCGGCGTCGTTGGCGAAGAGACAGGGCTCGTCGGCTGCCTGCTGTTGCTGTCCGGCTATCTCTATGTTTTCTGGCGCGGCCTGCGCCTATTCTGGCTGACTCCGGACCCCTTTGGACGCTACATCGCCCTGGGCTGTGTGTCGGTTCTGACTGTGCAGGCACTCTGCAACATGAGCGTGGTGTTGGACATGGCGCCTACCAAAGGCATTCCGCTGCCCTTGATCAGCTACGGCGGCACGGCTCTCATCTGCACGCTGGCGACGATCGGCCTGCTGATGAGCGTGGGCGACCGGGCGACAGCGGAATAGGGAGGATTCGAAGCTGCTGTTCGTAATGACAGGCGGGGGCACGGGCGGCCACGTCATTCCAGCCGTGGCGGTAGCGTCCGAACTGCGCCGGATGGGTCACGAGGCCGTGTTCATCGGGACTCGAAGGGGGATGGAAGCGACCATAGTGCCGCGGGCAGGCTTCGACATCGAGTGGATCGAGATCGGCGGTCTGCAGCGTGTTGGCACGTGGCAGACACTCAAGACGGTTGTGCAACTCCCGCTCAGCATCTGGAAGAGCTGGCGGATTCTGCGGTCGCGCCGTGCGGCTGCTGTGTTCTCAATGGGCGGATATGTCGCCGCACCGGCGATGCTCGCTGCGAGTCTCAGCGGGACTCCGGTGGTCGTGATGGAACCGAACGCCATGCCCGGACTGGTTTCGCGCAAGCTGGCGGGCTCGGTGCACCGGGCTCTGATCGGATTTGAGGAATCGAAGAAATACTTTCCCCAGGGACGGACAGAGATCACGGGCCTGCCTGTGCGGCAGGAATTCTTCGAGATTCAGCCACGCGAACCGGGTAGCGTTTTCAATGTCCTGGTGACAGGCGGCAGCCGGGGCTCCCGGGCGTTGAACCGCGCAACAAGGGAAAGCTGGCCTCTCTTTCGGAGCAGCGGCCGCAGGGTGCGGATCGTGCTGCAGTGCGGCGCGGACGAGCATCATGCGCTGGCCAGGGAGTTCAACGAGTTCGGTTTAGAGGGCGAGGTGGTCCCCTTCATACACGACATGGCGGCGGTGTATTCCGCGGCCGACCTCGTGGTGAGCCGCTCCGGCGCGGGTGCCGTGAATGAGCTCACGGCGGCGGGCAAGGCGGCCGTGCTCGTTCCCTTCCCTGCCGCGGCTGACGACCATCAGAGGCATAATGCCGAGGCGCTGGAGCGCGCCGGTGCGGCCCGGGTGGTCCTGGAAAACGCGTGGAATGGACAGCGCATGTTTGAGACGGTAACCGAGCTGATGGATCATCCCGGAGATCTTTCGGCCCTGTCGCGGGCAGCCCGCGGCCTCAGGCGGCCGGGCGCGGCATTGCGGGCCGCGGAAGTACTGGTGCAGGCCGGACGCAGCCGGCAAAGGGACGGGGAAAACCACTCATATTAGTGGTTCCGGCGGCTGTCCGCCAGATTCTCGCGCATTGACACAGCGCGGGAGGCCCGAAACAATAGGGTATCCGGATGTTTTTTGAACCACAGCGCCTGCATTTTGCGGGTATCGGCGGCATCGGCATGAGCGGGCTGGCGGAGATCTACCACGCTCTCGGGTGTGCCGTCACGGGTTCGGACGTGAAGCTTTCCGCCATTACGGCACGGCTGGAACGGCTGGGGATTCGTGTGTGCGAAGGCCATGCGGCCGCCAATCTGCCCATCGACACGGCCGCCTTGATCGTAACCTCCGCCCTGCGCGACGACAATCCGGAGCTTGTGGAAGCACGCCGCCGCGGCCTGCCGGTTGTGCTGCGCGGGGAGTTGCTGGCCGACCTCATGTCGGGCCGCACCGGAGTGGCCGTGGGGGGCAGCCATGGCAAAACGACCACTACCTCGATGCTCGCCTGCATTGCCCTGGAAGCGGGACTCGATCCCACTGTTTTCATCGGTACGCTGGTCCCGTTCCTCAATGGTTCCAATGCCCGACTGGGCGGCGATCTGCTGATCACCGAATGTGACGAGAGCGACGGGTCCTTCCTGGAACTCGCCCCGGCATACAGCATCATCACGAACATCGATCGCGAGCATCTCGACCACTACGGCACCTTCGAGAACGCGAAACAGGCGTTTGTCCGGTTCGCCAACCGGGTGGCCTTCCGCGGCGCGGCCATCCTCTGCGTGGACGATCCCGAAGTATGCAGCGTGCTGCCGCAGATCCGGCGAAGGGTGATCACCTACGGCACGTCTCAGGCGGCCTTGCTCCAGTTGACGGATATCCAAACCGGTACAGCCGGCAGCCGCTTCAAACTGACGCTCGACGGCAAGGACCTGGGCGAGTTCGAGTTGAACGTTCTGGGCAGGCACAATGTCCTGAATGCTACAGCCGCTATCGCCGCGGCCCGGGAACTCGGAGTTCCGCTGGATCAGATTCGCACTGGCTTGGCCGCCTATCACGGCACCGGCCGGCGCATGGAATTGAAGGGAACGGAGCGCGGCATCACCGTGATGGACGACTATGGCCATCATCCGACAGAAGTGCGGGCCACGCTGGCGGCATTGCGGCTGACTCAACCGGGCCGTCTGGTTGTACTATTCCAGCCACATCGCTACACGCGCACCAAAGCCCTGATGTCCGAGTTCGCAACCGCGTTTGGTGAGGCGGATCTGGTCCGGATTGTCGATCTGTACGAAGCGAGCGAGTCGCCGATCGAGGGCGTAAATTCAGAGGTGCTGGCTGACGCCGTGCGCCGTCAGGGCCATGCGAATTGCCAGTTCGCCGGTTCTCTGTCGCAGGCCGTCGATAGCCTCGCGGGCGAGTTGAAACATGGCGACCTTGTATTGACCTTGGGCGCCGGCAGCATCACCCAGGCAGGGCCCATGCTGCTGGCCCGGCTGAGAAAGGAATCTTCCAATGGCTAGACGGCGGAAGCAGGAAGAGGAGATCGAGGAGCAGAAGCCTGCCTCCGAGCGGAACGTCGTGTCCAGGGATACGATTCGCACTGCCCTGCGCTTCACGTTCTGGACCTTGTCATTGGTGGTTAGCGTCTTCGCGGTCGCCTGGGTCACTCTGCAAGGGGAGCAGTTCCTCACGAACGACCCGCGTTTTCATATTCCGGCGCGTGGCGCCAGCGCTCGCGACGAAGGCGTAGAAGTCCACGGTCTGAAAAACGCATCGAAGAGCGCCATCCTGCGCGTCTTTGAGAACGACAGGGGCCGCAGCCTGGCTGATGTCGACCCTGCCCGCCGCCGGATGCAGTTGCGGACCGTGGATTGGGTCCGCGATGCCAGCGTCCGCCGCATTTGGCCCAATCACCTGGACGTTGAAGTGACTGAGCGTGTGCCAGTAGCCTTCGTCCAGGTCGCCTCCGGATTCACCGGAAACTTCGAAAATCCGGTCACTTACAAGCCGATGCTGATCGACGCCGATGGCGTAATCCTGCGACTGCGGGGCAGCGTTCCGGCCAATCTGCCTCTGCTGACCGGCGTTCGTGTCAGCGAGGACGTGGAGGTGCGCCGGGCGCGAGTCCTGCGGATGATGAGGATGCTGGATGAGTTGCGCGAGTTCCGGGACCGTATCCCGGAGATCGATGTCAGCGACCCGGAGAGCATTCGCATCACCTACCAGATGCAGGACCAGCAGGTGATCCTGATCCTTGGCAACGAACGGTTTCTGGAGAGGTTGAACATCTTTGTCCGCCATTATGATGGCATTCGCGACCGTTTGCCCCCCAGGGCAATTCTCGATGTGAGCCTGGAAGGCCGCATCACGGCGATCGAACCCGCGGACGGGACCCACAAGAAATAAGTGTCAAAGAAACCACAACTCGCCGTCGGACTCGACATTGGCAGCGCCTGGACGCGGGTCGTCGTGCTGTCTCTGGTCGACAACTGCCTGCACTACCGCGGGCACTCGGCGGTGATCTCTCGAGGCTGGCATCGCGGTCAGATTGCAGACCAGTCGGCAGTCGCGGAGACAGTGCGCCAAGCGGTACAACAGGCGGAGCTCAGCTCCGGAGAGCAGATCGGATCCGTGGTCGTAGGGGTCGGCGGTCCGTCGGCCCGTTCGCAGCAGGGCCGCGGCCTCTATGAGTTCGGCCACCGGAGGCCAATCGAACGAGGCGACCTGGTTTACGCGGTGGAACTGGCGGCTCGCGCGCGGCTTGACGAGGACCGATTCCTGCTGCAGGTGATGCCACAGGACTTCACGGTGGACGGACGTCCGCCCATCCCGCATCCGCTCAACATCGAGTGTCAGCGGTTGGAGGCACATGCGCTGCTCATCACCACCTCGATGCAGGAGCACCAGGCGCTGATCAGCGCCGTGCACCAGGCGCATCTCCGGGTGGAAGAGACCGTCTTCGAGGCCATGGCGGCCTCCTATGCCAGCATTCTGCCCGAAGATCGTGCCGGCGGCGTGGCCCTGGTGGACATCGGGGCTCATTCCACGCACATCGTGTACTATGATGGCGATGCCTTGCTGTATGCGATGGGCATCCCTATTTCCGGCGACCACTTCACGCGCGACCTGGGCGAGCTGAAGGCCCTGTCGTTTGATGAAGCGGAGCGCGTGAAGTTCGCGCACGGCTGCGCCCTGCTGGGGCTGACGGCGGATAATATTGTCATAGAGCTGCCCGCCGAGACGGGCCGCCCTGGGCGGGAGATCAATCGCCGCGACCTGATCGAGATTCTGGAAGCGCGCGCCGTGCAGTTGTTCGATATCGTGGAACGTTGCCGCGTGCGTTATGCGCGGGAGACGCCGTTGCGTGAAGGGGTGGTCCTGTGCGGCGGCGGATCGCAGTTGGAAGGGATGGTAGAGGTAACCGAGAAGGTCCTGGGGTGCCCGGCCCGGCTGGGCTTCCCCCGGGGCATCATCGACTGGCCCGAAGATCTATCCAGCCCGGTCTGGACGACTTCGGCCGGATTGGCCATGTACTCCGCCCGTTTGCAGACCCGCAAAGACAAAAAAGGCGGCGGGCCGAGCATCTGGAGCCTGTTTACGGGAAAATGAAAGGAACTCATGCCAGACCTTGACGCACTGAAATTTGAAATCCAAGACGAGACGCTGGGCGGCACGCGCATCAAAGTGGTCGGCGTGGGCGGCGGCGGATCCAATGCCGTGAACCGGATGGTGGCCTCGGGTGTCGGCGGTGTCGAGTTCTTTGTCATGAACACCGACGCGCAGGCGCTGCGGACATCCAAAATTCTCAACAAGATAGCGCTGGGCACTCGCATCACACACGGCCTGGGTGCGGGCTCGGATCCCGAAATCGGCCGCCAGGCTGCGCTCGAAGATACTGACAGGATCATTGAGGTGCTCGAAGGCGCCGACATGGTCTTTGTGGCGGCCGGCCTCGGTGGCGGCACCGGCACCGGTGCGGCGCCGGTCATTGCAGCGCTCGCAAAAGAACTGAACGCCTTGACGATCGCCGTCGTGACGAAGCCATTCAGCTTCGAAGGTCCGCGGCGCATGAATCAGGCCGAACGAGGACTGGCGGAGCTCCACGCTACGGTGGATTGCGTCATCTCGATTCCGAACGACCGGCTCGTGGACCTCGTCCCGGCAGGAACCAGCTTCTTTGAAGCGTTCCGCATGGCCGATGACGTGCTGCGCCAGGGGGTCCAGGGCATCAGTGACATCATCACCACGCCCGGGCTGATCAACCGCGACTTTGCCGACGTACGGGCCATCATGCTTGGCATGGGCTTCGCCATGATGGGAACTGCGTCGGCCAAAGGCCCGAATGCGGCCGTCGAGGCAGCCAAGGCTGCCATTCAGTGCCCGCTGCTCGAAGAGGGCGGCCTGAAGGGCGCTCGCGCCATCCTGCTCAACATCACGTCTTCCGGCAACCTGTCGCTGCATGAGATGCATGACGCCTGCAAGCTGATCCGGGAAGCAACAGGCAACGAAGACGTTCAGATTAACTTTGGCCTCGTGCCCGACGACACACTGGAAGACGAGGTGAAGATCACGGTCATCGCGACTGGTTTCCAGCGCGAGAACATGCCGCATGTCGAACCACCGCATGTGTCGGCCATCCGCAGCGGTTCACCCAAGGTCCTCAACCCGGCCGCGGTCCCCAGCAGCACTCTCATGCCGGTCACGCAGCAGCCGTTCCCGTCGATGCAGTTCCCGCCCGGCACGGAGCCAATGTTCACCTCTGTCGAAGTTCCTGAGCAGGAAACGTATACGGATGTGACGCTGGACGTGGAAGCGGAGCAGGAACCGGCGGCGGCCACGGCCGCGCCTGCGGCCTCGGAATCGGAGTTGCCGCCCCCACTGCCGCCCAAACCGGCGCCACAAGGGGAAGACGACGCATTCTCACTGGACGATCTGGACACGCCCGCGTTCCTGAGGCGTGAGCGGAAGCTGTTCCAATAATGTCAGCCATCGCAGCTGTAGCGAAAACGGACCAAATGATACTACGCGGAGGCAGGCCGCTTTCGGGTGAGGTAGCCCTCAAAGGCGCCAAAAACGCATTACCGAAAATCATGGTTGCCGCTCTGCTTACCTCAGAGCGGTGCACCCTGCGCAATGTCTCACGCATCGTGGACGTGGCCATTGTCAGCGACCTGATCACCGCTTTGGGCGGAGAGGTCACCTACACGTCGCCCGACGTCCTGGAGATCTGCGCCGCGAACCTCCACCCCATGGAGCGCAGCGTCCTGAAGGAGTTTACGGGCAAGAGCCGCATCCCAATCCTGACCTGTGGACCCCTATTGGCCCGCTTCGGCGAGGCTCCGGTTCCCTCGCTCGGCGGCTGCCGCATCGGGACCCGTCCAGTCGACTTCCACATCCGGGCCCTGCAGGACATGGGTGCCCAACTGCATGACGAATCCGGCAATGCGCTGCTTACCTGTGAGCGCCTCTACGGCAATAAGATCCGCCTGGAATACCCCAGCGTCGGCGCAACCGAGCAGGTGATCCTTGCGGCTGTACGGGCCGAAGGTGTCACGGAGCTCTCCAACGCGGCGATGGAACCGGAAATCATGGACCTGATCATGGTGCTCCAGAAGATGGGCGCCATCATCAGCGTCGACGTCGACCGGGTCATCACCATCGTGGGCGTCAAAGCCTTGCGGGGCTTCGACCACACCCCGATCCCGGACCGTCTTGAAGCGGCATCCTGGGCTTCAGCAGCCATCGCCACCAATGGCCGCATCTTCGTCCGCCACGCGCGCCAGGTGGACATGATGACCTTCCTGAACCGCTACCGGCAGATCGGCGGCGATTTCCGGGTCACCGACGAGGGGATCGAATTCTGGCGGGCTGGGGCCAAACTGCGGTCCACGGCGCTGGAGACGGACGTACACCCCGGTTTTACCACCGACTACCAGCAACCCTTCGTTATTGCCCTCACACAGGCCGAAGGCGTTTCTATTGTCCACGAGACCGTCTACGAGCAGCGCTTTGGCTACGTCGACGCCCTCAACCGGATGGGCGCCCAGATCCAGCTGTATCGTGAGTGTCTCGGCGGCCTCCGCTGCCGGTTCGGCCAGCGGAACTACAAGCACAGCGCGGTGATTGTTGGACCAACGCCGCTGCGGGGCGCGGAGATTCACATCCCTGACCTGCGAGCCGGGTTCAGCTACGTGATTGCGGCCCTGGTGGCGGAAGGGCAGTCCACACTCTTCAACACCGGACTGATTGAGCGCGGTTACGAAGACCTTGTCGGGAAGCTGCTGCGGCTAGGCGCCCAGATCATCGACGCCTGATCCGGCTCGGCGCACGCCGTGCACATGGTAGGGCACATAGTAGCGCGGATCCTCATCGCGGGTGATCAGTTCGAATCCGCACTCCGTCAGGAACTCGCGAACAAAGGCCAGCGTGCGGAACTCTTCGCCTTCGCCGCGTCCGGCGCGGAAGTCGTGGGCGGCGATACAGACGTGGGCCGTTCGCATCAATGCGCTACGGCAGCCAGGCAAGGCCTGCCGCTCCGCGCCTTCGATGTTCATCTTGAGGAAGTCGATGTGCTCGAGACCCATCTCCGCGGCCAGGCTGTCGAACGTCACGCCTTCCACCGGGAAACTCGTCGGGGTCGCATCGCCGCTGCGCACAAAGTTGGACTCCCACACAGGCAGCGTTTCAATGTGCAGGCGAGCCGGCACATCCACGCAGGCGACATTCAGCGTCTGCACGTTGGACAAACCGTTGAGTTCGCAAAAGCGGTTGAGCACCCGGTAGTTCGTGGGGTGCGCCTCAATCGCCCAAACATGGCCCTCTGAGCCCACCTTCTGGGAAAAGGCGAAGACATCCTCGCCGCGGCCCGCGCCAATGTCGACGATCACATCACCCGCTTTGGGTTTATAGACGTGGAACCAGTAATCGTCCGCGTCGCGAACGTACTTGGTCGCCATGTGGCACCAGCGGTCCCATCGGGGTTGGGCGGTCTGGAACAACTCAGGATCAGGGAAAGAGATTCCTTCCGCTTTCCGGATCCACATTCCATCCCACAGGATCTCTATCGGCTCGCCGCTGGCGGCGCGGGCGGCTTTGGTGGCCACCCGTGCCAATTCTTCTCTCGACCCCGGCCGGTCCAGTTCGCGGACCGTCTCCTCAGCAATCCACATGATCGGCAAAGAAGTGGTCGATGGATGCCCTCATCTGGGCGGAAACGCTCTTCGGCAGGGAGTTCATCTCCTCGGAGCTGAGCGGCTTGAAGTTCTTCGCGACGTTCGTATTGAAATCGATGTGTGCCAGCTCCGGCATGCCCACCGTGGTGGCAGTTACGGGGAGTGACATCGCATAGCGCAACAACATCTCCGGCGCCGCTTTGCCCAGCAGTTTCTCCTGGGCGAAGACCTTCATCGCCGTGAGGCCCATCTTCTTCTTCAGCGCCACAGGCATCGCGACGGATTCGAATCCGGAAGCACCGGTCTGGCCCTGGCCTGCCTTATCGGACGGAGCGGCATTGCCGATCTGGGCGATGTTCAATGCCATTTGCGTGGAGTCGAAGTCGTTGTGCTCCAGCGCGGCCTTCAGCACCTGCGGATTCTGATGGCAGGTGATGCCGATGAAGCGCGCCATCTTCTGCTCGCGCACCTTGTACATGGCCTTCAACTGCCCGTTCGCTGCCTCAATCTTGGCCAGGTCGTCTTCGTTGCCCAGTGCATGGATGTGCATCAGGTCCACTTGGCTAACCCCGAGGTTCTTGAGGGAACGCTCGACAATCCGCAGCGTCCCGTCGTAAGACCGGTCGCCGCCGATCTTTGTGACGAGGAAGAAGTTCTTCTTGTGGGACTTGAGATACTCGCCCACCCACTGCTCGCTCTGGCCGTCGCCATAGCTGGCAGCCGAGTCGACATAGGTCACGCCGGCTTTCAGTGCGCGTTCCAGGGCAGGCAGCGCTTTGTCAGGGGTTTTGTACGCCAGCCAGCGGCTGCCGGCGCCGAATGCCAGCAAGCTGACCTTCTCTCCGGTGCGGCCCAGAGTACGCATCGGCATTCCGGTTTGCGCGTCAATTTCCGTGGCGAGCGCCGCAAGCGCGGCGGATGTCAAAAAGGACCTTCTGGAAATGCTCATGGTGACTCCTTCTCGCAAATGGCATTGTATCAGTTAGGGTGTAGCCAATAGGGACAGTGAATCCCCTCCCACACCGCATTCTGCGCACACTCAGTCAGTTGTCGGCGCGGGAAACCGTCCGGTCCGGGCAGCTCAATGCGTCGAGCAACTTCGGAGCGCTGGGGCAGGTCTTGTGAACCGCAACTGCCAGCCCCACCGTCGTCAACAGGATGAGCAGCAACGGGATCCAAGTCGCTCCAAACACACTCCGGAGCCACCCCTTGGCCTCCGCCTTCTTCGCGGCTCCTGTCAGACATGAGGCCAGCAGAGCATTCAAAGCGATATCCGGGAGAATCTGCGGAGCCGCATAGATCAGATACCCGCCTGCCCCGAACAGCACCAGGACGAGCAGCGCCAGCAGAGCAAGGATCCAGATCCCATCATCCAGGTCGATGTCCAGGTCCAGGCTGGGGAAGCTGAACCCGTGACCGCCTCCTCCACCAGAGCTAACAGGGGAAACGGCCGTGTCCGCGACGCCCCAGACATCCGAGGCGCCTCCGCCCCCGGAGTCGCCACCGCCAAACGACATCGAAGTGCCGCCATCCCCAATGCCACCACCTCCACTGGAAGAGCCGCCCCAGTACGGGATGTCCACGTTGCCCACATCCAGCCCGGAGCCCCAGCCGCCGCCCGGCTGTTTCTTCGCTGGAACATCGATCAGCACATACGCCACCCAAAGCCGGGTCAAGCCCACGAAGATCAGGTACGCAATCAGGACCGCCAGAGGATAGCGAACCAGGACGGACGTGAGCCCGGCCATCAGCAGAAGCTTGCTCGCCAGCACGCCACTCGAAGTCGTCGCCACCAACAGTAGGCCCATGTGGAAGCGCACAAAGTACTGTCTCAGTACGCGCTGCCGGAACTTCTTCGCCACCGACGCGCTGTCCAGCCGGCGGAAACCCTGCTTCGCCTTCAAAGGACCCTCCTCCAGATACTGCTCCCGGCGCTCACTCACCCAGAAGATGGGCAGCGACGCTGCGGTGGTGGGCGGACGTGCGGTGCTCGAACAGATAGATACCCTGCCAGGTGCCCAAGGCCAGCCGGCCGCCGATCAATGGGATCGAGAGTTGAACACCGGTGAGGACGCTGCGGATGTGCGCCGGCATATCATCGGCGCCCTCCATCGTGTGGACGTACAGACGGTTGTCCTCCGGCACTGCACGTTCAAAGTAGCAGGCCAGATCCGTCTGCACATCCGGATCCGCATTCTCCTGGATGATGAGCGAAGCCGAGGTATGCCGGCAGAAGAGCGTCAGCAGACCGGTCCGCAGCGAACAACTGCGGACCCAGGTCTCCACTTCCGGAGTGAACTCGTAGAGTCCCTTGCCTCGAGTGCGGATGGTGAACTCCTGGACAGCCTGCCGCATCTCGTGGCTCGGAATCTACTCCACCGTCACGCTCTTCGCCAGGTTGCGAGGCTGATCGACGTCGCAACCGCGGCGGACAGCGATGTGATATGCCAGCAACTGCAGCGGGACGACTTCCAGAATTGGCAGCAGCAACTCCCGCGTTGGCGGCACCCAGATGACATGGTCAGCGGACTTGGTGACGTCCTCCATGCCTTCCGTCGCCACGGCCACGACTTTTCCGCCGCGCGCCTTGACCTCTTGAATGTTCGAGAGGGTTTTTTCGTATCGCAGAACGCTCGCCTCGTCCTCGGGATCGGCAGTTGCCAGCACAACCGTCGGCAGCGACTCATCGATCAGCGCGTTCGGCCCGTGCTTCATCTCACCGGCCGGATACCCTTCCGCGTGGATGTACGAAATCTCCTTGAGCTTCAGCGCGCCTTCGAGAGCAATGGGATAGTGAATGCCGCGGCCAAGGTAAAGGAAGTCGGTTGCTTTGAAGAGCCACTTCACCAGGTCTTCGTAGTGAGCTTCCGCCGAGAGGACATGCTCCAGTTTCGCCGGAATCCGAAGCAGTTCCTGCGCCAGATCCACCGACTGTTCCGGCGTCTGCCGGCCGCGTGCCTGCCCCAGGTACATCGCCAGGATGAACAAGGCCGTCAGCTGTGCCGTGAACGCCTTGGTGGAGGCCACGCCGATCTCGGGACCCGCATGGGTGAGCAAAGTACCTGCCGCCTCACGCGAGATCATCGAACCCATTACGTTGCAGATCGACAGCGTCCGTGAACCCTTGCTCTTTGCCTCTCTCTGCGCGGCCAACGTATCGGCGGTCTCACCGGACTGCGAGATCAACACCGTGAGTGAGTTCGGATTGACAATGGGATCCCGGTAGCGGAACTCACTGCCGTAATCTACCTCCACCGGCACTCGCGCCAGGCGCTCAATCATGAACTTGCCGGCGAGCGCGGCATGCCACGACGTGCCGCAGGCGACGATCCGCACGTTCTGGAATTCGGCGAACTCCTTCGGCTGGATCTGCATCTCATCCAGGAACACGCGGCCGCTCTCCTGCCCGACCCGGCCCAGAATCGTGTCGCGGACGGCGCGCGGCTGCTCATAGATTTCCTTGAGCATGAAGTGCTTGTAGCCGCCCTTTTCCGCCATGATGGGGTCCCACAGGATATGGGAGACCTGCCGCTTAATCGGCCGGCCATCCAGGTCCATCAGGCGCACTCCGTCGGCCGTCAACACAGCGATGTCACCATCGTGCAGGAAAAAGACATCGCGCGTGTGACTCAGAATGGCGGGCACGTCGGATGCGACGAAATACTCGCCTTCGCCCAGCCCCACCACCACGGGAGGGCCGTTGCGGGCGGCGACAATCTTGCCCGGATCCAGTCGCGAAATCGCGGCGATGGCGAACACCCCGCGCAGACGGCCCACCGCCAGGCGCACAGCCTCTTCCAGGCTGCCCTGGAAGTACTTCTCCACCAGGTGAGGAATGATCTCCGTGTCGGTTTCCGTCTGGAACGCATGGCCTTCGGCTTCGAGCTCCTGCTTCAGGGCCAGGTAGTTCTCCACGATGCCGTTGTGAACCACAACAATGTCGCCCTTGGAGTCGCGGTGCGGATGCGCATTCTCCTCAGTGGGGCGTCCGTGTGTGGCCCAGCGGGTGTGGCCGATGCCATACCAGCCATCCACCGGCGAAAGGCGTACCGCTTCTTCGAGGTTATGAAGCTTGCCTGATACGCGCCGCAGGTGCAGATTCAGGTCCTGGTCGATGACGGCCAGCCCGGCGGAGTCGTAGCCCCGGTACTCCAGGCGGCGCAATCCCTCCAGGACGATAGGGACAGGTTTCTTATTACCGACGTAACCGATGATTCCGCACATAGCTATTCTCCGAGTTTCGCCGCGCGGAGCGGCGGTCTAGTCGATCAACTCCACCCTGTACTCTTCGATGACGGGGTTCGACAGTACCTCGGCGGCAATCTGATCGAGCTCTGCCTTGGCCGCCTCCAGGCTGGTCCCCTCAGCGAGTTCGATCTCAAAATACTTCCCTTGGCGCACAGCGGCGATGCTCGCGTGGCCCATGCCATTGAGCGCGCGGGCGATCGTCTGACCTTGCGGATCAAGAACGGTCTTCTTCATGGTGACGTAGACGTGGGCTTTCATTGGGCTTCTCTAGAGTTTAGCGGACATGGCAAGACCCGTGGAGGAATCTCCGCCAGGAAGCGGGACTTTGACCTTACCCGCGATTCTCGCTATATTGCGCTGAGTCCGATCGAGTCTGGGGCCGGACGACGCTTTTATCCCTATAGGAGGAATCTCTATGTCCACGAACGTGCCCACCGGGGCGGAATTCAAAGAGCAACTGAGGGCTGGTGCCCCCAAGATGGGTTTGTTTCTCAACTCGCATAGCCCGACCGTCGCCGAACAACTCGCTCACAGTGGCTACGACTGGCTTCTTGTCGACACCCAGCACGGTCCCATGGATCACGAAAAACTCTCCAATATGCTGTGCGCCATCTCCAGCGGCGGAGCCAAATCGATGGTGCGGGTGGCCGGTTATCACGACCGCGGCGGCATCCAGCAGGCTCTCGACCTCGGCGCCGACGGCGTCCTCGTCCCCTACATCAATACTGCGGAAGAAGCACGCCAGGCCGTTAGCTGCACCCGTTACCCCACCGCCGGCACACGTTCCGTCTACTTCCCCCAACGCAGCATGAATAAGGCCGGCCTGCTCGGCTACGCCGGCAATGCCAACAAGAATGTGATTGTGGCGCTCCAGGTGGAAACCGCGGCCTGCATCGACAACATGGCGGAGATCGCCGCGGTCCCGGGCGTGGATATCCTCTTCCTGGGACAGAACGACCTCTGCATGTCGATGGGCCTCTATGAGAAGTACGAGTTCCCCCACATGTACACTTCGCCGGAGCTGCAGGCGGCCACGGAAACGCTCATCAGCGAAGCTCGCAGGAACAACGTGATTCTGGGCCTGTTTCTCTTCGGCACCACCCGCGTAGCGGAGTTCCTGGCCAAAGGCTTCAGCTTCATCAGCATCGGCAACGACCTCCATCACGTGCTCACACAATCCGCCGCCTACGTGCAGGATCTCGAGAAGATCGCCGCCACGGAAGGCAAGTTGTGGGCCCGCCGGCCCACGGCTCTGTTCTAGTCCCGGCGCAATGCTCATTTGCCGGCACAATTGGCAAAATCGAGCACAAGTCACTGAATTTCGCAATAGATATAACCGTTAGACAGGGCGGCTCGTCCTTAGGTCCAGGACGAGCCGCCCTGTCTTTTTCTGAAACCCAAACAAGTGCCGGATAGTCTATAATGGTGAGTAAGTCGGCCAAGTAGTCCTTCCTTATTTCCCCCTCACGTTCGGGAAAAAACCAAACGGAGAAACCAATTGATCAAACTAAACGCTACTCGTGTGTCTCTGCTGGCCATCCTCGCGTTGGCCCCGGCATCCCTGCTTTCCGGTGCGAACGCCAAAGAGGCCTCGCTGAAAGAAAGCATTGCGCTGATGCAGGATATCGCGGGCGCGACGATGAGCATTCGTGAAACGGCCGCCCGCATCGAGTCCTTCAACCGGACCCCGCTGCAGTTGAGCCGCATGTCCCATTCTTATCAACTGAATGAACTGCGTGAACAGGTGAATGCCATCGCTCCGGCAGTCAACCGCCTCGAAGAACTCGGCGCCTCCCTCGGAGCACCGGAACATCAGACCATCGCACGCGCCGGCATCGCGGCCCGCGCGCTGGCCGCCGAGGTCAACGCCACGATCCTCAAGCAGAATGAGGTCGAAGGCAACCCCAGCCTGAATGTCGATTACTGCCGGCTCGTTAAGGCTGTCTACGCCAAGGCGAGTGCGCTCAACAAGAGCCTGGACGCTGCCGCGGATTACTCCAAGGCACGCGGCCGGGCCGAGCAGAACGGCATCATTCCGGCTCCGGCCGAATAGTCCGACTGCAAACTCTGGGATTAATGCGGGCAATCAAATGCCCGCATTTGCCCCAGGACTTTTTACTTAGATAATTCGGCAATATCCTGACGATCAGACTTCCAGCCCGATCGATCGCATCAGTTCAAGCGCATTGCTCTTGGCAACAACACCCGGCCGGATCGTATAGTCGAACTTCATCTGTCCGTCTTCCATCCGGTCTTCAAAGTGCATATTGACGCCCGGCGGCTGCACCAGCTCCGCAATGTGCGTCAACGCCAGGTCGTGCGTCGTTACCAGCCCGATCGCTCCGCGCTTCACCAGCCCCTGAATCACCCCTGCCGCGCCGATTCGCCGGTCGTGTGAGTTCGTGCCGCTCAGAACCTCGTCCAGCAGGAACAACAGCGGCGGACCCTGCTTCGTCAACTCCACGATACGCCGCAACAACACGATCTCGGCGAAGAACCGCGAGTTGCCCTCCTGCAGCGAATCCACTACTCGGATCGATGCCCCCACCCTGACAGGCGACAACACCAGCCGCTTCGCCCGCACCGGAACCCCCGCCAAAGCCATCACCACGCTTACGCCCACCGTCCGCAGCATCGTGCTTTTTCCGGACATGTTCGAGCCGCTGATCACGATCAAAGGCTGCGCCGCGTCCAACCGGATGCTGTTCGCCACCACACGCCCCGGAGGCAACAACGGATGCGCGAGATCCTCTCCTTCGAGAACCGGCTTGCCTTCCACGACCTCCGGAAAACGATCCTCTGGATGCTCCCAGGCATAGCCGGCCAGAGCCAGCAGCGCTTCCATTTCACCCAAGGTGCGCAGCCACTGCGGAATCGAAGGACCGTGCACGCGCCGCCACCGCTCGATCGCCCAGGAGCAGTTCAATCCCCACATCAGCATCAGCCCAATTGGCGCGAATAGCTGGTTGCGCCGCAGGTCCAACAGTCCTACCAACCGGGCCAGGCCCGCCACCTGTTTCGATGGCGTAACTCCGCCCTCCTCCAGGCTGCCCCTCAGTTCCAACAACTTCGCCGAAGCAAAATCCTCCCGTTCCAGGCGGGCCAGCAGTGACGCAATCAGGCCCAATTCCCGCGAAGGTTCTTCCAGCCCGTTCAACACTGCGAATACTTTTGGCCGCATCAGAAACGAGAAGGTGATCTGCGCGATCAATGCCAGCAGAAAGGGGATGCGGAAGCCGGTCGCACCCATCACTGCGAACGAAGCAAGCGTGCACGCCGGTAACAGCAAGGCGGCCACGCGATGCCCCGCGGTCAACCCCACAGGCGGAGCCGTCCCCCAGCGCAGCAGCGTATCCGGATGTACGGCGGCGCGCACATCCTCACCCAGCAGCGCCAACTGCTCCCGCAGTTCCAGTCGAGGCTCCAGATCCTTCACCGCTCCCTGCCGGGCCTCGACCTCGACCTTTGAGGTCCCATGCAACAGCCATTGCGCCAATGTCTCTTCCCCGCCCCGCGTACGGGCCGTGCAAAGCAGCTCAAACAACGAACCCCGCCCGAACAGGTCCAGCGACGCCGCATAGGGATGATCCGCCGGCTCAAACTCCGTCCCGGTCACACCCCGCCCGGGCCACGAGCCATCCAACCGGGCCAAGCCATCCTGATAGAGCTTCACGGCACGCTGCGCCATCTTCTGCGCCCGCAGCGCCGCATCATGCCGGATCATCAGCACAACAAACACGACGATCGGCAACGGCAGCCACCACGGCGAAGCGCCCCGGTGCACGAACACCAGCCAGAACAGGAAGACGCCCGCCAGAGCAACAACTAAACGAGCATTGCCAATCCCGCTCGCCAGAGCCGAATGACGCTGCACTGCCGCCTGGTATTCGTCCAGCCGGCGTTGATATTCAGACAGTGGAGTCACGCTTGCTCCATTGTAGGCAATGCGGCCCGCAGCCCTGCCCCTGGCGCAATTTCGTTGACAATTCGTTTACCTGTCCGTAAAGTAATTCAAAGTCGTTCTGGGACTGGCACTCACTCTGCGCTGAGTTTGCTCAACGGCGAGACCCCTCAAGGCTGAGGCGTGCGGCACGTCGCACAAGCAGTTCAACATGCATAGGGGTCATCATGCGCCTGCGCTCGCTTCTTCTGCCTCTCTTCACAACCTGCGCCTTCGCCGCCGATACGGCTGCACCACTGCCTGAAGTTGCCCAACTCCTCGTCGACATCATTCGAGTCGACACCAGCAATCCGCCCGGCAATGAGGACAAGCTGGCACAGCTCCTGGCCTCGAAGTTCAAGCCCTACGGCTTTGAGATCGACATCATCCCCACCCCTCAACCCGGCAAGAGCCACTTCATCGCGAGATTGCGTGGCAACGGCAGCCGCAAACCAGTCCTGATCGCTGCCCACGCTGACGTGGTGGGTGTCGAACGTGAGAAATGGACCGTCGATCCCTTCGCCGGAGTCGTGAAGGACGGAGCCGTTTGGGGCCGCGGCGCTATCGACTTCAAAGGCGGCCTCGCCGTCTTCGCCCAAGCCGCCATCGACATCGCGCGCCGCAAAATCCCCCTCGACCGTGACATCATCTTCCTCTCCGAAGCCGACGAAGAAGGCGGCCAGTACAACACCCGCTACCTCGCCACAAAAGCCTGGGACAAGATGAATTGCGAATTCGCCCTGAACGAAGGCGGCTGGATCATCAAAGACGACAAAGGCAAGGTCCTCTACGTCAGCATCTCCACCGCCGACAAATCCGGTGTCAGTCTGAAGCTCACCGCCCGCGGTACCTCCACGCACTCCTCCATGCCGCGTCCGGACAACGCCATCTATACCCTCGCCCGCGCACTCGCGAAAGTCTCCGAATACGACACGAAACCCAAGCTCACCAGTTCCACCCGCGAGTTCTTCATGGCGCTCTCACAAGTCAGCGCAGAGCCCATGAAGTCCCACTTCCGCAATCTCTCCGAAGGCAAGGACCCCCAACTGGTCGCGGCCGCCGACAAGGCAATCAGCGAGAATACCCTGCTGCACGCCATCATGCGCGACACCATCGCGCCTGTCCTGATGAACGCCGGCTTCCGCGGCAATGTCATTCCCGGCTCGGCCGAAGTGACGCTGAACTTCCGCACCATTCCCGGCACTTCCAACCAGGAACTCATCGACGAAATGACCAAAGTGATCAACGACCCCCGCGTCGAAATCACCGTCGCCCAACCCGGCATCGGCCGCACTCCACTCACGCCCGAGCAGTTGAAGGACTATGAGCGGCTCCGCAACATGCCCGAGTCCTCCAAGGAAACTGATCTCTATCGCGCCCTGGTCGCCAGTTCGAAGAAAACCTATCCCGGAGCCGTCGTCACGCCTTACCTCTTCCAGGCCGGCACCGATGCCTTCGCCTGGCGCTCCCGCAACATTCCCGTGTACGGCATCTACCCCTACCCGATCGATGCCGCCGACCTCAGCCGCATGCACGGCAACGATGAACGTGTGCCCATCTCCTCGCTGCAGACGGGCGTTGCTTTGATCACCGACACCCTGCTGGATGTCGCCGCCGCCAAAAAGTAGTCGCTCTGGATAGTTGAGACAGAGGGGAGTACAAGCATGAAGTGTGTCTGGACACTCGTAGTGTCTCTATTCGTACTGCCGGGACTGTGGGCACAGCAAACCGGCATTCAGGGGTCCGTCACGGATTCGACAGGAGCCGTGGTCCCAAACGCAATCGTCCGTCTGCTTCCGGCCGGTGGCGGCGCCGCCTCCACCACCTTGACCGGCAACGAAGGACAGTACGTCTTCCCCGCCCTCCAGGCGGCGCAGTACAAAGTCCGCGTCGAGGCAGCCGGCTTCACGCCAGCCGAGCGCACCATCAACCTGCTGGTCGGCCAGAGCCTGGTCGCGGAGTTCCAGCTCAAACCAGCCGCGCAATCCAGCACCGTCGACGTTCTGTCGGACGCCGTCACCATCGACGTCTCGTCCTCTCAGGTTGGCGGCAACGTCGACACCAGTCGCATGGAAGACACGCCCCTGAATGGCCGCAACTGGATGGAACTCTCTCTGCTCGTCCCCGGAGTCACCGTCAACGCGGTCTCCAACACGCCCCTGGGCACGGTGAGCGGCGGACGCTTCCAGATCAACGTCGACGGCCAGCAGGTGACACAGAATGCCGCGGGCGCCGGCTTCGGACAGCCGCAGTTCAGCCGCGAAACGATGTCGCAGTTCCAGGTCATCACAAACCGCTTCGACGCCACCATGGGCCGTTCCGCCCAGATCCAGGTGAATGCGCAGACGAAGTCCGGCAGCAATGAGTTCCACGGCTCCGCCTACGGCTACTTCCGCAGTGACAAATTCAACGCCGCCGATCCCATCGGCCAGCGTGTTCTCCCTTTCTCCAACAAGCAGTACGGCGTCACCGGCGGCGGCCGCATCCTCCGCGACAAGCTCTTCTTCTTTGGAGCCTACGAGGGCGAATCCCAACCCTCCACAGTGCTCGTCACGCCCCAGGGTTTCGGCGGGCAGAGCTTCAGCTTCGCCAATGACTTTCAGACCAAGACGTGGATTGGCCGCGTCGACTGGGTGATCAACGAGAAACATCGCCTCAGCGGCCGCTATAACGGCTCCCAGTGGCGCAATCCCTTCGGCAACGTCTCCGGCACCAGTCATCCTTCCCAGGCAGCCCGGCAGACCCGCGATGGCGAAACCACCATGCTCGATTGGACGTGGGTGATCAGTCCCACCACCACCAACGATGTCCGCTACGGCTTCAATTACTTTCAGTGGAAGAACAACCCCTACGTGCTCAGCCAGGAGTACCGCCTGCCCGGCGGCATCACCGTCGGCGGCCCCTACAACTATCCCCAGGAGTTCAACCAGTTCACCAACCAGGTGCGCGACGATCTCTACTGGCTGAAGGGCGCCCACAGCGTCAAACTCGGCGGTGAGTATCTCTCCAATAACCACACCGGCCTGTTCCCGCAGAACGCCCGCGGCACCGTCAATCCCTTCACTTCGACGCCTGCAAACCTGCCCTCGATCTTTCCAGTCTGGAACGATCCCACCACGTGGAACATCGATGCGCTCTCACCGCTGGCCTCCAATTACACGCAAGGCTTCGGCAACTTCAACATCGACATCCCGCGCAACGTCGTCGCCGGCTGGATCCAGGACGACTGGAAGATTAACAAACGCCTCACGGTCAACCTCGGCCTGCGCTACGACAACGACATCGGCATCTGGAGCACCCCCACCCTCAAGAGCAACGTCGTCCCGCCCCGCGGCGGGCAGAATCTGAACTTCTCGCCCCGCGTCGGCTTCGCCTACGACTTGATGGGCGACCGCAGGACCGTCATTCGCGGCGGAGGCGGTCTTTACTTCGCCGACATCCAGGCCAACCAGGTCATCAACCAGTCGATCTTCAACGGCGAATCCTCGCTCCAGGTCGGAGCCAGCCGTACCTCCACCACATCCATCAATCTCCGTGATCCCTTCAACGGCGTCAGCGGCGACGACTTCCTCTCAGGCAAAGTGCCCGTACCCGCCCAAAACGTCCAGTTGTTGAATACCAACGCTGTCACGCCTTACTCCGCGCAGGCCTCCATCGGCGCCGAACGCCAGCTCGGCCAGTCCTGGACCGTCTCCGGCGACTTCGTCTACTGGCGCGTCTATCGCGAGTGGATCCGCCAGGACCGCAACATCGGCTTCAACCCCGTCACCGGCTTCGGCACCAACCCGTCGGTCAGCGGCCGCCCCGACACCCGGTTCGGCCAGATCCTGGAATTCACTACGCCCAACGCCTCCGGAGCCATCTACTACGGCGGTCAGTTCCAGGTCACCCGCCGCTTCGCCAAACGGTTCTCCGCCGGCGCTGCCTACACCGTCTCCAAACTGAAAGACTCCTCCTCCGGACCCTTCGGCTACCCCAACAATCAGTTCGATCTGGCCGACGAATGGGGCCCTTCCGTCGACGACCAGCGCCACACCCTGAACTTCGACGGCAGCGTCCAACTGCCCTGGGGCTTCCAGAGCAGCATGTTCTACCACTACGGCTCCGGAGCCGCCTTCGCCTCCATCGGACCCGGAAACCCCTTCAACTACGCCGGCACCTCCAACCGCACTTTCCTCACCGGCGCTGCGACCTTCATCGACCCGTCCTACCTCTATCCCTCCCACGCCCCCGGCTACACCAATGTGAAGCGCAACTCCTTCCGCGGACAGCCCATCAACCGCATCGACTGGCGCCTCACTAAGACGGTCGCCATCAAGGAACGCTGGCGCGCTACGGGCATCTTCGAAGTCTTCAACGTCATCAACGCCCAGAACTACGGCACTTACCAATCCAACATTGGCCTTGCGACCTTCGGGCGTCCGGCCTACAACTCCAACCTGGCCTACGCAGCCCGCATGCTGCAGTTCGCCGTGCGCTTCGACTACTGAGTACCCATGCGACTCCTCAGCACTCTCCTTCTCACCGCGGCGCTTGCCTTAGCAGCCGACCCCTGGCTGCAGCGCGTGGAACCAATCATGAACGCCGCCGAACGAAAGCTCTATGCGGAACTTCAAGACGACTCCGCCCGCCAGGCCTTCCGGCACGGCTTCTGGGACGGCAAAGCGGTGAGCGAGGAAGAGTACCTCCAGAGGATCGAATGGGCCGACGCGCAGTTCGGCGGTGCCAAACCGGGCTCCGGTGCGAACACGGACCAGGGCCGTGTCTACCTGAGCCTGGGCGCCCCCACCTCCATCAGCCGGCTGCCCTCCAGCCGCGTCTTCGTCCCGTGCGAGATCTGGTACTACAACAGCGTGCCCCGCCTCGGCCTCGGAACCCAGGCGCGCTTTCTCTTCTACCGCAGGGAAGGCGCAGGACCCCTCCAACTCTACTCACCCCAGCTCAACAGCCTGCGAACCCTTCTCATCCCGAACAGCGGCACGCGCGGACTCTTCCCAGTCAACGACATCATCCGCTCGGCCGACGTCCCCAACTCGCTGAACCTCCCACCAGCGGAAGCCGAAGTCGTCGACGCAGCCTCCTCCGTAGCCCGTGGCATCACCGACTCGGGCAGCAGCGACATCGTGAACATGGCCACCGCCCCCGCCTGGGCGCTGCGCCGGGACCCGAAGGAGCGCATCCAATCCCGTCTGATTCTCTCGGAGCCGCCCGCCCTCGAAACCTTCCAGACCTGGACCCCCGAACACCTCCCGGTCATCGACATCCAGGTCACAGCCTCCGTCCGAGCCCGCATAGGCCTCTCTGTCCAGGTTTCCGGTGTTCCTCTCGACGAGTGGCAGACCCAGCTCCACTTCGAAACTTCGACCCCCGTCGCCTATGTCCATCGCCTCTTCCTGCTGCCCGGCGATTACACGCTCATCGTCGATACCGACGGCGTAAAGACACCCTACCCTCTCCAGGTCTCGAATCCTGCGCCCGCTAGCAGCATTCTGCTCGGATCCACGGAAAAATCATCCGGATCCGTCCCGTTCCAGTTCGGCGCACTCCGTCTACTGCCCTCCTCGGCCCCACGCCTGGCCCTGCTCCAGTTCGCGAAGCCAGGCCGCGTCCAGTGGCGCATCATCCGCCGCGTCGAGGTGCTCTCCGTCGCTTCCACGGAAACAGACGCGACGGGCTTTGCCGCTTACACTCTCCCGGGACAGCTCCCTGCTGGCCCGCTTACGCTCCAGGCCCGCTCAGGCAGCGAGTCCATCGACCTCATGCTCCCCACACCGCGATCCGAGCGCACCGACACTCGCGTCCTCATCTCACACAACGCGAACCTGGGCCCCTCTGCGGCACTCCTCTCCATCGGCCGCCAGTTTCTGCTGAATGGGAATCGTCCACAGGCCAGGCTCTGTTTCACTCGCGCCCTGGGTCAATCCCGGAACGCGGAGGCGCTCACCGCCCTGGGCCGGCTGGAAGCTCTGGACGCCCACCTGGATCAGGCCCGCGCCCTGCTGCAGGAGGCTCTGGCTCTTGATCCACGCCACTTTGAGGCACTTCTGGCGATGGGGTTTGTCGAATCGGAGTTCCAGGATTACACCGTGGCCGCCGGCTACCTGGAGCGCGCCCTGCAGGTGCGCCGAACACCGGCCGTGGAAGAGGCTCTCTCCGGCGTGAAAGGCAAGCTCCGCGCCGGACGCTGACCTACAGCTCGTAAGTTGCTTCGCCGCCGGTGATCCGCAGATTCGGCAGACCCAGGGCGTTCAACTCCTCCGCCACCCGGTCCCGGAACCTGTGTTTCAAATGGACAGCCAGAATATTTGTCTCCGGTGGCATCTTGGCCACTTCCAGCCCGAAGCTCTCTGGCGTCAGGTGGGCGCTGACGCCGGCCAGCCCCGTCAGTGCGTCCGGAAACGTGCATTCCAGGAAAACCGAGCGCGGGGCCGGCATCTCTTTCATCAGAGCCCACATCCGCTCGGTAGGCCCGGAATCCGCCCCGAAGCCGACAGTCGACCGCCCATCGGTCACCAGATAACCGGCCGTGGGGACAATGTGATTCATCGCCACCGGAACGATCTTCAGTCCCTCCACCTCGATCGCCTGCTCGAGCACAACCCGGCTCGGCAGGAAAAACGGCCTGCCGGGTGGCATCAGGTGGATAAAGTCCGGCCAGATTTCACCATTGAAGATGTGTTTCTGCAGCGTATCCATCGTCTCAGGCAATGCATGCACCGTCACGGCCGGAACTTCCGGATCGTAGGCGTTTTCCAGAAACACAGGCAGGCTGGAGATATGGTCCATGTGCGAGTGCGTCAGAAAGACATGCCGCACCTCCGCCTGCTCCTCCGGAGTCCCGGAAAATCCCAAGGTACCCGCATCGATCGCCACTCGATCGTTAATCAGGTACGAGCTCGCGTAATGCCTGTCGCGAGGCGCGTCAGGCGAGGAACCGATCAGGCGGACTTTCATGGCATTTTCCCAGCGGCTGGCGCTCCCAAGGCTTCGACCAATATTGCATGGACAGACGCATCAAACAAGCAAGTAGCGGTACACTCTACCAGATGACCCAGGCCGATAGGATCTCCCGCGTGATCTTTGAATACGCGGCCCAGATCGGTGGCGCACCCGATACAAACGCTCTGCTGGAACTCAACGCAAACATGGCGCGCGACCTGGCCGGCGCGGATCGCTGCAGCATCTGGCTGGTCGACTCCTCCGCCCAGGAGATCTGGACCAAGGTCGCGCACGGTACCTCCGAGATCCGCATCCCCCTCGGTCATGGCCTTGTCGGCGCCTGTATCGCGGCCAACGAACCCATCGTCGTCAACGACACATCTTCCGATCCCCGCTTCCTCGGTCGCGTCGACGAGAAGAGCGGCTACGTCACCCGCTCGGTCCTGGTGCTGCCCCTCCGCGGCTCCGACAGCCGGGTGATGGGCGCACTCCAGGCGCTGAACAAACCCGGCGGTTTCGACACCTCCGATGTCGATCTCCTCTCCCTCGCCGCCAGCTACTCCGCCTCGGCCCTGGAAGGCCAGCAACTGCGCCAGGAGGCCGAAAAGGCCCGCCTGCTCCTCAAGGAACTCGAGATCGCCCGCAGCGTCCAGCAACGCCTGCTGCCCCAGAATCTCCCCTCCCTGCCCGGCCTCGAATTCGACGCCTATTGCCGCCCCGCCAAATTCGTCGGCGGCGATTACTATGACTTCATCGCCTTACCCGGAGACCGGCTCTTCTTTACGCTGGGCGACGTCTCCGGCAAAGGTATCGCCGCCGCTGTCCTCATGGCCAGCATCCAGGCCGCCATGCGCTCCCAGATGCTGCATCCGCCCGGATCGCTCGCTGAGCTTGTGAACGACTTCAATAAGGCCGTCTACTCGTTCTCCACCTCGGACAAGTACTCCACCCTGTTCTGCGCCATTCTGGACGCCAGGACCCGCCGCATGGCCTTCGTCAATGCCGGCGGATGCCCGCCCATGCTGCTCCGCGCAGCTACCGGCAAGGTCGAACGCCTGGAGGCCGGGGGCTGCCCCGTCGGCCTCCTCGGCTTCTCCCGCTATCAGCAGGAGGAGATCCAGCTCCAGCCGGGCGACGTCCTCTTCTGCTTCTCCGACGGCATCAGCGAGGCCACCAACTCCGCCGAGGAGATCTGGGAAGAATCCGACCTCGAGAAGGTCCTCCGCTCGGCTGGCCACTGCCCCGCAGCCAAAATCGTCGAGACAGCCGTTGCCGCCGCCGACGCCTTTACCGGCAACGCCGAGCAGGCCGACGACATGACCGTGGTCGCCATCAAGGCGCTGTAAACCACCCCTTCGGGATGGCGCCCGCGCCCGGCTTCCTTTACGATAAAAAGGCAGGGAGGCTCCGCATCGTCAAGGCTTGTGTGCTCGCATCATCCAGTGCGGGCAATTCCACCTTCATCGGGACCGACAAAACGCGCATCCTGATTGACGCGGGGCTCAACCGTAAGGAAACTTTCGCCCGTCTGGCTTCCATCGGGGAAGATCCCGCCCGGCTCGACGCGATCTTCATTACCCACGAGCACTCCGATCACATTCTTGGTCTTCCGGTGATGATTCGCGCCCTGGCCAATATGGGCCGCCGGATCCCGGTCTTTCTCACCCACCTCACCGCCCCCACCATCGACTGGGGCAACGCCCAGCCCGTCGTCCAGACCTTCCAGGCCGGCTCCGGTATTGAAATCGGCGACCTTTCCATCTCGTCCTTCACCATCCCTCATGACGCGGTCGACCCCGTCGGCTATACGGTCAAAGCGCAGGGCATCAAGATTTCCATCGCCACCGATCTCGGCTACATGCCCGACAGCGTGAAGGTCCACCTGCAGCGGTCGCATTTTCTACTTTTAGAGTCGAACCATCATCCGGAACTGCTCAAGCTCGGCCCATACCCCTGGCACGTCAAACAGCGCATCCTGTCCCGCAAAGGCCATCTTTCCAATGATGCCGCCTGCGAGTACATCGCCAACGATCTGCCATCCGAGGTGCAGACTCTCATCCTCGGCCACCTGAGCGAGCACAACAACACGATTTGGGAAACCGAGCTCAGCGCCAAACAGGCGCTCGAAACCCGCGGCCTTTCGCCCCGTCTGGTGGTGGCCGAACCGCGCAAGCTCAGCGATATTTTTCAATTGTAGGAGCAAGCATGATCCAGCGTTATACCCGCCCCGAGATGGGCCGAATCTGGAGCGACGAGAACAAATACGCAAAATGGCTCGCCGTCGAACTCGCCAACTGCGACGTTCAGGCGGAACGCGGCCACATCCCGGTCGAGTCCGCCAGGTTCCTGCGTGAGTACGCCTCCATCTCCGTCGACCGCATCCTTGAAATCGAAGCCGAGATCCGCCATGACGTCATCGCCTTCACTACATGCGTAGCGGAGTCGATGGCCTCCGCCGGCCACAGCGACGCTTCCCGCTGGTTCCATTACGGCCTTACTTCCAATGACGTGGTCGATACCGCTCAGGCGCTTCAGCTCAAGGAGTCAGCGGAACTGATCCTCAAACGGGTCGACAACCTCATCGACGTCCTCAAAACCCGCGCCTTTGAGTTCAAACACGCCATCGCCATCGGCCGCACCCACGGCGTCCATGCCGAACCCATCACCTTCGGCCTGAAGCTGGCCAACTGGTACGACGAGGCCGTGCGGGCGAAACGCCGCCTCCAGGAAGCGGCAGAAGACCTCCGGTACGGCAAACTTTCCGGCGCCGTCGGTACCCTTGCCCACATGGAACCCGAGACCGAGGCAGCTATCTGCGACAAGCTCGGCCTCAAGGTAGCGCCCATCGCCAGCCAGGTGATCGCCCGGGACCGTCACGCCGCATTCGTTTCTGCCCTGGCCCTTGTCTGCGCTCTGTGTGAAAAATGCGCCCTGGAAGTTCGCCACCTCCAGCGCACCGAAGTCCGTGAGGCTGAGGAACCGTTCGCCGAAGGTGCTCAGAAGGGCTCCAGCGCCATGCCGCACAAGCGGAACCCTATCGTGAGCGAACAGATCTGCGGTCTCGCCCGGGTCGTCCGCTCGAACGTCCAGGCCGCTTTCGAAGACATCGCCCTCTGGCATGAGCGGGACATTTCCCACTCCAGCGTCGAGCGCGTCATCCTGCCCGACTCCTGCGTCCTCACCGACTATCTTCTGTCGAAGACCATCTGGCTCATCGGCGGAATGCGCGTCTATCCCGAACGCATGAAGCGCAACCTGGAGTCCACAAAGGGCTTAGTCTTCTCCGGACAGGTCCTTCTCGACCTCGCCGCGGCCGGCATGCTGCGCGAGCAGGCATATAAAATCGTGCAATCCGAGGCCATGCGCGCCTGGCATGAAGAAGGTGACTTCCGGTCGGTCATCGAGAACCATCCGGAAATCCGCAAGTACCTTTCGCCCGAACAGATTAGCCACTGTTTCTCGGTCGACCGCCAGCTCCGCAGCGTCGACGCGATTTTCGGTCGCGTGTTCGGCGAATGACACTCTCCGTTCATTCCTTGAAGTTAGCAGTCATTAAATTGAGGGGTCGAAACTGGCCTGTTTCGGGTTACACTGATCGCGGAACAGGATTCATTTCGGACCTGTGAGCAGACCTCGTGATCCGGTATTCAGATACATTGTCGAAGAAACGGCGGGGGCGAAACCTCCGCATGGCAAGAGTCTTGCTTGCCGATGATAACCCAACCTCGCGACTGACCCTCCAGACGGTCCTGGAAGCTGGCGGTTATCGGGTGGATTCCGCGGCTTCAGCGGCCGAAGCGGTCGGACTCCTGGACCAGGCTGAGTATCAGTTGGTTCTCTCCGAGTTGGCGATGGAATCCCCGGAAGCGGGATTGAAAGTGCTGGCTCATGCCCGCATGAAGGACTACCGTCCTGCCACCGCCCTGGTCACCGCATGGCATGCCGGCTCGGAAAGCAAGCCCAACCAGGAAACCGACGTTCTTATCGAACCGGAAGACCTGCCGGAACTGCTCGGCAAGATCGCTATGCTCATCAGCACCCGCGCTTCCCGCCGCGCCGCCCGCACGGTCAGGTAACCAGCGGGCCAAGTTCCACAACGGTTCGTTCAAACTCAGTCAGCGCGCCGGCAAAGAAGTGGTCCTGCGCTTCGACCCAGTGCATCGACTTGGCGCCCCAAAGCCGGTCAAAGACCGCCTGCAATTCATGTCGGGGTCCAAATTCGTCATTTGTAGACTGAATGAAGATCCGCTCCACCGGACAGCGTTCCAGGATCTCAAACTGCCGGTACACGGTGGGGAATCCCACCAGAATCACCCTCCGAGCTGCTGGACAAACCTGTACGGCCACCCGCGACCCGAAGCTGAACCCGCTCACCGTGAGCGGCAATTGTGGATAGCGTGCCCTCAGCACGGCCAGAACGGCCCGCGCATCCTCTACCTCGCCCACCCCGTTGTCGTGAGTACCCTCGCTGAGGTTCACCCCCCGGAAGTTGAAGCGTAGCGTCACAGCGCCAATCTGGCGCAAACCTCGGGCCAGCCGGTGAACCACTTTGTTGTGCATGGTGCCGCCGCCCAGCGGATGCGGGTGGCAGACCAGTGCTGCCTCGGTCGGCGCAGCGGACTCCGGCTCTTCCAGAATCGCTTCCAGGCGGCCCGCCGGGCCGTCGATGAACAGCGTTTCAATGCGCCGCATGAGAAGGAGGTCAGTTCGAACGGTAGTTCGTGAACTGCATGTCGATGCCGAAGTCCTTTGACTTCAACAGCGCGATAATCTCCTGCAGGGTATCCCGGTCCTTGGCGGACACGCGTACCAGGTCGCCCTGGATGGCGGCCTGGGCCTTCTTCTTCGAGTCCTTGATCACCTTCACGATCTCTTTGGCCTTCTCTGAGGCAATCCCCTGCTGCATGGTGATCTCCTGCCGCACGCGAGAGCCCGCCGCGGGCTGGATGTTGCCGTAACTAAAGGCCCTCAGAGGCACCTGGCGCTTCACCAGCTTCGACTGGAGAATCTCCAGCACTGCCTTGATCTGGAACTCGCCGGAGGATGTCAGAGTGATCGTGAGTTCTTTTTCATTCAGGTCGATCGTGCTCTTGGAATCTTTCAGGTCGTAGCGCTGGATCACTTCCTTGGTCGCTTGCTGAATGGCGTTGACGACCTCTGGAATCTCCACCTTGGAGACGATGTCAAAGGAATTGTCGGGCATAGGGCTTTGGATTCGCTGGCCTAGTGTCCCAGAGCGATCAGGATTTTTCCAGTGATTTCTTCCACGATCGCCGGGAGACTACGGTCCAATGCAATTGTAACAGCGGCGCGAATCGCTTCGGGATCCAGTTCCGGCCGCGGTGGCACCACCACCACGGTCACCGGCTCCTCTGGCGGTGGAGGTGGCGGCACGGTGTCACTGAACAGCCCCCGCGCGAACCGCGCCTTGTCGATCAGTGGCTTGATCGTCTCCAACACCACCGACGCCTCGAACGGCTTTTTCAGTACAGCGTCACATCCGGCCCGCCGGGCCTCTTCCTCATCCACCGGCTCCAATAGACCGGCAATCAGGACCACACCCGCATGCCGGTGCTTTTCGCTGCTCTTGATGTACCGGCAGATCTCGTAACCTGACTTTTGCGGCAGGAATACGTCCGCCAGCACGAGATCCGGATCCACATCCTCAAGACGGACGAGTACCGTATCCCCCTCGGTGATGGTTACGACCTCATAGCCCTCCTCACGGAGAATGCGCTCCCCCATGCGTTGGGCATGCGGGCTGTCGTCAGCAAGAAGAACGCGAACTGGTGATGACAAAGGAGCTTACTTCTTTTCCTCAGTAGCCGCCGGAGCCGCCGCGGCTTCGGCTTTCTTCTTATCCTGCTTCGGCGCCTTCTTCTGCTTGCCCTTCTTCTGGGCCGGCATCTGGTGGTTCGTCGGAATCGCCTCGTTCGGATTCGCGGCCGGAGCAGCGGCTGCCGGTGTGGTCGGAGTCTGACCGGCTGCCGGCTGGTTCGCACGGGCATCAGGCTGCGTATCCAGTTGCGAAGTGCCGCCCGTCGGATTGGTGCTGATGGTTACGTCGCTGCTACCCCCCTGCGCACCTGCAGGCACCGGCACGCTGGCCGGAATCGAGGGCCGCAAGGTCGTCATCGTCGGCTGGCCCGACTTGGCGGCCGTCGTCACGTCAGGATCCTTGGAGAAAGGAGCCCACGCCTTGCCCATCATGCCCTTCTTGGTCTGGTTTTCCAGCTCGTACTTCATCCGCGCATAAGCCACCGGATCCGGTTCGGGAATCTCCGCTTCCATCTCCTTCAGCTTGTCCTTCGCCTGGTCCACCAGCGGACTCAGCGGATAGTCACGGACAATCTTCTGGTACGACGCAACACTCTTTTGCTTGAACCGCGGTCCCATGTGGCTGTAGCTGTCCCCGGAAAGCCACAGTGCCTGGTCCGACCCGCTGTAGAGCGGGTAGTGGTCCGTCACCGTCTGCAGACGGTTTGCCGCGGCCGGGTAGGAACCCTTGTGGTGGTAGAACGCGCCCACCCGGAACTCGCCTTCGCTCGACACTTCCTGAATGTCGCGCAGCCGCTGGGCCGCTTCCGGCGCATAGCGCGAATTCGGGAAGTTCGTCAGCAGCGTCCGGCACTCTTCCTCGGCACGCATCACGTGCGTCGGGTCACGGTCCGGCTTCTCCATCTGTTTGTAGTGGATATCGCAGACCTTCATCTGGGCTTCGGCCGACTCTTCCAGGGTCGGGTAAAACAGGATGAAGTCCTTGTACTCGGCTTCCGCCTGCGCAAACGCGTGCGTGCCGCCTTCCCTCATCCACGAATCGGCAATTGCCAGCTTGGACTTCGCCAGAAATTCGCTGGTGTCATAGGTATTCATCAGCGTGTTCAGCGTCAGGCGGGCCACTTCATAGCGGCCCCGCTCAATGTCCTTCACGGCCTTGTCGAACAAAACCTTATCGGGTTGCTCGGTATCCTTCGTGATCGGATTCTCGTACTTCTTCCCACGGCAGCCTGCGCCGAACAGGGCAAACAGGCAGACGAGTACGGCGGCGATCCATTGCGCCGAGCGGTTCCTGGAGAAGATCATCAGTCGCATCACCTTATTTGCGGGGTTCCGGAGGGAGTTACACCCTGCGGGCCACGGCATCCATAGCCGCCTGCCGCATGGCAGTGACGGCATGAGCCGGATTCGGAGCGCCAAAAACACTGGAACCGGCAACAACCCAGTCCACTCCTGCTTCGGCGACCCTGCCTACATTGTCCACTGAGACACCTCCGTCGATCTCAATGGAAAAACTCAATCCCAGCCGTTCCCGTTGCTCGCGCAACGCGCGAACCTTCTCCAGAACGTAGGGGATAAACGATTGCCCCCCAAAGCCGGGATTCACGCTCATCAGCAAAACATAATCCACTAGCGGCAGCACATGCTCCAGCGTTACCAGGGGCGTCGCCGGATTCAGCACTACGCCGGCGCGCGCACCCTCGCTTTGAATCTGCCGGACCGTTCTGTCCAGATGCGGGCACGCTTCCTGGTGCACCGAGACGCAATCTGCACCGGCGGCCACGAACAGCGGCGCGTAAGTGTCTGCGTCTTCAATCATCAGATGCACATCAATGGCCAGCTTCGTGCTCTTCCGCAACGACTGCAGCACGGGCAGCCCAAACGAGATGTTGGGGACAAAGTGCCCATCCATCACGTCGAAGTGAAGAAAATTCACCCCCGCTTCAGTCACCTGGGCGATCTGTTCGCCAAGGCGAGCGAAGTCCGCGGCCAGAAGAGACGGCAGGATTTCGATCATCGGGAGGATCCCTCCATCTTAACCTTTCGCGTGACAGCCGCGCGCGCCGGAAGTCGTCATTCCTATTCCGGCTGTACCAGGACCGCGGCGAAGAATCCGTCCCCCGGATCCCGTCCAGGCAGTCTCTGCACCACGCGTTGGACGCGCGCCGCCGCCACCCGGTTAACCACTTCTTTATTTTCTTCCGGTTCCAGTGAACAGGTGGAGTAGACCAGCCGCCCGCCCGGCCGCAGACAGGCCAAGGCATTGCGCAGGATTCGCACCTGCCGCTCCGCCTGGCGCGGGATCTCCTCCGGAGCCAGCCGCCAGCGGATCTCCGGATTCCGCGCCAGCGTTCCCGTACCGGAACACGGAGCATCCACCAGGATCCGGTCGAACACCCGCCCGAACGGCAGCGCCTTCTCCGCATCCAGTTGAACCCGTGGGCATGGCGCCATAAACGCCCTCAGCCGGGCCGCGCTCGCATCGCACGCCACGGCCCTCACTGGCGTCTCCAGAGCCTGTAGCGTCTTGTTCCCCGGCGCCGCACAAAGATCCAGAAATCGCTGACCTGCCTGGAGTTGCAGCAGCGGGACAATCGACTGCGACCCAATGTCCATCACCCGCGCACCCTCCGGCGCCGGGCCCTCCAGGCCGGCTGCGGCTACCGTATCCCCACCCGCCGTCCTCAGCCAGGTCTCCGGCTCGGCGAGCGCTGCCCCGGCCGCCAGGGCTGCCGCCGCCCCGCCCAGGTTCTTCCGCCAGCGAGCCCAAAGCCACCCCGGCAGGGAGTACCGGATCTCGTCCGACGGCCACTCCGCGGGAATCTCGGGCAACTTCCGCAGCACGGCATTGGCGAAGCCCGCGGCCGACTGTTTCCCCGCCATCTTCACCAGATCCACGCTTTCGCCTACCGCCGCATGCGGCGGAATCTTCGAGAGAAAGCGCAATTGAAAGGCCCCCATCCGGAGGGCCCGCACAACGGAAGCGTCCATTTTCGACACCGGCCGCGAGGCAGCCTGGGTGATCAGGTGGTCCAGTTGGGCGCGGCGGCGGAGGACGCCAAAAACAATCTGAGTGACCAGCCCCGCGTCGCGGGCGTCCAGGCGCGCTAGGCGCTCATCCAACAGATCGGCGGCAAATCCCCCTTTGTCCACCGCGCCAAGAATCTCGAAAGCAATACGGCGCGCAGGGGTCACACTTTATAATAGGGATTTGGAACTCCAGAAAGTCATCCTCCGAAAGGTGGGCGAAGCCGTTACCCGGTTCAAAATGATCCGGGAAGGCGATCGCGTCGCCGTGGGTTTTTCCGGTGGTAAGGACTCGCTCACGCTGCTCGAAGCCCTGCTGCTGCTGCGCGACCGCGCCCCCATCAACTTTTCCGTCTGCGCCTTCACCATCGACCAGGGCAAGTTCCTGAAGCCCATCGAGCCGTTCCGCGAATACCTCTCCAGCCGCGGCGTGGACTGGACCCTGCGCGTCGACGGCCCGTCGCTCCGCCTTCTCACGGAACAGCCGGAACACGGCTGCGACGTCTGCAGCCGCTTTCGCCGCCGCGCTGTCTACCAGATCGGCCGCGAACTCGGCGCCAATGTCATCGCCTTCGGCCACACCGCCGACGATTTCTGCGAGTCGTTCCTGCGCAATGCGATGTTCACCGGCCGCATCAGCGCCCTGCCCCCGGTAACTTACTCCAGCAAAAAGGACTTCCGCCTCATCCGCCCGCTCCTCTACGTCACCGAGGACCTCACCCGCGCCTTCGCCGGCGAATCCGGAGCCCCTGTGATTCCGTGCGGCTGCTCGCTCAAAACAGGCACCGTCCGGCGCTCGATTCGTGATATCTTTGCGGACCTGGAGAAAGACTATCCGCACTTAAAGCACACTCTTCTTTCCGCTATGGGAAACATCAATCCCAGCCGTCTGTTAGACCTCCGTTACCTGGACCTGGACAACGCCACCGATGAGGCCGAATCCAGCCTCCTCCCGGTGCTGCAGGACGAAGTATTCACCAAATCGTAACCCTGCATAAGTTGACCCGGCCCCCGCTCCCTCTGAGATAATCTTGTTTCCGCCCCGAACTGTAGATAGGTCTTCCGGCCGACTCTCCCAGGACGGATGAGTTTGCATTGAGGCTGTATGAGGCTTCTTCCTCGCGAAGAAAAATTCTTCCACTACTTTGTTGAACAGGCACGGCTCATCGCACAGGCTTCCCAGGTGCTGCGCCAGGCCGCGGAAAAAGGCCCCAGCGCGCTGCGCGAAGCCGAGGTTGCCATTGCTCGCCTGGAACAGAAGGGCGATGAAATCATCCACGAGATCTTCACCCGTCTGAACCAGACGTTCATCACGCCCCTGGACCCCGAAGACATCCATTCGCTGGGCTCGCACATGGACGACGTACTGGACGGTATCGAAGACTCGGTTCACCGCCTGGTGGCCTACAAAATCGATCCCATCCCGCAGCCTATGATCGAGGTCTGCCGCGTCATCGAGGGTTGCGCACTCATGCTCGAAAAGGCCTTCGAAGCGCTCAACGCCGAAAAGCCGCTCCTCGATCACTGCATTGAGATCAACAGGCTGGAGGATACCGCGGACCACATCGTGCGCGCCGCCATCGCCGACCTGTTCGACAAGGAGAAAGACCCCTTCTCCCTCATCAAGCAGAAAGAGATCTACGAGTTCCTCGAAATGACCACCGACTACTGCGAAGACGTCGCCGACGCCCTGCAGAACGTCATCGTCAAGAACGGGTAGCATCACGGTGGCGATCGACTCAACTCTGATTCTGGTGACGCTGATCGTTGTCGTCGCTTTGGTGTTCGACTACATCAACGGCTTCCACGATGCCGCCAACTCCGTGGCCACCGTCGTGGCCACCCGCGTTTTAACTCCATTCCAGGCCGTCCTTTGGGCGGCCTTTTTCAATTTCACGGCCGCCATCCCGCTCCTCTTCTGGGACGAAGCCGGCGTCGCCAAAACCGTCGGCCAGGGCATGGTCAAGATCGAACTCGTTTCCGAGTACGTCCTGCTCGCCGGCCTCATTGGCGCCATCTTCTGGAATCTCTTCACCTGGTACTACGGCATCCCGTCCAGCTCTTCACACGCCCTCATCGGCGGCTACGCTGGCGCAGCCATGATGAAGGTCGGCCTCACCCAGGGTTTCAGCCACGTCATGGAGGCCATCGTGGTCTCCGGCTGGATCACCACCACGACTTTCATCGTCGTGGCTCCACTTCTCGGCCTCGTCCTCGGCTATGCCCTGATGGTCGCCATCTATTGGATGTTCCGGCACTCCTCGCCCAAGAAAATGGACCGCTGGTTCCGCCGCCTGCAGCTCGTCTCTTCCGGCCTGTTCAGCTATTCGCACGGCTCCAACGACGCGCAGAAGACCATCGGCATCATCACCGGCGTGCTGCTCACCGCGGGCTACATCAAGACGTTCCACGTGCAGTGGTGGGTGGTCCTGGCGGCCTTCTCGGCCATCGCCCTGGGCACCATGAGCGGCGGCTGGCGCATTGTCCACACGATGGGCGGCAAGCTCACCCGCCTGAAACCGCGCGGCGGCTTCTGCGCGGAAACCGCCGGAGCCATCGCGATTCTCTTCCCGACTTACCTGAAGATCCCGGTCTCCACGACACACGTCATCACCGGAGCCATCGCCGGAGTCGGCTCCATTCAGCGTATGAAGGCAGTCCGTTGGGGCCTGGCCAAGAACATCCTCTGGGCCTGGATCCTCACCCTCCCGCTCTCCGCCGCCGTAGGCGGCCTGGCGTTCGCCATCATCCACATGGTGTCGGGAAAGCAGTAGCTGGCAGCGGTCAGCTATCAGCTATCAGCTATCAGCTATCAGCTATCAGCTATCAGCTATCAGCTATCAGCTATCAGCTATCAGCTATCAGCTATCAGCTATCAGCTATCAGCTCAGACAGCATACGGGATATCTGCACGGAGTCCAGGAAAAACACAGACTTCAGCGAGGCGCCCTGGTGGCACAAGCTGAATGCTGACCGCTGACAGCTGAAAGCTTCTTCCGCCTCAGCCTCAACGAACTCCACGAGCCCCCCCCAGCGATCAGCCCCAGCCACACAAGCCGACAGCTGATCGCTGATCGCTGACAGCTCTCCTACCCCAGCGTCTCCGCCAGAATCTTCTCCGTCTGCGAAGCCCGGAACTCATCCAACTTCTTCGCCAGGCCGGCATCGCTGAGACCCAGCATCGCCACGGCAAACAACGCCGCATTGATCGCCCCGGCCTTCCCGATGGCGAACGTCGCCACCGGAATCCCGCCCGGCATCTGTACGGTGGAAAGCAGCGAATCCAGGCCGTCCAGCGCCCAGCCCTTCATGGGAACGCCCAGCACCGGCAGCGGAGTATGCGCCGCCAGGACGCCGGCCAGGTGGGCCGCTCCGCCCGCTGCCGCAATGATGATCTTCACCCCGCGCTCTTTCGCGGTGCGGGCAAACTCGGTCGCCGCATCCGGAGTCCGGTGCGCCGAACAGACTCGCTTATCATGTGCGATCCCAAACTGCGCCAGCGTATCGCAGGCGTGCTTCATCGTTTCCCAGTCGGACTTACTGCCCATAATCACGGATACAAGTGGAGTGCTGCTCATAGTGGTGTTGTCTTGGTTGTGGTCAGGAACGAGGTGGGGGCGCGAAGCCCTCATCTCTAGTATCCGATAGCTTGGCGCCGCGCGCAGCCCGCAACTGAGTCAGGAACAAATCCGCCCGCGCCTGGTGTCTACCCAGGCATCATGGCCTTCACCAACAGCAGTGCCCGCGGAGCTGAACTGAATGTCACGCCCCTCATCGACATCCTGCTCGTGCTCCTGATTATCTTCATGGTCATCACCCCCGCCCGCACGCTGGGCCTCTCCGCCGCCCTGCCGCAAGCCACCACCGATCCGCCCGCCGGCGATACACCCGACCGGGCCATCGTCATCCAACTGGCCGGAGACTCAGACCTCCGCATCAACACCGAACCCATCCGCCTCCCGGATCTAGGGCCACGCCTCCTCGACATCTTCAAGACCCGCGCCGAACGCGTCGTCTTCGTCCAGGCCGGCGCCGACACCGAGTTCCAGTACGTCGCCCAGGTTGTAGACATCGCCAAGGGCGCCTCCATCGACCACGTTGGACTCCTCACGGCCCGCCTCAATCCGGCTCATTAACGCGCAAAAAGGGGCCGGCAATTCACCGGCCCCCTTTCATCCTCAAACAGACAACTGCGGCTAGAACTCGATTCTCGCGCTCACCTGGCCCGTGCGGCTGCCGCCAAATTCGGAAGCCCGCGCGGCCGTGATCCGGCCGAAACTGCTGCTGTCGATCGACAGATTCGGATCGGCAAGATTGGTGTGATTCAGCACGTTGGTAAAGGAGCCTTCCACCTTCAGCTTGAACCGCTCGGTCAGGTTCAACGTCTTGGCCAGGCCGGCCGACAGATTGATCGTGTTGGGTCCATGGATAATACCCATGCCTGCATTCCCATACCGGCCGATCGGCGCCGGATCCGACGTGGGGCTGATGCCGGTCCGGCACGGCTTGGTCGCCTGCCAGTTCGGCGATCCGGGACACGCAAACGCCCCGATGTCGGCCCATTTGTCACGAGTCGGATTCGACAGGTTGCCGTCGCCCACCCGGTCCGGATGCTGCGGCCGGCCGATGCGGCCGGACCCCGTACCCGAGGGATCTCCACCGCTGAACGTCGGTGTCATGTAAGGTCCGCTCTGTGCCAGGAAGCTCGAACTCAGCCGCCAGCCGCCGATCACCGAATCCACCGCTCTGTTCATGTGCGAGCCATACGTCCGCCCGCGGCCGAATGGCAGCTCATACACAGCGGTCGTGATCCAGCGGTGCCGCCGTGTCGCGTAGACCGGACCATACTCCGATGCCCGGTTGTACGTATCCATGCTGCGTCCGCCGCCCGTCTCTCCGGCAAAACCGGAGGCGTTCGGCCCCTGGTTATCCGCCAGGTTGCTGGCAAACGTGTACGTGGAATTCAGCTGCAGCGTGCTGCTCAGGTGATGGTTCAACTCCACCTGGCCCGCATGGTAAATCGCGCTCGCACCGGTCGCGCGCGTATTCACCACGCCCCAGTTCGGGAACGGCCGACGGCTCAAGGGCTGCGCCGCGTAGAACTGCGTCGAGTAATACGACTGGTTCAGGTCCGGAGCCCATACCAGCGACAACGTCCGCTGGCCGATATACGACACACGCAGCCCGGTCGACCGTGCGATCTCGCGGTCCACCGAGAAGTTCCACTGATACGATTTCGGATCCTTGAAGTCGATCGAGTTCGCCGTACCGAAATACGCATTGCCGAACGAGTCGCTGACAATGCCGGTGCCGCCCGCATTGATGTTCGGCCAGGCAAACGTCGGCTTGCCCTGCAGGTCCGGATTCAGGAACTGCCGCGCATCCGACTGCAGCGTCCCGGTCAACGAATAGAACACGCTGCCCAGTACGACCACGTTGTACAGGCCGCCGCCGCCGCGGATTACCGTCTTGCCGTTCGTAAACGGCCGGTAGGCGAAGCCGAAGCGCGGCAGGAACCGCAGCTTGGGCACGAACCGCAACCCTTCAGGAATGCCGGCCGCCGACGCGGAAAACACCGGCGTGCACGGAGCCCCGTTCGCCGACGGACCTGTTGTGCTGTTGAATGCCGGGCACGCATTGAAGGAGGCCAGGTACCCCGGAGCCAGGTTCGATTCCGTCCCGGTCGGATAGACCACCCGCCCCGACTTCGGAATGCTGGGATCGAAGTTGCCGATGTTCCCGCCCGAGTCTTTGTACGAAGGGTGATACTCATAGCGCAGCCCGAACTCCAGCGTCAGCTTCTGGCTCACCCGGAAGCTGTCCTGCGCGTACACCGCATAGTGGTTCGTGAGCCCGTCGTTGTCGTTCTTCACAATCGCGTACGCCGTGCCCACCGGCAGCCCCAGCAGAAAGTCGCCGATGGCGCTCTGTGAGAAGGTGCCGTCGAACGAAAAGTTGCCATAGTTGTCGCCGCCAATAAAGCCCAGCGCGGAACCGGCGCGCATATGGCGGATGTCGCCACCGAACTTCATCGTGTGACGCCCCTTGATCCAGGTCAGGTTGTCCGTGTACTGATACGTGTGCGACTTCCCGAAGCTGTCGACCCGATCCACATCCAGCGACTGCATCTGGCCGCTGATGTCGATGTCCGGCAGGCCATTGTATGGGAAGTTCGGCCCCAGTCCCTTCAAGCCCAGCGAGTTGGTGAACCCCGGCCCGTCGAAAGGCATCCCATTCGTGTTGTCGAAGAGCGAGAAGCCGAACCGGAACTCGTTCAACAGGTTCGGTTTCAGCGTGTAATTGTGGGAGACCACAAACATCTTGCTGTTCTCATTCGCCGTGCCGGAAGGCAGAGCAATCGGCTTCGGTGAGTTGGTCGTCGTCTTGAGCCAGGTCCAGCGGGCGTACATGGACTGCTTCGACGTCAGGTAGTGGTCCACCCGGATGTCGTACTGGTTCGAGTTGTAACTGTTGTCCCGGTTGGCGATGAAGTTGGCATCGTGGATTTTCGTCAGGTCACCCGCGTTCGGCAGCGGGTACAGCGACAGCAGCTTTTTCGTCACATCGCTGATGCGGTTGGAGGGGATCACATTGTTGACGAAGGGCTGTCCCGTCGTCGGGTCGTACACGGTCACGTCTTCATTCCGGAAGTCGCCATTGCGTACGGCCTCGGTCGGCACGCGATTCTGAATCGTCGCGCCGCGCGGGAACGTGAAGCGCTCGAAGTCAGCAAAGAAGAAGGTCTTGTTCTTGCCGCTGTATAGGTGCGGGATCGTCACCGGACCGCCGCCGCTGCCGCCGACATCGTTCGCGACCTTCTGCGGCTTGGTCAACGCGCCGTAACGATTCGCATCCAACGCCCGATTCTGGTGGTACCAGAAGGCAGCGCCGTGGAAGTCGTTCGTGCCGCTCTTCGAGATCGTGGTGACGTCGCCGGACTGGCCGTACTCCGCCGTATTGCCCACGCCCTGCACTTTGATCTCGGCGATCATTTCCATCGATGTGAAGCTCTTCCGGGACGGCCCGTTGCCCGTCACCTGCGTCGTCGAAATGCCATCCACCGAGTACTGCGTCTGCGAGGGCAGGTTGCCCTGGATCGTGAAGTTGCCGCCGTTGTCCGACTGCACGCCCGGCAGCAGCGCGATCAGGTTGTAGGGGCTTGTGCTGTCCGCCGCCCGCACATTGCCCGGCAGTGTCGCCAGTTTCTCTGAATTGATTGCGGTGGCGACCATCTGCGTGTCGGTCGTGATCACGCCGGTCGAGCCTTCCACGTTCACCACCTCGCTCACGTCACCCACCTTCAACGCCATATCGACGCGCAGCGTCTGGCGGGACGTCAAAACGAGGTCGGATGCGGTAGTTACTTGAAAACCCTTCGCCGAAGCCTGCAATTTGTAATGGCCCGGCTTCGAATTCACGGCTTCGAACGCTCCGCTTTCGTTCGTCGTCAGCTCGCGGACTGTATTTTCGTCGGTATTGGTGATGCGGATGACGGCCCCGGCGACGGCCGCGCCCGAAACGTCCGTGACCGTTCCGAGGATGACGCCGAAAGTCGACTGCGCGATGGCCGCAGCGGACAACACTGAGCACACGACAAGCGCGCGCAGCCAGTGGTTGCGAATTCCCATGTTGCTTTTACTCCCTTGGTTACGTTCGTCCACCCCTCAGGCGAACGACTCAGCGGCGAGGATAGCAACGGAGCGTTGACCAGCCGTGAATAGAATATTTCTATTCCATGAAAGAAACTAAATCAAGAGATATTCTTACCACCGGATCTTCGCCGGGAAATATTCTGCGATCAGTTCCTGGTAGTAGGGGGTCAGCTTCTCTGCGTCAGGCTTGGTGTTGCCCTTGGAGTAGAGGTCGTATGGGTTGAACCTCCGCACCCAGTCGAACATGGCTTTGTCATGCTCATTCATGAGGTATTCGTACTCCCGCTCCCGGTGGATCGGGTAGCACGAGTGGTAGCGGATCATGTACAGAGCCTCTTCCGGCAGGTAATTCTTCACCACGTGGTAAAGATACTCGTCGTGGCCGAAAGAGAGGTTCACCTGATCGAGCCCGCAGTTCTCGGAATAGACGCCCAGCCGCGTCTGGTACTCCGGCACCGCCGCATCGGGATTCGCTTCAAAGTACTCCGGGAAGACGATCTTGTTTGACCAGGCGCAGCCCACCGGGAAGGTGTCGCCCACCACGGCCCACTGCGGCTCGCCCCACAACCACAGCACCTTGCCCAGGTCATGGATCAGCCCGGTGAGTTGGAACCAGCGCGGATGCCCGTCCGCACGGATCGCCTCGGCCGTCTGCAGGTTGTGCTCAATCTGGGAGAGGTCGGTGTCGGGATCGGAGTCGTCCACCAGCTTGTTCAGTTCCACCATCAGATCCCACACGCTCATCTCTGCGTGGTCGAGATTCAACCACTTACGGCGCATCTGCTGGTTGAAGGCGACCGTCTGGTTGGTGTGATTGAGGCGGTAGAACTCACGCACCACAGGCGGAGTGGCATCGTCGTACTGACGATATTCCTCTGTCTTGCGGCCTTCCTGGTAACGCGCGGCGAGTGTCGACATGGCATCCCCTCCTGACTGCTCTCAGCATATCAGGAGGGGTGCCGGGTTGTAAGCTATACCCTTTGGGTTAGATTGCCCAGCGCCACAGATTGGCGCCAACCGTGAAGCCCGCACCTACGGCCGCGAACAGGACCAGATCGCCCTTCTGCAGTCGGCCTGTGTCCATCGCTTCCCGCGTGGCGATCGGGATTGTCCCGGAAGTCGTGTTGCCGTAACGCTCAATGTTGATCAGCACTTTGTCGTGCGGAATGCCAAGGCGGTCGGCGCAAGCCAGGATGATCCGGCGGTTCGCCTGGTGCGGAATCATCAGCTTCACATCCGTCGGCTTCAGGTTGTGGGCAGCCAGCAATTCGGAACTGATCTCGCCCATGCGGCGCACAGCGAACTTGAAGACGGCTTG
The DNA here is from genome assembly GCA_017307505.1 of Acidobacteriota bacterium. Taxonomy (GTDB): domain Bacteria; phylum Acidobacteriota; class Terriglobia; order Bryobacterales; family Bryobacteraceae; genus Paludibaculum. The sequence goes on along the minus strand of JAFKEE010000022.1, from coordinate 88,802 downwards.
GCCTTCCTGGTGGACGAAGTGGAGCCTCTGGTCGATGGTCTCGTGCGTAGGGGGCATTCTGGAGCCGCCAGCCGGCATCCTCAGCGCTTCCCCGCCCGACCCGTCCAGTTCATTCCGGAATCCGATGAAGCCAGGGCCGCCCTCTTCCCCGGGCTCAATCAGGAACGCACCGGAGCCGTCCCCGAACAGCACACAGGTCGAGCGGTCTTTGTAGTCGATGATCCGGCTCATTGTGTCCGAGCCGATCACCAGTACCTTCTTGTGCGATCCACTTCCTACCAGGTGGGCGGCGGTGGTCAAGCCGTAAACAAAGCTGGAACACGCGGCCACCAGATCGAAACCCCACGCATGCTTCGCGCCGAGCTTGTGCTGCACAATACAGGCCGTGGACGGGAACATGTGGTCTGGCGTTACCGTGCACAGGATGATCGCATCCACATCCTCCGCGGTCGTCCCGCGCTCTGCCAGCGCAATCCGGGCCGCGTTCAGCGCCATGTCCGAAGTGGCGATCTCAGGGTCAGCGATATGCCGCTCCCGAATTCCGGTTCGCTCCAGAATCCACTCGTTCGTGGTATCGACCATCTTCTCCAGGTCTGCATTGGTGAGTACGCGCGGCGGCACCCACGCGCCAACCGCACTGATCTTAACGTTCCGCAAAATGCCTCCCGTCCGTGCAATGCCGCCGGGCTGGCAGAGCTGATGCTCCGCGGCCGGCGACGTGGCGACCGGTTCCGGATAAAGTTGTGTGAATCAGACGCAAAACTCCATTGATATGCTATTCAGAAGAGGGATGCAAGTCCTGGGCGATTATCCTACCGAGTCAACCGAGCAGATCTTTGCCCGCGTCTACACCGACATCGCACGCGGAAAGTCCGTCGGTGCAGTGGTTTGCCTCGTCCGGCCGTACGTCAATACGATGGGCAAAATCCACCTCAAGGGGGATGAGCTCGAGGTGCGCCTCAGTGAGCTGATCGCGGGTGCCCCCACCACAGTGCGCGAGGCCCTCGCCTGGATCCTGATCTCGAAACTCTTCCGGCGGCAGGTCCCTCAACACTGGCTGCTGCACTATCGCCGCTACATGAATCGCCGCGATGTCCGCCGCACCCACCAGGTGGTCAGGCAGCTCAGAGGCCGTAAGTACGTCTCGGGCCCCCAGGGCGATCACCATGATCTGGAGCCGCTTTTCGACGCGATAAACCTGAAATACTTTGGCGGCTTGATGCAAAAACCTCAACTGGGTTGGAGCCGAAAACCCTCCCGCTGGCTGCTGGGTCATTTCGATTCCGTACACAACGCAATCATCATTAGCCGCATCCTCGACCAGGAGAATATCCCGAGCTTAGCCGTGGAGTATGTCCTGTATCACGAGATGCTCCACCTGAAACATCCCGTGGAGCATAAGGGCTCCCGGCGCTGTGTTCACTCGCGCGAATTCCACCAGGACGAGAAGCAGTTTGAGGGTCTAAAGGAAGCAAAAGCGATCCTCAAGCTGCTGTGAGGCAGCGGCCCGTCACAGGCTCCGAAGGTCGCTGGTGGAACTCGAATCCAAGCGGAACAGCTTCATTCTGCAGGAGTAAAAACGTGGCGGCGGACGCTTGGAGTTTCTTCCAAAAAGGGAATAAACAACCGCAGGCCTACAGCCAGCTTTCATCCGTTTGAGCGGAGAAAATTAGTCGAATGCGATGTGGCAGCCTGGACCGGTCAGGCAGCGGAGGGGGCCAGGGCGGGCTGCGGCATGAACAACTGTGCCGTGCCGCGAAAGGCTTCCACCAGGCCCGCGGTCTCCACTTCGCCAATGCCGGCACGGTAAAGCACCAGTTCGGCGCGGACCATCCACCAGGACCGCAGAAATTGGAGTCTCATCCGGAACAGGTCGTTCTGCAGGCCGGGCGAGAATTGGCCGGAGATCAGCAAAGCTTGGCCCACGGAATGGAGTTGGGAGAAATCCCGGCGCATTTCTTGAAGATAGGCGGAGAAGATGGCAATGCGGCGGGCTCGTAACCGGCGGTCCATGCCTGGTTTAAACCCCGGCAGGCTGCGAAGGAAGACCAGATCGTCCTTAGACAGCAGCCGCCCCATCGCCGCATAACGCTCGGGCGTAAACTCCTGCCACCACTGCTCACTGACGGAGTTGCTCTTGCTCGCGATCGAAATCCGCCGGAAGATCAGGCCCAGGATGAGCAGGAACGCGGCAGAGCTCACAACCGCCATCGCTACAGGTGACATATCCTCTCCGTCTCCAATTCAATTGGCACCATCGTACTCCAGTTCCGGCTCGGCGGCAATGATCACGAACGGAATTTAACGAATATTCTGATAATCAGGATGTCTTTCTGGCGCGAAGTATCGCGTCATTCATCGACTCCAACTGGTGCAATACCTTAGCTTGATGCGCCCCGGTAACCGAAAAAGAGACCCCGCTCGATTTTTCCTCCCATCCCACCCGGAACAGGACTACCCAGGCAAGTAGGCATGCCGTGTCGATACCCATTCGCAGGGCGCTGCCCAGCCGGGCGGCCAGCGAAGTGGGATTGCGGTTTCCCATGTAGATGCCCAGGGAAGCCGCTGCAAAGAAGACAGAAAAGACGAGCAGATAGTGCACCAGGTTCTTCTTCATGGGGACGGGGAACCACAGCAGGAAGACACCCAGCGTCAGCAAAAACACGAGCAGAATGGTGTAAAACGTGCTCTCGCCAGTCAGGTAAACCCGGACAAACACCTGAGGGCCGCCATTCACGTTGAACTCGGTGAGGTGAAGCCACAGCGAGGCCAGAATCCCGACGGCGAAGGTGCCCACCACAAAGCCGCGGCCCAGGAACGAAATGCCCTGGTAGCTCTCGAAGACCTGGCCGTAGATCTCCAGCACCACCCACACCTGCAGCAGCAGCAGGACTGGCTGCGTCAGAAAATAAGTAAGGGCGTAGGTTGGAGTATTCACATTCAATGGCAGCAGCACCAGCGTTCGTGCCGTAGCCAGAATCAGGAAGACGACCAGGGCCTTGTACCGGACGGCCAACCGCTGCGAGAACAGCCTCCAAAGGAGGATGACCTTCAGTAGCAGGCTCGCGTACCAGAAGATGACCTCAGCTGGAAGGATTTTTACCATTTGATGCTTACTCCAAACCTGCCACCGACCAGGTCCAGGATATCAAATGGCCGATTTTCCTCCAGACGGAGCGGGCCACAATCAGCCTCGAACGAAGTTTCCGCCCCCAACTCGGCCAGGGCCTTCGAACGCCGGCCGGCAGACCCGGCCTGGCTCGATACTGCCGTGGCCGCCAGCGCCGGCCGCGCCACGGGAGAGGACTGCGGCGGACCAGCAGTTTCGGTGCGGGTCCGCCGCCGCGGAACAATACGAATTCGTCTCGGGAGCGGGCATGGAAGCCAACAGCGCAGCGAATACGGGTTCGCTGCCTGCGTCCTACAGTGCGTTCGCCACCACGGAAGAGGCGGCCGGAGCCGGCGCCGCTTCGGACGGGCAGAACGGATAGCAGCTCGGCAGTGGATCCTGTTTGAGATCCGCGTTCGCGGCTCCAATGGTCGGCAGGGCGAGGACGGCGAGGAAGAGGAGAAGACGTTTCATATGAGGTTCCTTTGGTCGGAAATGTGTTTCCGAACAAAGAGTACCCAGCCTTCCGCTCTATCCTGATCTTTTGGTTTACATTTTCGGAAATCGGAACAGACGCCCCTTCAGCAGGACTGCAGCCAGCATCACAACCAGTCCTCATCCCGTGCGAAAAATCCATTGACGACAGGATGCGGATTCTGAATAAGATGGAGTTCAAGAGTAGAGGCTTGACCAGCGAACCCAGGATGGAAACAGGACAGCGGCCAGCCGAAGATCTGTGGCGCAGGACTCTGTCGCAGATACCGGCCATCTACGGCCGGCTGGTCTACTTGTCGACGCTCCGCAATTCCGACAGCGGCCGCTATGAGCACCACGGGCTCAGCACGCTATTCGGAGCGGACCAGGCCGATCAGGCAATGCGCGAAAGCCACCTGGCTAGTTTTCGCGAATGGTTGAAACTGAACCTGGAACAGCAGAAGGCCGATCTGGACCTCTACCTGTGCAGCCTGCCCACGGATCGCCGCACCCTCGTCGAAAGCTGGTCCCGGCTCGCCCCCTACCGCAATTTATCGCCCGTTGCGGCCTCGGAACCGGAAAAGCGTCTGTTTCTCGAGGACCTCGAGATTCTGCTCGAGACACTCAAGAACGAGTACGCCTCGGGGGGCCGCCGTCCATCCGATTCGCGACCCCGGTAACCTGCCCGATTACATCCACCTCGGACGAATACTGAAATACGACGGGCGCGCAGCCCGACGCCGGATGCGGCTGCACAATCAGCGAATCGTCCACCAGGCTGCACCATCCGCACATCCAGCCGTCCCGGTGTTCCAGGAAGTAGATGGGCCGGTCGACCATGCTTGCCCACGGGCCCGCCGCGATCCTCTTGCGGCCTTCATCCAGCAGCAGCAGGCTGCCTGGCAGCAGCAACGGGTACATGAACCAGTCGTCTGTCCCCACATAGGCGTACCGGTGGCTCTTCAGATCCAGACCCGCCACCAGCATCAGGGGCAGCACCCCCCAACTCTGGATGAACCGGGTCAGGAATGTTGTCTTCGTCAGGTCGAGCCCGGGATCCAGCGACAACGGCACCTGGATGTCACCAGACTGGATCGATCCGAATTTCTCCCGCCCCAGCCCGATCAGGTGCGACTTCTCCGGCGTCAGCGACGCCGCGTCCGCCGCCAGCTGGCTGACCTCTACCCCATACCAACGAACGACTTCCGCCAAATCCAGACGGTAAATCGCACATAGGGAGTAGAGTTTGAAAATACTCGGCACTACGCCGCGATTCTCAATGTCGGACAGCCGGCTCAGCAGGATACCAAACTCGCTGTTCTTGCGGCGGTCGGCGATCTGCTGGCTGAACTCTTCGACGTCCCGGTAGCGCAGCCCCAGCCGCTCCCGAGCACGCTTTAGCTTTTGACCTGGGTCATCCATGTTATGATCGGGGGCGCCTTGGGACTCTCTTCAGCTCGCTCGGGAATGTTACTGTAGACAAAGCCAACTACTTCTCTTGCAGTAACATACTGAAAGGGGATCGGCTTGGTGTGCAGATGTCCTATTCGATTCTGTTCTGAATTCAGAACAGTTGCAAGCCGCATCAATGATTTTCATCAGCGCCAGATGCCCCTGCCGTCCCCATTCTCTCATCCCTGACTCCTATGCCTCCTAAACCCAAACCGATTCAGGCCGCGTTCCAGGGTGAACTCGGCGCTTTCAGCCAGGAGGCCGCCATGCGTCTGCTCGGCCCAGAGGTCCAGGTTCGGCCGTGCCAGCGTTTCGAGGAAGTCTTTCAGTCTCTACGAGATGGCAAAGTGGATGCCGCCGTGATTCCCATTGAGAATACTCTCCATGGCTCCGTCCATGAGAATTACGACCACCTTTTGCACTTTGATCACAGGATTGTCGCCGAGACCAGTGTCCGCATTGTCCATAACCTGATCGCTGCGCCTGGTGTGCGCTTCAAGGATATCCGGCGCACCTTCTCCCACCCGGTCGCCCTGAACCAGTGCCTCCATTTCCTGGCTGCCAATCCGCAGATGGAGCGCGTGCCGTTCTACGACACCGCCGGCAGCGTCAAGATGGTCATGGAAGACGGGCTCAAGGATGCCGCCGCCATCGCCTCCGCCGTCTCGGCCTCCATCTACGGCGCCCGCATTCTCAAACGGTCCATTGAGGACGACCGCCAGAACTTTACCCGCTTTTTCCTCCTGCGCCGCTCCGACCAGCCCGAATTGCAGCTCGATGAACCCGGCAAAAAGGGCTGGAAAACCTCGCTTGTCTTTTCCACCAGAAACCAGCCCGGGTCCCTCTTCAAAGCCTTGAGCGCCTTCGCCCTCCGCGATCTGTCCCTGACCAAGATCGAATCGCGTCCCCTGCGCGGCAAACCCTGGGAATACCTTTTCTATGTCGATTTCCTCGGCAGCATCGAGGAAGAACGCGTCAAAAAGGCCCTCGGTCATTTGCAGGAATTGGCCGATCTGCTGCGCGTTCTGGGCTGCTATCGCGCCTAAACGACAACTGTTGTTTAGTGTACCGGCCCGCCACCAGCTCAAAACGACATCTGTTGTTTAGGGCTAGGAACCGTCCGGCCGGCGGCCCGGTACACCGGCTACAATCCGGGTCTGCACCGTCTCCGGTCTCAATACCCGTTGGCCATTGAGCGCAAAGCCTTTACGGTTGTCGAACGGGTCCATGGTGGCCTCCACCGCCACCACCGGTTGCACCGTCAAATGACCATAATTGCGGTACACCTGGGCAAACAGCGAAACCTCCACAAAACCCGTCCAGTCCGCCAGCGTCAGAAACTTCATGGTGCCGTTCTCCGTGGGATGGTGCCGGTCCGCCACCACCAGGCCGGCCGCCCGGACCGCTTTCCCATAAAGACTATGCTGGTGCGCCGCCAGCTCAGACGCCGACTGGAACCGGTCCCAGTTCAATCCCGGCGCGAAGTAGTCCAGCGGATGGATGCTCACCGGAAACCCCAGCGTTTCGTGCTCCCAGCGCGCCCGCGACTCCGGCGTGGCGTCGAACGACTCCGGCAGGTCCGGCTCGAGCATCGGCTTCCGCTCCACCTGGGACGCTGCCTCCAGGCGCTGTAACCGCCAGAAAATACGGCCCCGCGGCTCTTGAAACACGTCCAGGGCGCCGGCCTTCAGCAACGACAGCCACTCAGCCCGGTTCGGCTTCACCGCCCGGAAAAAGTCGCCAATATCCTCGAACGGCCGCCGCTCGATCATCCTGTCCAGCGCTGCCGCGGTCAGCCCCCGTACCTGGTCCAGGGGCAGCCGGATCGTGTTGTCCTTCACCAGAAACCGGCGCGGGTCGGAGAAATGCAGGTCGGGCAGCAGGAACTTCGCTCCATTGCGTAGCGCTTCCATCACATACAGCAGCGGAGAATAGAAGCCGCGCCGCGACGACAGAACCGCCGCCAGAAACTCCACCGGATACCGCGTCTTCAACCATGCGCCGGTGAACGCCTCCACCGCATACGCCGCCGAATGGGCTTTGTTGAACATGTAGCCGGCGAAGTCGTGCAGCAGCTCCCAGACCCGCTCCGTCTCCTCGGCCGTGCGGCCCAGCGCCTGGGCTGCCTCCCGGAATTCGCGGCCCAGCGACTCGATGCGCTCGCGATCCTTGTTCTTCACCAGGGCGCGGCGCAGCAGATCGGCCCGGCCCCACGGCATGCCGGCAAAGCCATTTGCCACCAACAGGATATGTTCCTCGAACGCCATCAGTCCGTAGGTGTCCTGCAGCAGCGGCTCCAGCGACGGATGGGCAAAAGTCACCGGCTCCAGGCCCTGATGCCGGCGGGCATAAGCCCTTTTCTTGCCCTCGTTTGCGGCTCCTGGGCGGATGATCGATTCCACCGCCGTCAGGCAGTCGATGTCGCGGCAATCAGTCATCACCAGCAGGTTCGTCATTGCCGGCGACTCTATATGAAAGACACCACGGGCTTTACCCGTGGCAATGGCCTCCCAGGTTTCGCCGTCCGTCCAGTCGAGCCGCTCCAGATCCGGCTTGGGCTGACCGTTCTCCTCCAGATTCACGAGCGTGTCGTGCAGCACGGTCAGCCCGGCCTGCCCCAGCAGGTCCAGTTTCAAGAGCCCTAATTCCTCAACATCATCCATGGCATAGTGCGTGGTCATCAGCCCCTTGGCCGATTCGAACAGGGGGATGCGGTCGGTGATGCGGTCGCCGCTGATTACCAGGCCGCACGGATGCATCGCGAAGTGGCGGGGGATGCCATCGAAGCTGCCCGCCATGGCCAGTACGGTTTTGTACGGTTCCTGGTCCAGAGGCAGGTCGCGGCACTCGGGTGTCTGCCGGGCAGCCTCGGCTGTGTCGCCGCTGTGCCAGGGCAGATGCGCGGTAAAACGGCGCACTTCGCGCTCCGGAATACCGTAAACTTTGGCGATATCGGCCACGGCGGAGCGGCCCTGAAATGTATGGACCGCCCCGATCATGGCAACGTGCTCTCGCCCATATCGCTCGAAGACATACTGGATCACTTCATCCCGGCGATCCCAAGGCAAGTCCAGGTCGATGTCGGCCAGCTTGGCGAACTGCATCCGCTCGCGGTTCAGGAACCGTTCAAAGCAGAGGCCGAAGCGGAACGGGCAGACATTCGAGATGCCCAGCAGGTAACAGACGAGACTACCAGCCGCGCTGCCGCGCGCCAGGGTGGCGATGTTCCGCGTCGCACACCATTCGACGATGTCGGCAAAGACAAGAAAATACTCGGCATAGCCAACCTCTTCAATGATGGCCATCTCGCGCTGCAGCCGTTCATGGACCTTGGCCTCCGGCTCGGCGCCGTAGCGCCGCAGCAGTCCCTGCTCCAGCTTTGACCGCAGCAGCGCCACCGGTTGGTCGCACGGGAATTTAGGGAAGCGGATGTCGCCCAGTTCGAAGTCGAAGCGGCAGCGATCAGCAATACGGACTGTGTTTTCCATCGCTTGCGGCAGGGCTCCGAAATACCGGGCGATGTCCTCTTCGGTATGCCAGTGATGGCGGCCCGGCGGCAGTTTCTCCGGATGCCGCTGATTCAGCAGCGTCAGCGTGCGCATGCTCTGCAGGATGTCGTAGCGCAGCCGTTCGTCCGGATTCGCGTAATGCACATCCACCGAGGTCGTCAGGGCGATGCGGTGTTTGCGGGACAGGTCAGAGAACAGGCGCGCGATGCGCAGGTCGTCCTCGTTGTGGGGTGAGATCTCCAGGGCTAGGTTTCGGCCATAGATAGCAAGCAGTTGCCGCAGCGACGGCTCCGCCGGCCGGTTTCCTCGCAACGCCTGGGCGGGCGCACTGCGCGGACCGGCCAGGCAGATGAGCCCCTCCTGAAACTGGCCTAATGTCTCCTGGTTCACGCCGGCCGTCAGCAACTGGCACAGGTTCGAATAGCCCCGCTGATTCTCCACCAGCAGTACCAATGCGGACTTGTCAGGCAAGGTCACTTCGCTGCCGATCACCGCGTGCAGCCCCAACGCCCGCGCCTTCTTATAGAACAGGACGGCGCCGGCGACCGTATCGCGGTCTGTGATCGCCACGGCGCTCATCCTGGATGCGTGCGCCGCTTCCGCAATCAGCTCGGGCGGCAGCGTCGAATCGAGCATCGAGTAGAAGCTATGGCAGTGCAGAGCAGCGTATGACATGGCCTAGAGTAGTGTAAACATTTACAGTATACCTCTCCTTCACGGCAGGCGAACAAAAATCGAATACCAGACTACTCCTAGGGCATACCACCGCCGTTTGGGCAGGCCAGGCGAAGGGCGGAAAACGACCACGATGTCCGGGCTGTGACATAATTACGACTTCGAGGTCTTTATGGCAAATCCCAAGTACGCCGAGGCGACCCGGCCCATTCCCCAGGCCCAGGAACTTGGCCTGCTCAGCGACGGAACGAAGTTGATGAAGCGCGCGCCGCGTATTCGTTCGTGCGGTTTGAAGGACGAAAAGGGCAAGCTCTGCGCGGGCCATCTGAAGCGCTGGTATTTCTATGGGGAAGAGTTGAAGGAGAAGTTCGGCGCGGAGGCGGAGTTGTACCGCTGCGAAAAGTGCAAGGCGGTTTATTTGCCGAATGAGGAAGAAGAGCCTCGCAGCGGCACTATTTGCTACTGACGGGGTTGTTGCTGGCTGGAGGTGAGTGGGCCGGGTTGTCTGAATGAGTGGATTCTCACATCCACCCTGTCGCGGCGATCGTGCCGCCGCGATCAGGCTGGACTGAGAATCAGCCGCATTGGATCGACTCAGGGAGGAGTCACTCGGATTGAGTCAATCCAATACGGCCAGCCCGGGCTGGGCTTGAGGTACGGCGACGGTAGACTGAGATCCGCCTAACTTGTGTTCCCTTTCACATTGGAGAAGAAGCCGCGTTCGACTACCCTTCACCATGCGAATCCTGGCGCTACCGATACCCGTTACCCCATGGGGAGATGAAATCGTTGGATGAACTAGAGGGAGTTCTACGCCGATGAAACCTGCCGCCTTTCGGGGAGTTGCATCCTGCAAAAAAAGGACCCTCTGTTGCAACTTGCAAACGGTCGAACGAATGGAAGAGAACTTTAACACCGGCTCCCGCAAGCACGACGTTTCTAACTCCGGTTCGCTCTCCCCGTCAGCCTGTTGCAGCAGAGGGCAGGTTCAAAGAGAGTTCATCAATTCACTGTTGAGTGTAGCAAACTGGTGGCCAGGAATGCTGGAGAAAAAAGCCCTTTGTTATCAATCTCCGTGGCCGGATTTAGACCCTTCGGCGAGGTTGCTCGCCCCACGAGGTGTGGCACTGTGACACAGGTTTCCAAGGTGTCCCGGACCTGGACAAAACCGGTTCTGGCCGCTCTATTTGCCCTGGCGATGATACCCGCCGCGGGCCTCGCCCAGGACGTCGACTATCAGGTCTATACCGAATCGCCGAGGCTGTTGCTGAACCAGCGCCGGCTCCGTCTGTTGAAGCGCGAAAGAGAACGCGAATCTCTCCGCTGGCAACAGTTCGAGAGCCTGATGCGCGGCAAAGCGCGGATGTCGGAACCGGGCTTCGCGCTGGCCTTGTGGGGCACCATTACCGCGAAAATTGAACCGTGCCGCGAGGCCGGCGAATGGAGCCTGAAAACGGCCAACGTCAACGACCCGCGCGACCTGCGCCAGATGGCGCTGGTGTATGACTGGTGCCAGACTTCGATGGAAGAATCGCGCACGTCGATGGTGGCCCGGAAGCTGACCGCGGTTCTCAAGGACCGGCCGACGGATACGCTCTCCATTCGTTCGCACCTGTTCGCGGCACTGGCCGTGGCGGATCTCGAATCCCAGCCGGCTCAGGACCTCATCAAGTACACCGCCGAGACCTGGTGGAAGAGCAAGATCATGCCGCAATTGCAGGCAGGCCAGAACCCTTTCCCCAAGCGGGAAGAGCTGTACGCGATGCTGGAGATTCTGCACAGTATCCGCGATAACACACGCACCGATATCCGGGAAGGCGCGGGGAAATGGTTTGAAGAGCTGGCTCCGATGCAATTGCTCTCCTACTATCCGCAACCCTGGCCGGCGGCCGAGAACGAGTACCGGATTCCGGCGTACATCGGGAAGGGTGATCCCAACCTGCAGGAAGCGGCCTATTCGCGGGCGGCGGAGATGGCGCTGGTCGCCTATGACGGCAACGCGCAGCCGCACCAGTTCCTGCAGGGCTGGATTCTGCAGGACCGGTTCCTGATGCGCGGCGACTTCGGCATCCCGTATGAACTGCTGTGGGCCAACCCTTACCAACCCGGACTGAGCTTCACGTACATGCCGGATCTCTTCCACGCGCGCGGGCAGTTGCTGACGCGCAGCAGTTGGGATGAAGATGCGACGTGGTTCGGCTACTGGAATGGACAGGCGCAGGTGTTCACCAAGGGTCAGCGGGCGACGGTGCGGCTGGACGCCAAGCCGGGCCCGGTCACGCTTGGTCCGGTGAAGGTATTTTTTGCATCGGCGGGGATGAAGATGGAGACGGGTTGGCTGCCGCCGCCGGAGGAAGGCTCGAAACCGGTGGGGCAGGTGGCGTTCCTGGTGGGGCTGGAGCCATCGGCGCGCTACGACGTGGAGATCGACGGCGAAGAGATGTTCGAGATGCAGACAGATTCGGGTGGAATCCTGGAGCTACGGCTGGCGCCGGATCACAAGGCCGGGATCCGGGTGCACAAGGCGTTGTGAGGTCGTGCGCCGGGAATTATTAAGAACGTCAAGCTAAAGCAGCGCGGAATATTGCTCTAATGCGATCTTCACAAGCTGGCTTCGGGTGCGCACACCGAGTTTGTCAAAGAGGCCGCGCAGCACCGATTTCACGGAACTTTCACTGAGCCCGATGCGGTCACCGATCTCCTTGTTGGCAAGGCCGCGCAGGAGAAAGCGGACAACCACCAGTTCGCGATCAGAGAGGGTCGGCGTGGTCTTCGTACTGTTCCGGTCGACGCTCTGAAACAAGCCCTTCAAGTAGCGCGGCTCCAGGCAGACGTCCCCATCCGCCACTTTGCGGACTACGGCACATAGCTCCTGTGGCGCCGAGTGCTTGTGAAAGATACCGGCGACCCCTTCGCGAATCAGCGCCACCGCTTCCGCGTCGCTGATTCCGGCGGTCACTACAAGGACGCGGGCTGTAACGCCGGCCTGCCGCGCGGCATAGAGAAAATCGATGGCGCGTTCCGAGCCGAGGTCGACGTCCAGCAACACCAGGTCCGGTTTCGCCGCCAGGACGGCCTCCAGACCGTGAGCCACACTATCAGCCGTACCCGCCACCTGGAAATCCGGCTGTTGCGACAACAGGGCGACCAGACCTTCGCGGAAGAGCGCATGGTCGTCAATCAGGTAGAGCCGAATGGGCGCCACGGACTTTGGGCTGGCTTGCATACCGGAATCGGAAAGGAGGACTCTGTCTCAATAGGCGTCAGGAAGACGCCGGAAGTTTCACACAAAAAACGCAGCCGGACTCCGACGGCTCGTGCTTTAAATCGCCGCCGTAATTGCGAAGCATTGCGCGCGAGACATACAGCCCAAGGCCCGCGCCGGCAGCGTGCGGCTGGAAGGGTTCAAACAAGTGGGTGCCGTCGGGCACGCCCGGGCCGGAATCGGCGACGCGGACATGAATCTCGGGTCCGCAGCGTTGCGCCGAAATGCTAAGACGCCTTGCGTCGCAGGACTCCACCGCCCGCAGGCTGTTGTTGGAGAGGTTGAGGAACACCTGGAGGAGGCCGGCGGCATCAGCCAGCGCCCGAGGCAGTCCGGGCTCGAGGTGAAATTCCAGAGTGCCGCCGGCATCGACCCAGGCCGGCTCCAGCAGGACCCTCAACTGCCCGAAGAGGCCCGTGACATCTAGCGGCGTGCGAGGGGCTTCGGCCCTCACCGCCAGTTCCGTCATGGCGATTCGCATGAGGCCATCCACGAGGTCGCTCAGGGCCGAAGCCTCCCGCGATGGCCGGAGGGCGCCGGACTGCTTCAGATTCGCGAACCCCAAGGCGATCGCTCCGCACATATTCCGCACCTCGTGCGAAACAGCCCCGGCAATGATTCGGTTCTGATTGGCGAGCAGGCGGAGGTTCTGATCCTCCCGCTCGCGCATGTCGTCGGAAGTGTCGACGGCGATCGCAGCCAGTCGACGGCCTCCTGCGCTTTGATAGAGCGAGAACCATATCTGGGCGAGGAAGGGCTCACCGCCCAACCGGCGGCCCTGGCATTGCGTGGCCGTGCGGAAGACGCCTTCGCTGGGATCCAAACGCAAGGCGCCCTCCAGCACAGGCAGGTACTGCGACACGATTTCGCCCCGCAATCCGCGCCCCTCCGGCAGGCCGAACAGATGCCGGGCCTCCTCGTTGGCGGTTAGAACACGGCCCGCCTCATCAGCGGTGAAAATCGCCGCCGGACTGCTTTCCGCCAGCTCTCGCAGGTGCTCCTCCAATTCCTGGCGCAACTGATTCTGTTCGCGCAGCGCCTGCAGGTGGCCCCGGGTTTCGCTGTGGTGCTTCAGAATCTCGGAGATGAGGAGCCCGGACGCGGCGTAGGCGGCGAACGCCAACAGGTTACGCAGCACGAAATCGACTGGCGAATACCAAAAGGAGAAAATGCCGCGAGCCGCGGCGCAGACAAGGCTGAGCAGCAGGATCTGCCAGCGTGAAGCTCCAATCGACAACAGCATGACCGGAAAGAGGTAGGCCGCCCCCAGAGCCATCCGCGGCCCGGTACGCCAATCGACGACAGCCACGAGAATAGTGAGCGGGATGGTCAGACCCTGGACGACCCAGCTGTCCAGTTGAAGTATGCGGCTGAACCAGCCGCCGGAATCCGGTGGATGCCCCGATATTGCCTGGGCCATCGAAGAGAAACCCCCATCCAGTTTTGACGTTGCGAAAAATGACCGAAAGTTGAGCAGAACTGACCAAAAGACTCAAAGCGACACACTCAAAGAGACACGGCACACCAGACCATCATTCGATATGCTGGCGTGCTTGCAGCCGCTCCCAACATCCAATTCTGCACCACCGCTCGCCCTCTTTGGGGAAGGCCAGCCCGCGCTGTGGGCTGTGTTGGCCTGCGCGGCCATTCTGCCATTTCTTCCTTTTGTGGGGCTGCCGTTGATCTCGGATGACTACACGCAGTGGTTCTTTGCACGCCGTTACATCTCGGCAGCCGGGCTACCCTCGCTGGTGCAGGACGTACTCTACCGCAGCCGGACGACTTCGCTGCTACTCACGCGGCTGCTGGACGCGGCCTTCGGTCTGTCACAGGCACCCAGCCTGCTGGCCGGGCTGGCCCTGCATGCGCTCAATACAATGCTGCTTTTCCGCCTGGCAATGGACCTGCGCTTGCAGCCCGCCACGGCGGCGGCCACGGCGCTGTGCTTTGCCGTCTACTCCGGCCACCAGGAAGCGATTGTCTGGATCGCCTCCCAGCACGAACTGCTTGTTTTTGCCGCTGGAGCTTGTGCCGCGCTGTGCTGGCTCCGATGGCTGGATCGCGGCGGCTGGTGGGGCGCCGCCGCGACGCTGTCATATCTAGTAGCGCTCTATTCGAAGGAGTCGGGCGTGGTGGTGCTGCCGCTACTGGGCTTCCTATGGTGGGTTCGCGGCCCGCGTGAGGCGCTCCGCCTGGCGCCGCTAGGGCTGCTGGCCGCCTTCACGTTCTATTACGCGTGGGCGATCTTCGACGCCTCTGCGAGCCACCAGCACCTGAACGACGGCACGTTTTCGCCACATGCGGCATTCTGGATCACGCTACCGGCGAGCCTGCTGCGGCTGCTGTGGCCGGCGGGGCTGGTGGCCCTGCCATTGATCTGGTTCGGGCCAGCGCCGGCGGTCCGGCGGCAGGCCGCGGCGGCGCTGGGCTGGATAGTCGCCGCCCTGGCTCCGTACACTTTTCTCACTTATCAGCCGCGCGTCCCCAGCCGCCATACCTATCTGGCCGCCGTGGGCCTGGCGCTGGTGCTGGGATTGGGCTTGCAGTCCCTGGCCCGCATGCCGATCCCGCGGCCCAAAGTCGCCGCGATAGCTCTTTGCGCGCTGTTCGCCGCCGGCAACGGGTTGAACCTATGGGCAAGGAAGCTGCCACAGTACAAGCGCCGGGCGGAAGCAACGGAGCGGTTTCTGCGCGTAGCCCGGCAGCGCAACGAACCGATCGAGATCCAGCAGGGGCCCTTCCCGATCTGGGTTTACCAGCACGCCGCGGCGATTGCGCTTGGGCGGCCGCCGGAGACCGTCCAGCCGGCGACCACAGCGCCGGCCCACAGTTTTCTGTACTCGGATTCCTATCGACCATGACTCTGCACATGTCCGCCCCGTTGTCTGAGGGCCTCTCGGTCTTTTTTCCCGCCTACAACGACGAGCCATCGATCGCGGCCTTGGTCCAGGCCGTTTACGATACCCTGGCTCCGCTCACCAGCGAGTTCGAGATCATCGTCGTGAACGACGGTAGCCGCGACGGGACGCTGGCCGCGCTGGCGCCCTTGGAACGGTCTCTCAACGGCCGGCTCCGGGTGGTGACTCACGCTGTGAACCGCGGCTACGGCGCGGCGCTGCGCAGCGGTTTTGCGGCCGCCCGCCACCCCTGGATCTTTTATACGGACGGTGACGGCCAGTATGATGCCCGGGAACTGCGGGACCTGCTGCCCCACGCCGTAGATGGGGTTGGCCTGGTGAACGGCTACAAGCGGACGCGGCAGGACCCGGCGCACCGGATCTGGATCGGCAAGCTTTACAACGCCTTTGTGCGCGGTCTTTTCGGCATCCGCCTGCGGGATATCGACTGCGATTTCCGGCTGCTGCGTCGCCAATTGGTAACCCCGGATCGGCTGCGGGCCGACGGCGGCACCATCTGTATCGAGATCGCTATGCTGGCCGAGACCTCCGGGCTGGACACGGTGCTGGTGCCGGTCAGCCATTACCCGCGGCTGCACGGCAGTTCACAGTTCTTCCGCATCCGGCCGCTGGTGACTACGTTCCAGGAACTGGTGCGGCTGTATGCCAGCCGCTGGAAGGTGGTCTGGCCGGCCGTCTCGAAGTCGTCGCGCACGGTGGAAGGGGAGTAGGCGCGAGCGACATGCCAGAGCAGTTTCCAACTCTGCCCATGGTGGACCTGCGTCCGGCGCTGCGCGCTGCCGGACCGGCGATTCGCGCGCGCTTGAGTGAGATGCAGGCCGCAGGACAGTACATTCTGGGTCCACAGGTGGCGCGGTTTGAGGCGGAGTTCGCAGAGGCGACGGGTGCGCGGAGTTCGGTGGGAGTTGGTAGCGGCACGGGCGCGCTGCAACTGGCGCTGCGAACCGCACTGCACGAGCGGGCGGGCGAGGTAGTGGTACCGGCGCTGACCTCGTTGTTCACCGCCCAGGCGGCGCTGGCCGCCGGGGGCAGGCTGACGATAGCCGATGTTGACGAGGATTCGCTGCTGTTGACGGCCGACACAGCGGAGACCGCCTGCGGTCCGGCGACTGCCGCGATCATCGCGGTCCACCTCTACGGTCGACCCTGCCAGTTAAAGAAACTGGCCCGACTGGCGCGCGAGCGCAAGGCGGCACTGATCCAGGATGCCTGCCAGGCTCACGGGGCACGGCATCTGGATCACCCGCTGACCGACTATTCGCCATTCGTCTGTTACAGCTTCTACCCAACGAAGAACCTGGGCTGCCTGGGCGACGGCGGGGCGGTGGCCACAGGGTCTGCCAAAGTGGATGGGAGCATCAGGCTGCGGCGGGATGGTGGGCGCCGCGGCGGGCAAGTGGCTGCGGTGCGTGCAATCAACGAACGCCTGGACGAGATGCACGCGTGCTATCTGAGAGCGCTCCTGCCAGGGCTGGCCCGGGCGAACCAGCATCGTGCAGAAGTGGCGGCACGCTATGACGAAGCGTTGTCAGGCTGCTCCGGTGTACGGCTACTGGCTCGTACGGATGAGTCCGTCCATCATCTCTACGTGATCCGCGCCAAGAACAGAGAAAAGCTGCGCGCTCACCTTCTGGCAGCCGGCATTCAGACCGGCATCCACTATCCCGTTCCATTGCATCGCCATCCCGCGTTCCGCGACGCACGGGTGCCGGCACCGCTGCCGGTAGCCGAGCGGGCCTGCAAGGAGATCCTGTCCCTGCCCATCGGAGTCCACATCCGGCTCAGCGACGCAGAACGCGTGGCGGCCTGCATCCGGAGGTTTTACGAGTGAACTCATGGCAAGACGCCTATCGCGGACTCCGGGTCACGGTGACGGGTGGATTGGGTTTTCTGGGCAGCAACCTGGCGCATGCGCTGGTGAGAGCCGGCGCTGAGATTACCGTGCTGGATGGGTTAATACCAGGTTGTGGTGGCAAACTGGGGAACTTGTCAGGCATCGAGCAGCATTGCCGGGTGGTGCATGCGGACCTCCGAGAGGGCGAGGCGGCGGTGGCGGGCGCGGACATCGTCTTCAACCTGGCCGGGGAAATCAGCCACGGGCGCAGCATGACGGACCCGCTACGGGACGGGCAGCTGAATACCGTTTCGCAGTTGCAGTTTCTGAGCCAGTTGGCGCGGCTCCGGCCGGGCGTCCGCGTGGTCTATGCCGGGACGCGCCAAGTGTACGGTGTACCGAGGGCGTTGCCCGTGGACGAGGATCATCCCATCGACCCAGTGGACTTCAACGGAATCCACAAGTATGCCGCGACGATGTACCACATGCTCTATTCGCGCCTGGGGCAATTGGACGCCGTGGTGTTGCGATTGAGTAACGTCTACGGTCCGCGCATGGCGTTGGACGTGCCCGGACAGGGCTTTCTGGGTGTCTTCCTACGGCGTGCGCTGATGGGCGAGGATCTGGCTGTGTACCAGCCCGGAGACCAGTTGCGGGATCCGATCTACGTTGACGATGCGGTGGACGCGTTCCTGGCCGCGGGGGCGGCGCCTGCGCTAGCAAT
Organism: Acidobacteriota bacterium; assembly: GCA_017307505.1. Lineage (GTDB taxonomy): Bacteria > Acidobacteriota > Terriglobia > Bryobacterales > Bryobacteraceae > Paludibaculum. Next base: position 70,842 of record JAFKEE010000022.1, on the reverse strand, counting down.
GCGGTCGTTCAATCTCGGCGGTGCCGAGGCGCTCAGCCTGGAGCGGATCGCGGCCACAATAGCGGAGGCGGCGCAGACGGGCTCACGGGTCTATCCATTGGAATTTCCTGCGCGGGACAAAGCGGTGGATATCGGCAGCTATGTGGCGGATTGGTCTCGGGCCCGACGGCTTCTGGGCTGGCAGCCGCGCACCAGCTTCGCCGAGGGTGTGGAGCGGACACTGGCCTTCTATCGCAACAACTGGGATGCTTACCTGCCCGAGGCATGTCCGGCGGTGGAGGCCGGATGAATCCGGCAGAGTTCCCAAACATCGCGGCCGCGGAGGAGTACCTGTGGTGGTACCGCGGGATGCGCGAGATCCTCTTCCAGCAATTGGATGCCTATGCGCGCAAGGGGCAGCGGGTGCTGGACGCCGGCTGCGGAACAGGTGCGCTGGCGGAACAGGTGGCCGCCCGCTATCGATGGCGGGTGACGGCGGTGGATGAGAATCCGGCAGCACTCCCTTGGCTGACCCGGCGGGCCGTGCCGGCGTTGCAGGGGGATATCACTCGCCTGCCGCTGGCCGCGGGCTGTTGCGACGTTGTACTGTCGATGGACGTGCTGATCCACCTGGCGGCCGGCGCCGAAGAGCGCGCGATGGCTGAGTTTGCGCGGGTGACGCGGCCTGGCGGCCTGCTGGTGGTACGAGTCGCGGCGTTGGACTGGCTGCGCAGCCGGCATTCCATGTTCATCAATGAAAAACAGAGATTTACTCGCGGGCGGCTGCTGGTCTTGGCGGAACGGACGGGCTGGCGCCCGCTGCGGTGCACGTATCTGAACTCGCTGGCGCTGCCGCTGGCGGCGTTTAAGTTTCGCGTGTGGGAACCACTGTTCGACAGCGCGCCGCGGAGCGGGGTGGGCGCTCCGCCAGATTGGTTGAATCGCGCGCTGCTGGGCGGACTGCGGCTGGAGCGCGGCTGGCTGGCCCGCGGCCGTTCGCTACCTCTGGGGCAGAGCCTGTTGCTACTAGCGGAACGAGCCGGTTAGCCGAGCGCGTCGAGGAAGCCGGTTCCGGTTTTGATGCTCGTTCCGAAGTTCTCGGCTACGGTCTGGCCGATGTCGGCCAGCGAGCCTCTTGTGCCCAGGTCGACTCCGGCCTGGGCTTTTGGACCGTAGGCGATCAACGGCACGTATTCGCGGCTGTGATCTGTGGATGGCGTCGTTGGGTCGCAGCCATGATCCGCGGTCAGCACCAACAGGTCGTCCGGGCCGAGCGCTGCTTCCAACTGCGGCAGCCAGGCGTCCACCGCTTCCAGCGCTTTCGAATAGCCTTCCGGATCGTTGCGGTGCCCGAACAACATATCGAAATCGACCAGGTTCACGAAGACCAGGCCGCGGTCGATGGAAGCCAGCGCTTCCAATGTCTTCGCCATGCCGTCCGCGTTCGTCTTCGTCTTGAGCGACTTCGTCACGCCTCGCCCCAGGAAGATGTCCGCGATCTTGCCGACACTCACCACCGGCACGCCTTGCGCGGACAGTTGATCGAGCAACATCCCTTCGGGCGGCGGTACGGCGTAGTCGTGGCGGTTGGTGGTTCTGGTGAAGTTCGGCGACGTGCCTTCAAACGGCCTGGCAATCACGCGCCCTACTTCGTGCGGGCCGGTCAGCAGGGCTCTGGCGATTTCGCAGATCCGGTACTGTTCGGCAATCCGGATGACGCCCTCATGCGCCGCGATCTGGAAGACGCTGTCGGCCGAGGTGTAAACGATAGGCTTGCCCGTGGCGACATGCTCATCTCCAAGCTGCTTGATGATCTCGGTGCCGGAGGCGGCGTAGTTGCCCAGCGTGCCGCGGCCGATGCGGCGCTCAAACTCGGCCATCAGATCGGCCGGGAAACCGTTGGGATAGAGAGGAAACGGCTTTGCCAGGTGAATGCCCACCATTTCCCAGTGGCCGGTGGTCGTGTCTTTGCCGGGAGAGGCCAGCGTGCAGCGGCCGAAGGAGCCGCGCGGCGAGGGGGCGGCGGTGAGATGGTCGAACGGGCGGATGTTGGCCAGGCCCAGCGAGCAGAGATTGGGGAGCCGCAGCGGCCGCAGGCTGGCGCAGTGGCCCAGCGTGTCGCCGGCCATGTCGTCGCCGAAGGATTGCCAGTCGGGCATGGCGCCAATGCCAACACTATCCAGAACAATCCAAGCGACTCGGCGGAAGGGCATATCGATTCTCCAGATCAGTTTTCGAGGGCGTCGCGAATGCGATCGCTCAGCATGTCGACAAAGCGATCTGCGATGTAGCCGTTCATGCGGCTGACCACGGTGCCCTGGCGGTCGAGAATGACCGTAGTGGGGATGGAATTGATGCGCAGCAGCACGGCCAGCCCATCCTCGTACAGGAACTGTCCCTTCCACTTCTGGGCTTCCAGAAAGGGCTTGACGGCGGCGCGGTCCTCATCGGTGGAGACATTCAGGAAAACCACATCGGGATTGTCCTTAAAGCGCAGCTTGGCCTGTTCGTAGAGCGGATGCTGTGCGCGGCACGGACCGCACCAGGTGGCCCAGAAGTCGAGGATCACGACCTTGCCCTTGAGGCTGGTCATGGAGACGGGCTCGCCTGAGACGCCGCCGAGGGTGAATTCGGAGGGGGCCTTGGCTCCGAAGTTCGGGTCGAACTGTTTCAGACGCGCCTGGCGCGCTGCGGCCGCCTGGCCTACGCGCTGGTAGGAGGCGAGCATCACAGCGCCAAAGCCGTTTTCATCGCCGAAGGCCTTTTTGGAAAGACCGGCCAGGCGAAGCCCTTCCTTGGCGGCATCGGTGGGCGATGTGCGTTCGTCGTTCAAGGCCAGGGCCTCGGTCAGCGCTTCCAGTGCTTCTTTCGCCTTGCCCGCCTTTTCCAGCAGGCGGGCGCGCTCATAGGCGTTTTCTGTCGTCGGGCAGATGGCCCAGCCCTGCTGCGCGGCCTCCAGGGCCTCGTCGAAGCTGGTCAGATTGCTGAGTGCCCGCGCCTCGAAGGTCCGGGCCCGGGTGAGCGCGTACTCCGTCTCGTCGAGGCGGCGCCCGCGGCCGGCGCCGGGTTCCTTGGAATCGAGTTGCGACTTGCGCTGGTCGCTGACCATGTCGACGAGCATGCGCGAATACTTCAATGCGCGCTCGGCGCTCTCCTTGGTATCGCTGTCCAGCAACGCGCGGGCGACATTATCCAGCAGGGCGCCGCCGCGGGCGCCGCTCTCGATGGCCGGTACACCGTAGAGCACCAACCGCGCCTTATCGCGATTTTCCACCGCCGCCTGGGCGAGCACGCGGACGATCTCCTGGCGGCGCGGGGAATTGGGGTATTTCTTCAGGTGCCGTTCCAGGGCGCGGGTGTACTCCACGGCACTGCCGCCGGATTCGCCCAGCGAACGCTCCAACTCCTGATTCTCCTGCGCGGCAGGATCGTCCGCCGGCTTTTCCTTCGCTTCGGGCTGCTGGGCGGACTCGGCTTTGTCGGCCTTTTTGGAGGCCGGGGCTTTGGACGCGGGGGGCTTCGACTGCCCGAACAGGAAGACGGAGGAGAGGACGATCAGGAAGAGTGTTTTCATTGAGACTTCGCTTCCCCGCCCGGCTTGGGCGGGGGCGGTGGGTTGCGGAAAGCGGCGGCCAGGCGCTCCGCCCGCTCGCGCGCCATGTTGAGATAGCTTTCGTTTTTGGTAATGCGGTCGAGCAGCGGCAGATAGACATCGCTGCCGACGACGCGCTTGCGGTCCCAGGCGGCTTCCAGCTTGAGAATGGCCTGATTCACTCCAAGTTTGTCGTAGCGTGCGGCGCGCTCCAGGTCGATGAAGAGCTGGGCCGATTCGCACATGCGTTCAAACCAGTCGTAGATGGCCTGGACGTCGGTGTCGGCCGAATAGTTGAACTTCACCTCGTGCGTCTCGGAGCCCTTCTTCCAGCGGAGCAGCTTGTCGCCCATGCGCGCCACCTTCAGCCCGGATTCCACCTCATGGTCGAAGTGGCCCAGTTTGTCGCTGATGGCGAAGATCTCGTCGACATCGGCCTGCTTGAGCTTCAGGATGATGGGATTGTCTTCGTCGGGCCCTTCGCGGTACTCGGCCCTACCGGATTGGTCGAGCCGGATCTCCTGGTACTCCGGTTTGCTGCCTGGGAATTTCTTGGAGTAGAAGAGCTGCGGGACATCCTGCGCGAGCGCTACGAGGCTGAAGCAGAGTAGGAGCAGAAGTTTCATAGGGCGACTTTCACAGGCCGCCGCATGGCATGGCAGAGGGCGACCGCTAATGCGTCAGACGCGTCCAGCGAGGCGATAGGTTCCGCGAGCCCCAACAGCACGCGCACCATCCACTGGACCTGTTCCTTTTCGGCCCGGCCATTGCTCGCCACGGCCATTTTCACCTGGGCCGGAGGGTACTCAGCCACTTCGAGCCCGGCCTCGGCCAGGACGAACAGGGCGACGCCGCGGACGTGGGTCAGCTTGAGGGCACTGCGGACATTGACGGAAGTGAAGGTATCCTCCACAGCCGCTTCATCGGGAGAAAATTCCGCGGCGATCTCGCGCAGTCGGGCACCGATTGTCAGAAGACGGGCGCAGAAGGGATCTTTAGCGCTGGTGCGGATGACGCCCGCCTCGACGAGGCGATGGCGCGTGCCGTCTGTATCGATGACGCCGTAACCGGTAAATTGGCTGCCGCAGTCGATGCCCAGGATGCGCACGCGCCCCTCAATTGGCCGTGGTTTCGTTGCTTACCCTTCGCTATTCTTCCGCTTCTTCGTCGCCGAAGTCAGCGTTGGTGTAAACGTTCTGGACGTCGTCGTGCTCTTCCAGCAGGTCCATGATCTTCATCATGGCGTTGGCATGCTTGGCATCGACTTCCACCAGATTCTTCGGGATCATGGCGATTTCGGCGGCGATGGTGGGGATGCCTGCCTTGCCCAGCGCTTCGAGCACCGTGTGGTGCGATTCGGGCGCGGAGAGGATCTCCCAGGTGTCGCCTTCGTCCTTGACGTCGTCGGCGCCGGCTTCCAGCGCAAACTCCATCAACTGGTCTTCCGTCGCCTTGTCTTTCTCGATGACAATCTGGCTCTTGCGGTCAAACATCCAGGCCACTGAGCCGACTTCGCCCATGTTCCCGCCCTGCTTGGAGAACATGTGGCGCATCTCGCTGACGGTGCGGTTGCGGTTGTCGGTGGCCGTGGAGACCATGATGGCGGCGCCACCGGGTCCGTAGCCCTCGAACATGATTTCGTCGATCTGGCCGCCTTCCAGTTCGCCGGTGCCGCGCATGATGGCGCGCTTGATGTTGTCGGCGGGCATGGATACGGCTTTGGCCGCCACCACAGCCGTGCGGAGACGGGCGTTGCTGTCAGGATCCCCGCCGCTGCGCGCCGCGATCACGATTTCCTTGATCAACCGCGTGAACATCTTGCCGCGCTTGGCATCCAACGAGGCCTTCTTGTGCTTAATCGTCGCCCACTTTGAGTGTCCGGACATTGCTCTACCTCTGGCTCTTTAACTGACTGCATGCGGGCGCACTACGGCCCAAAGGGACAGGATACCAGATGAGCCCGGGAGTGCCTAGCCGGGCATGGCCTTGATCGGGGGCCAGGATCCGCCCTAATGCCCGGCTGTCGGGATCGCCCCGTTCAGGGAGTCCGCCTTGCTGAACTTCGGCCAGCTGTAACCATAGAAGGCGACGAAAGCGAAGCAGACCGCCGGCACGATGAAGCCGCGCGACATGTCGAACTCATCCGCCACCCAGCCCATCAGCTTCGGCAACAGGGCCCCGCCCATGATGGCCATCACAATGAAAGCAGAGGCTTTCTTGGCACGGGCGCCAAGTCCGAAAATGCCCAGGGCGAAGATCGTGGGAAACATGATCGACATGAAGAAGTAGCTGAGGAAGACGCAGAGGACCGAGAGCCAGCCCAGCTTGAGGAAAACCAGGAAGGTGGCCAGGACGTTCATGGCTCCGTAGAGGCCTAATACCTTGTGCGCCGAATACTTACGAAGAATGCCGGCTCCGCTGAAGCGGCCGATCAGGAAGCAGATGGACCCGAGCGAGGCGAGGTTCGACGCGCCTTTGTTGCTCATAGTGAGGACGCCCGCCTTGTTGGGTTCGAACCAGCCGGAGAGCCAATCGCGAAGGAAACCCGCGCTGGCGCCGATGCCGGCCAGATTGTCAGGCCAGGACGCGGGGATGGCGGGCAGTTCGGAGGTCATGTAGTTGATGAAGAAGCTGAAGATGCCGGCCTGGGCGGCGACGTAAAGAAATTGGGCGACTACGGCCAGGACGAAGTGGGGATGCGACCAGATGGAGTGGGAGACGGGGGCGGCGTTGTCGTCGAGATGGTAGTCGTCTTCACCCTTGATGTCGGGGATGTTCGAGAAGTAGAAGATGATGGCGAGGACGATCACGAAGATAGCGATGTACATGTACGGGATGTAGAGGGTTTCGCTGCCGGTGCTGCGTCCGGTGGCGTCCTTGCCGTAAAAGAACATGCTGCCGACGATAGGTCCGAAGATCCAGCCGACGCCATTGCAGGACTGGGCGAGATTGATGCGGGTGGCGGCAAAGCGCTGGTCGCCGAGTACGGTTGTGTACGGGTTGGCAATGGTCTCCAGGAAGGTGAGGCCGGTAGCGATAACGCAAACACCGGTTAAAAAAGCCACAAATGCCATGTTGGCGGAGACACGTCCTTCGTGAACCATGGAGTTGATGTGCGTGGCGGGAATGAACCAGAAGCCGCCCAGCGCTACGATCAACAGACCCATGACGATGCCGCCCTTATAGCCGAGTTTCGTAGCCAGCCAGCCGGCCGGAATGGACATGAGGAAGTAACCAAGATAGTGCGCGAACTGCACCCACGCCGATTGCGACTTGGACAGACCCAGTTCCTCCTGGAAGTGCTTGTCCATCACGTCGATCATCCCGTTGCAGAAGCCCCACAGCAAAAACAGGGAGCTGATCAGGATAAACGTGAACATCAGATTCTGGCCGTCGGCGGTGACGAAGATACTCTTCTTGGTATTGCTCATGGCGATTGGAAAGAGTCTATCAACGATCGGACCCTCCTTTGCGCGCCCCATCTTGACGGCACCGGTTGATATGCTGTTCACCAATGCGGGCTGCTTTCCTTGTTCTCTGGGTACTCTCCGTCCATGCCGCCGACCCGGTGAGCTACCAGCGCAACGTCCAACCGATCCTGGCCGAACGCTGCCAGATGTGCCACAACGCGCGCAATGCCAGTGGGAAGTTCTCCGCTGCCTCGGTGGCATCTCTGCTGCAAGGCGGGGTTTCGGGTCCGGCAGTGAAACCGGCGCAGGCGGACGCCAGCCTCCTGCTTCAGGTGATCAGCGGCGAGAAGCCGCGGATGCCGAAGGCCGGGGCTCCGCTCAGCGCCGCTGAGGTGGCAACCATCCGCCGCTGGATCGAGGAAGGGGCCAAAGACGATTCCTCAGGAGCCGCTACGACGCAGGTCTGGTGGTCGTTGAAGCCGCTGCAGGCCGTGCAGTCTCCGGGATTGAAGGATCCCTGGGTTCAGACTCCGATCGATGCGTTCATCCTCGAGAAGCTGCGGGCGAACGCGCTGGCGCCGTCGAAGCCGGCGGGCCGCCGCACACTGATCCGGCGCGTCTATCAGGATCTGATTGGGTTGCCGCCAACGCCAGCGGAGGTCACGGCGTTCGTGAAGGACGAATCCCCGGATGCTTACGCCAAGGTGGTGGACCGGTTGTTGGCGTCCCCTCGGTACGGGGAGCGCTGGGCCCGCCATTGGTTCGACGTCATGCACTATGGCGAGTCGCATGGCTATGACAAAGACAAGCCCCGGCTGAATGCATGGCCCTACCGGGACTGGGTGATTCGCGCGTTCAACGAAGACAAGCCGTATGCGCGGTTTGTTCAGGAGCAGATCGCGGGCGATGCGTTGTTTCCCGCGGATCCGCAGGCGTTGGTGGCGACGGGCTTTCTGGCGGCTGGACCCTGGGATTTCGTCGGACATCAGGAACTGCGGGAAGGCACCGTGGACAAGGACCTGACGCGGGTGCTCGATCGCGACGATATGGTGGCGACTACGATCTCCACCTTTACATCGATGACCGCGCATTGCGCGCGCTGCCACGATCACAAGTTCGATCCCATCCCGCAGCAGGATTACTACAATCTGCAGGCCGTCTTCGCGGGTGTGGATCGCGCCGACCGCCCGTTCGACGATGATCCGGCCCTGTTCCGGAAGCGGCAGGCGCTGTTACAGCAGAAGCAGGCGATTCAACGCAGGCTGGATCCGCTGCTGGACAAGGTCGAGTTCGCCACCAGTCCTGCGATTGAGACACTGGACAGCTCCATCCAGGACGCCAGCCTGCTCATCACGCATATGGGCGAACCCAAGACTCCGGCCGAGGCGGCCCAGAAGAAAGAACTGGAGACGCGCCGCACGGCGGACCGGGCGAAGCGCAAGCAATTAGTCGACGCCATTGTGGGGCCGGAAACTTACGCGGAGATCGAGCGGATCAAAGCTGAGTTCGCGCCCATCGATGAGCAGTGGAAGGCGCTGCCGAAGCCGCGGCTGGTGTACGCTCCAACCAGCTACTTCCAGCGGGCGGGCACGTTCCGGCCGGCGTTGCAGCCGCGTCCGGTGACGGTGCTGGGACGAGGGAACGTGCGCGCTCCCGGGAAGCCGGCCTTCGCGGCCGCGCTCAGTTGTGTGTCCGGGCTCAAGGCGAGGTTCGACCTGGCGGATCCCAACGACGAAGGCAGCCGCCGCGCGGCGCTGGCGCAGTGGATCACGGCGAAAGAAAACATGCTGACGTGGCGGTCGATTGTGAATCGCGTCTGGCAGTATCACTTCGGCACAGGCATTGTGGAGACGGCCAGCGACTTCGGGCGGATGGGCGCCAAGCCGTCGCATCCGGAAATGCTCGACTGGCTGGCGGTTTGGTTCCGCGATGAAGCCCACGGCTCGCTCAAGCAGTTGCACCGGCTGATTGTGACCAGCGCGGTCTATCAGCAGGCGTCGACGCAGCGCGAGGACGGCGCCAAAGTCGACGCCGACAACCGGCTGCTGTGGCGGATGAACCGCACGCGGCTCGACGCGGAAGCGTTTCGCGATTCAGTGCTGGCTGTGTCGGGCAAGATCGATCTCACCGCCGGCGGACCGCCCGTGCAGATGTTCTTCTTCAAGGACGATCACTCGCCGGTGTACGACTATGCACGGTTCGATCCGGATAGCCCTGGAGCGTATCGCCGCAGCATCTACCGCCTGATTGTCCGCAGCGTGCCGGATCCGTTCCTGGAGCGGCTGGACTGCCCGGATCCCTCGGTGCTGACGCCGAAGCGATCGACCACGATCACCGCGATCCAGGCGCTGGCGGCGTGGAACAACATCTTTGTGCTGCGCATGTCGGAACACTTCGCGGAGCTGCTGCGCGGCCGGGAGTCCGATGCAGCGGCGCAGGTGCGGGAGGCGATCCGGCTGGCGCTGGGCCGGGAAGCGACGGAGCGGGAGTTGGAACTTTACGCGAAGTACGCCCAGCAGCAGGGGCTCGCCAACTTCTGCCGCGTGCTGTTCAACACCAACGAGTTTCTGTTTGTCGACTGAGGAGCCGCGGATGAACCGTCGAACTTTTCTGTGGAACTATGGCGGCGGGCTGGGCGGGGTCGCGCTGGCGCACCTGCTGGCGCGCAATGCGGCCGCCAGCGGCAAGGGCCGGCCTGAGCTGAACGGAGGGCTGCATCACAAGGCGAAGGCCAAGCGCGTGATCCAGCTCTTCATGTCGGGCGCGGCGAGCCAGTGCGACACCTTCGATTACAAGCCGCTGCTGATCCAGAAAGGCGGACAGGCCTGGGATCCGGGCGAGAAAGTGGAGCTGTTCCAGAGCAATCCGGGCGTGGTGATGCCGAGTCCTTGGGGCTGGAAGCAGTATGGCCAGTGCGGCAAGTGGGTGAGCGATCTGCTGCCGCATACGGCGGGCTGCGTCGACGACATCGTGTTTGTGGCGTCGATGATGTCGAAGTCGAACGTGCATGGGCCGGCCACGTTCATGCAGAATACGGGGTTCATTCTGCCGGGCTTTCCCAGCGCTGGAGCGTGGGTCTCCTATGCGTTGGGCAGTGAAGCCGAGAACCTGCCGGATTTCGTGGTGCTGCCGGATCCGCGCGGGATGCCGCCGAACGGGGCCGCCAACTGGTCGTCCGGGTTCCTGCCTGCATCGAATCAGGCGACGACGATCCGGGTGGGCACGCCGACTCCGATTCACGACCTGCGGCCGCCGAAGGAGGAGGGCTTCATCACGGACGAGAGCGAGCGCGAAGGCCTGGCGCTGCTCGACCGGGTCAACAGGATGCATGCGGCGGATCGGGCTGGCGATCTGCGGTTGGATGCACGGATTGCGTCGTATGAGATGGCCGCGCGGCTCCAGTTGAGTGCGCCCACGGTGCTCGACATTTCGGGCGAGTCGAAGGCGACGCGGGAGGCGTACGGTCTGGATGAGTCGATCACGGCGGACATGGGTCAGCGCTGCCTGGTGGCGCGCCGGTTGATTGAGCGGGGCGTGCGTTTTGTGCAGGTGTGGAGCGGAGCGGACAATGGCTTCCCGCGGCGCAACTGGGACAGCCACGAGAATCTGGCCAAGGATCACGGCGAGTTGGGCAAGGCTCTGGACAAGCCGGTGGCCGGGCTGTTGAAGGATCTGGAGGCGCGCGGACTATTGGAGGACACGATCGTCTACTGGACCACGGAATTCGGGCGGATGCCATGCAGCCAGGGCAGCAAGGGGCGCGATCACAATCCATTTGGCTTTACGTCATGGTTCGCCGGCGGCGGGTTCAAGGGCGGTACGACCTACGGGGCGACGGATGAGTGGTCCTACAAGGCGGTGGAGAAGCCGGTGTACTGCTACGACGTCCATGCGACGTTGCTGCACGCGATGGGGATCGATCATACCAAGCTGACGTTCCGGCATAACGGGATCGACCGGCGACTGACGGATGTGCACGGGGTGGTGATCCCGGAAATGCTTGCGTAGAGCATCGGCGATGAGCACAGGCACATCGCTGCGAACTCTGCCGCAAGTATAAACATCTCCGGCCAGCCGAGGATTCAAAGTGAGCTGAGCGTATTCCCGGCTAACATATCCATATGTCTCGCCGACGCGCGCTCTCTCTCCTGGCCGCCTTCGCGCTGGCCACCCCTGCCCTGCCCGCCGCTGAGGGTGACTCCCTCGAAGCCACTGTCCAGGCCGTCTACGCCGTCATTTCCGGACCGGCCGGCACGCGCGACTGGGCGAAGTTCCGCTCGCTCTTCACCACCGGTGCGCGGCTCATTCCCGTGCGGCACGCCGCCGAGGGCAACACGCCCAACGTGCTCACGCCGGAGGACTACATCCAGCGCGCAGGCGCCAACTTCGAAAAGGCCGGCTTCTTCGAAACCGAAGTCAGCCGCAAGGTGGAACGCTACGGCGCTATCGCCCATGTGTTCAGCACCTACGAGTCGCGGCACGCACCCGGCGAAAAGCCCTTCGCGCGCGGCATCAACAGCTTCCAGCTTGTCTTCGACGGCAAAGACTGGAAAGTCATGACGATCCTCTGGGACTCCGAACGGCCCGAAACGCCGATCCCCGACAAGTACCTCACGAAGTAGCGCTACTTCAGGATCTTCTTCAGCGCCTTCTGGAACTCCGCCGCTTGGCGCGTGAAGCCCAGGTCTGTCGGGTGCGAGCCGTCGATGGTCGCCTCCCCATCGTCGCCCAGCAGGTCGTCCGCCTTGAGGTAGTGCAGATGCGGGATCTTCTCCTTCTGCATCCTGGCGTACTCCTCCCGCATCGCGGCGTGGTTGGTTTCATTCCGCTCGCGCCGTGAGGCGTTCAGGAAATTGTCCGCATAGTTGCGGTCTTCCACCAGAAGGATGGGCGTGTCGGGATGCGCCTCCCGCAGGACTTTCACGCACGGGATAGCGTTCGAGTGAACCTCTTTCGCAGTAAGGTTCGGCAGGCAGTCCAGCACGAAAACAGCCGGATCCAGCTCGGCTACAAACTTGGCGACCTCAGGCTCCATCTTGCCGTTGCCGGAGAAGCCCAGGTTGATCACTTCCCGATCGAAGAGGCGGCCCAGCATGGAGACGTGCGTCATCCCGGCGCGCGACGCGGAGAAGCCGTGCGTAATCGATGTCCCGTAGAACACGATGGGCTTGCGTCCGGCGGGCCGGGCCGGTCCTGCTTCCATGGAGCTGCCCTTGGGAACGCCGATCTCCACCGAGGTGACCGGGTTATGCATGGGCAGGTAAACCATGTATTCGCGCGTGCCCGCCGGCAGTCCGCTGGCCAGTGCATCGGTGTTCTCGGGAAACTTCGTGGGACGCCCGATGCCGAGCCAGTGCCACCGCCCGGCGTCATTCTTCGCGTAGAGGTCCAGGCCGCTGCAGGCAACCGGCGTGCTGTTCGGAGTCGTGAGGGTCTTGTTGGTCAGGGTCCAGCGCGCATGAATCGCCGTGGCATTCGTGACGAAGCGGACCAGAACTCCAGCCGAGTCGCGGCTCAGGTTCCACACCACGGGCCGCACTACGCCCTCGGCGCGCACCGGCAGCCGGTCGTAGGGAGCCTTCTGATCCTTGAAACCCAACCCCTCCACCCGTAACTTTTTGGCGTCATGCCACTCCAGCTCCGGAGCCGCGGCCGGAGCCTGCGCCAGCAACGGCGACGAGCCCAGCAGCAATGTAAATCGGCGTCGATCCATTCCGCGATCCTCCATGCAGTGAATCCCCATCATATCCGGCTGCCCGGCCCGCTATCCTGGCAGTCAGTGACGCACCACGAGATCGCGCTGCTGCGCCTCCACAACCACTCGCTTTGGACCCAGTCGGAATCGCAGCCCGCAGGCCTCCTGAGGCGACTGGGCGCCGTGCAGGCGCAGGAATTCGCCTACGCCAAGTGGTCCATTGGGCAGCGCACCAGCGGAGCCACGCACGAGCACATTCAACAGGCATATGCGGCCGGGGCCGTTCTGCGGACGCACGTGCTGCGCCCCACATGGCACTTCGTGCATCCGGCTGACATCCGCTGGCTCGTCGATCTCACTGCCCCGCGCATCCGCATCCTGAATGGCTTCACCCAGCGCGAGCATGGCATCGAGGAATCCATGCTCCGCCGGAGCAATGCGGTTCTCGCCAAGGCTCTCAAGGGCGGTCATCACCTCACCCGCACTGAACTCGCCGCCAAACTGGCCGCGGCCCGCCTGCCCTCGGCGGGGGTCCCGCTGGCCTATCTGGTCATGCACGCCGAACTCAGCAAGTTGATCTGCAGTGGAACGATGCGCGGGAAACAGCACACCTATGCGCTGATGGACGAATGGGTACCGGCCGCGCCATCAATCGCCCGCGACGAAGCCCTGGCCGAACTCGCCCGCCGCTACTTCGTGACGCGCGGTCCTGCCACAGTGCGGGATTTTGCAGTCTGGTCGAGCCTCACGCTCGCGGAAGCCCGACGCGGCCTGCAGGCAGTGCAACCCGCGTTAGAGCGAATCCAGGCCGACGCCCGGGAGTACTGGCTGGCGCCCATGGAATCAAGCTTCAGCATGAAGACACCGCGCATCGATTTCGTTCAGTGCTACGACGAGTACATCATGTCCTATAGCGAAAGCCGGGATGTGCTGGGCGTCGGCGCTCTCGAACGCCCGGAGTTGGTCCATTTCATACTTCTGGACGGCCACAGGATCGGGCGCTGGAGACATCAACTCGGCAAGGGCGAAGCCGAGGTGCAAACCAGCCTGGACCGCCCCTTGAAAGCGCGGGAAGCAGCCGCGCTGCAATCAGCGATCCGCCGTTATCAGCAATTCCACCGCAGTAACCGCTAGGCCGCGCCGGTGAGCCACGCGACGATCCGCGCCGTCAGCGCCTCGCCGGTCAGACGGGCGGGCACGTTCTGCTTGCCGCGCGGGTCCACAACTAAAACACGATCCAGCTCTTCCATGGCGAACACCGATACAGTATGCCCCTGGTAGGCCGAAACACGCTGCGCCGCCAGGTAGACGTACTGCGCGAGGAACGCCGCGTCCGTCAGAGACCCCGCCGGATCGTCCTGATCAGGTGTCGGGTTCGACCGGTTCTGATCCTCAAACAACACCACGCTGCTGAAGGGCTTAAGTTTCTGCCGCAGCCCGAAGCCGGCGAGAAGCACCTGCGGCTGCGCCCGCCGCAGGGCCTCGGAAGCGGCCCATTGCACGAACGAATTGTTGAACACCAAAGATCCATTGCCGCTCAGCAGGATCCCGCGCAGGAACTCGCGCAGCCGCGGACTCGCGCCGGTAGCGGGGTCCAGCAGCTTGCGGATGTCCAGCCGCTTTAGATCGTTCGTAGTCTGGTCGGCCGACTTGATGTCCCGGCTGATCCCGTTCAGGCGGTTCAGGAACTCACGCCGTACTTTCTCCAGCGCGTCCCACGACAGACTCGTCACTCCACCTGATTCGGCCGACAACCGCTTGCCGCACTCGATCACCCACGTCGTCTCATCCGGCTCCAGGCCCGCCGGGGCTTTCCGCTTCACGATGGCCGGCACCAGCGTCTCTTCCACCTTGAGGAACGGCCGGTCGAGTTGAACCCACTGGCCCACTTCCGCCAGTTCCGGCCACAGCGGATCCCCCGGCTTGGGCAGGCCGGCAGGCAGGATGGACACAACCAGTCGCGGCACGGGCTTCATCGCGCCAGACGCCTGGATCGCATCGTCAATGCGACCGAAGACCTTCTCCACCTGCTGCCGCCACTGCGGGTAGAGCGGCGACCGGGCCATCACACCGACGTCGTGGATGCTCAAGCCGGTGGAACCCGGCTGCCACTTCGGCAGGTCCATGCGGTCTTCCACCTGCACAATGGGCGCGAACAGCGTCTTGAACTCGGCCGGCGGCAGCGCAGCCAGCCAGTCCATCTGCGCCTTCAACTGTCGCTGCTCGGCCGGGAACAACATCTCCCATTGATGCAGCTGATCGTTCAGCGCCGGACCAAATGTCCGTGGCAGCCTCGAGATCAACTCTTTGTAGTCAGGAGCAGCCATTCCATCAACCAACAATTTCCGGCAGGTGCGCACCCGCCGCCTTCACAGCCTCAAAGCCCATCCACGAGCCCATCGACGGCGCAAAGTCGATCTGCCGCACCACGCGCTCCACCACCTGCGGCTTGCGAATGGCCGGGCCCAGCACCATGCTCCACGCCATGCGGCAGGTCTCGGTGTCGGTCCTGTGGTTAAAGAAGCCATTTGTGCTCGACCCGTCCGGATCGCGTCCAAACTCGTTCATGATGAGGAGCGTCGTATTCTCTTTCAGCTCGGGACTGGCCTGAATGAACTGCCACAGCTTGTGGCACAGCATGTCGGACCGGCGGATCCCGCCCAGGTGCAGCGAGTACGAGCCGGAATGCGCCACTTCCACATCGGAGAAATTCATCATCAACATCGCCGGAGCCAGGCGCTTCAACACTTCCATACCCACGGTGAGCGTAAGCTCGTCGCCGCTGACAGGCGCGGTCGGCCCGTGAATAAAGCCCGCCAGCGCGTCGACGAAGGTCTTCTTCACTGTCGGATCCTGGAACGTCGAGGTCGCGGGCACACCCCAGCCGATGCGCTCGTAGTCGGTCTCGAGCACAGCCTTCATCTCCTGCAGCAACTGCTCGCGCTCCAGGCTCTTGCGGGAGCTCTGCCCCATGATGATCCGCTCGACGGCCTCGATCAGCAACTGCTTCGCGAGAATCACATTGATGCCGGGGCTGATGTTCGCCGTGAGCTGCTTGTTGCTGGTTACCACCCAGCAGTCGTTGGGATCGGCCGGACGGCCCGCCTTCAGGTAGTGGAACATCGTCGGGTGAGTGGGCTTCTCGGAACCCCAGTCGTCCACATGTTGCCAGACGCCGGTGAGGATACTGGCAATGGAGTTGAAGTGCGAGGTCACTCCCTCGTTCACGGTGTACGGGTAGAAGAGCGATTGAGGCAGCAGATCGTTGAAGAGATGCGGGACATTAACGATGCCCTTCTCCGAGAAGCTCTCCTGCCGCCGGATGCCGCCGATGGTCACCAGCACCAGCCTTTTCGACCGGGCGTGAACTGCCGCCGCGGGTGCCGCCGCCAACCGCTGCGCTACCGCCGCGATCAGCGTCTGAATCAGGGTTCGACGGTTCATCATCTGTGCTCCCTCCCTGTTGGTCCTCAGCTTACTGCCTTCTTCCGGCACGCACAATGGAGGCCTACTGCACGCCTTCCTTCACCTTCCAGACGCGATCCGGACGCACATCCTTCCACTGCTGGACCAGGCCCGAGGGCCAGCGGATCTCCACCAGGGAGATCGCCGTGTCCGCCCCGAGGCCGAAGTGGACCGGACCCGCGCTCGACGAGGCGTAGCCCGCGCTGGTCGACGCCTGCTGCCATTGTGTCCCTGTAGCCGTCACGACGCGAATGCGCGCCCCGAGGCCGTCCCGGTTGCTCTTCGTCCCTTCCAGTTGAATCTCCAGCCAGTGCGCGGCAGCCGGACTCTCGTTCGTCCAGACCTCGGGCGCTGCGCCCAGGGCCGATACCACGGTGTCCAGACGCCCGTCGCCGTTCAGGTCGCCGATAGCCGAGCCCCGATGCCGCCGCGCAGGCCCGGCCGCCAGCCCGGCTTCGGCCGTCAGCGCCGCAAAACGCATCTTGCCGAGATTGCGGAACACAGTATTGTGCTGCTCCACCGTGATGCGGGGCGCAGCCTGCAGCGATTGAACATGCCCGCGCGTGACGAAGATGTCTTTCCAGCCGTCGTTGTCGAAATCGCCGATAGTCGGCGAATAACCCGCCATCGACAGACTCAACGGCCCCATGCCGCTGGTGCGCGTCGCGTCTTCAAACTCGCCCTTGCCGGTGTTCCGGTAGATCGGGAAGGTCTCGTCGTCCAGTGCCACCAGTACGATGTCGGGATAGCCGTCGTTGTTCAGATCGTTGAAGTCGACGCCCATGCCCGAGATGAAGTCCCCGCTGTCGACCAGCGCCACCCCAGCCGAGAAGGCCACCTCTTCAAAGCGGCTGCTGCCTTTGTTGTGAAACAGGCTGTTGTACACCTTATCGTTGGCAACGAAGATGTCCATCAGGCCGTCCAGATCATAGTCCGCAACAGCAATGCCCATGCCCTTGCCCGGGTGCGCCCGCAGCCCGGAAGACGCGGAGGCATCGGTGAACGTCCCATCGCCGTTGTTGAGATAGAGCTGGTTCGGCGAGCGCTTGTACATCTTCGGATGGCAGTACTCCCGGCGGCCCTCGCCCGTGCAGGCTGGTTCGGTGGCAAAGTCCCACACCAGGTAATTCACCACCACCAGGTCCAGCCGTCCGTCATTGTTGATATCGACCCAGGCTCCCCCCACTGACCACAGAGGGCCGAACTCCTTGTCCGGCTGATTCAGGCCGGCTTTGGCCGTGACATCCTGAAACGTGCCGTCGCCGTTGTTGCGGTACAGCGTGTTTTTGTGAACCCCGCCCACGAAGAGATCGGGCCAGCCATCGTTGTCGAAGTCGCCCACCGCCACGCCATTGTCGAAGCCCGTCCCAGCCAGCTTCGCCTTCTCGGTGACGTCGGTGAAGTGACCCTTGCCGTCATTCGCCAGAAGCCGGTTGAAGTACTTCGGCGATGTCTTCTTCAGCGTCTTGATGTCGGCGCCGTTGGTGAGGAACAGGTCGAGGTCGCCGTCGCGATCGTAATCGAACAGGGCGATCCCTCCGGCCATGGTCTCCGGCGCGTGGCGCTCCGGGGTTTCGCTGCTCTCCAGCGGGAAGCCCGCCATTTGCAGGGAAAAGCGGATGGGGCTCTCGGCGCTACGCACAGGAGCAGCCAGCCAGGCGAGCAGGGTCGTCCCTGCCAGCAGCGTGAACATCGCCGGAGCCGCTCGTCTCATTGGCCCTCCAGGGATTTCAACGCACGCTGCGCCATGGCGTTGCCGGGTTGTCTCGCCAGAAGATCCCGCATGACTCCGCGGGCGCTCTCGCGCTGCCCTAACTGCACATGAACCCGCGCCAGGTTCAGATACAGCGTCTCGTTATCCGGAGCCACCTGGATGCCATAGCGGAATGCCGCGATCGCGTCGTTCGGCTGTCCGATGTTCATGTACAGCACACCGAGGTTATTGATGGCCGATGAATCGTCGCGCCGGACCGAGATCGCCTTCTCAAACAACTTCCGCGCCTCGTCGGTCTTGCCCTGTTTCGCCAGGAACAGGCCCAGGCCGTTCGCGGCGTCACCGTTGTTCGGCTCCAGTTCCAGCAGCCTCCGGAACAGCCGCTCCGCCTCGGCTCCATGACCGGCTTCCTCCTGGGCGTGCGCCGCATTCAGCAGCACGTAGGGCAGCTCGGGAGCTAGTGCCAGAGCTTTCTCGTAATACTTCAGTGCCTCGGACCAGCGGCCCGCCTGGGCCTCCACTCCGCCCAGTTCGTTCCATCCTTCGGGCAGGCGCGGATCCAGTTCGACGGCGCGCTGCAGCACCCCGCGCGCCAGGTCGAAGCGTTTTCCTTCCAGGTGGATCCGGCCCACCGCCAGCAGGGCCTTAGGATTGTCCGGACTGCGCCTCAGCATCTCCTCCAGGTAAGGCAGCGCCTGTTCGGGATAGCCGGCCTGCAGCAGCGCTCCGCCGAACTTGTAGTAGTCGCGCCTCGGCCGCCCGGTGTAGACGCCGGCAAACGGCAGTCCGCGCGGTTCCGGCAGCGGTCCGCCCAGGCTCCGCAGATCTGCCTGCAACTCGTTAGCTTGCGGGGCTTCCGCGTAAATCTTGCGAACCTTGCTGTCCCCATCGACCAGCAGCCACAACGGGGTCTCCAGATCCACGCGGTAGTCGAACAGGTAGCGCCGCAGGATCGAGTATGCCGCCGCCAGTTCCACCGGTGCCTGCCGCAGATCCAGCCGGTCTACCGGACCCTCGAGGGAGGGCAGGGCCTCTCCGGCATGCACCACCAGCAGGCCTGGACCGCGGCGCTTCTCCGGCAGCGGCACCGGTTCCCAAAACCAGGTGGAGTGGAGGCGTGAGACGTTGTCGGCTTTGACCGTCGGACCTTTCGGCCACGCGGTGGCCTTGGCCAGGGGCTTGGCGGACACCTGCGCCTGCCCTTCCACGACCTCGTAGAGGAATCCGGCGGCCAGCGAGCCCAACTCCTGCCGCTCGCCTGTTGGCCAGAGGACTGTCACCTTCTCGGCCTTTTGCCGTTCCGACAGCCCGAAATGCAGCCGCTTCGTGTGCTGCGAAAGGTAGCCGGATCCAGCCGAGATCCACTTCGCCTGACCATCCACCTCCACACGCGCGCCAATCGCATCGCGGTTCGATTTCGTCCCGCGCAACGCCAGCACGAGCTTGTTCCGACCAGCGCCGCAGTCGTTCTGCAGCACCCGCACCTGCGGTCCGCAACGGCTCTTCAGAATGATGTCGAGGTTCCCGTCGCCGTCAATGTCGGTGAACGCAAAGGCGCGGCTATCCTCCGCCAAGTCGAGGCCGCTGACGCCGGAGAAATTGTAGTAGCGGCCCGCCCTGCGCGCGAAGAACATGTTCGGCTCGGGAGCCGCCCACGAGTAATCCTGCCGGATCAGCTGGTTGATCGCGTTCCAGCCGTTCTCATAGGCCGGAGCGGGCATCTGGCGAACTGGCGACTTCGCCACCACCTGGCGGTAGAAGTAGCTCATCAGGTCGGAGGACCCGTTGTTGTTCACCATCCCGCAGGCCACATAGAGTTCGGGCGTTCCGTCATTGTCGACGTCGGCTCCATCGCACGACCACGACCAGGGGCACATCTCGATGCCCTGCGAGTCGCCCGTATACTCAAACCGCCCGTCGCCCAGGTTACGATACAGCGAATTGCCCTTCACGTGGTGCTGGTAGGAAGCCAGCAGCGCCGGATCCTTCCGCACCGGCCCGAAGGCCGGATCGTTCACGACCCGTTGCCCGCAGGCGCTCCACATGTTGGACACCAGCAGGTCCGGCCGGCCGTCTCCATCGTAGTCGAGCCACGCGGCACTCATACCGGGCCCCAGGTCCACAACGCCCGCCTCTTCGGCCACGTCGCGAAACTGACCAGCCACATTGCGGTAAAGATTCTTCCGCCCGAAATCGTTGGTCACATACAGATCCGGCCAGCCGTCGCCGTTGTAGTCGCACCAGGTCGCCGCAAAGCTGAATCGGTTGTTGTTGTGGCTCATGCCAGTAGCGGCCGTCACATCTTCGAAGTAGCCGGGCTTCTCGTTCAGGCGGTTGCGGAACAAGAAGTTCGGCGGCCCGTTCTGCGCGTCATGATAAGGCACCGGATAGCGGTACTGCGCCTCGCTCTGGTAGTAGACGTAGCAGCAGAAATAGAGATCCAGGCGGCCGTCGCGATCGAAGTCGGCCGCGGCAACACTCGTGAAGGAGCCCTGGGGTTTCGTGGCGAATCGAAACACGTCCGGAGCAAGCTGAAACTTGCCGTGCCCGTCATTGAGAAACAATAAGGGCTGGTTCGAGCGCACCAGGACGAGATCCTGATGGCCGCTGTTGCGCAGATCCACAAAGAGGGCGCAGGCGGTGTCGTCCAGCAGGTCAAGCCCGGCTTCGGCGGAGATGTCTTTTAATCTCTGGCCATCCCATTTGTAGAGGCGGTTCGGCAGCCCGCCCGGCTGGCAGACATAGATTTCGTCGTGCCCGTCGCCATCGATATCCGCCGCCGCGACGCCGTTCTCGCCATACACATCCAGGCCGCACGCCGGGTCCAGGCGCGCCCGCCAGTAAGGCACGCCCCGCAACAGTTGCTCGCGAAACGCGGCATCGTTCTCGAAAGCATGCCCCGTCACGTCACGGAACCAGGGCTTCTCACCGTGTACCAGCGTCTCTTCCACCGGTTCCAGCAGTGCAACCTCGGCGCCATCCCATTCCATGCGCCAGGCGCCCGTACGGTGCTCCAGCCGCCCATCGCGGAGGGCACGGATGTCGAATCGGACGAGATGGCCGGGCAGCGCGTAGAAGCGCGCTGATTGCACCTCGCCCAGCGACCCGCGCCAGCGTGCCCAGCCTTCGGCAATCGTTTCTTCTGCTCCAAAGACGCCCCGGGCGACACCTTCCGCGACCTGCTGGCGCGATCGGGCCGCGGGTGAGCGGCCGCGGCAATTCTTCGAAATCGGTAAGGAGCCTTCACGCACCAACCGGGACAGCCGGTGCTCCAGTTCCAGGGCGGCCTTCTCTCCGCTGAACTCATCGGAACCGGCCTCCACAAACGAGAGTGCCGGCGCGTGAGGCGGAGCCAGCCGGAATTTCACGGGGTATGGCGCGAAGGCATGTGCCCGTCCTGTAAAGAGGCCGCCGGCCGCAAGACCCGCCAGGAATTCTCTGCGCTTCACCGGACTTCGGTCCTCTCTCCGGCCGCCATATGTCCTAGCTTCCCATTCATCCTGGCGCGATTGCATCCCTTCTCGCGAAAAGGCCCCACCCCGAAGGGTGAGGCCTTTCGTATCGTACACTCGCTCAGACTGTTTTCCTGATCCAGGGGGATCAGAACTGCAGACGGAGAGCGAACTGAATGTGACGCTCCGTGCCCGATCCGGTGCTGGTCACGCGGCCGAACGTTGCGTTCTGCCGGTTGTTGTCCGGGATGCTGAACTGAGGCGTGTTGGCCACGTTCGTACCCTCGGCGCGGAACTGCAGCTTGATCCGCTCTGTGAACGCGAAGTCCTTGAAGAGCGAGAAATCGAGCGTACGGCCCGCGGGACCGGTGTTGCTCTGCAGTCCGAGGTTGCCACCCGTGAGGGAGGCCGGAGCCACGACTGCTGCGGTATTGAACCACTTGTCGGGATTGCGCCCGCCAGACGGTGCAGCCTGAGGATCCTGTCCGGGGACAAGGTCCGGACGGCAGGCATTCCAGATGCCCTGGCAGCCATTCGACCGGAGGGTGAAGGGCTGGCCGGTGCGCAACGTCAGAATGCCGTTCGCCTGCCAATTCCCAATGAGGGCGTTGGCCACGGCGTTCATGTGCGTACCCCAAGTCTTGCCCTTGCCGAACGGAATCTCGTAGGTAAAGTTCGACACAAAGTTGTGCCGGATGTCCCACGCCGCCGTCGAGTAGCTGCTGGAGTAGTTGCGAGGATCGATCGTGCCGAAACCGGTCGAACCGCTGAGAGTCGTGCCGGTATTGGCCAGTGCGTGGCCGTACGTGTAAGACGCCATCAGCATCAGACCGTTCGAATAGCGTTTGTCGAACTTGGTCGTCATGCCGTGATAATCGCCGAAGCCGAACGAAGCGGTTCCGGAGATACCACCGATATAAGGCGTCGGACGGAGTGCCGTGCTGCAGCCCTGCATCGTCGACGAAGTCGTACCGATGTTCGCGCAGGCGTTCCAGTCAGGCTGGAACAACTGATGCGCCTGGTGGTTGCCAACGTAGGCAACTTCGAGGGAAGACTGCCAGCCCAATTCTCGCTGAACGGCAAAGTTCCACTTGTGAACCAGCGAATTGCGGAAATTCGTGGCAACGCCGCGGAAGGATACCGGAGCATTGAGAGAGAACACGTTGCTCGGGAAGCCGCCGGAGAGGCCGCCTGTGAAGAACGGGTTCACCTCGAAGATCGCTGAGGTCGGACGGGCCAGATCGGTGGATTGGTTGAACGGTACGGACTCACCGCGGTTCGGGTTGCCGCCCTGATTCTCTTCACCGCCATAGAACGCACCGTAACCGAGGCGGATCACCGTGTTATCGCGCCAGTTGTAGGCTAGGCCGATACGCGGGGCAAAGTTGGTCTTGTCCCACGGGATCATATATTTGTCGACTTCGCCACGAGACACCTTGACGTTCGGGAACGCTGTCGGGAAGTTTGGAGGCAGCGGTGCATCCTGGTCCTTGCCCTTCGGGATGTAGAGCGTCAAATTGTCATAGACGAAGTTCGACTGGCGGGCGAACTTTTCGCCGATCGGCGAGAAGAGTTCGTAGCGCAGGCCGATGTTCAACGTCAACTTCGGAGTCAGCTTCCAGTCATCCTGGAAGTAGAATGCCCAAGCGACTTTCTCGGAGGAGATGAAGTTGTTCGTCGAAACGCGGCCGTTGTTGATGTTGCCCAGCAGGAACGACGCATAGTCGTCGCCCGTCAGGGTATTCAACGCGCCCTGCGTACCGGAAGCCGAAGGATACGCCGTCTCGTTCCGATTGAAGTTCATTTCGCCGTGGGGGTAAGGCACCTGGAAGAACGGGAACTTGATGGGGCGGTATTCAGCACCGAACTTGTAGGAGTGGTGGCCCTTCATGATCGACACGTTCTGGATGAAGTCCCAAACGTTCGAATATTCTTTCGAGGGCAGCCAGTCGTTCGCGCCGATCTGTGTATAACCGGTCGAAAACTGCATCTGCGGCAGGCCGCCGTTCAAGGCCGTCATCGGGTTATAGCCACCGATGCCGAATTCCTTGAACAGATCCTTATCCGGGTTCGCGCCGACGCGGGAGGTCACCAGGCGGCTGAAGCCCACGCGGGTTTCGGACACGATCGCCGGAGTCCATACACGCGTATAGCTCAACTGCGCGTTGCGGCTCAGGTCTTCTTCCGTCACGGCGTTGAACGGTGTGCCGTCCAGCGCGCCGGGAAGGAACGGCTCGTTGTACTTATTCGTGTTCTGCCAGCTCAAGGAGCCAAAAAGCGAGTCCTTGTCGCTCAGGCGGTAGTCGACGCGACCGTCGCCCTGATCGGTGTTCTGCCGGCCGGAGGTTGAGGTGAAGTAGTCGTTGAACGGCGTCACGCCCGCTGCGACCGGCTGGTTCTCATTCGGGAACAGCGCCATCAGCTTGGCGGCGGCCGGATCAAAGCGGCTCGACGGGATGATGTTGCCGCTAAACGGAGTCCTTACCAGTTGTCCGTTCACCGTGGCATTCGACTTCGGGTCGAAGATCTGGTTCGCGACCAAGTTGTTGCCATTCGCGTCGGTGCCAACGGATCCGCCCAGCAATCTCGAGAAATTGCCCTGACGCATCGCTGCGGTCGGAATCGAGTAGAAGCCGCCGTAGCCCAGGTTCTGGATGCTTCCGCCGGAGGAGGTGATGCGGGTGCCCTGATAATCGCCGAAGATGAATAGCTTGTTCTTGATGATAGGAGCACCGATCGCCGCACCGTACTGGTTCTGCTTGAACGGACCACGCGGCTTGCCGGCTTTGTTATATTCCCAGCGATTCGCGTTGATCTTGTCGTTCTGCAGGATCTCGAACAACACGCCGTGCACTTCATTGGTGCCCGACTTCAGGTTGACGTTGACCACGCCGCCGGCGCCGCGACCGTACTCAGCGTTGTAGCCGTTTGTCAGTACGCGCATTTCGCCGATCGCTTCCACCGAGGGTCCGACCACGAAGGCAGTCTGGTTCAGGAAGTCGATCACATTGACGTTGTTGTCCACGCCGTTCAGCAGGAAGTTGTTCTGCCCGTTCGAACGGACACCGTTGGCGGAAAAGCCGCCGCCGACAGCATCACGTGCGCCACCTTCGGCAGGGACAACGCCCGGCGACAACCTGGCCAGGAACGAGAACGTGCGCTGGCCGCCGAGAGGCAGCTCACTGACGGTCCGTTTGCCCAGGTCGGCGCCCAATGTCGTGGTTTCCGTCTGGAGCAGCGGCGCCTGAGCCGATACTTCCACCGATTCCGAGACATTGCCGACAGGGAGCGACAGCGGCACAGCAACACGATCACCACCCACCAGAACGACGTTCTGCTGGGCGACACGCCGGAAGCCTGTCGCTTCCGCTGTGACGGTGTAGGTGCCGGGTTTCAAGGCGGGTCTCACAAACTCGCCTGATGTATTGGTTGTCACATCGTAGGTCAGCCCGGTGGCATCTTCCTTGATTGTAACTTTGGCATTGGGAATCACCCCACCCTGGGGGTCTGTCACCGTACCAGCGATTGTCCCTAGGTCACGCTGTGCCATCAGGCAGAACGCGAAGAGCAATCCTACGATGAGCAGTCGCGTGACTCTCACATGGAGCATAGACTACCTCACTTCTTGGCCCTTTTCAGGGTCAATTCTCGAACCCCTGTTGCTTAAAACAACAACCAGACCCTGGAAGCTTTCCGGGTTCCCTCGGCCATGCTCTCTGGCGCAGCTGTCGGGTCAAGAATGTAAACGCTTCCCCGGTTTCGATTCTCAATCAGCTTAATGACAGTCCGATACCGAGTCAAGCGCTTTCATTAGTCTTTTTGCACTAGACGGCCCTAGTTCAATCGGTCCCCCATCTTCCGCTTCTCTGCCCGCTGTCGTTTCCTCATCAATCCCAAAAAGCTCCGGTTATCTAACGATAGCCAAGCTATACTGATCTCCGATGTGGCCGCTCGTCCTAATCCTGTCTTTTTTGCTTCAGCCTGATTCGAAACTAATTCAAACGCACATCCAGGAAGCGCTCTCCGCCCTGCAAAGAAATGAGCCGGCAGCCGCGGAACGAAGCCTGCTCGCCGCCATTCAACTCCAACCGGACACCGCTTCCCTCTGGTTCCTCCTGGCCCAGGCCCAGGCCCGTCAGAACAATATGAAGGGCGCCCTTCTCTCCGCCGACAAAGCCGCTCGCTTCGCCGGAAAAGATCCCTCGCTCCTCTACAACCTCGCGCTCTTCAACCTGGAAGCGGGAAGAGTCGACATCTCTCTTTCGATAGGAAATCAGGCCCTCGCAATCGAGGACTCCGCCGATGTCCGCGACCTCCTCGGCCGCGCCTACGAGGCCAAACAAGACTGGAAACAAGCCATCCCGCAGTACGCCCAGGCCCGCCGCCTCGCTCCCTATAGCGAACAGGCGATCTTTCGTCTGGCGCAGGCCCAGATGCAGGCCCAGGACTTCCCCGCCGCCATCTCCACTTTGGAAGACGGACGGAAGACCTTTGACAAAAGTCCCCAACTGGAACTGGCCCTTGGCGTCGCCTACTATGGGCAGCGTCGCTTTCCCGATGCGGTCGACCGGTTCCTTCGCGTCATGCAGTTAGCCCCCGACATCCCGCAGCCGTATTACTTTATCGGTCGGGTCCTGGAACACGCCGCCGACCGGATTCCCGAGGTTCTCTCCCGTGCCGCGCAATTCGAAAAGGCTCATCCTCAGAGCCCTTTAGGCTTTGTGCTCCATGCCCGTGCACTCCTTCTTCGCCCCTCGCCGGAAGACCCGGCTGCTGATGATGCTCTGGCCGAGTCGCTGCTGAAAAAAGCTCTAATTATCAAAGAGGATCAGGCGGACACCCATCTTTTGCTAGGTATGGTTTTTGAGCGCCAGAAAAACATGGAAGGTGCCGCCGCAGAATTCAAACGCAGCACCGTGCTTAATCCAACAGATCCCGTACCTCACTTTCGATTGGCTCGCATTTATGACCGCCTCGGACGCAAGGAGGAAGCCCTGCGGGAGCGAGCCCTCCATGAGAAGCTCAGCCACGAAAGCGGCGCAGCCCCGAAACCAGATTTGAAAGGGCTTGCAAGATAACCTGCCCCTGCTATCATCAACTTGGATCGTCCGTGTCGGCCGGTGGCTGCAACGGGCGCCGAGGGTCTGTACCGCGATGTCCACGCTCCTCCTCTACCTCCTGCTCACTCAACCGGACCAGACCGCCCGCGAAGAGCGCATCCGCCAGTTAACCGCTCAGATCGCCGAATCCGGCCGCATCCTCCTCGACGCCAAACCCGCTGACCGCCTGGCCGATCCCCGCAAATCGATCGCTCCCGGCGCGCCACCCATGATTCGCTTTCGTTACTTCGCCGGAGCCGACCGCCACCGTTTCGGCAAACTCGACCTCATGCTCGACGATGCCGGCCACTAGGAATTCGAGGCGCTGCTTGACCCGAGCCATACTGCCCTTTCTCTTCGTCACCCTTGCCTGTGCCCAAATCGACCCACTGATCAGCGGCCTTGAGTCCTTCCAGAAGGGCGATCTGCCAACCGCCGAACGCAATCTTCGAATCGCCGCCAAGGGCAGCGACCCGCGGGCCTCCGCGTTTCTCGCCCTCACCCTGGCCGCTACCGGCCGCTGCGAGGAGGCCGTCCCGGCTCTGAAACAGTCGTTTAAGGGTACGAATGCCGAAATCGCGCGGCTCGCCGGACTCGCCTTTGTCCAATGCCGGCTCACCGCCGGTTCCATCGACGAGGCGTCCGCCATACTCAACGAGCTCAAGGCAAAGTACCCGTCCGACGCCGACGTGCTCTACCAGTCCGCGCGGCTCCACATGCGCGCCTGGAATGACACCATCTACCTGCTCTATCAGAAGGCGCCATCCTCTTTCCGGGTGAACCAGCTCTCCGGCGAGGTCCTCGAAACACAGGGTCAGTTCAATGAGGCGGCCGCGGAATACCGCAAAGCCATCGCCAAGAATCCCAAAGCCCTGAACCTCCACTTCCGGCTCGGCCGCGCCCTCCTCATGAGCACCCACTCGCCGGAAGTGCTGGATGCTGCCCTGCAGGAGTTTCAGGCCGAACTCGCCCTCAATCCGTCGGACTCGGTGGTCCTTTACCAGATCGCGCAGATCCTCCAGAACCGCCAGCAGACCCAGGCCGCCACCGAGAAACTTCAACAGGCCCTGGAACTCAACAGGGACTTCCCGGAAGCGCTCATCGCGCTTGGCAAGATCCGCACCGACGAGAAGAAGAACGACGAGGCAATTTCCCTGCTCCAGCGCGCCGTCAAACTGGCGCCGCGCAGCGAATCCGCCCACTACAGCCTCATGATGGCCTACCGCAACGCGGGGAAGATGGCCGAAGCCCGCCGCGAAAAAGCAGAACTCGACCAACTTCAGAAAGCGCCCGAAGGCGAGTTCACCGAGTTTCTGAAGAAGCTGGGAGAGAAGCCGCCCGGCCAATGAGAGCGTTCCTCCTTCTTCTGGCCGCGGCCCTCGCGCCGGCTCCTCCGC
Source organism: Acidobacteriota bacterium (assembly GCA_017307505.1). GTDB lineage: Bacteria > Acidobacteriota > Terriglobia > Bryobacterales > Bryobacteraceae > Paludibaculum. Next base: position 43,039 of record JAFKEE010000022.1, on the reverse strand, counting down.
CCGAGGCGCCTCTGCCTGAGTTTCGCGATGTTGCCGAAGCCGCCGGCCTGACGCATGTCTTCCCAAACGGCGGCATGCAGACGAAGGAATTCATCATCGAAACCACCGGTAGCGGGGTCGCCTTCCTCGACTACGACAACGACGGATTGCCGGATGCTTTTGTCATTAGCGGGGATGGCGCGCTCAGCCGCCTCTATCACAACGAAGGCGCCGGCCGCTTCTCGGACGCCACGGAGAAGATGGGCCTCACCCGCAAAGGCTGGGGCCAGGGCGCCTGCGCCGGCGACTACGACAATGACGGATTCGTTGACCTGTTCGTCACCTACTGGGGCCAGAACTCGCTCTACCGCAACGAGGGCGGCAAACAGTTTCGGGACGTGACGAAAGACGCCGGCCTCCAGCAGGACCGGGTCCGCTACAACACCGGCTGCGCTTTCTTCGACTACGATCGCGACGGCCGCCTCGACCTCTTCGTCGCCAACTATCTCAAATTCAGCTTCGAACAGACGCCCAAGCCGGGCGCGAATCCTTACTGCTGGTATCTCGGCTTGCCCGTCAATTGCGGGCCGCGCGGCCTGCCGTTCGACCGCAATATCCTGTATCACGCCAACTCCGACGGAACCTTTACTGACGTCTCCGCCAAAAGCGGTGTGGGCGCACCCGCCCAGAACTACGCCCTCTCCGTCGTCACTGCCGACTTCGACGGCGACGGCTGGCCTGACGTCTTTGTCGCCTGCGACCAGACGCCTTCCCTGCTCTTCATGAACCAGCACGATGGAACATTCGCCGAAGAAGCAGTCCTCCGCGGCGCCGCCTTCGACGACAACGGCAAGGCCATGTCCGGCATGGGCGCTATCCCCGCCGATTACGACCACTCCGGCTGGCTCAGCATCTTCCGCTCCAATTTCTCGGACGAACGCGAGACCCTCTATCACAATCGAGGCCAGGGCGAGTTCGAGGACATCACCATCTCCTCCGGCCTCGCTCACAATACGCGCTTCGTCGGCTGGGGTCCTGCCTTCCTCGACTTCGACAACGACGGCTGGAAAGACCTCTTCCTCGTCAACGGCCATGTCTTCCCCGAGATCGACCGCAAACAGACCGACATCCGCTTCCGGGAGCGCCGCATCCTGTATCGCAACCGCCGGGACGGCAAATTCGACGACATCTCGGAGCGGGCGGGAACCGGGATCACGGACGTGCACTCCTCGCGCGGCGTGGCGGTCGCCGACATCGACAACGACGGGGCGCCGGAAATCCTCATCAACAATCAGGGCGAGCGCCCGTCTTTGTTGAAACTCTCCGCCAGGCCGTCCGGCAACTGGCTTTCGGTCAAACTCACCGGCGTCAAATCGAATCGCAGCGCCATCGGCGCCCGGGTCCGGGTCACCGCCGGCGGTACCACCCAGACCGACGAGGTGCGCAGCGGCGGCGGCTATATTTCGCAGAACGACCTGCGGCTCCACTTCGGACTCGGCACGGCCGCCCGTGCCGATCTGGAAATCCGCTGGCCCACCGGCAAGGTCCAGACCGCGGCGGTGGAGCAGGTCAACCGGACGATCTCCATCCAGGAGGCTCCCTAGTGGCCAGGTTGTCACACCCGCGCCGGACCAGTAAGCTGGGGATCAAAGGGGCCGCACTCGCAACCGGCATGCCGCCGGGCTCAGCGTGTCAGGAAACCGGCATCATACAATGACTCAGAACGAAATCATCCAGGCGCTCTCCAGCGCCACCTCCATCGCCAAATCGAAGATCACCAATCCAGCCGTCCTGAACGAGGCCTACGACTATGCAAAACCCAGCTCGTTCTCGCGCGGTCTGCGGCTCGAGTTCGGCAACGTCGTGGTTCTGCTGATCTCCGGCACCGCCAGCATCGATGAGCACGGCCGCACCGTCCATGTGGGCGACTTCCGGGCGCAGTTGGCGCGCACCTACCACAACATCACCGGACTGCTGGCCGCCGAAGGGGCCACCTGGAAGGACATCGTCAAAACCACCTGCTACCTGCGCGACATCGAGCGCGACTACGAGGCCTTCAACGAAGGGCGTACCCGCTTCTTCCAGGAGCAGGGGCTGGACCCCTTGCCCGCCTCCGTCGGAATCCAGGCCATCCTCTGCCGCCCCGATCTCCTCATCGAGATCGAAGCCATGGCCGTCTTCCTGAAAACCGCCTGATCCTGGGACGGCTACCCTTCCCGGAAGAGGAAGCTATATGATTCCTGCAAGGATTTCTTCGGACCTATGCGCCTCATTAGCTTCCTTTCTGTGGTCTTTCTGCTCAGCACTGCCACCGCCCAGACTGTCACCTCACCCGACGGCCAGCTAGCCGCCACGTTCCAGACCGTCACCCGCGCCGCGGCTTCCCCCGGCCAGCCCTCCGCGGGACTGCAGCCATCCCCGCAGGGACAACTGGTCTATCGTGTGACCTTCCACGGCCAGGAACTCTTGGAGCCGTCCGCCCTCCGCCTGGAACTCAAGGATCAGCCGGTGCTCGGTGCGGCTGTCCGGATCGCGAACTCCTCCACCTCCACCATTGACGAGACCTACCGTCTGCCCCATGGCAAGACCAGCACTGCCCGCAATCACTGCCACGTGCTCCGGTTGGAACTGGAAGAAACCGCTGCGCCGGCCCGCAAATTCACAGTGGAGGCCCGAGCCTACAACGACGCCATCGCCTTCCGCTATATCGTGCCGGCCCAGCCTGGCCTCAGCGAATACGTCCTGACTCGGGAAGCAACCGAGTTCCGCATCGCCAAGGATCCCATCACCTACGCCCTCGTCCTGCCCAACTACCGGTCTATGTACGAGAGCGAATTCCTCAAGCTCCCGGCCAGCGCCTTCTCGAATCAGGGAGGCGTCAAGAGTTCCTCGCTCATCGGCCTGCCTCTGCTCATGGAAGTCCCCGGAGTCGCCTGGGCGGCCATCACCGAGGCCGACATGCACGGGAATGCGGCCATGTATCTCGAGAACCCCTCCGGTAGCTGGTCCGGTCACTACTTCGAATCACGCCTCGCTCCGCAGGTGGAAGACCCCACCGTCGCCGTACGCTCTACCCTGCCCCACAATTCCCCCTGGCGCATCATCATGGCCGGTACGGAGCCCGGCCGCCTGATCGAATCCACCGTCATCACGAATTTGAATCCCCCGCCCGCCATCTCGGACATCTCCTGGATCCATCCCGGCAAGGCCTCCTGGGACTGGTGGAACGGCAGCCAGGGCCGCGACGGAAAGTCCGCCTTCACCACCGAGACGATGAAGTATTACGTCGACTTCTCCGCCGATTCCGGCTTCCCTTACATGCTCGTCGACGCTGGTTGGAGCAGCCTCGACAACATCACTAAGATCAATGGCCGCGTCGATGTCCCCGAACTCGTCAAGTACGCCGCACCAAAGAAGGTGAAGATCTGGCTCTGGCTCCACTACCGGGGCGTGGTCAAACAGATGGAAGAGGCGTTCGCTCTCTATGAGAAGTGGGGCGTCGCCGGTATGAAGATCGATTTCATTGAGCGCGACGACCAGGCCGGCATCGACTTCTACTACAAGGTCGCCGAATGTGCCGCCCGCCACCACCTCATGGTCGATTTCCACGGGTCCACCAAACCCACCGGCATGGAGCGCACCTGGCCCAATGTCATGGGCTATGAGGCCGTGCTCGGCATGGAACAGTCGAAAGCGGGCGCCCGCGACAACCCCGATAACCACGTCACCCTGCCCTTTACCCGCATGCTGACCGGTCTGATGGACTACACGCCCGGCGGCTTCGAGAATGCCACCAAGGCCGGCTTCCTCCCCCGCGGCCGCGCGCCCATGGTGATGGGCACCCGTGCGCATCACCTGGCCATGTACGCCATCTACGACGCCCCCGTGCAGATGGTCGCCGACAGCCCGGCGGCCTACAAGGACCAGCCGTCCTTCCAGTTCATTAAGAGTGTCCCGGCGGCCTGGGATGAAAGTAAGGTGCTGGCCGGAAGCCCGGGCGAGTTCATTGTCATGGCTCGCCGCCATGGCAACGAGTGGTTCCTGGGCGCTATGACCAACTGGACACAACGCGAAGTGGAAATCCCGCTTTCGTTCCTGCCCGCGGGCGCGTTTACCGCCGAGATCTATGCCGACGCGGCCGACTCCGCCACGTTGCCCAAGAACATTTCGATCCGGAAACAGGCAGTCGATCGCGCCAAAACCCTGAAACTCACCATGGCGCCCGGAGGCGGTTACGCCGCCCGCCTCGCTCCTTCCAAGCCCTGAGATGCGCGGCAGCGCCGATCTGCGGGACAAGCCCTGAACAAAAGAAAAAGGCGGCTGGGTTGCCCCAACCGCCCTTTGCTCGCAGGATCCGGTGAGCCTCCTCAAGCCCGCCGGACAAATCAAACTAGTCTCCGAAGTAGCCTTGCGCCAGCTCCGGCTTCATCTCCAGCGCCTGCCGCCAGCAGGAGCGCGCTTCCTCGGCCCGGCCCTGCAGCTTCAGGGCATGGCCCAGGTTCAGCAGCGCCTCGGGGAAGTTCGGACGCAGGCCCAGCGCTTCCCGGTACAGCGACACGGCGTCATCCACCTGGCCCTGCTTCTGCAGCAGCAGGCCCGTGTTGTAGAACAGCTCCGGAGTCCGCTCGCCCAGGTCGATCAGCTTGCCCTGCAGGTCCAGCGCCTTCGGATGATCCTGACGCTCGATGGCCAGCGCAGCCAGCCCGCGCATCGCTTCCACGCTGTCGGACTTCACAGCCAGCGCCGACTCGAAGCTGCGGATCGACTTCTCGTTCTCGCCAATCTGCTTGTAGCCGAGACCCAGGTTGATCAACGCTTCCAGCCAGTCCTTCCGTTTCGCCACGCAGCGCTCAAACGCCTGGATCGCGTTCATCGCATCGCCGCGCGTCAACTGCAGGTAGCCCAGGCGGAACCACGCATCGTCCCATTCCGGATTCTTGTGCAGCAGCCGGCCGTACATCTCTTCCGCTTCCGCCGTCTGGCCCTGCTCCTCGAGCAGGCCGGCCAGGTTCGACAGCACTTCCGGCGTGTCGGACTTCAGCCGCAGCGCACTCTCGTAGGATTCGCGGGCGCCCTTCGGGTTACCCAGGTTCTGCCGGACCACGCCCAGGTTCGCCCAGGTCTGCGGATGCTCGGGCTTCAGCCGCGCCGCCTCGACATAGGCCTTCTCGGCCTGGTCGTGCTTGCTCAACTTCTGATACGCCACGCCCAGGTTGTACCAGCGCTCAAAGTGCTCCGGCGTCAGTTCGACCAGCTTGGCGCAGTACTTCGAGGCCGCTTCATAATCCTCGGCCGCGAACGCACACCAGGCCAGGCCTTCCAGCGCCGCCTGCGAGAACGGCCGCAGCGTCAGCAGCTTCTCGCTCATGTCCCGCACCAGCGTCGTGTCGCCCTTGCGCATGCCGATGTGCACGATGTTGGCCATCGGCTCTTCCGCATTCGCATTCGCTTCGATGATCTGGCGGTACAGCTCCAGCGATTCGTCATAGCGGCCCAGCAGTTCCAGGGCGACGGCCTTGCCGAACAACGGAGTCTCTTCGTTGGGCGTCTTACCCAGGCATGCGTCAAAGCACTCCAGGGCCTTCTCCGCGCTGCGCGTATGCAGCAGGCAGATGCCCAGGCCCAGCTTCGCGTCCATGCGCTTGGGGTCGCTCGACAACGCGCGCTGGAAATTGCTCGCCGCTTCGTTCCAGCGGCCCAGTTTCTCCTGGCAGACCGCAAGGTTGAAGTACGCGGACGTCGAGTTCGGATCCAGCCCGATCAGCGACTCGTAGCTCTTCACGGCCTCTTCGAAAAGTTCCAGCTCAAACTGGATGTGGCCCTTGGCCGAATACACTTCACGGGGCGGATCACCGGATTCCACGGCCCGGTCCAGCTCTCGCAGTGCTTCCTTGCCCTTGCCTTCCAGATGCAGTGCTACCGCTCTCGCCAGCGCGGTTCCGCCGTCGATCGTAGCCTGAATATCTTTTGTTTTGTTCGAGTCCCGCATAGAATCCGCCTTTTCGCGCTTTCCGCTCATTCCGTTTTCCTCCCCTCGGCCTGCACGTTGTAAGGCGCCAGGAGCGCGCACAGGCGCCCCAGAACGTCGTACTGATGAGTCACTTCCACCCATCTCAGATAGCTCTTATCGCCCTTCGGGCTGAAGAAGCCGATGCCTCCGCCTTCCAGACGCGAATCGGTGAAGTTATCCACCACCTGGCTCTGGATGTAGGTCGTGAACGAATCTCCTCGGACCTCCATCTTCACCAGGTACAACGTGTCACTGTGAACCGGAAATGGAAGCGGCAGAGTCTTCATACCCACTTCCTTCCCATCAATCACTGCGTATCGCACCACGCTGGCCTGGGGAAGCGGTCCGGCCCGCGTGATGACAATCCGCATCGCGTAATAATTCTTGCTGTCCGTCGCCCGGAACACCCAGTTCAGACTGCGCCGCTCAATCTGCCCGAGGAACTGCATCGTGTAGTCCCTCATGTTGACCGTCGGCGAGTACAACGCCAGCTGTCCCGGTTCCAGGAAGGAGGCTTCGCCATACTTCCAGGTTTTTGCCCAGCCTTCAGTCCCGTGCCACGAGCCGAGGCCGCCGCGGAAATCGTCATACAGCTTGATCGCCGCCCGGTCCAGGATCACTTTCTGGATCGAGTTCAACTCGCTGCCGATCACCGAGTGCGACTTGTTGTCTGCAACAGGCCGCCCTGTTTCAGATTTCGGCGGAGAGGCCTTAAAGCTGTAGACTATCAACGCGAGAATCAACGGCAGGCCCAGTGCCACCCACTTCAGGTCGGAAGGCGCATGCGCCCAGAAGCGCCGCCCGGGCAGCTTGCGCGTGTCGAACCGCAGCAGCCCTCCGGAACTCTTCGCCGCGCGCTCCGCTGTCATACGCCGCGGACCCGAGCCGTCCGCCTGATCGATCATCAGGCGCGACTTCGGCCGCAACGGCTCCGCCGCCAGCGACTCCGGCCAGATTCCGTGGTCATCGCCCTTGTTGTAGTGCGGCTTGGCCGCGGGGCCGCTCTCGCCACGCCCCGCAAAGATCCGTAACTGATCGCACTCCGGCGGGCCCGCCAATTCCGCTGCCGGGGCCGGTTCTTCGGCCTCTGTCAACGCCGACTCGGCCAATTCCTGGACAGCGTCTGCAGGTTCTTCCGCCGCCAGTGCAGCCATCGCCTCCGGAACCTCCGCAGGCTCCGGTTCGGCCTGAGCCAGCGCGGCATAAACAATTGCTTCGTCGGGCAGGCTCTCTTCTTCGGCGATCTGTGTCGACGGAGCCAGGGCCGTTTCGGCTTCCGCGGTCTCCATCGCAGCTTCGGTCGCCGCCACCAGGGCTTCCACCGTGATCGGCGGTATCGCTGCTTCGGCCTCGGGAACTTCCGTCTCCGCCACAGCGGCAACCGGCTCCGCGGCTCTCAAAGCTTCCTCCGCCTCGACCGCAGCTTCAGCCTCAATGGCAGGCAGACTCGCTTCGTGATCGGCAAGGCCAGGAATCGCCTGTGCGGTTTCCTCAACCTGCGCCTCCAGTGCGGCGACAGGAACACATTCCGCCTGCGGCTCCACCGTCAGGGGCAACGCAGCTTCTTCGGAAACCGGCAACTCGGCAGCAGCGGGCTCCGCGGCCGCCAGTTCATTCGCCGCCAGTTCGGATGCGAGCCCTTCCTCGGGCCAGCCTGACAGCGCATCCGGCGCCGAGTCGTCGATCAGCGGACGGACGACGCGCACGAACACCGGCTCTTCCGCATCCTCCGCGGCCAGATTCGCAACGGGCTCTTCCACCTCGGGAACAGTCACCACCGGCTCGGGAATCTCCGGCCGCAGCAGTCCGGACGGCAAACACGGAGCGCTTGCCGCATCCAGAATCTCAAGGCCAGCCGGCTCGTACACCACCGGGCGAGCCGCATCCAGCACGCCGCCGAGGGCAATCGCTCGCAGCGTTTCGTCCTGAATCAGGTCGGTTCTGCCCTGCGGTTTCAGCCCCTGCGGTTTGCCCGGCATCCTCTCGCTGGGAAGTGCTTCCACGGCGATCTGCTCGAACCCCGTGCCCGCCGCGGCTGCAATCGCTCTGACCTTCATGCGGGCCGTACGCTTGCACGACGCCATCACGGCTTCCGGCAGAGCGCCGCTCCACAGCGGCACGGCCGGTTCCTGCGGTGCGGTGAGGGCGGCCAGTGCCAACTCCATGGTGACCGCCGGGACAGACAGCGCACCCGGCAGCCCGATCGCGGCCATTCCGGATTCCTCGCGGAACGCAGCGCTGACCCGATGAGGTGGGTTGACCGGCATGCCCGGAGCCGCTTCCGGCCCCCAGTCGCTGAACGCAACCGGCAAATCGATCTGCGGCACCACGACGGCACAGGAGAGCCCGCGTTCTACCCCTGGCAAGGCCAATGCCAGCAGCGCCTCCGGCATGGGCAGCGGCTCGGTCTCCACCTCCACCGGACGCTCCGGCGCGATCGCCGGCATCACGGCCTGGCGCGGCATCGGATGGGCCGCACTCAGCTCAACCTCCGAAACAGTCCGTGCCGGCACCGGGCCCGCAACCGGACACGCTAACGGCAACAGCCCTTCGGACAGCCGAATGGATTCTGGCGCCAGGGCAACCTGTCGGTCGGGAGCCACCGTCCCGAATAAAAGAACCGGTATACAGGCTGCCCCGGCAGAGTCTAAATGACCGGCGGGCGCCTCACAAACGGCAACGGCCCCGCTCAGGCCAGTCTCGACCGGCAGCGGCTTCAACCCCGCTGCCTGGGGTTCCAGTCCGGGCTGCACCGGCTTGCCGCCGATCGGCAGTCGTATCCCCAGACGGAACAATGGATTCAATACGGCTTGCCGGGCATCGCGGGCCAGGGGCGTGGTCTCAAGCCCCAGACGCAAACCTTCCGGCGCAACAAACCCTCGCTGTTGCAGCGCCACGTTGCTCCCGGGCGCCGAACTGCTCATCTTCGGGTCAAAAGGGAGCGTTCGAGGGACAAACAGGATCTTCCGGCCGTTCGGTTTGAACCACTCGGCGATCGGACGGGCCTCGGGCACAGCTGGCTCGGCTTCCCCCGCCGCGGCCTTCGGGCGAGCCACTGGCTTCGGAGGTGGTTTTGGCGTAGCAGGCCGCTCTATCCGGTTCTGCGATTCAATCAGACGGGCCAGCGCCAGATCGCTCTGTTGCTGTTGAAAGATCTGCCGGTGTTCAGCCGTGCAGAACTCTCCGTCCGAGAATTTTCGCAGCAAGGATAATCGCTTGCCGCAGTGCAGACAACGCATGCGTCGATCCGTACCCTTCCATCACAATAATCGGCACGCTTTAAAGTGAAGACTATGCGCGATTGCGCTTAGTTTTGGGGTAGGTAGACTAAGGTGTGAGCCAAGTACTAGGTGCGTTTACCTAGAGGATCCGCCTCAGGCCGGATACCGGCGGATTTCCACATCGTCCCGCTTCAATCGGTCCTCGTTCAGCCGGACACCCAGGCCCGTGCCCGTGGGGAGCGGCAGCCAACCGTCCGCCGGCAGCAACTCCACATCCATAAGACCCTTGTACTCATCCAGATAGTGGCGCCTGACCGTCTCACAAATGCGCAGATTCGGCACCGCCGCCGCATAGTGCGCGCTGGCCCAGTGGAGCACCGGTCCGCCGCAGTTATGTGGAGCCACCGGAAGGTATTGCGCCTCGGCCAGCACCGCGATCTTGCGCCCCTGCGTGAAGCCGCCACACCAGGCCAGATCGGGCATCACCACCCGCGCCGCCCTTAGCTCCAACAGCTCCCGAAACTGCCAGAGCGTCATCAACCGCTCACTCAGGCACAACGGCAGGCTTGTAGCTAAGGCCAATTCCCGGTAGGCCGCCATATTGTCCTGCGGCAGCATCTCTTCCAGCCACGTCGGCTTTAGCGGTTCCAGTGCCTTGGCAATCTCTATGGCGCAGGGCAGATTCCAGAAGCCGTGGAACTCCATCGCCACTTCCATGCTGTCCCCGAACTCGGCCCGGATCGCCTCCAGACCGGCGAGGCCCCGGCGCATCTGGTCGGCCGTGATCCAGTTCCCACCCGTTTCCTTCGCGATGGGGTCAAACGGCCAGATCTTCATCGCCCGCACCCCCATCTCCCGCAACGACCGCGCCAGTTCCACCGGCTGGGTCAGGAAGTCGAAATGGTCATAGCAGGTGTTGTAGATCCGGATCCGGTCCCGGCACGGCCCGCCCAACATCTTGTAGATGGGCTGCCCTGCCGCCTGCCCCGCCAGGTCCCACAAGGCAATGTCGATAGCACTCATCGCCCGCATCTCGGCACCGGCCCAGCCGCTGTAGGCGACCTCCAGAAACAGGTCGGCCCAGATTCTTTCGATGGCAAGGGGATCACGGCCAATCAACAGGGGGGCCAGGCGGTCCAGAACGACTGCCTGCTCACTCGCGGGGTGGGGATAGGTCTCGCCTAAACCAATCAATCCTTCGTCCGTGTGGATTCTTACCCACAGCCAGCCGATGCGGCCTGCGTGCACGGTCAAACCGCGACGCAGGCGCACCGTTTCGACTTGTGTAATCTTCATCCCTGAAGGATTCTGGGCGGTCTTTCCAACAGAGCTGGCCTGGGAGGGTTACAGGGGCTCAGGGAACTTGAGATTGGATTTTGAAAGCGCGCGGCCTAAAACATCTGCCGCCTCGGGCTCTTTCATAGCCCGAGACGTCGCCAGTTCGGTCACCAGCATTATCCGTGCTCGGTCGAGCATCTTCTTTTCCCGGAAAGAGAGCGGTTTCGCGGCCTGTAGCCTTACCAGGCATTTCAGGACCTCCGCCACTTCGAGCAGACTACCGCTCTGCATCTTGGCGGAGTTTTCCTTGAACCGGTCTTTCCAGTCCTGGCAACTCTTGCTTTCGCCGGTTGCCAGATAGTTCAGGACCTTGGTGATCTCACCGTTCTTGGTCACCTTCCGCAAACCGACTACGTCGACGTGCGAGAACGGAACCATAACGGTAAGACTGTTATAGGAGAGACGGAGGAGATAAAACTTCTCGGATTGAATGCCGAAGGAACGAGAACTAATGTTCTCGATTGTGCCCACCCCATGGTTCGGGTAGACCACCTTCTCACCGACTTGAAAGGTCATGCACGGACCTCGCTGCCACTATCCTGAGGTTGTAGATAAATCTACATTACGGTAGAACCCAACTGTAAACTGCCTGCACCTGAATGTCAATGGGAAAGAGTGGCAAAGCTCTCATTCGCTGGCATTTACCCCGGTTAATCCACTCTGACATTGCAGCTGCCAATGTTACATTTCGGACTACAGAGTCCTCTACATACAAAGATACCACACCCCGGGAGTGTTACCTTGGCCGTGACTTTGTAAGGGGTTACGGAAATCCTCCGCGTCACGCCATCGACTTCCGGATAAAGTCAAGATTGCGCTTCATGTCGTTAACGATCACGTTGGACGGAGAGCCCGTCTCCAGATTCGCAAACCCGACGAAGCCCAGGGCCATGATTCGGTTCATCACTTCCGGGAAGTTAATGCTCCCCTCGCCCAGGTAACCCTTGTCCTTCAGGTGGAACTGGCACACCCTCGACGCCCCCAACCACGGGATCTCCTTCAACACATCGAACCCGTTGTTGGTTGAATTCCCTACGTCGTAGTAGACTTTGAGATTCTTACTCGCCACCCGATCCAGGATCCGCACATTGTCCTCGGCGGAAATCGTATCTTCCAGTCCAAGAAGAATCCCGGCCTTCTCCGCTTCCTTGGCGTACTCCTTCAGCGCGTCGCCGACATACTCCTGCTCGGCTCGCGTCTGCAGCGCGCCCTTCCCGAAAAACGGCAGCAGCACCACCCGCGCGTTCAGCTTCTTCGTGATCGGGATCGAATCCCCCACCCACTTCTGCCCCAGCTTGTCGTTCTTCAGGTAATTGACGTGCAAAATGTCGAGACACGTCCCGGCCAGGGCGATCTTCTGCTCCTTGGCCGCAGCAACGTACTTCGCAATCAGCTCGTCATTGTCCAGCGGCAGCTTCCCGTCCACCGGCTTCCGGCCCAGGCTCACTTCGACGCCCTCGAAGCCAAGCCGCGCCGCCGTGGCCACCGCCTCCACCTGGCCGGTCATCCGCAGATTCCAGTCCGTGACCCCAATTTTGAGCTTGCTTTTGGCCCCGGTCAGAACAGAGCCAGAGACGGCGGCGGTGGAGATCAGGAACTGCCGGCGGTTCAGCATACAATACACACCTTTCGATAGTGTTGGGCCAAAGAGCAGCTTAGCCCACCCGCAAGCCCGGCGCAATCCCTGCTAATCGCTGTTCATCCAGCTTTGGTACCACCCGGACATCCCCTTGAAACTGTGCGTTGTGCTGCTCCACGGTCTGAACCCGCGTCGAAGCAGCCAGTTTCAGTTCGCCCCACTCCGCGCGCAGCACCGAATCCTCTAGTTTCGAAACAGGCGCCGAATCCGGGAAAGTGCCATCCCCATCGGCCAGTTCCAGCGCGAAGGCGGCATAGGCGGTGGACACCTCGCTCCAGCGCACCCGCTTCGGACCATCAGCCGGCTTCAAGTCCAGCGTCACCGTCACGCTCTGCGTCGTCTTCGACACCTTCAACTCCGGCCGCCGAGCCCCCCACCTGGCATCCAGTACCCGGAAGCGCAGTTGCAGCCCCTTCGACTTCACAAACACCGCATTCTCTATCTGCTCCACCGAGAACGCGTCCAACCCTTCGATGTCGAACTCCACAAACAGCCGCCCGCAATCAAACTCGCCATTCTTAATAGGATCCAGCGAGATGTGCTTGTCGCCGCCCGGATTCCGGAAGTTGATCATGCCCAACACCCGCGGCCCGCGCTGCGTGCTGTAGAACAGGGCCGACGAGAAATCGTACCCGTCCTTCACCACCCGCAACTGCACCGTCCGCGCCGGCCTCGAATCGTCGCCGAAGAACCCGATCAGCGGCCGCCGCTGCACCCAGAAGTCGCCCCGATTCACCGTTCCCAACGAGAAGTCTTTCGAGAAGTAAGTAGTGCCCGCGGTCTGAGGCGACGCCTGAAACAACTCCCGGTGCGCCCGGCCCGGCTCGGCCTTCAGAAACCGTACCACCAGGTCCGCCGGACACCGATAATCGTGGATCCCCGTATCCCCGTCGTCCGTCCGGTTCTGCGGAGTCACCAGCTTCAGCCGCCCACTCAGTGCCTTCTCCAGCCACGCCGGATACCCGATGTCATTCCGGTAACACCGGCTCATCGGGCCCGCGAACTGCTTCCGTGCCGCATCCCAATGCGCCGCCATGTGCAGCCACAACCGCCGCTCCAGCAGGTCCGCGCGCCGCTTCGCCTCCGCATCTTTCACAAACATCCGGATCCGCGTCAGCGCCGTCAAACTCACCAGCGCGTACGTCGGCGAGTTGTACTCGGCAAAACTCCCCGTCTCATCAATCGCCTGGCACAGCCGCACCATCCGGTCTTTGGCATAGACCCGCAGCTCTTCGTCGCCCAGCAGTTCGGCCGCCGCCTGCGTTACGAACGTGCCCTTCATCGCGATGTTCGTATAGGACATCGACACGTTCCGCCGCTTCACCGAATGCGCCGCATGCCGGATCGACTCCCGCACCCGGCCGCGCAGTTCCGCCCCCAGCTTGCCTCCGTTCCGGAACTCGATCACGAGCAGCAGTGAGCCATTGAAATCCGCCCAGTTCCAGTCCGCCGGGGCCATTTTGTCCGGAGGCTCTTCCATATACCAGCCCCAGATTCCGTACCACTTCGATTCGGGATCCACCACCTGCAAATTCAGGACGCGATCCAGGATCTCCTTCGCCCGCTCCACCCGTTCCTTGGAGCCTTCCTCCAGCAGGAACAGCGCATAGGCCAGCGAATCCCGGGTCGGATGCGCGCGGCACTCCCGCATCTTGGTGTGATAGCGGTACTCCGGCCCCAGGATCACCGAGATCATCTTATGTTCGGGGTCAAACTTCTCATCGGCGATCTGGACGGACTTGCGAACCAGCTCACGGTCCCACTTGGCGGGCCACCCGTCTTCCGGAGTGGCGCGGCCACAGGCAGTGAGCAGCAAAGGAGTGACGGCAAATTCCCGGCGGTTCATGGTGCCGCAACCAGTGTATGTGTTTACGGGGCCAGCCTGTCCACCCCAACCGCAAGGGAGGGGTCCCCACCGCTGCGAACCGCGCACGTAAGTAAGCGGGCACACATCTCAGTGCGTCTTCCGTGAAGTCCCGATGGCCGAGAGCGGGCCGCGAGAGCCAAGGAAGCCGCCCACCCAACTCCAGTCCCGAGACTCGGATCAGAGAGCCGGTCTCCTCCGACGGGATGCATGGTGTCTTCTGGGTAGCTGACTGTCGATGGAAGCCCGCGGCGGGGGGCGTTTCACGATACTAGAATGAAATGGACATGAGAATGCTGTTCGGCGGCACGATCGTTGTGCTCGGGATAGCGGTATTCGTGTGGATCATGCGGCGGTTGGCTACCAGCTGGCCAGATCAACTAGATGGGCATGCCATTGTGGAGAAAGATCGGTCAAGCGTTCATCCGTATCCTTACGTTTATGTGAACGTCGATGGTAGCGCGCGAGAGCTCCACCCAGATGAGCGTGATTACCTTGAGACTCGATTCCAACCCGGGGACGGAGACATGCCTTACATCAAGAGCAGGTATTCACAAAAGGACGGGTGGGGTGATATTGCTGGATTTCTAAAGAGGTCTCGACTGCCGAAGGGTAGCGTTATATTTGCCGCCCCAGCAGAGAATCCATCGAAACCTCTGACCACGTCAGAGGTGATCCAGTTTCTGCGTGGTAAGGGGATGGTTGTCACGGAAGATGGTGATGGCACTTGGCGTTTGATCAGGAATGGGGGGCAAGCGGAATCTCAGGCCGATGAAGCCAGCTTGGGAGAAAGTCTTGACCAGCGATGAGATTCTGATCGGATTGCCCGGCCACCACTCTACCCAGTCCCGCGCGCCAGCGACGGGCTAACCCGTCTACCGGTCCCGTTCCGCCACCAGATCCGTAGCCGCGAACAAAGCCGTCCTCGCCGGACACTCATCGAACGTCTGCAGCAGCGTACGAGCCTTCGCGGTAAACTCATGCGCGCGCACCCGGGCCCGTTCCACCCCGCGATGCCTGTTCAGAATCGCCCGGATCTCTTCGAAAGGCACCTTCTCGTAGTTGCCTTCCTTCAGCACAATCTCGACCTTCGCCCGGTCCGCCGGACTCGCGTCCTGCAGCGCATAGATCAGCGGCAGCGTCACTTTGCCTTCCCGCAGATCGTTCCCCACCGGCTTACCCAAAATGGATTCCCGCGACGTGAAGTCCAGAATGTCGTCCACCAGTTGGAACGCCATGCCCAGGTTCCAGCCGAAGTCGCCCAGCACCGTCTGCTGCGACTCCGTTGCCCCGGCCGCAATCGCGCCCAGCCGCGTACACGCCGAAAAGAGCGTGGCCGTCTTCCGGTCCATCAGCTCCATCGAGTCCGCTTCCGTAATGTCGATCCGGCCGATCCGCTCCAACTGCAGCAGCTCGCCGTCCACCATCTGTTGCGTCAGCGTGATCAGCAGATCCAGCACTTCGAAGCTGCGCATGCGCAAGGCAATCTGGAATGCCTGCATGTACAGCCAGTCGCCGGCCAGGACGGAAGTATGGTTCCCCCACAGAACATTGGCCGAGGGTTTCCCACGCCGAGTCTTCGCGTCGTCGATGATGTCGTCATGCACCAGCGTGGCTGTGTGGATTAACTCCACAACCGCCGCCAGCCGGATCGCTTCCGGCGACGGCTCGCGGAACAGCCGGCACGACACCAGCAGCATGATCGGCCTAAGCCGCTTGCCGCCATTGCCTTGCAGGTACTGCGCAATCTGCGAGACGGCGTCCACCGAGGCCACCGACTCCAGGCGAAATTCCTGCTCCACCTTCTCGAGATCTTTCGAGACGAGGCTTAGAATTTCACGAGTAGTGAGTGCGAGACCCAGCTTGCCGGTTGCCATCGACTGACTCAAGTTTATCCGTTGCGCCTGCCTGCCTGCAAACACAGACGCCGCCAATTCTCCGACGTTTGCTCCGCCAGGGCCTCAAAAGACACCCCGCGCAGCTCCGCAACCCGTTTCGCCGTCTCAACAACGTACGCCGGCTCGTTGCGCTTCCCCCGATACGGAATCGGCGCAAGATAGGGCGAATCGGTCTCCACCAGGATCCGGTTCGCCGGCACCATCCGCGCCGCTTCGTGGATCTCCGTCGCCTTCGGGAATGTCACGATCCCCGAAAAACTCACATGGAAGCCCAGATCCAACGCCTGTTGCGCCTCCGCCGGACCACCCGAAAAACAGTGGAAAATCCCGCCCAGCTCCGGAGCCCAGTGCTCCCGGATCAACGCCACCGTATCCGCCCAGGCCTCGCGTGTATGAATAATAATCGGCTGCCCGGCCGCCCGCGCAATCTCCATCTGCCGCACAAAGACCCGCTGCTGCACATCCCTCGGCGAGAAATCGTAGTGGTAGTCCAGCCCGATCTCCCCCACCGCCACACACTTCGGATGAGCGGTCAGCGCAATCAACGCCGGCCACGTCTCCTCCGTCACCTTCGCGGCTTCGTGCGGATGCACCCCAACTGTTGCATAGATAAAAGGATATTCATCCGCCAGCCGGAGGCCCGCCTCCAAATCCGGCGGACCATCCCCCGTCCCGATCGCCACCATCAACTCAACCCCAGCCGCCCGCGCACGCTCAATGACAGCGGAGCGGTCCTGCGCGAACCGCTCCCCATCCAGATGGCAGTGGCTGTCAATCAGGCTCGTCATTACTTCAGGCGCGCGCCCACCGGCACGGACTCCAGAAACGCCGCCAGCACCGGCGACCCGTCCTCCAGCGAAGCCGCCACAATCATGCCATTCGACTCAATGCCCCGCAGCTTCCGCGGAGCCAGGTTCGCCACAATCACCACCTTCCGGCCCACCAACTGCTCCGGCTCATACGCCTTCGCAATGCCGGCCACGATGGTCCGCGGCTTCTCTTCCGCCACATCCAGCGTAAGGTGCAGCAGCTTGTCCGCGCCCTTCACCTTCTCGGCGGTCAATACCTGCGCCACCCGCAGATCGACTTTCACGAAATCGTCAATCGTGATCACCGGAGCCAGCGGCGGCACACCCGGAGGCGGCGTCCAGCCCGCAACCGGCGCGGCCGGGGCCTCACCGGCACCATCGGGTTCCGCCGCAACCGGAGCAGCAGCCGGAGTAGCCGGTGCCGCGGCAGGCGCGGCCGCCTCCGCCGCCGGAGCGTCCGTCTTCCCTAACAAAACATTGATGCGATCAGCTTCCATATCGTCGATTTCCTGAATTCTGTCGATTGCGGTCTTCGCGTCGATACGCGGGAAAATCCCCTCCGCCGGCTGGATCTTCTGCCCGGCCGGCAGATCGCCCCACGCCAGCGTCGTCGGATTCGTCGTCGCCAGGTCCGTCGTCATCCCCAACTGGCTCCACAGCTTCTGTGTCGCATCCGGCATCACCGGATGCACCAGCACACAGATGAACCGCAGCGCCTCGGCCACGTTATACAAGGTCGCCGCCAGCACGGCCCGGCTCTCCGGATCCTGCTTCTTGGCCAGCACCCACGGAGCCCGCTCCACAATGTGCTTATCCAACCGGCTGATCATCGACCACAGATTCTCCAGCGCCCGGTTGAACTCAAACCGGTTGAACGACTCCAGATACTGGTCCCGGGTCTGCTCCGCCAAAGTGTTGAACTCAGCATCGCCGGCGCTCGCCGGAATCTCGCTGTTGAAATACTGCCGGATCATTGTCAGCGTCCGGCTGGCCAAGTTGCCGAGCCCATTCGCCAGGTCCGCATTGATCCTTGTAATCAGCACGTCGTAGCTGAAGTTCCCGTCCTGCCCGAACGGAATCTCCCTCAGCAGGAAGTACCGCAGCGGATCCGGCCCAATCACCTGCCGCAGCGGCTCCGGCCGCACCACATTCCCGCGCGACTTCGACATCTTGATCGAGTCTTTGAGAATCCACCCATGCGCCAGGATCTTCTTCGGCAGCGGCAGGTCCGCCGCCATCAGGAACGCCGGCCAGTAGATCGCGTGGAACCGCAGAATGTCCTTGCCGATCAGATGCAGGTCCGCCGGCCACCCGCCTTCGTCCTTCACCGCCGACAGGTAGCTGATCAGTGCGTCGAACCACACGTAGAACACGTGGTTCCCTTCCACCGGGACCGGAATGCCCCAGGCGATGTTCGTCCGCGTGATCGACAGATCCCGCAGCCCGCCCTTCACAAACGCCACAATCTCGTTCTTGCGGTACTCGGGCTCCACCCAGTCGGGCTGATCTTCATACAGCTTCAGCAGCCGGTCCTGGAACGCCGACAGCTTGAAGAAGTAGTTCTCCTCCGTCACCGTCTCCGTCGGACGCCCGCAGTCCGGACACGGATCGCCCGGCTGCGCATCGTTCACATACAGTTCGTCGTTGACGCAATACTGACCCGTGTACGTACTCGGATAGATGTACCCGTTCGCCCGGCACCGCTCGAACAGCCACTGCACCGTCTTCTGGTGCTGCGGATCCGACGTGCGGATGAACCGGTAGGGGATCTCGAACTTGTCCCACTGCGCCTTGAACTCGTTCGACAGCTCCGTCGAAAAGTCGAACGGAGACAGGCCCTTCTTCCGGGCCGCCCGCTCCACGTTCTGGCTGTGCTCGTCGCTGCCCGTCACCAGCAGCGTCTCTTTCCCGAGCATCCCCTGGTAACGGCGGATCGTGTCCGCCGCCATGGTGGCATACGTCGTGCCCAGGTGGGGCGCCGAATTTACGTAATAGATGGGCGTAGTGAGATAGTATTTCCCGGACATGCGCTAATTCCTGTAAGCCGCGATCGCGGCCGCGTAAATCGTCTTCAACGGCTGCCCCGTAGCCTGGGCCAGCTCGCGGCAATCGTCAAACTCGGGCGAAGCCGTACCGTTCCCGGCCACCTTCACCCGCACCTTCCCGAACGGCGTCTCCACCTCGACATGCTTGCGGGGCTCCACCCGCCGCTCGGCCTGCGTAATCCTCAACCCGAACGTCGACGTCTCTTCCAGAATCAGAGCCGCCAGCCGCTCCTGGTCTGCCGGCATCGCCAGCACCTGCATCAACGTCCCCGGCCGCTGCTTCTTCATGAACACGGGCTGCAGCGTCACATCCAGCGCGCCGGCGCAGAACAGCCGGTCCATCGCGTAGCCCAGCACCTCCGGCGACGAGTCGTCGATATTCGCCTCAATCACCGAAATCACCGTAGCCTCGCTCGCGTTGTGATTCGACCCGATCAGGATCCGCACCACATTCGCCATCCCGGGGAAATCCTTCGTCCCCGCACCGAACCCGCCGCGCTCAATCGTCATCGGCGGCATCGGCCCGAAACTCTTTCCCAGCGCCGAAACAATCGCCGCGCCCGTGGGTGTCGTCAGCTCCGTCTCCGGACCCCGCGCATACGCCGGCTTCCCGCGCAGCAGCAGCGCCGTCGCCGGAGTCGGTACCGGCATCACCCCGTGATCCGCCGTAATCGTCCCACTCCCCGTATTCACCGGCGAGCAATGCACCGACTCCACACCCAACAGGTGGAACCCCAGGCACGCCCCCACGATGTCGCAGATGGAATCCACCGCGCCCACCTCGTGGAAGTGAACTTTCTCGATGGACGTCCCGTGGACCTGCGCTTCCGCCTCACCCAGCACCTGGAACACCTGGATCGCGTTCGCCTTCACCGCATCCGGCAGCATCGCGGCTTCAATCATCTTCACGATATGCGGCAGGTGCCGGTGCTTCTTCTGGTCCTCGAACTCGATATCGAACTTGGTCGCCGCGATCCCCTGCCGCTTCGTCTTCTCGAAGCGGAACTTGGCCGCCGTGCCGAGCGAGTCCAGCCCCGCGAACAGCGCGGCCGTATCGGCCCCGGCATCGATCAGCGCCCCGACCGTCATATCGCCGGCGATCCCGGCAAAGGCATCAATGTAGGCAAGTCTCATGGTTAATCTTTGGAAGCCGACTCGATCAGCAGCGGCAGCAATTCGCCGGAAGGCCCGCGAAGCGAAATGGCCGCCGCCCCGCTCAGCGGCGTCTCCTCTGTATTGATCTCAATCACCCGAGCCCCGCGGCTCAAGGCCAGCGGAGCCAGGCTCGCGGCCGGGTACACCACCGAACTGGTCCCGGCGACCACCAGCAGCTCGCACTCCGAAACCGCGGCCTCGGCCTGAGCCCAAGTCGCGGTAGGCAGCGACTCCCCGAACCACACCACCCCGGGCCGCAGCAGCCCGCCGCACGAGCAATGCGGAGGAATCTCCGGCATCGGCACCCGTAGATCCGTGGTGATCCGGTTACAACCGAGGCACAGGACCCACCAGATATCCCCATGGATCTTGAGCACCCGCTGGCTCCCGGCCCGGTTATGGAGCCCATCGACATTCTGGGTGACGAGCGTCAACCCAGGTTTCTGTTTCTCAAGCTCGGCCAGAGCGTAGTGCCCCAGGTTAGGCCGGCAGGCGGCAATGGTTTCACGCCGCCAGTTGTACCAAGTCCACACGAGGGCCGGATCCCGATGAAACGCCTCAGCGGTAGCGAGATCCTCAGCCCGAAAATTCCGCCAAAGCCCCTCCGAGGCCCGAAAGGTAGGGACTCCGCTTTCCGCGGAGATCCCAGCCCCGGTAAGCACAGCAACGCGAGAGGCCGAGCGCAGCCACTCCCGAGCCATCGACAACTGAGAAGTCTGGATCAACTCCCATTATCGCCCGATGGGCCGCGGCCGCGCCGGGAACGAGGGCGATGGCCCTGCTGTTTGCTGCTTCGGAGCGCACACCGCCCAAGATAGTCCGCATTCCTGGCTCACTCGAAGCTGATCGCCGATCCTGTGGAAGTGTGCGACATAAGATAGATAGCGGCATGATGGTCAATCCAGAGTTTCCCGGCGACAACAACCACGTTGTCATGGATATACAACATTCCATGTACAACGAGATCGTGGTGCGGCTGTTCACAGGGCCTCGCGACCGTTACCTGGCCGCCGCCACACTCCTGCGCGTAGAAGACGAACTGTCACAAGCGCTTCGGGACATGAATGGATTCGACCACCGAACCTTGCAGTTGGCTCACGACCGCATGGCCGCCTGGTTTCGATTCGCGCACGACGATGGCGGGCAACTCCAACTAGGTGAGTCAGAACTCGACTATTCAAAACGGATGGAGGCATTGTGGCGCGACTTCGCTTGTTCGGAGGTCACCTCGCTAGCTAGGGACGATGAGTTTACCAGAGCCATCTGCACTGCCGCTGCATTCGGAAACAGATCCCGTGGCGTCGCAGCTGAGCGATGGATAGGCCAGTTTCTGAGCGACAGATACGGCGTTCGCGGGCTCCAATTCAAGGAGTAGGCTCCTATTCCCACAGCTACGCAAGTACAACAGTATTGAACTGGTAGAACCGAACTCTCTCACTTTCGCCAATCTTCCGACGAGCTGCCTGCCTGTGTCATCTCTCCCTAGCTGATCACGTGGCGTCGACTGGGAGGAGCTGAGGATCCCGACGCTCTACGCTCACTTGCGCATCAGGGCCTGGCGAACCCGCTGGAGCCAGTTGGACTTGTGGATCACAACCGTAGTTTGGTCTGGAAACTCACCTCGAAGCTCGAACTTTGAATGGCGTACTAGCGATTTCCAATCTCCAGACGCGGTATAGATAGCGTTTCCTTCGATCGGGCACTCCAGAACCACCCTTTAACTGAAGCTGAACGATGAAGGCCAGGGGCCCTCTGACAAACAACAGCAATACGCCCAAACCAGTCTCATCAACGACCTCCGCAACGAGGTCGATAAGTGGCGCCAGATCCCGAACACCAGCAACTGGAACGTCATGCCGGAGACTGTCCGCCTTCTCCAACATTGGCGCCACCACCCATTCGCCGGCATCCGCCGTTCTTTTGCCAGGTCGAGGCGGCCGAGGTAGCCATCTGGCTAACCGAGGTGGTGCCCAAAGTTGGCAAAAGCGGCCTGCGCTTCCTGGACCACCTGAAGAACGTCAACAGCGAAGCCAACCCGGAACTCTTGCGAATCGCGCTCAAGCTCGCCACCGGTGCCGGCAAGACCACCGTCATGGCCAGGCTCATCGCCTTGCAGACGGTCAACGCCATCCGCCATCCTGGTAGTACCCGGTTTGCCAAAGGCTTCCTGATCGTCGCGCCCGGACTCACCATCCGCGACCGCCTTCGAGTCCTCCAGCCTAACGACTCAGACAGCTACTACGCCAGCCGCGAACTCCTGCCCGGCGACATGCTGCCCGGTGTCAACAAGGCCATGATCGTGGTCACTAACTACCAAGCCTTCAATCTAAAGGAGCGCACTGAGCTTTCCAGAGGCGGCCGGGCACTCCTTCAGTGCCGTGGCGAAGAACTCACGACGGGACCATATGCTGGGCGAAGTGGCGTATATCTAAACAACCATCGGAGGGAAGTGATTCGAAGTGATTCTATGTATAGAGCAGGATCGAGAAACCAGTAAACCATTGATTCTAAGTGGCTTGTTTATATATATTTCGACTTTGAACCCTTGCACTTAGACTGAGATCAATGCATAGAACCAACCCAAGTGTGCCTGAGTGTCTCCATGTCTGACTCTCTGCCTTCAGATTGGCTAGTTCACCGTAGTTCTCGAGTCCATTTCGCGTCCGGTCACCGGTGAATTTCCGCTACATCCTAGCCCAAGACTTGCGTGTTCATATTTCGGATCTGCTCCGCCAACTTCGTCCCAACCTCCTCCACCACCCCTGACATCGGCACCGCCGTCAACCACAACCTCACTCGCCGTCCCCGGTTCGGAAGCTCCGACTGGTGGAACAGGCGCCCCCGTCTCTCCAACGAGGCCCATGTCGTCATGGAGCACGGATACACCAGACAACAGACAACCTCCCGAGCGCTCACTAGATTGGCATACGCCAGTACCTGCAACACATCCGCTCGGTGCTCTTCTCGCAACTCCTCGGACTGGCCCCGCCAGTCGCCTGCCTGCATCTCCTCCCAATGCCGCTTGTACTTGGCATCGACGATGATCGCCGTATCCTCAGTCTCCAGGATCAAATCCGGCACTAGCGATCGCTGTGAGCCTACATAAGGTGGATCCCAGACTATCGGAGCTACCGTCTCTCTCTTGCGGCCAGTCCTGAGCACGCCGCCCGTCCGCTGGGCCACCGAACGGACAATCGTCTCCACCCACGCCTCAAAGAACTGCTCCATCGGCATGGTCCACGGGATACCCTCCAGATCACTGCTGCCCGCCAGACCCCGTTCGTCAACCGTCCAATCGACCGCCTGCAATCCCTCCAAGAACGAATCCGCCCGAAGTGGTCGCCGCAACCAATTCTGGACTTCCCCGACACCCGGTCGTCGGCCCGCCACATCTCGAACCCGCTGCAGCAGAGCCTCCGCGAGAGCAATCAACCGGTGGACAAACGCCCCTTGCCCCGATTGCGTCTCCAACGAACGAAGCTGCTTCTCCACCGCGAACCGAATGGCGCCCTTCAACAGCCGGTCATCTCGAAGATCCGGGAAGGTGCACGGTACGTCCAGAAAGCGCCCCCGCGCCATTCCAAGCGTCACGTACTCGGTCCATTCGATCCGGCCCCTCGGGCTCGACCGCGTCTCCTTCGTCACCTCAAATCGGCGTTCCAATTTATCCAGCAGTGCCTTGAACCGGGTCAGCACCATGTAGGAAAGGACCCACAGAGGCACCCGTCGCTCCGACCGTTTCAGCAGCGGCAGCTTCAATGGAGTTGGGCTGATCAGCCACCCCATCTCGGCCAGCATCGGTCCAATTCCTACCCAGGGGAATCGCGGTTGCACCACAAGTCCAAAGTCATTCTTCGAGGTCAGCGGAGATCGCAGCGGAACGGCCCCCACCGCACTATGCGATTCAATGTTGAGCAAAACATCGGAGCCATCGAAATCCCGCTGAACATCCACCTGCAGCAGTTGAAAGATTGGCAGATTCTGACGGATGAACAACTCCGAAAGCCGCGCAGCCTGTGCCTGTGGATCCGCTGAGTTCTTGCTCCCAAATAACTCGATGGCCGACTTGGTCACCCGGCTATGATCCTGCAGTTCGAGGCAGATATCCCGTGTTGGCTTGACGCCGTTCAGTGGGGAGAGGTCAGCCCGCCGGGGTCGACGTGAACTGGTGCGTACAGCCGCCGCTACAGGCTTTCCAGCCACTGCATGTACCCTCGAATCGACTCAGCAAACCCACTCACGTAACCTTGCGCTAGGTACTCCTCGAGCAACGGGGCCAGACTGGTCCGCAGACCAACACGCGCTTGTGCCTCGTCGTTATCCAGGAAATACGAATGACCAGGCACGAGCGCCAACGCTTCATCCGGAGCGTGCTCCACAAAAATGGAGAGCAGATCCTTGAAAGCGCGTTGTGTCAGGGCACACCCATGCTCCTCAACAACGGCCAGGCTCGGCCACAGCGATAGGAAGGCAAATCGTCGACGCACCGCAACATCCAGGATCGCGATACTCCGATCGGAGCTGTTCATCGTACCCAGAACATGCAGGTTCTCTGGCAGATGCAGTCGCCCGTGAAACGGCGCGCCAAAGTTGTAGGGCAGATCGATCTCTCGCCGCGATTCCTGCTTCGACTCGAACAAATAGATCGCTTCACCAAGGATCTTCCCCAGATCCGCCCGGTTGATCTCATCGATATGGAGCAGATAAGGCTCGTTCTTCTCCGCAGCCTGCGCGGCGGCTTCGATCAGAAAGCCGGGCTTCGGAGCGAATCGGAATCCAAGCCCTCCGCCGCCATCCTCGGCCCCATGGACCGGAGCCAACCCGCCAATGAAGTTCTCGTAGGTGGTGCCAGGATGAAACTGAATGGAACGGCCGACCCCGGCATAGGGTCCCTCCAGAATCTGCCGGGCCATCCGTGTCTTGCCCGTTCCCGGAGGCCCCTGCAACACCACAAACCGGCGGCTTTTCAGCAATTCCACCACTTGGTTCTCATCTGTCTTTGGCATCAAGTGCGAGAACCAGGCCGACTGAATGCCATTCGACCCGGCCTCGAACTCCTTCATCGGAGAGTGGCCCCGCTCTTCAAACATCAGGTCGAGCAATGCGGCCACAGCAGACGTGGTCGCCTGACGATCCGAGGAGGGCTTGTACAACGCGTACAGGACGCGCCCATACCGCCCGAAGACGCGGCTGTAACTGGACCAACTCTGCCGGAGCGACTCCGGGACGTCGATATCCACCCGAGTGGGATCCTGCTTGGCCCAGGCCACCTGGCTGCCACCACCAAACTTGTGATTCAACCACTTGGCAATCGCATTGAGTTTCCGAGCGTGCCCGGGCCGCCCCAGAATAGCCTCATCGGGAGCCAATCCCTGAGTCCCAATCACCAAACCAACCAGGCAAGGTCCCTCTTCAACCGGGAAGATGACGAAGCTCATTCCTCCATAGGCCCCTGAGTCGGCGTTCGAAGGATGAATGTACGCGGCATAGGGAACATTGGTGTCGTTCCCCTTCATCTCGGGAGCCCGCAATGCCACCGAATCCTTACCCTTCTTCGGGTATCGCCGCCCGAACAACTCTGCCAGGGCCGTTTCATTCCGAGCCTTCCAGGACTCCAATGTTCCGGAATGAATGAGATCAACGAGCGGATCCAATGGGTTAGTAGAGGAGGACATATTAGTAGCGCGTTTCTTCGCCGAAATAGGAACAATACCAGGTTCAGAACCTCAAGATCTCGCCCGATTAATCACGGCATCGAGCAACGGGCCCATTCAGTAGTTGGCGGAACGCAGCAAGCAGCGCGCCTCGAAGCGGACTTCTCAAAGAGAGGAGGCAGCATGGAAACTGTCAGGCCAGCATTCGCAAGAAAACCCGACCAGGAATCGTCAAGATCGGTGTTTTTTCATTAAGCAATTTTAATTCACAGAACTTCAAAAAGAATCTCATCCCTTCTTTCAAATACATACAGCCATCACCTCCGTTTCTTCGCTTTTGTACGGTCTACACTCCGAAGCGAAAGGAGGCACTATGCCCGCAAAGGATTGGAATTGGAGAGCGGCCCCCAAGGCCACCCTCCACCACATCGCACGCTCGGCCGAGCCCGCCCACTGGCGGCCCCTCGTGTCGAGCCGCACGAGCACCATTGGAGCCACGCGAGAGGACCGCGCCGCCTTCCGCAACCTCCTCTCAGCACTCTCGATCCAGCTTCACCTCGATGACCGCTTCGAACGCTGCATAGTCAGAAGTATCGCCACAGAACTCTTCCACCAACTCCGTCAACAAAGCTCCGCCCGGCTCAACCACCATGCCGGCGTCGCCCCCTCCGGACCCGACCGCCCGGCGGAGGATTCCCAAGAATCCTTCCAGCACGAGGCAACAAACCCAGCAGCAGATTTACGGCTCCAATCAATCGGGACGGCGGACCCCCGGGTCCGCAGGCGACCCCTGGTCGCCTTCTACGAAACGAAGCCAATCCTGGCGCCCTTCTCTCGCGAAGCCAGCCAGCGGCGGACCCATCTCTCCAAACGAAGCCAATCCCGACCCAACAGAACCAGCCCTGCTGACCCCATCCGCCCGACAGCCGGACTCCACAAATCCAACGCCCACGAGCGAACAAACCCAACCACCAACTCACTCCTCCAATCAATCGGGACGGCGGCCCCCCAGGTCCGCCGGCGCTCCATGGTTTCCATTGTCGAAACGAAGCCAAACTGCGCACCATTTCAATCCGAAGCCGGCCGGCGCCAACCCCAACTCTCCAATCGAAGCCAATCGCGGCCCAAGGTGACCTGCCCCATCGAACCAATCCACCTCCAGGTTGGTCGCTGCAAATCCACCACCCACGAGCGAACAAACCCAACCACCAACGCACACCGCCAACCCATCGGGACGGCGGCCCCCCGGGTCCGCAGGCGACCCCTGGTCGCCTTTCTCCAAACGAAGCCAGTCGCAGCCGATCGCACCCAACCCTCACCAATCCACTGCCCGCGACCAAACAAACCCAATCCGCCCACACCCCCACGCCCGCCCCCTCTTGACACCTCCCGGCATTAGTAGCACAATGTGATTCAAATCATGCTGGGCGAGTTCGAATACCTTCTCCTGACCGCTGCGGCCCGGCTCGGCAACGACGCTTACGGAGCCGCCATGCGTGAAGAGATCGAATCCACCACCGGCCGCCGCTGCTCCCTCGGCGCCCTCTACACCACCGTCGACCGCCTCGAGTCCAAAGGCCTCGTCGAAACCTGGATGGGCGAGGCCACCGCACTCCGCGGAGGCCGCGCCAAACGCATGGTGCGCGTCACCCCTCAGGGCGTCGCTGCCGCCAAAGACTTCTACGAAGCGGTCATCCGCTTGAGCATGGGCGTCTCCTGGGCCGGCACCCGGCCCGGTAAACCCGCATGACGGAGACTTGGTCATGAGAACCATCGGCTGGACCCTGGTCGACGCGGTATCCCAATTCCTCGAACACCACGAGCGCGAAGCCGTCCTCGGAGACCTCCTCGAAGCCGGCGAAAGCCACTCGCGCATGCTCTTCGAGGTCGCCGGCCTCGCCCTCCGCCGCCACTTGCTCCTCTGGCGGAACTGGCGCCCCTGGCTCGCCGCCTTCGGCCTCGCCTGGCCCTGCACCCTGCTGCTCATGGGCTTCTCGCTCACCGTCAGCCGGACCTGGCTCCAGACCATCGACGCCGCCCTCTTCCGCGGCACCGGTTGGTCCGTCCCGCCCAGCCTGTCCCTGCTCTGCTGGCAGGTGCTGCTCCTCGCCGGCTGGTCCTGGACCTGCGGCTTCGCCGTCGGCTCCCTCTCGCGCCGCACCATCTGGGTCAGCGCGGCCCTCAGCGGCCTGCCCTGCCTCTTCTGCTTCGCCCGGTTCGATATCGAATCGCTGTCGAGGTTCTGCCTGCTGCTCTTCCTGATCCCATCACTCTGGGGCGCCAGCCAGGGCCTGCGGCTCCATCGCATCCGGCCCCTGCCGGCCGTCATCCTCGCCGTTACTGTAACGGCGCTTACAGTTCCCACCTGGACCGCCAACGGACCCTGGCTCCCCAACTGGGCGCTCAGCTGGCCCGCGTGGTACCTGGTGGCCGCCGCCCTTCGCTCCAACCGGATCACCGGCTGAGCTTCCGCCGCGGCCCACAACTCATCAACCGCAGACCACATACGACCCGTGTCTCTAAAGGAGGACCGTGCTTGGCTACGAAACTCGCGTTCACCGTGAACGGCGCGCCCAGGGCGATCGCCGCTCCGCCGCAAACCCCATTGCTCTACGTGTTGCGCAATGAGCTCAACCTCACCGGACCCCGCTTCGGCTGCGGCGTCGCCCAGTGCGGAGCCTGCGCCGTCCTCGTCGACGGCCATGAGGTGCGCTCCTGCGTCACCCCTGCCGGCTCCGTCAACGGCAAACACATCACCACCATTGAGGGTCTGCCCGCCCTCTGGGCCGCCGGCCAACCCTCGGCTCAGACGGGCACCCTCCACCCCGTCCAGCAGGCCTGGATCGACGAGCAGGTGCCCCAGTGCGGCTACTGCCAGAGCGGCATGATGATCGCCGCCGTCGACCTGCTCTCGAAGAACCCCAACCCCACGGCCGCGCAGGTCAAGGACGCGTTCACCAACACGCCGCCCTCCCCGCACCTCTGCCGCTGCGGCACCTACGCCGCCATCGTCGACGCCGTTCTGCTCGCCGCCAGAACCATGTCGACAGGGAAGGCCGGCTGACATGCGGACCCCTATCGAAGCCCCCATCACCTCCACCCTTTCCCGCCGCGGCTTCGTCCGCGCCGGAGGCGCCCTCTTCGTCTCGCTCGCCCTCCCGGCCCAGCAGGCCCAGGCGCCGGCCGGCAATTCCGTCGACCCCACGCAACTCCCCTCGTGGCTCGAGATTCGCGCCGACAACACGATCCTCGCGCGCACCGGCCGCACCGAGACCGGCACCGGCATGAGCGCCTTCTATGCCCAGACCCTCGCCGAAGAGCTCAACGTCCGCCCCGAGTCCATCACCCTGATCCTCGGCGATACGGACCGCACCCCCGACGGCGGTTACTCGGCCGGCTTTCTCACCGGAGCCCTCAACCTCCGCAAGGTCGGCGCCTACACCTACCAGGCCCTGCTCACCCTGGCCTCCGCCCAACTCGTGGTCCCTGTCACCGAGCTGACAGTCACCAACGGCCTCGTCTCCGGCGGCGGTAAACAGGTCAGCTATGGCCAACTCGTCCAGGGCCAGCAGCTCGACCTGAAGATCCCCATCTCCGGCACGCCCGCCCGCGTCGATGCCACGGCCGGCAACGGCCTCTCCGGACTCGATGGCTATGTCGTCACCGGCGATCCGCCCATGAAGCCCATCAGTCAGTACCGTATCGTGGGCCAGTCTTACCCCATGCCGGGCATTCCGGCCAAAGTGACCGGCCGCACCAAGTGGAGCTGCGACGTCAAACTGCCCGGCATGCTGCACGCCCGCATGATCCGGCCCGCCACCCTCGGCTCCACGCTGATCTCCCTGGGGACCCTCGACAAACAGCGCTTCCCCACCGCCCAAGTCCTCCGCAAGAACAACCTCGTCGCCGTCGTCTCGCCGGACGAGTGGGAGGCCATCAGCGCCGCCCGCGCCGTCGCGAACACCACCAAATGGACCGCCTGGGCCGGCCTGCCCGGCAGCGACAACCTGACGGCCACTCTGCGCGCCGTCAACTGGGGCGCACCCTGCGAAACCCACGGCAACGCCGGCACCGTCGCCACTGCGCTGGCCGGTGCGGCCCGAACGATCTCCGCCTCGTACGAACAGCCCTATGTCCGCCACGCCCCCATGGGCCCCTATGTCGCCGTGGCCGACGTGAAGCCCGATGGCGCGGTCACCGTCTGGACCCACTCGTCGCACTCCCAGGGCCTGCGCGCACAGCTCGCCCATGCTCTCAGCGTTCCTGTCGATAAGGTCGTCGTCCGCTGGCTCGATCAGGCCGGTCAGTATGGGCGCACCACTTTCGGAGGCGATGGGGCCGAGGCCGACGCCGTCATCCTCTCGCAGCTCACCGGCAAGCCGGTCCGGGTGCAGTGGACCCTGCAGGAGGACCTCGCCTGGTCCACTGTCTCCCCCGGTTGGGTCGCCGACATCAAGGCCGGCCTCGACGCCAACGGCCGCATCGTCGCCATGCAGAACGACTCCTACATGCCCAAGCAGATGGACGCGCGCCTGCTGGGCGCGATCCTCGCCGGACTGCCCTGCAGCACGTCGAAGCCCTCCAACTTCCTCGCGCTCGAGTGGGTCTATGACCGCATACCGGCCGTGTGTCAGCGAGGCTTCGGCATGACCAACCTGGCCGCCGAAACCCCCGCCGGAGGCCTCCGCGGCAACATCATGCGCACGCCCGGTCAGCGCCAGCAGAACTTCGTCCTCGAAGGCCTCATCAACGAGGCAGCCGCCTCAGCCGGCGCCGACCCCATCCAATACCGCCTGGACCACACTACCGATCAACGCCTCATCGATGTGCTCAAGGCCACGGCCAAAGCGGCCGACTGGGAGCCGCGCCCCTCGCCCGGACCCGGCGCGCGCAAATCCGGACCAGGCACCCTCACCGGCCGCGGCGTCAACATCATGAGGCGCTCGAACGCCTATTGGGTGGGCATTGCCGAGATCGCCGTGACGCCGGAGACCGGTGCCGTTCAGGTCTCCAAGTTCACCATCGGCCTGGAGTGCGGCAAGATCATCAACCCCCGCCAGCTCGACCGCTGCATGAAGAGCGGGCTCATCATGGGCCTCAGCGAAACGCTCAAAGAGGAGGTCACCTTCGACAAGGAGCGCGTCACCAGCACCGACTGGAGCACATACAGGATCCTCACCATGGCCGAGATGCCCGAGATCCGCACCGTCCAGATCTCCCGCGACGACCAGGGCTTCGGCACAGGCGGTGAGGCCGCCAACGGCATCTGCGCGCCGGCCGTCGCCGCCGCCTTCTTCGACGCCACCGGAGTCCACCCGCGCCGCATCCCGCTCACCCCGGCTTATGTCATGAGGCTGCTGAAGACATGACCTACTGCCCGTCCGGCTGCGTGTAGAGGGCCCAGGCCGTGGCCAGGTCCTGCACCACATGGCCCAGCGATTTGTAGACCGTGATCTGATCGGCCGATTGGCGCCCGGGGAGCGTGCCGGCCAGCACCTGGCCGATCTCGCCCGCCACGTGCTCGTCGCCGATCAGGCCGGCCTGCTTCGCCCGCAGGAACTCGGCGCCCTGCTGCAACACGCCCTCCCGGCTGTCCGCGATGAAGCGGGACCGCACCACCAGGTCGTTGTCGACCTCCACCGGACCCGCATGGCTGGAGCCCACGACGTTCACATGAGTGCCCGGCCGCAGCCAGCGGCCCCGCAGGATGGGCTCGGCCGCAGAGGTCACCGTGCAGACGATGTCCGCGTCGGCGACAGCCTCTTCCACAGAGGCAGCCGGCAGTACCGGGCACGAGGCTTCAGTCCGCTCTGCCAGTGCGGAGGCCCGCTCCAGCGAGCGGCCCCAGATGCGAATCGATGCCAGCTTCCTCACCTCGGCGATGGCCCGGATATGGGTACCGGCCTGTTCGCCGGAACCCAGGATCGCCAACCGGCAAGCCTCCGGCCGGGCCAGGGCATCTGTGGCGACCGCGCTGGCCGCGGCCGTCCGGATGGCCGTGAGCTCGCCGGCATGCACCACGCAGACAGGCTCGCCGCTGACGGGGTCGAACAGTACAACGACACCCTGATGCGACTGCCGGCCCAGCGCAGCGTTGCCATGGAAGAAACTGATCAGCTTCGCGCCAAACGCGGCATCGCTCCCCATCGCTCCGGGCATGATGCCGAACAGGCGGCCCGGCGAGAGCGTAAGGATGGACCGCAGATGCTGGATGGTCTCGCCCTTCGAGAACGCGATCATGGCCTCCCGGACAATGGGGATGCAGCGTGGATAGGTGAGGCGCCGGGCAACTTCCTCGCGGTCAATGAATCGCATGGGGGTGAGTCCTTCCGGGATTCAAAGTAGCACGAGGGGGTTGCTGAGCAGCGCGCGTTCGCATTAGATGGAGTGTCATGAGTCCCCATCCCGCCCTCCGCCTGTTGCTGCTGCCCGTGCTGGCCGCGCTGCTGCACGCGCAACCGCAGTCGCTGGCCCGCCCTGGCGTCACCTTCCAGATCTTCCAGTTCCCGGCGGACCAGATCCCCCGCGTGGACGGCAACACCGACGACTGGGCCATGGTGCCGGAAAGCTACATGATCGGCACGGACCAGTTGATGGACACCGTCCACGGCCGCGGCACCAACATCGATCGCAAGGATCTCGATGTCCGCGTGAAGGTCGGCTGGGTGAAGGGCATGAACCGCCTCTACTTCCTCTATGAGGCCTATGACAACTACTGGGACTTCGCCCGCAACGACCTCCACAACGACATCTTCGAAGTGGTGGTGGATGGCGACCTTTCGGGCGGGCCGCTGATCGCCCAGATGCACCCCAACAAAGACATCCCCCGCTGGGATGCCCACTTCTCCATGCACGGCGTCCACGCGCAGAACTATCACATCTTCACCCCGGCTGAAGGCAAAGACTGGGCGCTGGCATGGGGCTGCCAGCCGTGGATCAAAGAGCTGCCATACATGAACGCGGCCTACAAGTACAACTTCAAGCCGGGCGAATCGGGTCGCATGACGCTCGAGTTCTGGATCACTCCGTTCGACTATGCGAGCTGCGACGGCCCCGACCGTTCCGTCGAATCGAAGCTCTGGGAGAACAAGATCATCGGCCTCTCGTGGTCGATCCTCGACTACGACGACGTCAACGCCAAGACACACACCGGCTTCTGGAACCTCTCCCACAAGCAGACGATGTACGGCAACGCGTCCGATCTGGTCGCGTTCCGGCTAATGCCGTTGGAGCCGAATCTGCGCAAGAAACTCGAAGCCCAATGGTCCTTTGTGGTGACGGACATGGACCGTCGTACCATCGCCTTCACCGACCGGACAGTAGGCCAGGTGACATCGTGGAAATGGGACTTCGGCGACGGCAAGGAATCGACGGAACAGCACCCGGTCCATGCCTACGAGAAGGCGGGCCAGTATGTCGTGACGCTGTATGTCGAGGGGCCGGCCGGCAAGTCGCGAAGGGCCAAGGTGTGGGACGTGACCGTGAAGTAGGAGGCATCATGACCACAGACCCGATCGGCCGCCGCAACATGTTCGCGCTGGGCGCGGGCGCCCTGTTCAATCCGGCAGGTGCGGCCGCCCAGGCCGTCGGAGTGAAGGCGGGCGACCTGCCCGATCTCACCATCAAAGAGGTAAAGGTCTACGTCGTTGATCCGGGACAACCGGCCACGGCCGTGACCAACGCCGGATACACACGCATCGCGGCGGTCGTCACGAACAGCGGGCTGGAGGGCAACTACACGCTCGCCCGCCGCTACTGGCATCCGAACTGGAGCAACGAAGGCTGGCTGGACTTCGCCAAGCGCACTCTCGTGGGCAAGAGCGTGCTCGACCTGCCGGCGCTGACGTCGCAGTACGATCCGCCGAAGCGCCGGCTGGGGCAATCGTCGTACGCATCGGCCATCGACGCCTGTCTGTGGGACGTTCTGGGCAAGGCAGTGGGGCTGCCCATCTACCGGATCCTTGGGGCCTACCGGAACCGCGTAATGGCCTACGCCAGTTCCCAGCATCACAAGACGGTGGAAGAATTCGTGAACGAGGTGCGGCAGTGCAAGGCCGACGGATTCAAGGCGTACAAGATCCACCCGCCCAGCATGCCGGACGGCGGCTCCGACCTGAAGCTCGACCTGGAAGTCTGCAAAGCGGTGCGCGCCGCGGTCGGAGACGACTTCATCCTGTTGATGGATCCGGTGGGCGTGTATACCCGCGAGCAGGCAATGACCGTGGGCCGGTTACTGGAGAAGCTGAACTACGTGGCGTTCGAGGATCCCATCCCAACCACCGACCTCGAAGGCCTCGTGCAGTTGTGCCAGGCTCTGGACATTCCGGTGCATATCGGCGAGTTCCTCTTCTCGCCCTACAACTACGCCGACTACATCCGGCGTGGCGCGATGGACGTGGTGCGGTTTATCACAGACAATGTCGGAGGCATCACCGGCGGCATGAAGATCGCGAGGCTGGCGGAGTGCTTCGGCATGGAGTGCGCGCCGCACAACTGGGGCGAGACGTTCGACCATGCGGTGCACTTCCACTGCGAACTGGCCATGCCGAACAACGTCTGGTTCGAGATGACGGTGCCGCAAGGCGTAGGCGACCGGCCGTATATCAAGGACAAGATCCGCATCGCGAAAGACGGCTATGTGGATGCGCCGGTGAAACCGGGTCTCGGATATGAGATCGATCGTGCAGTCCTGGACCGCATGACGAAGTCGATTGAGAGGTAGAGCCATGTACGCCGGTGTTTCAAGAAGGCACTTTCTGGCGCTGTGCGGAAGCCTCGCCCTGGGAGCAACCGGGAAACCGCTGCGGGGGATCTTCCCGATCGCACAGTCGCCGTTCAACGACAAAGGCGCATTGGACCTGGAGGCGCTGGCTGCCCAGATCACGTTCCTGGACCGCTGCGGCGCGCACGGGGCCGTGTGGCCGCAACTGGCCAGCGAGTGGGATACGCTGAGCAACCGCGAACGCATGGAAGGGGCCGAGGCAATCGCGGCCACGGGCAGGACGCTGAAGTTGGCCGTGGTGTTGGGCGTGCAGAGCCCGGATCCAACGACAGCCGTTCTCTATGCGCAACAGGCTGAGAAGTTGGGTGCTGACGCGATCATCTCGCTCCCGCCGAAAGACCAGGACCCCAAGGCGGTGCTGTCGTACTACAAACAGGTAGGCAGCGCGACGGCACTGCCGTTGTTCGCACAGGCCGTGGGTAAGATCACACCCGAGTTGCTGCTGGAGATGTACCGCACGATCCCGACACTCCGCTACGTGAAGGACGAGGCCGGGCAGCCGTTGGACCGGATCGGCCAGCTGTTGTCCGGGAGTGAGGGGCATTTAAAGGTGTTCTCCGGTTCCCACGGCCGAACGTTGATCGAGGAGATGCGGCGCGGATTCTCGGGCAGCATGCCGGCGGCGGCGTTTGCGGACCTGTACGCGCAGACCTGGGACTTGTGGCAGGCCGGCAAGCAAAGAGAGGCGAGGGAGATGCACGGCCGCACTCTGCTGGTCCTGACCGACATGGGGTTGTACGGGCTGGAGGGGCTGAAATACCCGCTCGTCCTGAGGGGCGTCTTCAAGACATGGAAGACGCGCCAGGACAGCGGAAAGCTCACGGAAGCCGGAATGAAATCCCTGCAAGAGGCGGTCGAATTCGCGAGGCCATTTCTGCGGGCCTAGCCCGTGCTTATACTGGATCACTGCCACCTCTGGGAAAACGTACATGACGACCGGTTATGAGATCAGCTATCCAGACTTCCAACGACTGTGCACGGATCACCGAGAGGAGATCGCGCCGCTGCTGAGGAAGTGGTTCGGGTATGAGATCGTGCCGGCTGGGCTCTACTTCGAACTGAAAGATGTTCACGGGGTGGTGGTTGTGCCGGCAAGCGTTCATGCGGCGATTCAGGCAGATCCGGAACGCCAGGGCCGTATTTACAGGTTGGCGATGACACTCTGGCGGTAAACCACCCATGAAGCTTTTGTTTTGGATCATCGTTCTCGGTGATGTTGCCGGGATCTTCCTGATGTTCATTCTCGGACTGGCGGCAGCTACCAGTTCGAAGACCAGCGCGCTGAGCGTG
Organism: Acidobacteriota bacterium; assembly: GCA_017307505.1. Classification (GTDB taxonomy): domain Bacteria; phylum Acidobacteriota; class Terriglobia; order Bryobacterales; family Bryobacteraceae; genus Paludibaculum. The sequence continues at coordinate 7,355 of JAFKEE010000022.1, read as the reverse complement.
GCTGCGTTCATGCTCCTGGTGCCTGGCCTGGTTCTGGCTGTCTCAATCTTCCTGTTCCATGGAACCTCCTCGCGCCTCCTGCGCGGGACCGGTTTCGTGTTGGCGCTGTCGCCGGTGCTTCTGCTCGTCCTGCTGAAGGGCTACACCGAGGCGCAGGTCCGGTTGAATAGCGACTCGAAGGGGAACCTCACCTTTTTCCGATCAGGTCCCGTCCGCGATATCGCTACGGCCATCTCGCAGAACGATGCCGTCACCGTGGCGGCACTTGCTCCCAAGGTCGACGTGAACAGCCGCGGCTTTGCGGACACCACGCTGCTGATGCTGGCCTTCCGCCAACTGCGCACCACTCCGGAACATTTGGAGGTGCTGCGCGCGCTGATGAAGGCGGGCGCCGACCCGAATCTGGGCTCGGGTGGCGAACTGCCTTTGAGCCTGGCAATTCAGCTCAGCGGCAAGACAGGGCCGGAGCCTGTCCAGATGCTACTCACAGCCGGCGCCAAGCCAAATACCAAGGATTCCTTCGGAACGCCGGTCTTCTTCGTCGCTACGGGACGGACGGTCCCTCCGGAGGTACTGCAGATGGTGCTGGATCACGGTGCGGACATCCAGGCTCGCGACTCGCAGGGCAACAGCGCCGTGTTCGCGGCCTCGACCTGCTCGAATTGGAAGGCCGCGCTCCTGCTGCTGGAGCGCGGCGCCGATTGGAAACAGTACAAGACTCCGGACGGACTCGGCTACAAGGACATGCTGGATTCGCACCTCCGCGTCTATGGGGAGGAACCCGGCCTGGCGGAGGTCGTCGCGTTCGTCCGGCAGCACTAGCCAGAGCTAATACGACATCAGCTTCGCCCTGAGGATCACCCCCTGTGCGGGTAGCGTGAGGCGGAAGAACGTCTCGTCGCCGTTGAGCCGGCGGGCGGCCTTCCATTCGCCGTTCTCGAACTTCCCCTCTTCCACCCAGAGGAACTGGGCGCTCTTGAGCTTGGATCCGCGGCGTGGCTCGAAGCGGACCGTGGTGTCGAAGCCGAGGATCACGAACTCATCAGGCGCGACCTCAGAGACCATGGCGCGGCCGGTTTTGCGGGCCGTACCCGACGCAAAGGTGCCGCCGTAGCTGACTTCGGGCCTGCCGAATTGGGCAAGGACCTCATAGTCAGTGAAGCTGAGCAGGCGTTCCGTGATCTGATCCTCCTCCACTGCTGAGTGGAGTTTGCCGGTCCCCTGCCAGGCGGCGATCTGATCGAGGGCCGGTCCGAGCAGGCGATAGTTGTCCATCATGGGGCGGACGAGATCGGCGATGCTGGTGCCGGCGCTGACGCCGGGGACACCGTCCGGAACCGTGCCCGCGCCGATGCGGTCGATGCCAAATGGGGCGAAGCCGAGGGCGTCGTAGTCAGCAAGGGCGTAGAACATGTAGCGGGCGAACGCTCCGAAGCCGCCTGTTTCCGGGATGAGAAGAGCATTGTCGGGCCGGCCGTAGCTTTCGCATACGGCGCGGTAGCCGGCGTAATCCATCACGTAGATGTCGGGTGCGATGACGTCGATGGAGGGAGTGGCTGCCTTCCAGATGTCGAGCACGTTGGAGGTTGCGCCACCGCTGGGATAGGCCTCACCGGGGCGCATGAAGTTCTTGCGTTCGCGCAGCCAGACGTTGACGTAGAGAGGGAGGCCATACTCCTTGCGGCCCCCGGCGGCGATGTCATTCACATACTTCGCGACATGCCAGGCAGCGAAGGCCTCATCGGCCTCCGGTCCGAAGACCTGGGTCCAGGTGCCGGCGTTTTTCTTAAGCGCGGTGGTCAGCGCGGCGGGTACGGCTCCTTCGAAGAGTTTGTTGGCGGCGGGGGCATGATCCCGGTCTGTAAAGAGGGAGCCGGGTTCATTCTCGACCTGGACCATGATGACGGTGTGGGCGTCCCCATCCACTTCCTTGAGATGGCGCATGAAGGCGGCGAAGGCGTTGCGGTCCGCGGCCATGGTTGCTTCGGCGTGGGGCGAGAGGACCCGGACGGGCTTGCCGCCGGGGTCGATCATGCGCGGGTATTTCACGGTATCGGCCTTCACCCAGCCGGGCGCGTAGTCCATGACGCCGTTCTTCCAGGTGGCGAACCAGAGCAGGATGAGGCGTATCTTCTGGGCGCGCGCGTCCCGGATGAGCTGATCGACAGCCTCGAAGTGAAACTCGCCGGGCTTGGGCTCGACGATCTCCCAGTAGACCGGGATCTCGGCGGTGTTGGCGTGAAGGGCCTTGTAGACCGGCCAGATCTCCTGCATGCGGGCGGGCCAACCGGTGGAGTTGTTCACCTGGCCGCCCAGGACAATGAAGGGCTTACCGTCCACCAGGAGAGAGAACTTCTTCCCCTGTTTGACGATCTGCGGCATGGGCGCGGCAACAGCGCAACAGACTAGAGCGGCCGCCAGCAGGGCGGGCTTGAACAATCGGAGCATACAAAGATCCTCTCGTCGTGGCCAGGAATGACCGAGGGCCATTCTACAGCGATTGAACCGCGGGAGAACCCCATGCCCCGCGGCAGGGGCATACACTCAAAGTGAGGATTTCCGCAGTTATGTTTCACCGTTTCCTACCTGTTTTACTACTTTCGACCTTATCTGTCTTCGGCGCGGGCGATCCCAGCCGCCATGTCAACGTCTTCATTGGCACGGGCGGGCACGGACACACCTACCCCGGCGCGACTTTGCCTCACGGCATGGTGCAACTGAGTCCCGACACGTTTGACAGCGGTTGGGACTGGTGCTCGGGGTATCACTACTCCGATTCGTCGATCATGGGCTTCAGCCACACGCACCTGAGCGGCACGGGCGTGGGCGACCTGCTGGACGTGCTGGTGATGCCAGGCACGGGTCCGGCAAAGACCGAGCCCGGGAGCCGCGAGAATCCGGAGCAAGGCTACCGCTCCCGCTTCTCCCATCAGGAAGAGACAGCAGTACCCGGCTACTATTCGGTGCTGCTGAAGGACTACAACATCAAGGCGGAGCTGACCGCTACTGAGCGCGCCGGTTTCCACAGGTACACATTCCCGGCCAGCGATTCGAGCCATTTCATTGTGGATCTGGCGCACGCCAACGGCGGGCCGCAAAGGGTCACCGAAGCGGAGTTGAAGTTTGTGGGCGATTCGACGGTGACCGGCGGGCGGCGCGTGAACGGGTGGGCCAAGGGCCGGTACATCTATTTCGCGATGAAGTTCTCGAAGCCGTTCGGGAAGTCCGAGATCATTGCCGACGGCAAGACCCTGGACGCCGCGCTGCGTGAGGCCAAGGGCAAGAGTGTCAAGGCGCTGGTCCATTTCAAGACGACGGCTGGTGAAGTGATCCAGGTGAAGGTGGGGCTTTCGGCGGTGAGCGTCGAAGGCGCGATGAAGAACCTGGAGACAGAGATTCCGGACTGGGATTTTGCCAAAGTCGAAGCCAAGGCGAAGGAGAGCTGGAAGAGGGAGCTGTCGCGGGCGGCCATCGAAACCAAGGACGAGAAGCGGGCGCAGGTCTTCTACACCGCGCTGTACCACACGATGCTGGCGCCGACGCTGTTTGACGATGTCGACGGGCAGTATCGCGGCATGGACAATGCGGTCCACACGATGAAAGCCGGAGAGCACAACTACAGCACGTTCTCGCTGTGGGATACGTACCGTGCGCTGCATCCGCTGTACACGCTGATGCAGCAGGACCGTCTGCCGAGCCTGTTGAACTGCCTGATCCGGATGGGCGAGGAGAGCCCGGCGGGTGTTCCGATCTGGCCGCTGCAGGGGCGGGAGACGTTCTGCATGACGGGCTACCATTCAGCGCCGGTCATCGCCGAGGCGATGATGAAGGGCATCAAAGGCGTCGACTACGAGCGGGCCTACGCGAAGCTGTACCAGCGGGCCATGGTGGACGACTACCGTGGCCTGGGCTATTACCGGAAGCTGGGCTACATCCCGAGCGATAAGGAAGAGGAGTCGGCCACGAAGACGCTGGAGTACAGCTATGACGCGTGGTCCGTGGCGCAGATTGCTCGTGAACTCGGGAAGATGGGCGAGTACGAGAAGCTGCTGGGCCAGGCGGGGCACTATCGCAATCTGTGGGACAAGTCGACGGGCTTTGTCCGGCCGCGACTGGAGAATGGCGAGTGGGCGGGTCCGTTCGATCCCAAGACGACCGGTGTTTCCAAGAAGTGGCGCGATTTCACGGAAGCGAACTCGTGGCAGGCGACCTGGGGCGCGCAGCAGGATCCGAAGGGCTACATCAACCTGTTAGGCGGACGGCAGGCCTTTATCGACAAGCTGGATGCGCTGTTCTCTCAGTCGACCGAGACGGTAGGGGAGAAGGTGGCCGACATGACGGGGCTGGTGGGGCAGTATGCGCATGGCAACGAGCCAAGCCACCACATCGCGTATCTGTACTCGTATGGCGGCGCTCCCTACAAGACGCAGGAGCGGGTGCGGTACCTGCTGGACCACCTGTATGGCAACACTCCAGACGATGGAGTGTCGGGCAATGAAGACTGCGGCCAGATGTCGGCCTGGTATGTGATCAGTGCGCTGGGCTTCTATGCGGTGGATCCGGCGAGCGGGAACTATGTCTTTGGGACACCGCTGTTCGACCGGGTGACGATTGAGATGGGCGCCGGCCGGAAGCTGGTGGTGGAGGCTGTCAGGAAGTCGGCGGATGAGAAGTACATCCAGTCGGTGACGCTGAATGGCAAGCCGTATGAGAAGGCGTGGTTCCCGCATGCGGCCATCGCGAATGGCGGGAAGATCGTATTCCGTATGGGCGCCGAGCCGAACAAGCAGTTTGCTGCGGCGGTGGAGGCGGCTCCGCCGTCGATGACGAAGTAGAGAGACCGGCTGCGTGGGGCGGAGGTTTCCGCCCTGCGCGGCGCAGGCCATTCGATAGGACTTGTGGTTTGGCGGATGCGTCCGGTTGCTTGCTCTCAGCGGCCAATCGAAATAGAATCAACGACCAGACACGAGCGGATGAGTGCTGTGCCTATCGGCGCCAGAGGACGCCAGGCCGGTGCACCCTCCTGACAGCGATGGCTGCCAGAGCCAACCAGCCGCACTTCATATGGATTAGGAGACCACGATGTCCGACGGCGGATTTTCCAGACGTTATTTCTTTTATGGATCTCTTCTAGCCGGCGCTATTCCGACAGGCGGCTTCGGCAGCGTGGCTTCGCTGCGGGCCGCCGGCTACAAATCGCCAAACGAGAGACTGAACATCGCCGCGATCGGCGTGGGCATTCGGGGTCCGGAGATCCTGATGGGCGTGACGCCCACGGAGAATGTGGTTGCTCTCTGCGATGTCGATGAGAAGCGGGCCGCAAAGGCATTCTCCACCTATGCGAAGGCAACCAAGTACAAGGACTTCCGCAAGCTGCTGGAGACCGAGAAGACCGTGGATGCGGTGATGGTCGCCACTCCGGACCACATGCATACGCCCATCGCGCTGGCCGCCATGCAGCACGGGAAGCATGTGTATTGCGAGAAGCCTCTGACGCGCACGGTGCACGAGACGCGCCTGCTGGTGGAAGCGGCGGCCAAGTACAAAGTGGCCACGCAGATGGGGAACCAGGGCTTCAATCACGAGGCCACGAAGACGGCGTGCGAGATCCTGTGGTCCGGCGATATCGGCGAGGTGAAGGAACTGCACGCGTGGACGGGCGGCATCTACGGCGGGCAGCCGAAGCTGCCGGAGACGGGTCCCGAAAAGACAGAGATCCCCGGGACGCTCGATTGGGATCTGTGGCTGGGCCCGGCCAAGCCGCGCGACTTCAATCCGCTGATGACGAACCAGTGGCGGGCGTTCCTCGACTTTTCGACGGGCGGCTCGCTGGGCGACTGGCTGGTGCACAACCTGGGGCCGGCGCACCTGGCGCTGCAGTTGGACAAGGCTTCGCCGACGAGCGTGGAGTGTGTCTTTGTCGAGGGCAAGAGCGAGTGGCTGTGGCCGCTACGGGCGCACCTGGTGTTTGAGTTCCCCGCCCGGGCGAACATGCCGCCGGTGACAGTCCACGCCTACCAGAATATGCGCGGCGATTTCCAGAATCCTCCGGGCATGGCGGAAGGGGACCGGCTGTTCCCCTCGATGAACAACCTGGCGGAGAAGGGGCGGCCCTTCCTGAGTACGGGTGACGGGACGATGATGGTTGGCGAGCGGCTGGGCATTGATGGGAAGCCGGCTCCGGGTGTGTTCGCTCCGGGTGGGCCGCGGCCGCCGGGCATGGGTCCGCGTCCGGGCGGGCCGGGTGGACCGGGCGGTGCGCCGCCAGCGGATGCGAAGATGCGGGCTCCGGGCAATGGGGCCGTGTTCGTGGGCTCGAAGGGGTATATGGCGACGACGACCCGCGGAGAAGGCGTCTGGCTGCTGCCGGCCTCGCGCTGGGCGGAGTATAAGCTGCCGCCGCAGATGCTGCAGCGGGGCATTAACCATCAGCAGGATTGGATCCGCGCCTGTAAGGGCGGGGCTCCGGGTGTGTCCCAGTTCCCCGTGGCGGCGAAGTATATTGAGTGGCTGGCCCTGGGGGCGATTGCGCTTCGGGTGCCCGGCAAGCTGAACTACGACGGGGAGAAGGGCCGGTTTACGAACAGTCCCGAAGCGAACAAGTATTTGCAGCCGTTCCTTCGGAAGGGGTGGGAGTTGAAGGTGTAGGTTCGGCGCCGGCTGGGCTGAGGTTTGGATCTCCGCAAATGGGGGCATTGATCGTTGAGATCGTGCCCCCTTTGTTTTGGCTGAGGACGGGCAGAACCGCAGTATGAGCCCGTCGCTGGCGCTCTGCGACTGGGCCTGGCGGATTGGTGCAGGACTGCCGGATCCGACAGTTGGTGGGGGCCAGTTTTTGGGACCTGGCCCTAGTTTGGAGGAGAAGAGAGCCGGTCAGGGGACCGGCTGCGGACGAGGGCGTCCGCCGTCCCAACGGGCTTTGTTTTGGCTGGCGCCGGGCGAACCGCAGGATGAGCCCGTCGCTGGCGCTCTGCGACTGGGCCAGGGAAATTGGGGCCGGCCTGCCGGATCCGACAACTGGTGGGGAACCGTTTTTGGGGACCTGTCCTTAGTTTGGAGGAGAAGAGAGCCGGTCAGGGGACCGGCTGCGGACGAGGGCGTCCGCCGTCCCAACGGGCGCACTCGGCGACCTGGGCTCGGCGGGCGGGCACACGTCGGGTTCGGAGATTGATGGCGACGGCTCCCCGGCGGGCAGTAGAGGTTCGGATGTCAAACAGTGATGGCCAGCGGCCACCCAGGGGCATGAAAATTGGGTGGCGCGGGTGTACGATTGGTGCGCGCCAGACGAAGCAGTGACCGAGACTCCTACTGGTGGGCAAACCCCGGTTTTCAAACTGGTCCGGCCAGCGGACATG
>JAFKEE010000069.1 GCA_017307505.1 Acidobacteriota bacterium | reverse complement strand
CGTCACCCAGTATTGCCGCTACCCCGTGGAAGCGCAGCAGAAGCCGAAGATCGGTTCGTTTCTCCAACCCGACTTCGAGCGCATCCTCGCCCTGAAACCGGATTTGGTCCTGGTCATCAAGAACCCGATCCAGGTGGCCGAACGGCTGCGCAAACTCGGTGTCCACGCCGAGGAGGTCAATCAGGACTCCATCGAGGACATCTTCCGCTCCATCGAAGCCATCGGGAAGCTCACCGGCACAGACGGGGCAGCCCGCAAACTCACAGCCAGCCTCCGGTCCCAACTCGATGAAGTCCGCGCAAAGGCCCGCGGCCAGGCCCGGCTCAAGACCCTCTTTCTGGTCGGCCGGTCTCCCGGCTCGCTGCAAGGCATGGTCGGCGTCGGCCCCGGGACTTTCATTGACGAACTCGTCACCCTGGCCGGCGGCGACAACCTTCTCAGCAACTCGCCCATCCAGTACCCCAAAGTCTCTCTGGAACAGGTGCTATCCGGGAACCCCCAGGTCATCCTCGACATGGGCGACTTTGCTCACATCGAAGGCAAGCCGCTGGAAGCCCAGCAGCAGTTCTTCTCGCTGTGGGCCAAATACCCGAACCTGGAGGCAGTCAAATCCAGGCGCGTCGTCCAGATCGACTCCGACGTCTTCATCCACCCCGGCCCCCGCATGGGGATCGCCGCCCGGGCCCTCTACGCTCACATCCACGGAGTAGCCGGGCGATGAGTGTCCGCTATGCCCTCACTGGCGTCGGCATGCGCTACGGGGACATCGAAGTTCTCTCTGACGTCACACTCACCTTCGACCAGCCTGGCATGGTCGCCCTCACCGGCCCGAACGGAGCGGGCAAATCCACTCTGCTGAACATCATGTCCGGCCTGCGCGACGGGTTCCAGGGCACCTGCCAGTTGAACGGGCGCAGCATCACCACCTGGCCCCGGCGGGAGTTCGCCCGCGAAGTCGCCCTGGTGCCGCAGAGCCTGAAACTCGACTTCCCGTTCACCGCCGAGCAGGTGGTTCTCATGGGCCGGACTCCCTACGCCGGCGGCATGTTCGAAAGCCCCGAGGATTGGAAGGCCGTGGATCGGGCCCTGGAACTCACCGATACCACCCGCTTCCGCCACCGCGATTTCCGCGCCCTCAGCGGCGGCGAACGCCAGCGGGTCGTCCTGGCCTCGGCCCTCGCGCAGGAACCGCGCGCCCTGCTGCTGGACGAACCCACCACCTTTCTCGACCTTCAACACCAGCTCTCGATCTACGAACTGCTGCGCAGCCTGGCGCGCGAAGGCCTCCTGGTGATCGCCGTCACCCACGACCTCAATCTCGCCGCCGCCTATTCCGACCGTGTCGTGGCGCTCAAGAACGGTCGCGTGGCCGCCGATGCCGATCCCTGCTCGGCCCTGGCCGCCGAGAAGATCAAAGACGTCTTCGGAGTCCAGGCGGAATGGTTGCAGCGTCCGGGGGGAAAGCCGTGGATTGCGTATGGGGATTGAACCGGTCACCCCGGCACGCGCAGCCCGGATCATCCTGCTCGCTCTGGCCGTCACCATCCTGGTGGGTCTGATTACGCCCCTCATCGGCCCGGCCAAGATCGAACTGAGCCGCGCCTTCCGTGGCGAGTCGCCCGACGCCCAGATGTTCTTCGGCGTCCGCCTGCCCCGCACCATCCTGGCCCTGCTGGTCGGCGGAGCCCTGGCCACCGCCGGGGTCCTCTTTCAGGCGCTGCTGCGCGACGCCCTGGCCACCCCCTACACGCTGGGTGTCTCCAGCGGAGCCTCGCTGGGCGCCGTCATCGCGATCTGCCTCGGGATGAATCAACTGGGCGGCCTGCCCGCCGTCTGGGTCGCGGCCCTGCTGGGCGCCGCCGGAGTCCTGCTGCTGGTGGTCGCCGTGGCCGCCGAAGGCCGCCGCATGTCGTCGTTTACGCTTCTGCTGGCGGGTGTCACCATCAATAGCGTGGTCATGTCGCTGATCATGCTGCTGCACAATCTGGCCAGCGTCGGCCAGAGCTTCGCCATCGTGCACTGGCTGATGGGCAACATAGATCCCGTGGACGCCGGTACGCTGTGGTGGATGGCCGGCATCATTCTGCCGGTTTGCCTGGGCTTGTGCCTGCTGGCGCGGCAATGGAACCTGATGTCGGTGGGCGAAGAGTGGGCGGCCACGCACGGCGCCTCGCCCCAGAAGCTGCTGCTGGCCGGCTACATCGCCGGCTCGCTGCTGACAGCGGTAGTCACCGCCGTCACAGGCCCCATCGGTTTCATCGGCCTGGTGGTGCCGCATGCCGTCCGCTTGAAACTTGGCGGCGACCACAGGCTGCTGATGCCTGTATCATTCCTGTTGGGAGCCGCGTTGCTGACGGTCTGCGATACAGTGGCGCGTACCCTGCTGGTGGTGGAGATTCCGGTGAGCGTGGTGACGGCACTGATAGGAGGGCCGTTCTTCATCGCGCTTCTGCGCAGTCGAAGGAGGAGTTTATGGCTTTAGCAGTCGTGGGCGGGGGGCGCCGCTCCGGCAAGAGCCGCTACGCATTGGCGCTGGCGAGCGCGCATGGCCCGAAGTTGGGATTCATCGCCACGTTGCAGCCCGACGACGAGGAGACCGCGCAAAAGGTGGAGCGCGCGCGCAGTGAGCGCGGAGCCGAGTTCATCACGGTGGAGGAACCCATCGAAATCAGCCGCCTCATTCAGGACCGCGCCTCCGTCTTCGACGCCGTTGTGATCGACGACCTCACCCTGTGGGTCTCCAACCTCGTCATGGCCGGCCGCACCGATGAACAGGTGGAGCAGGAAGCCAGCCGGCTGATTGAGCTCGCCAAAAACTGTCAGGCCGAATTGATCGTAGTCACCAGCGACGTCGACTTCGGCTTCCCGATGGACGAAGAACCCTCCCGGCACTTCCGCCGCCTGGCGGGCCTGATCAACCGCATGGCGGCGGAGTCCGCTTCGCGGCTCTACTGGATGGTATTCGGCGTTCCCAAACGAATTCGATGATTCCTACAAATACCCGGCAGTGCATGGACCGGATCCGGCCTCTCCTGGATCAGACAGTGGCTTCGGCGATCACGAATCGCTGGGCGGCGCTCACCAGGAACTCCGGCGGGCTGGGGCAATTGGAAGCTCTGGTGGTCCACTACGGGCTGATCCACGGCACCAGCACGCCCCAGATCCAGCGCAAGGGCCTCTACGTCTTCACCGCCGATCACGGCATTGTTCAGGAAGGGGTCAGCGCGGATGCGCAGGATGCGACGGCGGCTCTCTCGCGCCAGTTCCTGCGAGGCGGCTCAGCCGCCCAGGTGATCTGCCGGGAGGCGCGCATCGAACCCGTGCTGGTCGATATGGGCAGCCTGCGCGGTGGGGAACCCGGCGTGCTGAACTATCGCATCGCAGCCGGCACGTCCGACATCTGCCGCGGACCCGCCATGACCGAGGCCCAGGTGAACTCGGCCCTGGAAACGGGTGTCCAACTGGCGGAGGACGCCGCCGGACGCTTCGACGTGGTGGGTTTGGGCCAGATCGGGGTCGGCGCCTCGGCTGCCGCCTCCGCCATGCTCAGCGCCATGACCGGCCGCGACGCTTCGGAGACCACCGGACGCGCCGAAGGCCTGGACGACGCGACCCTGAACCGGAAGGTGCAGGCGGTCCGGACCGCCGTCACCCGGAACCAGGCGGAGACCGTTTCGCCCCACGGCGCCCTGCGCTGCCTGGGCGGCTTTGAGATCGCCGCCATGACGGGCTTCATCCTGGGCGCTGCCGCCCGGCGTCTGCCCGTGGTGGTCGACGGTTTCGTGGCCGGCGCGGCCGCCATGTGCGCCCGCGGCCTGGCCCCCGATTGCCTGGACGCCGTCATGTTCTCCCATCTTTCGCCGGACCGGGCGCACGCCATTCTGCTCAGCTTTCTCGCAGTCGAACCCGTCCTCGAACTCCACCTGCGCGAGGGCGCCGGCTTCAGCGCCGCCCTGGCCATTCAGCTGCTGGAAACTTCGGTCCGCCTGTACCAGGAAATCTCGACTCCGGAAGTAGAGTGAGCCCCCGCCGGAACCTCGAATCTGGGTACGGTATCAACAGGTTTGAGAGGGTACAATAGGAACTTGTGTGAAGGATCTACCTCGCTTTGATCAACCGCCTTGTATTCGAGAATCTGAAGCATCGTAAGCTCCGCACTGCCCTCAGTTGCCTCTCCATCGGATTTCAGGTCTCTATGATCCTGGCCGTGGTGGGTCTGAGTCACGGCATGTTGCAGGACTCCATCAACCGGGCCAAGGGTGTCGGCGCCGACATCATGATCAAACCCCCGGGTGCTTCGGCCATCAGCCTGAGCGGCGCCAGCATGCCGGAGAAGTTTCTGAAGTACTTCGCTGCCCGGCCCCACGTCACCAAGGTGGCCGGCATCAACGTCCAGGCCTACGCCGGGCTCAGCACCATCACCGGCATCAACCTCGACGAGTTCGCCGCCCTCAGCGGTGGCATGAAGTACCTCGAAGGCGGTCCGTTCAAAGAGAAGAACGACATGATCGTCGACGACTGGTATGCCGAGCAGTCCAAGAAGAAAGTCGGCGACACCGTCAACGCGCTCAACATCAACTGGCGCATCTGCGGCATCGTGCCGGCCGGCAAACTGGCCCGGCAGCTCGTCTCCCTCAAGCAGCTCCAGTCGGTCACCAACAGCGACGACAAGATCAGCCAGGCGTTCCTGAAGGTCGACACCAAGGAGAACGTCCAGGCCGTCATTGCGGCGCTGAAGGCGGTGCCCGAACTCGAGGGCTACGGAATCTACTCCATCGAGGAGTTCGTCAGCCTGTTCTCCGTCAACAACGTACCCGCGTTGAAAGGCTTCATCTACGTGATCACCGGACTCTCGGTGGTCGTCGGCTTCCTGGTGGTCGGCCTCACGATGTACACTACCGTGCTGGAACGAACGCGCGAGATCGGCATCCTCAAGGCGCTGGGCGCGTCGCCCGGAGACGTGATGGGCATTCTGGTGCGTGAGACCCTGGTGCTTGCCGTCGTCGGCTGGATCTGCGGAATTCTCCTCTCCATGGCCGCCAACTGGGCCATCAATCACTTCATCCGCGCCAATATGCAATCGGAACTCGCACCGGACTGGTGGCCCACCGCGCTGGGCATCTCCCTCACCGCCGGACTCCTCGGCGCCGTCTACCCCGGCATGCGCGCCGCCACGCAGGATGCCATTGAGGCCCTCTCGCACGAATAAGAAGACCCCATGGCAGAACCGATCATCCGCGTCAAAGATCTGAAAAAAACCTACCGCGTCGGCGAAATCGAAGTGCCCGCCCTGCGCGGCGTCTCGCTCGACATCCAGCCAGGAGAATTCGTCAGCGTCGTCGGACCGTCCGGCTCCGGCAAATCGACCCTCTTCCATATCCTCGGCGGATTGGCTTCGCCCAGCTCCGGCACCGTCATCATTGGCGGCGAAGACCTTTCCTCCATCTCAGATCGCGAACGCACGCGTCTGCGCCGCACCAAAGTCGGCTTCGTCTTCCAGCGCTACAACCTGCTGCCCACTCTCACCGCCATGGGCAATATCGAAATGGCGCGCCACTTCGGCGGCAACTCCGGCCCCCTGGATACCGGCTTCGTCGACCTGCTAAAAACCCTGGGCATTCACCACCGCCTGCATCACAAGCCGCGCGCCCTGTCCGGTGGCGAACAGCAGCGCGTGGCCATTGCCCGCGCGCTGGTGAACCATCCCGCCATTCTGCTGGCCGATGAACCCACCGGCAATCTCGATACCGAGAACTCCGTCAAAGTCCTCGACGTCCTGCGCGACCTCAACAATCGCCTGGGCCAGACCATCCTCATGATCACGCACAACCCTGAAGCCGCTGCCTACGGTCATCGCACCGTGATCATGCGCGACGGGCGCATCGTCGGCGAGAATTAGGAACCAGGAATCGCGCCATGCGGCGGCTCAAGGGGCAAGCAGGCGTCCTCCTGGGGCTGGCCGTGTTTGTCCTGCATTCCGCCAGCCCGGTGGTCACCTCCGGCGATTCCCGCTGGACCGTCTTCCAGGCTCTCAGCTTCCTCCAGCGCGGCGACCTCGACCTGGATGAGTACCAGCCGCGCCTGCAGGCCAGCGGCTACTACGCCATCACCCGCCCCGATGGCCACTACCGCACCATCTATCCCGCAGGCACCGCCCTGCTGGCCGCTCCGGCCGTGGCCGGCCTGCAGGCAGCTCTCGGCGCCTTCCATTTCGCGCTGGAACCCCTGGCCGCGCGCATCCACTCCCCCGCCCTGGCCGCGCTGTTGCGAGGCAATCTGGAGGATTCCTCCCTCCTCGTGGAACTCCTCATCGCCAGCCTCTGGATCGCCCTCGCGGCGGTCTTGCTGTACTGCATCGCCCTCGAGTTCACCGGCGTCGGCACGGCGGTTGCCGTGGCCCTGATCTTCGCTTTCGCCTCACCCGCCTGGTCGACCGGAAGCCGCGCCCTGGGCATGCAGGCAGCGGATATGCTGCTGCTGTCGGCCGCCCTCCTGGCCGGCATTCACGCAGCACGCCGGCCTGCCCAGTGGACCCTCGCCGGCGCCATCCTGAGCTTCGCCTTCTTCACCCGGCCCACCAATGCGATACCTGCCGCCGTCTTCGCGGTCTGGGCCCTGCGCACCGGGCGGAAACCGCTGATCCTCCTGATCGCCGGAGCGCTGCCCATCGCCGCCCTCTTCGCCGTGCGCAACTTCAGCATCTTCGGAGCCCTGCTGGAACCGTACGCGCGCCCCGCCGGCGCACCGCAAGGCAGCCTGGGTGTCCACGCCAGCTGGGCCAAAGCGCTGGTGGGGCATCTGGTCAGCCCGGCCCGCGGGCTGTTCGTCTACGCTCCAATCCTGCTGGGCGCGATGCCCGGCTTCTTGCTGTGGTGGCGCATCCCGGCCCGGCGGACACTGGCCGCGGTGCTGGCGGCCATTGCCGTGCTCCACTACCTGCTCATCTCCTCGGTGCCCATCTGGTGGGGCGGATTCTGCAACGGGCCCCGCCTGTTCTCAGACATCCTGCCTGTCTTCGTGGTTTTGCTCATCCCGCTGCTGGATTCCTGGAAGGCCCGCTCCCTGGCGGCGCGAACCGCCATCGCCGTGGCCATCGCGCTGGGCGTCCTGATCAACGGCTGGTCCGCCTGCAACCCTGGCCCGGCCCGCTGGAACACGATCCCGAACGACATCGACTACCACACGGAACGTGTCTGGGATTGGTCGGACCCGCCCTTCCTGCGCGGGCTCCCGGGCCGTACGTGAGTCCCGGCCCGCGAGTACCCCGCCAGGTACAGTACGGTCCTATCGGAAAATGGCCCGGTAGTTGGATCGACCCAACCGCCCCCAAACGGCAAACTTAGTTCAGAGAAAGATTTTCTCCTCCTCCAAACTTCTGCCGGTTACCCCCTTCTTCGGGTAGCCGGTTTTCTTTTTTGGGGGTCAGACGCCGGCGGCTTCGCGTTCCATGAAGTAGTAGGCGATCATGTGGCACGACACCATGTGGCCATCCTCAATGCGCCCCATGTGCTGCTCGGCAACATGAATCTCCAGTTGCGACAGCGCACTCAGCTTGCCGCCATCCCGGCCCGTCATGCCAATCGTCGTCAGTCCGGCCTCATTGGCATACTCGGCCGCGCGCAGGACGTTCGGGGAATTGCCGCTGCCGCTGATGCAGATCAGCACATCGCCCGGCCGCGCAAAATTGCGCAACTGCTCGACAAACACACAGTCGTAGCTCACGTCGTTGGAATACGCCGTGATCGTGTGCAGATTATCGTTCAGGCACAGGATGCGAAAGCGCGTGGGCCGGCCATAACTGCAGCCCTTCACCATGTCGCACACGAAGTGCGACGCCGTAGCGGCGCTGCCTCCATTGCCGCAGACGAACACCTGCCGGTCTTCGTCCCGCGCGCGCTTCAGCAGCGCAATCGCCGCCTCCACCTTCTCCAGCGGAATCGAGTCCAGCGCCCGCACCAACTGGGCCTTGTAGGCAGAGCTGAAATCCGTCATGGGTGGATCCTTTCCATCCGGCGCGCCAGTTCCAGCGCACCCCACAACACACTGTCATCGCCCAGCGCGGCCGGAACCACATTGCGCCGCGCCTTTGACCAGGCAGTCATCTGGCGGTTGAGCTCCGCCCGCAGCGGCACGAAGAGCGCGTCGCCGGCCTTGCTGATGCCCCCGCCAATCACGATCGCGGCCGGATTCAGCAGCATCAGGGCCGCCTTGAGGCCACGAGCCAGGTCCACCACGTACCTCTCGACAAACGCGGAGTCAGCCAGCAGCTCTTTCGCCGTCCGGCCGTAATCGCGTTCCATCCACAGGCCGCAGCACATGCGTTCAAAGCAGCCGTTCGAACCGCACAGGCAATCCGGCCCGTCGGGCCGCACATTCATGTGCCCGATCTCGCCCGCATAGGAGTCGGCGCCCCGGTACACATCCTCACCCGTGAGGATACCGCCGCCGATGCCCGTCGAGAGCGTCATGTAGAACAGCGGCCGCAGCCCCTTGCCGGCGCCATACACTCCCTCGCCGAGAGCGCCCACGTTGGCGTCGTTATCCATCCACACGGGCGCGCCAAACCTCTCCCTGAGCCAGGCCGGCAGATCGAAATCCTGCCACCCGCCGACATGCGTGGACAGCACCACCTGCTGCGTCTCAAAGTTCACCGGTCCGCCGAAGCCCACACCGATGGCCTGGAACGATCCGCCGCCGCGCCACTCGTCTCCAATCGAGCCGATGCGCCCCAGCATCCAGTCCTTCCCGCCTTCGCGGTCCGTGGCCAGCGAGATCCGCTGCACCATCCTGCCGCCTTCAAACAGCGCCATCGTGAACTTCGTTCCACCGATGTCGATTGCCAGAATACTCATTCACTCAGCTCCCGTGCCGCTCGAACAATCTCCTCGGGCGAGGCGCACCGCGCGCCTGGCTTCATCATGCACACAGCCGCGGCCAGCAGCGCAAAACGCACGGCCTCGACAGCGGCGGCTCCGGCGGCCAGCGCCAGCGCCGCGGCAGTGGAGAAGGTCTCGCGGGCGCCATGCGGATCCAGCGGATGCTGCGGGCTCGTCTCAGGCACACTCTGCCGGACCGCCCCGTCCTCGATCCCGATCCCGCCCTGCCCGTCCGGCCGGATGATCAGCGAGGGACGCCAGGCGCCGCGCAGCTGCTCAAAGCCTGCTGCGGAATCAAACCACACGAACGCACCTGCACCGGCAATTGATTCCAACTCCGCACGGCGGGCCGGGCCCATCAAACCACCCAGCATGGGCGGCTTGGCGTCTACCGCGATGACACACTGCGCCGTCGAAGCCAGCCGGCGCAAATCCGCCTGGAATTCCGCCATGACCGGCTCCGGCTGCTGAAACTGAACGATCTCGATGCGTCCCGCGTCCTCGACGCCACTCCGCGTATTGATCAGGCGCGTGGTCACCGCGGTCGGTGCGGGTCCGGCAATCAGTGGAAGCTGGTGGACCCCGGCCTGTTCCAGCGCGCGGCGCAGCTCCAGCCCGGCTCCGTCATCGCCCACAACGCCCAGCACCGCCACCTCGGCGCCCAATGAGGCCGCCGCGGCAGCCGCCAGCCCGCAGCCGCCGGCCGAACTCTCCGTCGCCACCAGCACCGTCGATGCCAGCCCTGTCTCCGGCGCCTGCGAAGAGAGGAACGGATCGTGCCGGGACCAGCGGTCCAGCCACAGGTCCCCCACGGCCAGGACTCTGACGGAGCGGATCGACTTCAGAATCGCCTGCGTATTCACAAACTCCCCACGTTGCCGCGCACCCGGCGGGGCGGAACCCCGGCTACAGCCAGTACTCCCACTGCCCGGTGCGCAGAATGTAGATGCACAGGAGGCCGTTCGTGACGGCATGGGCGAGAATCAGGTCGCTCAGGCGCTTGGTACGGATCATCCACAGGTTATACGCGACGCCGGCCACCAGCCCTACATCCCAATACGGCCCGTGTTCCAGCGCGAACAGCAGGGCCACCAGCCAGAAGCTGGATCGTGTATACGTGCCCAGGGGCACAGTCTCGAAGTTGGGTACGATGAGCCAGCGCATCAGCCAGCCGCGCCAGAACAGCTCCTCGACGATCGGCACCACCAGCGTCGCCCGCAGAACACGCATCGTCAGGGCAACATTGTCGGTGAGCGCGTCCGCCGGCAGGCTGGTCTTCAGCTCGCCGAGGATCGGATTCTGGAACAGCCAGTGCAGGCGCCAGCCGGGAAACAGAACGTCGGGCGCAATCCACAGGACGAAGACCCCGATGCCCACCAGAATGCTCATCAGAGGCTGGGCAGGTTTGAATTCGAGAACTCTCCAGCTCCAAACCAGGATGGTGGCGGTGCACACAACCAGCCAGACCGCGAGGTTCGCGCGGATGGGCAGGTGCAACTGCGGCAACACCACCAGCAGGGCCATGAAGACCCCGAGCGGTCCCGCATACGCTAGCAATGGGGGCGATAGGAAACCGCGGCCGCCCATCAACCAACCTTGGCCAGCAACTCGCGAATCTGGTTCTCCTCATCCTTCCCGGGTTTGAGGGTCAGCGCCGTTTGCAGGCTCTGCTTGGCAGCAACCTTGTTGCCCTTCTGGAACAGGGCGACCCCCATGTGGTGGTGGTAGGTCGGATTTTTCGGCTGCTTCGCAGTCAGGTCTTTGAGGATGGTGATCGCGTTGTCGTTCAGCTGCTTCTTGATGTAGATCCAGGCCAACGTGTCGGCCACGTCCCCGTTGTTCGGCATCTTCGACTTGGCGCGCTGCGCATAGGTCAGAGCCTGGTCGAGATCCTTGCCGTCCTCGGCATACATGAAAGCCAGATTGTTCAGCGCGATCGGATTGTCCGGCTCTACCTTCACCACGGCCTCATACAGCGGCAGGGATTCGCGCTTCATGCCGGCCAGGTCGAGCGTGAGGGCCAGTTGCAGATTGGCGTTCGGATTCGTAGGCGCCAGCTGCTGGCCGCGCTTCAGCGCCTCAATCGAGGCCTGAATTTGACCCTTCTTGCGCAGGGTCTCGCCCAGCCGCATGTACAGGTCGGTGTTCTTCGGATCCTGGTCGATCAGCTTCCGGTACTCCACCTCAGCGGTATCGTGCTGACCGATGCGCAGCGCCGTGTTGGCGACTGCCAGCCGCAGTTCCTTGTTGCCCTGCGCCTTGGCCAGCTCGTCCTGCAGGAATTTCAGGGCTTCCGTCTGCCGGTTGGTGCGGATCATCACTTCGGCAATCGCGTAGGTCAGCCGGGGATCCGCCGGGAACTTCGCGCGCAGGCTGCGGAACGCGGTCTCCGCTTCTTTCAGGTGCCCGTCGATGAAGTCGATGACGGCCACCTGGAACTGCAGGTCCGGAGAGTCGGGCTTGTCTTTCAGATACAAGGCCGCATCGGTCCTCGCCTGGGCGAGGTTGCCGCTGTTCGTCATCGCGTTGATGCGGATCACACGCGCCGGAACGCTGGCCGGATCCGCCTTCAGGGCGTCATCCGCTTCGCCGATCGCCTTGCCGAAGTCCCGCTTGGCCAGATACACCTGGCCCAGCCCGATGTGCGAAGCCGCAAAGGTCGGGGCGAGCTTGATCGCCTCCTGGTACTGCACGCGCGCCGCATCCAGGTCGCCGCGGCTGTGGTAAGCGCGCGCCAGGTTGTAGCGGACCACCGCATTGCTCGGGGTCCGGCTGATGAGCGTCTGCAGGTCGTTGATCGCCGCCTGCTGCTTCTCCTTGCCGCCATACTGCAGTTGCAGCGAGGCGCGCAGGGTCAGCGCGTCGTTGTTCTTCGGATCGTCGTTCAGCGCCTCTTCCACAATGGCCAGCGCTTCCTGCGGCTTGCCCTGCCCGACCTTCACCTGCGCCGTACGCAGCCGGAAGCTCGTCTTCTCGGCCGGGAACTTCTTCTGCGAATCGGAGTAGAGCTCAATCGCCCGGTCCAGTTCGCGAATCCTTACAAAGAAGTCCCCAATCTTGCGGTACACCGAAGCATCGTTCGGATTCTCGGCCATCAGCTTCTGCAGCACCTGCTCGGACTGATCCTTGCGCTGCATCGCGCGATAGAAGCCGGCCAGCTGCAACTTGAACTCGGGGATCTTGGGGTTGTTCTCTACCTTTTTGAGGACAATCGCCTCGGCCTGGGCCGGCTGCTGGCGGCGCAGGTACTGCAGCGCCAGGAAGTCGTACACCGGCACGTACTGGGGCGTATCCTTCACAATCTTAACGGCCACCTGCTCGGAATCCAGCCACTGGTTGTCCTGGTTCAACACCTGGGCCAGCGCGAACAGCAACTCCGGCTGCTTCGGCCGGACCGCGTCCGCCTTGCGGAAATAGTCGATCGCCTCTGTGGTCTTGCTGTCACTGACGGCCATGAAGCCCCGCAGCCGCAGCCCGTGGTAGGAGTTCGGGTCTTTCTTCAGCAGGGTCTCGGCCAGCTCACGCACCTCGCCCAGCAGCGGGCTGTTGCGATCCTTCTGCATCGAGTAGGCAGCCAGGTAAATGTCAGCCAGCTTACCCGCGGACTCTTCGGACTTCGGCAGTAGTTCCACCGCCCGGCGGTAGGCGCTCACGGCTGCTCGGATATCGCCGCGACGCACTTCGGCATCACCCAATTGAGCATAGGCCTCGCCGAATTTCGGGTCACGCCGGATGGCATTTCGATACATCAGCGCAGCTTCTTTAAACTTGCCCTGCGCCATGTATTTGTTGCCGTTTTCCAGATAACGCCGCTTTACCTTCTCGGGATCGCGCAGACAGCCGCCGAGGCTGAGCAGCGCCACCAGCAGAGCAAGGAATTGCAGGACGGGACGACTATGTTTCATGGCAGTTTCCACCGATTAGGAATCAGGACCTCCGAGTGTCCTCAACTAGTTGAACATACAAGAGAAGCCAGCGCAATACAGCTCGGCTGAGGGGGCATAAAGCGGGAAAATCGGCTACCCCATTCCGGACGCCTCCGCCTGCAGAGCGCCTCACACCGATCCGCTGCCCGTCCAACTCAATCCGGCATGCCGGAGGCAGCCCACCTGGCCGCGCGCCGGAAAGTAAGGCCGCTCACCCGCTAGCGCAGCGCCGCCACCAGCGCGTTGGTCTGGCGCAACAACTCCATCTGCGCCAGTTCCAGAAGATAGGAGCTGTCATAAAGCGCCAGCCACCGTTCCTGCTCCTGGAAGCGCGCCTCGTCGATCTGCTTCATCGACGCCTTGCCTTCCTCCATCTGAGCCAGCAACACAGACACCTGCTGCCGCGCCAGCTCCAGGTCGAGCTTCGCCACTTCGCGGCCCATCTCCGCATCCCTGATCTTCATCCACGCGCGCCGCGTATTGGCCTCGACGCGCCCACGCAAGTCATTGATCTGGAACCGGATACGCCGGGATTCGATCTCCGCCTGCGCGGCCCGCGCCTCGTCCGCGGTGCTCGCAAATACCGGGATCTGCAGCGAAATGCCCAGCTGCCCGTTATTGCGCTGGAACTTGTTGAAATAGTCCTCATAGTGGTTGAACTTGGCGAACAGCCCATACTGGGCCACCAGGTCCACCTTCGGCAGACGGTTCGCCCGGAAGCTGCGGACCTCCAGGTTCTTCGCCGCCAGGTCGGCTTCCATCCGCCGGATCTCCCGGTTGTCGCTCAACGCCTCGGCCACGGAAGTCGATTCGTCCGGCGGCAACTCCACGGCCGCCCGCTCCTCGGGAGCCGGAGTGATCGCATCGCCCGGATGCAGGGCCAGCACCAACGCCAGGCTCTGCGAAGCCGCATCCCGTGCCGTTTGCAGGCTCTGCAGCCGCTGCCTCGCCTTCAGCAGGTTCAGGGCCGCCCGTCTCGCCTCGATGGGCAGTTCCTTGCCCTCCTCCACCCGCAGCCGGATCGCCGCCTCCACCCGGCGCAGGTGCTCGATCTGGCGATCCGCAATCTCGGTCTCCTTGGACGCCTTCTCCAGGTCCAGGAACAGCGACGCCGTCCGCAGCGCGATCTCTTCCCGCATCGCCGCCACGCCCAGAGCGGCGCTTCTGGCGCTCTCCCGGGCCGAAGCCACCTGGTAGCCCTGCACCGCGTTGTAGATGTTCCGGACCGCCTTGGCCTGCATCACCGAAGGCGACGCACCCTCAATGCTCATGGGCATGCCGCTGGAATAGGCCAGGCCGCTGCCGACAAAGACCCGCGGCAGCATCGGTTCCTTCACCGCCTGAATCTCGTAAGCCGCCTTCTGCTCATCCAGCCGCGCCAGCACCAGGTCCGGACTCTGCTTCAGCGCCAGTTCCACGGCCTGTTTCAGCGTCAGGGTTCGGGGCTCCGCCGCAACTGCGCAGGCCAGAATCGGGAGGAGAAACACAATGCGCATAGTTTAGGTTCCCTTCGTAGCGTACCGCGCCGGGGATTGAGGGTTGGACGCATGCGGCGGAAGCAACAGGTACAACCGGCGGAAGCCCCCACCATACCGGTCAGCCGATCAGATCGCGCACCATCGTCAGAAAGACATCCAGCGCCACCGGCTTCTGCAGGCATGCGTGCGCGCCCGCTCGGCGCGCCTCCCGGCGAATATGGTCGTCCCAGTCGCTGGCCAGGGTGACAAACCGCACATGCGGCAGCTCCCGGGTCAGGTGGTGGATCCGGTCGAGGGCCTCGGTGGGCTGGGTCACGACATCCACTACCAGCAAGTCCACCGGCTTCTGCCGGCAGCGCCCAATCGCCTCCTCGCCATCCTGGGCAAGGGTCACGGCATAGCCGGCGCGCTCCAGGGCCTCTTCGAGCATTGCGCTGACGGCCTGGTCGCCCTCCAGCAGCAGCACCGACCGGGGCCGGATCGGGGTCGCCAGCACCTCCCTGATCCGCTCGCCCAGGCTGTGCGAATTGAATGGCTTAGCCAGAAACTCCAACCCCGGGTCCAGGACGCCGTGCTGCACAATCGCATTCTGCGTATAGCCCGACATGAACAACACCCGCATCTTCCGGCACACCGGAGCCAGCGCTTCCGACAGTTGCCGCCCGCCGATATTCGGCATGACGACGTCGGTCAGCAGCAGGTCGAGCACCTCGCCCAGGACCCTACCCACCCGCATCGCCTGCTCGCCATTCACCGCCTCATGCACCGTATAACCCAGTTCCCGCAGCACCCTGGCGGCAAACTCGCGCACCCCCGGGTCGTCCTCCACCAGCAGGATGGTTTCGCTGCCGCCCGTCGAGGTCACGGCCGGCTTATCTTCCGCGACTCGAGACAGGTCCGTCGCGGCTGGCAGGTAGACTTTGAACGTGCTCCCCACACCTAGCTCACTGTAGACGCCAATGTGCCCGCCACTCTGCTTGATGATGCCGAATGCGGTGGAAAGCCCCAGGCCAGTCCCCTTCCCCGCCGGCTTGGTAGTGAAAAACGGCTCAAAAATGTGGCTTTGGGTGGCGGCGTCCATCCCGTGGCCCGTGTCGCTGACCGCCAGCATGACGTGCCGTCCGGGCACCACACCCAGATGGTTCGCCGCATAGGCTTCGTCCAGCCGCACGTTCCGGGTTTCGATCGAAATCACGCCGCCGCGCGCCATCGCATCGCTGGCGTTGATCAACAGGTTCATCAGAACCTGTTCGATCTGGTGCGGATCCGCCTCCACCTCGCTCACACCTGGATCCAGGCGCAGGTCCAATTGGATATCCTCGCGCAGCAGCCGCGCCAGCAGCGGGCGAATCCCCTCGACTACGGTGTTGATATTCAGCACGCGCGGCTGCAGCACCTGCTTGCGGCCAAACGCCAGCAATTGCCGCGTCAGCGCCGCGGCCCGCTCGCCGGCCGCCACCACCTGGGACAGGTGCGGCCGGATCGGATGCCCCTCCGGCAGCCCCATCAGGCTCAGATTCGCATACCCGCCAATGACCGTCAGCAGGTTGTTGAAGTCATGGGCGACCCCGCCCGCAAGTTGCCCGATCGCCTCCATCTTCTGCGATTGCCGCAACTGCTCCTCCAGCTTCTGCTTCGAGGTCACGTCTATCGACATCACCAGACGCGCGGAGCGGCCCTCGAACTGGATGGAGTGCGACCGGATGTCCACGTGAACGATCGAGCCATCCTTGTGCCGGTGACGCCAGTACCGCTCAGAGTTTTCCGACCAGTTCAGCTGCCCATAGCCGCCATCCAGCAAAGAGATGCGCTCCAGCAGCTGAGCTACATCCTCCGGCGGCCGGATATCCTTGATCGTCATGCCGAGGAACTCCGCCCGGCTGTAGCCGTACTCCTCGATCGCCGCCTGGTTTACAGCCAGGATCTCCAGCGTGACATCGTCGTAAACCCATAACGGTACGGGACTTCGCTCGAACATCAGGCGATAATGCTCGTCCGTCCTCCGGTGGTCCGTGATATCCACATAGGTGGACAGGGCTCCAATCGTCTCCCCCCTCGGTCCCAGCACCAGGCCGGAGGTGGCATCGATAATCTTCTTCGCGCCATCGGGACAACGGAGGACGATCTCCTCATGCGCCACTTTCTCCCCATCGCGCACGGTCCGAATCACCGGCCACCTGTCGGCGGAGTACGGTGTTCCGTCCGGATGTTCGCCCGACCACGACGCCAGCTCTGACTCCAGGCTGTCACGAACCAGGTTCCGGCCCAGGATCCGTTCCATGGCTGGATTCCAAAGAGCCAGCTGGCGCGAGGGCAGATCCACCAGGATGATCCCCACCGGCAACTGCTTCACAATCGACTTCAACCTGGCGTGCTCTTTCGCCAGTTCCTGCGTCATTCCGGCCTGTTCGCTGATGTCGATCACGCAACCGGTGAGGGAGGCCGCCTCGTCGGACGCCCCCGCGTGCAGCCTGCCCCGGTCCCTCAACCAGCGGACACCGCCCGCCGCGATGACCCGGTAATCCTGCTGATACATCTCGCCTGTGCTGGCCGCATGGCCCAGCGCCTCGGAAACCCGCGCCAGATCCTCCGGATGCACATGCCGCAGATGCGTGGCCAGCGGACACTCCCCCAGATTCTCAGGCAGTGCCAGCAGGCGCGCCGCAGTCAGGTCCCGCGTGCTCAGCCCCGTTCGCGGATTGATGCGCCAGGTGCCGATACCGGAGGCCAACAGGGCGTCGCCAAACCGCTCCTCCATCTCCACGACTTTCGCTTCCGAGGCCCTGCGTTCCGTGATGTCCCTGGCAATTTTGGCCGCGCCCACCACGTGGCCGTCATCGTCGTAAATTGGCGAGACGGACAACGAAACAGCCACCAGTTC
The DNA here is from genome assembly GCA_017307505.1 of Acidobacteriota bacterium. GTDB lineage: Bacteria > Acidobacteriota > Terriglobia > Bryobacterales > Bryobacteraceae > Paludibaculum. Next base: position 25,341 of record JAFKEE010000069.1, on the reverse strand, counting down.
GCCGTTTTTCCGCTTTCTCCACGTCTCGAAGTGGCGGATCCTCTCGCCGCGGCGGATCCTCTCCAGAATCGCCGCCATCTCTGCCAGACGATCCGGTGGCAGAATCCGGCTGATCGACTGTCCAATCATCTCCGCCGCGGTGTAGCCGAAGATCGACTCGGCGGCCTGGTTCCAACTCGTAACCTGCCCGTCCAGCGTCTTGCTGATAATCGCGTCGTCGGAGGATTCGATGATGGAGGCGAGGTAGGCGCTGGAAATAGACATAGGTCAGTCCCGGCCTGACATGGCATCCGAGTCGCCTGCGTCGGCCGCAACTACTTCCCGGGAGCCCACCTGTCTACTGGCGTAGGCTGAACCTCATTGTAGAGCAGGTGATACGAGCTCCGGGTGGGTTCTGTGCCAAATTGTAAAGATTTTCTAATCTCGTACGATCACTCGTACCGCAGCGCCTCGGTGGGGTTCAATCTGGAGGCTCGGTTGGCGGGTAAAATCCCGAAAATGATGCCGACCACAAAAGAAACGCCGAAGGCCACCACGATGGAGAGGGTGGATATCGGAATATAGACCTCGTCCTGGAGCAGGTTCGCGGCTACAGGCACGGCCACGCCGGCCAGGATTCCCAGCAACCCGCCGCCCACGCTGATCAGGATCGCCTCCAGCAGGAACTGCAGCAGCACTGCCCGCCGCGAGGCGCCCAACGACATCCGCACGCCGATCTCCCGGGTTCGTTCCGTCACAGTCACCAGCATGATGTTCATGATCCCGATGCCCGAGATCAGTAGCGCAATGGCGCTCACCAGCACCAGGACCAGCGTGAGCACCGTGGCCACCGTGCTGGCGGTCTCCAGAATCGCGGTCAGATTCTGCACCGTATAGCGGGCCCCCGGCCGGTGCCGCGAAGCCAGCAGCTCCGCCAGAACCTGCGTGGCGGCCGGCACATCTTCCGCCGCCCGGACCTGCAGATACATTGGATCCACGCGCTCCACCGGTTCGAAAAACCGCTGCACCGTGAACGGAATCAGCGCTGCGCCATTGTCGCCCAGCTCAGACTGGCCGAACGTCGAGGTCCGTTCCTTGAAGACCCCGATGATGGTGAACTGCAGGCCGTGGATCTTGATGATCTGGCCGACGGAATTGCTGGTGGAGCCGAACAGCGTAATGGCCAGCTTGTTGTCGAGCATGGCCACCTTCTGCCGCAGCGCAATGTCGGAAGGATCGAAGAACCGGCCATTGCGCGTGACCAGTTGCAGGTTGCGCACCTGCGCGTAGAACTCATCCGTCCCGATGACGCGCACGTCGCGCTCATGGCCGTCGATCACCAGCCGGTCGGTCGCATTGGTGACGGCGGAGGCGGCCACAATCCGCGAGCCCAACTCGCGCCGCGCGGCTTCGACGTCCGCCAGTTTCACGAAGTCGGCATCCGCTTTCGCCGTATCCTGCGTGCCCGCGTCGTAGTAGGCGGAGATGAGGTTGGAACCAATGCCGCGGATCTTGTCCAGAATCAGGTCGCGGCTGGTGATCGAGATGGTCACCACAAGGATGACGCTGGCGTTCCCAATCAGCAGGCCCAGCGCGGTGAGCAGCGTCCGCACCCGGTTCGCCTGCAAAGCCTGATAGCTGAAGCGGAAAGCCTCGTAAAAGAACTGCAGGGACGGCATCAGATTCCAGTGTGCCACGGGACGCGCCGGCCGGTCCGGGCAAGGCGGCTTAGTCGGCGGTGACGCGCTTCAGCAGGCGCCGGGCCTCTTCGCGCGAAGGATCTTCCGGCGACAGCGGCGACTGCAGGTATTCGTTCAGCAGCTTGCGAGCGACGTCGAGATTCCGGTTCGAGTCGATGTAAGATTCGGCCCGGGCGTACAGAACCCGTTTGGAGCTCGGATCCACTTTGGCGGCCTGCTGGAAGATGGTTTCGCTTTCGCCATACTTTCCGCGGCGGGCCAGGAAGCGGGCCAGGTCGATCACACGGCCCACCTGCTTCGGCGCCAGGTCGACCGCCTTCCGCAGTTGCCCTTCCGCCAGATCGTACTGCTTCCGCCGCTGCGCAATCTGCGCCAGGGCGAAGTGGTATTCCGCCGGATCGTTCGTCCGGATCTGTTCCGCCAGCGTCATGGCTTTGTCCATGCCGCCGCCCAGAAATCCGGGCGCTTCCAGGTAGTAAGAGAACAGGTCGTTGACGGCTTCCACGTCCTTCGGATTCAAAGCGACAGCCTTCTCGAAAAACTGCCGGGCCTTCGAGGCATAGCCGGGCGCCATGAACGGATTGGCGGTCTCGGCCCTGCGGCCCCAGGCCCGCCCCAGCCAGTTCACATATCCTGACTTCGACGGATCAGCCTGCACGGCCTTCTCAAAGTACTCGATGGATTTCTTGAAGTCGCCCAACTGGTACGACGCTTTGCCCGCCAGTTCCCAGCCGGCGGCCGTCTTACCTTCGGAAGACTTATTCAGTACGGCCAGCGCGGCTTCGTAGTCCGTGCGGTCGTACAGCTTTTGCGCGCGGTCCATGTCCGAGGCGACAGCGCACAGGCTCAATAATAGGCTGACAATGAACACCCTCACGGCTCTTCCCCGTTCCGACTACTCCCAATTATACCGTGGCTATTATGCCACGGTGGAACCTCGATTTCATCGTGTTCCAACCCATTGGACGCTGAAAGAGCGAATTTGGTGACAAGAGATGCGCACGTTTTTGAAACAGTGTTCACCTCACTGATTCCATTGACCTTTTCCGTCGCCTTCCTCTTCGCCGGTGACCTGGCGATGCTATCTTTGGGTACCAGGGGCCCCTCGGCCCGCCTCTTCCTGCCCTACGCTTGCTCTTCTCTCCGCCTCGCCGGCGCGGCCCGGCCGGCCCCTGGCCCGTCTCAGGAGGCACAAAAAAGATTGCGCGGCACTGCGCTGTCTTTAGAAGATAACCAAGATGCCACTGCCGCGCTGCACCCTGATCGAGTATGAAAGCCTTTTCACAAATCGGCACCTGATTCACGGTGCAGTGCACCACTGGGCGGCCGAAAAACCCGAGGCCCTGGCCATCATCAACGCCACCCGGGACACGGCACTCACCTGGGCCCACTTGTCAGCCGAGGTCCTTTCGCTGGCCGCCGAACTCCTGCGCCGCGACTACCGCAAGGGCGATTACCTCGCTACTTCCCTGCCCCTGCTGAACGATCACGTCATCCTCGAGTACGCCTGCTTCCAGATCGGCGTCATCCACGTCCCGCTGGACCTGCGCCTGTCGCCCGCCGAAGTCGCCCGCTCCCTCGAAATCGTCCAGCCCCGCCAGCACATCACCTCCCCGGCAGCGCTCTCGGAAATGATCGAAGCCGGCCGCCGGAATACTTCGGAAGTCACCTGGCCCGAGGTCCTCCCTCAGGACGGAGCCCAGGTCATCTTCACGACAGGCTCCACCGGCCGCCCCAAAGCCGCGCTTCTCACCCACGGCAGCATCACGGCCCAAAACTATTGCCTGGGCGGAGCCTTCGAGTTCGACGGATCCCGCCTGCTGGTGAACCTGCCCGCCTCCCACGTCGGCGGCCAGGCCGAACTCCTGATGAGCACCTTCTTCTGGGGCGGCACCGCCGTCACCCTCGAGACGTTTGACCCCGGTAAATCCCTGGAAGCGATCGAAACCTATAAGGTTCGCATCATCGGCCAGATCCCGGCCATGTTCATGATGGAGTGGCGGCATTCCGATTACGCCAAACGCGACCTCTCCAGCCTCGAGATCGTCGTCTACGGCGGCCAGGCCGTCCCTCCGGCCTTCCTCCAGAAACTCAAAACCATGGCGCCCCGCATTGCCACAGGCCTGGGCCTGACCGAAGCATCCGGATTCTGCAGCTACACCGAACCCACCGGCGACATGGACGCCCTCGCGGCCAGCATCGGGCACGGCATGCCCATCTACCCGCTGACCATCCGCGAACCCATGCGCTCCGACGGCGCCGCCGGAGCCGTGCTCCCCCAGGGCTCCATCGGACACGTCTGTTTCCAGGGTCCTCAAACCTTCGCCGGCTATGTCAATGACCCCGAAGCCACCAGCCGGGCCATTTCGACCGAAGGCATCCTGTATACCGGCGATATGGGTTTCCTCGACACCGACGGCCTCCACTTCTCCGGCCGCGCCAAGTGGGTCATCAAACCCGCCGGCTACACCGTCTTCCCGGGCGATGTCGAAAACCACATCGCTGAACTGTCAGACAAGGTCGCCGCGGTAGGCGTGGTCGGCGTCGAACACCCCATCTGGGTGGAAGCCATCATCGCTTTTGTGGAAAAACGCCCCGGCGTCGACCTCACCGACGTGGACCTGAAGAAGCACGCCCGGTCCCTCACTTCCTACATGCGCCCCCTCCACTACGTCGTCGTGGAGCCCGGCCAACTCCCCCTGAACCGTGTTGCGAAGATCGATACCCTCCGCCTGCAGGACCTCGCCGCCGAGGAGGTGCGACAATTGAAAGCGCGAGGTCGTTGGGGTTCTGACGAAGAGAGTCAAGAATCGACCGTGAAAGTGGGATAATCGCAACATGCAACGAGCCCAATGGGTGGAGAAGCGCAAGAACGACGAGATCCGGACGCAGATGTACTACGCGCGCCGGGGGGTAATCACCGAGGAGATGGAATACGTCGCCCGGAGAGAGCAGTTGACCCCGGAGACGGTTCGAGACGAAGTCGCTCGCGGGCGGATGATCATCCCCGCCAATATCAACCACCTGAGCCTGGAGCCGATGGCCATCGGCGTTGCGGCCAAATGTAAGATCAACTCCAACATCGGCAATTCGGCCACAACCTCCGACATCTCAGGGGAACTCGAAAAACTGACGGCTTCCGTCAAGTACGGCGCCGACACCGTGATGGACCTCTCCACCGGCGGCGACATTCCTGCCATCCGCCAGGCCATCATCCAGGCTTCTCCGGTGCCCATCGGCACCGTCCCGATCTACGAAGCGCTCAGCCGCGTGCGCCGCATCGAAGACCTGACGGCGTCGGTGATGCTCGAAGTCATCGAGGAGCAGGCCGAGCAGGGTGTGGACTACATGACCATCCACGCCGGCGTCCTCGTCCAGCACATTCCGCTCACCACCAAACGCGTCTGCGGCATCGTCAGCCGTGGCGGCTCCATCCTGGCGGAATGGATGGTCAAGAACCACAAGCAGAACTTCCTCTACGAGAACTTCGAAGCCATCTGCAAGATCTTCCAGAAGCACGACGTCAGCTTCTCCCTCGGGGACGGCCTGCGCCCCGGCGCCCTGGCCGACGCCAGCGACGAAGCCCAGTTCGCCGAACTCAAGACCCTGGGAGAACTCACCCGCATCGCCTGGAACTATGACGTCCAGGTCATGATCGAGGGTCCGGGCCACATCCCGATGGACCAGATCCAGATGCAGGTCGAAAAGGAAAAGGAGCTCTGCTACGAAGCTCCGTTCTACACCCTCGGCCCGCTGGTGACCGACTTTGCCCCCGGCTACGATCACATCACCAGCGCCATCGGCGCCGCCATGATCGGCTGGTACGGCGCGTCCATGCTCTGCTACGTGACGCCCAAGGAACACCTCGGCCTGCCGAACAAGGAAGACGTGAAGGCCGGCCTCATCGCCTACAAGATCGCCGCCCACGCCGCCGACATCGCCCGCAAGCGCCCCGGCGCCCGCGACCGCGACGACGAACTCTCCCGCGCCCGCTACCGTTTCGACTGGAAGAAGCAGTTCGAACTCTCCCTTGATCCGGAAACGGCCCAGGCCTATCACGACGAAACCCTGCCCGAAGACGGTTTCAAAGACGCCCACTTCTGCTCCATGTGCGGACCGAAGTTCTGCGCCTACAACATCTCCTCCAAGGTCGAAGACTTCACCGCCGAAGAAGCGCAGTCCGTGCTCGAAGGCAAGAAGAACGACGACCTCGTCAACATCGCCGGAGACTAAGTTCTTATGCGGGCGCCGGAACCCTCCCGGCGCCCGCCACTTCCTTCCACCATGCCCCCGTCCGTCATCCCCGAAGATCGAGTCCTGGTTCTCTGCCTCAGCGACACCACCCCGCTCCGTGACCTGGCGAAAGCCCATGCATTGGTCGGGATGGGTACGGCCGAACAGGTGCAGGCCGCCCGCCGCGCGCTCGCTGACCTGACGAACGTGATGTTCGTGCAGGGCGATCGCAATGACATCCCCTGGCAGGACCGCTGGTTCACCCTCATCCTCGTCGACAGCGATCCGGAACCCACACCGGCCATGACCCGGGTTCTCGCCGAAGGCGGCCGCATCGCTGTCATGACTTAGCCCGCTGGACAGTGTCCTCCCGCCTGCCTACACTGATTAGGGCATTTGTCCCGCCAGCCGGACAAAGCGCCGAAGTAGTCTCAGAATCCGGGAGGTGAGCGCATGTCGAGTCGATCGGATCGATGGAATCGGCGGCAATGGATGGCCACGGCGGCCGCCAGCAGCGCCGCGCTGCAGGCCAACGCCGCTCCTGGGCCGTCCACAGCGGCAGCCGGCAAGCTCTATGAAACCCTGGGCGTCCGCCCGTTCATCAATGCCCGCGGAACGTTCACCATCCTCACAGGCTCGCAGTCGCTGCCGGAAGTGAAGCAGGCCATGTTCGAGGCTTCGCGCCACTACGTCCACCTGGACGAGTTGATGGACGCGGTCGGCCATCGCATCGCCGAGATCACCAAGGCGGAATGGGGCATCGTCACGGCTGGTTGCGCAGCCGCCATCACGCACGCCACCTCCGCCTGCATCGCCGGCATGGATCCGGAGAAGATGCAGCGCCTGCCCAAACTCGACGGCCTCAAGGACCAGGTCGTCATGCCGCGCTACTCGCGCAACGAGTACGACCACGCGGCCCGCATGCTGGGCGTCACGATGGTCGAGGTGGAAACCCAGGAGCAACTCCAGGCCGCCCTCGGCCCGCGCACGGCCATGGTCCTGATCCTGAGTTGCCCCGCCGCCGAGAAAGGCCCTCTCACCATTCCAGTGATCTGCCGCCTCGCCCGCGAGAAGAACGTGCCGGTCCTGGTCGACGCCGCGGCCGAAACCTTGACCATCCCGAACATCCACCTCAACCATGGCGCAACGATGGTGGCTTATAGCGGCGGCAAGTGCATGCGCGGACCGCAGGCGGCCGGGCTCCTGCTGGGCCCGAAGGACCTGCTGCAGGCCGCCTGGCTGAATAGTGCCCCGCATCACGCCTTCGGCCGTTCGCTCAAGGTCGGCAAGGAAGAGATCATGGGCATGCTGGCTGCCCTCGAAGCCTGGGTGCGCCGCGACCACGACGCCGAATGGAAGCAGTGGGAGGGCTGGCTGGAGACCATCCGCAAGGAAGCCAGCCGCGTCGACGGAGTCACTTCCGAGATCCTCCAACCCGAGGATCTGTCCAACCATGCCCCGCGCCTTCGTCTGAAGTGGGACGCGGAGAAGGTCGGGATCACCGGCCAGGAGGTCGCCAAAGCGCTCGACCGCGGCGAGCCCCGCATCATCGTCGCCGGCTCTACCGGAGAACGGCCCACGCGCATGGCCAGTTCGGTCACCATCATGCCTTACATGATGAATCCCGAAGACGCGCCCATCGTGGCCAAAGCCCTGCACACCGCGCTCGCCCATCCGCCCAGGGTCGAGCCCGCGCCCGCATCCACCGCGGCCCCGTCGCAGGTCGCCGGCCGCTGGACGGTCCACCTCCAATTCGTCCGCGGCGAAGCCACCCACGAAATCGTACTGGAGCAGGCTGGCGCCAGCCTGACGGGCACTCACAAGACCACCTGGATGAGCAATCCCCTGCGCGGCGACGTCACCGGAGCCACGGTCCAGTTCCGCAGCGCTCACCGCTACGAGGGCACCGTCCTGAACTACGTCTTTGAAGGCAAGCTGGATGGCGGCGCACTCACCGGCGAGGTCCGCATGGGCGAATATGGCACGGCCCGGTGGACCGCCCGCCACGTTCAACCGGCCTAGTCCAGCAGCTATTCCGGAGGCCGGCTCAACACATCGCGGATCGTATCCAGCATGGCGGCCTGCGACAGTGGCTTCGGCAGCACGGCATTGGCGCCCAGCAGTTCGGCCATCTTGAGGAACTGCCCGAAGAACGCGCCCGAGATGGCGATGATCCGCAATTGCGGAAACGCTTTGCGTGCCAGCCGGATGGTCTCGATGCCCTCCTGGTCGGGCATCACCAGGTCAGTGATCAGAACATCGGCCGGTTCAGCTTCCAGCGCCCGCATGGCGGCCCGTCCGTCGGCGGCCTCGCGCACGGTGTAGCCGGCATCCTCCAGCACGCTGCGCATGTAGAGCCGCACGGCCTCTTCATCGTCCGCCACCAGCACGCGGCAGCCGCCCGGCCCCAATTCCTCGCGCACCGCGCACGCCAGTTCCTCCGGAGAGAAGGGCTTACGCAGGAACCGGCCTTGCGCCCCCTGCAGCGCGGCGCCGGAGGGCTCCGGATCGCTGTACCCGGACATGTAAATCACTCTTGCCGCGGGGACCGATGCTCGAATCTCGCGGGCCAGTGAACCGCCGTCGGCCCCGGGCATCATCACGTCGGTCAGCAGCAGGTCGACCTTCCAGTCCAGCGCCTTGGCCTTCTGGAGGGCCTCCTCGGCATTGGAGGCTTCGGTGACACGATAGCCCAGGCCGCGCAGCACCTCCGAGGCGAACGCGAGCACCTCCTCCTGATCCTCGGCGATGAGCAGGCTCTGACCGCCGCCCAGCGGCAGCTTCGCATCCGGCCCGTCGGCCGCCATCGTTTCCGCCGGCTCCGCCACGGCGCAGGGCAGGTAGACATCGAAGCTGGACCCGCGCCCCACTTCGCTGCTCACGCGGATGTCCCCGCCGCTCTGGCCCACAATTCCGTAAGCCGTGGAAAGCCCCAGGCCGCTGCCTTCGCCCAGCCCCTTCGTAGTGAAGAAGGGTTCGAAAAGGTGCGCCAGCACCTCCTCGTTCATCCCATTGCCGGAATCGGAGACACACAGCAGGATGTACTCGCCGGGCTTCAACTTGTTGACCGACCCCGGCGGCGCTTTGACAATGGTTTCGTTCCGGGTCGACAGCGTGAGGCGTCCGCCACCGGGCATTGCGTCGCGCGCATTGAGGGCCAGGTTGAGCAGCACCTGCTCGATCTGCCCCGGGTCGGCCCTGGTGACATCGCGCGAGGCCCGCAGATCCAGCGTCACCTGGATCTCCTCACCCACCAGGTCTGCCACCACAGACTCCAAACCCTTCACCAGGGCATGCAAACCCACGGGCCGCGACCGCATCACCTGACGCCGGCCAAACGCCAGCAACTGCCGGGTGCGTTCCGCTGCCCGCTCGCTGGCCTTCAGCACCTCCTGCAGGTAGCGAGGCAGCACCGTGTCGCCCGCCGGAGTATTCGCCAGAGCCAGCCGTGTGTAGCCGCTGATCACCGTCAGCAGGTTGTTGAAATCGTGCGCGACCCCGCCAGCCAGCCGGCCCACGGCCTCCAGCTTCTGCGACTGCCGGTACTGCTCCTCCAGCGCCAGGCGATCAGTCAGGTCCCGGCCGAGCGCCGCCACGCCCGTCGGCTCGCCGCGGGCATCGAACAGCGGTGTGTTGTCCCACTCGAACAGCCGCAACTGGCCGTTCCTGCAGCGCACCTCATTCCGGCCCGTACGCGCCCCTTCCATTCCGGCGAAAACTCCGCCCAGCCGCATCCGCGCCTCGGCCTGCACCGCCTCCGGCAGAAACTCCTGGAACCAGTCCAGCCCCGTCAGTTCGTTGCGGCTGCAACCCAGCAGGCCCGCCAGGTACTCATTGCAGAACTGGATCCGACCGTCGCAGTCCAGGATCAGCGCCGCTACGTTCGCGGATTCCAGTAACTCTCGGAACCGGCGCTCCGACTCCCGCAGCGCACCCACCGCTTCCATCCGCTGCGTCTGGTCTGTCGCCAGCACAGCCAACTGGCCCGGCGACGGGCGGAACGCCTTGAGTTCCAGACTGGCCTTGTAGCGCGTGGCGTAGTGGATCGTCTCCCGCTCCTCGCCCGTCGCCACCACATCCAGCAGGACCGCGTAAGTGTCGAGGTTAAAATGGGGCAGCACTTCCAGCAGCGTCCGGCCCAGCACCTCTTCCAGCGGGTAGCGCACCATCGATTGCATGACGGGATTGCACTGCACCCACCGCAGCACGGTCTCGCCGGTTGCCGCGTCCATCTCGGCATTAAAGAGCGCGAAACCGGCCGGCATCTTCTCGAAGAGCTGGTGGTATTGCCGCTCGCTCTCCACCTTCCGGCGCTCCGCCCGCAGACGATCCAGTTCCGCGGAGGCGCGCGCGCCAAAATGTTCGAACAGCGCGGCGGAATAGCCGGTGCTCTGCAGCGGCTCCGTCCCCAGCACCGAGAGCAGGCCCATGGTCTCTCCGCTGGCGGACCGCAGAGCCAGCCCCAGGTAGCTCTGCACCGACATCTGGGAGAGCATCCCATCGGCCGGAAACAACCGCTGCACGCCGCTGGGGAAGATGCACAGCCCCTTGCTCACGACCGCTTCGCAGGGGGTGCCGGCGAGTTCATACTCCACATCGGAGGTGACCACGCCGTCTATCGCATAGGCAATCGAGCGCACGCGCGACAACGTCCCGGGCAGCAGTTCGCTGATCAGGCAATAGCGCATGTGCAGGGCCTCGGACAACCGCACCGCCAGGCGCTCAAAGTACTGCTTGCCCGTCAGCGAGGAAACGGTGTCCAGCACGGCCCGCAATACCGCTTCGGAGTCGCCCGTTCGGGTCACCGGACTCAGCCAGCCACACATCCGATGCGCCTTGCCGTCCGCGGACTGCTCAATGATCCGGCCCCGGCTCACCGCCCAGAAGTATTCGCCCGCAAGGTTCTTCATCCGGAATTCCTCGTGGATTTCCAGGATGCCCGCCGCGGCGGACCGGGCGATCGTCTCCCCCAGTCGCGGCGCATCGTCCGGATGAATCAGCCCCAGTTCCGTGAGCTCGGACGTCTTCAGCCGCCATCCACCCTCCGCATCCAACTCTCCTACCGTGGGCTGCGCACACAACAGCTCTCTGATCTTCGAGCTGAAGTAGACTTCCCCGGCGGTCCGGTCCACATCCCAATAGCCCTCGCCGGAGGCCTCCAGCAGGTACCTCCAGCGTGAGGAGTCATCAGACAGTGGGGACACGTGACTGGGCGGATCTGGAGGCATGCAACAACCGGGTCTGAGGCGGAATCCTGACGCTTACCTGGAACTACATTAGACCACTGGAGATTCGTATTGCAATTGAAGGGCAGGCGCGAAAACGCCGGCTACGGAGCCGGCCGGAACAGGTAGACTGCGATCTCCGCAAACAGGTTAGGAGCCATGCTGCCCGCCCAGTGCCCCGCCGCAAAGTAACGCCGCTCCACATGCCAGCCCTGCTTCCGGATCAGTTCCTCGAAATCGATGACGGTAAGGAAGTGAACGTTCGGCGAATCATACCAGTCAAAAGGGAATAGATGGGTCTTCGGCGCCCGCCCGCTGAACAGGTGGCTCAGCCGCACGCGCCAGTGACCGAAGTTCGGGAAGGCCACGATGGCGTGCTTCCCGATGCGCAACATCTCCTTCAGCACCAGCAGCGGCTGCAGGGTCTCCTGCAGCGTCTGGCTGAGGATCACGTAGTCGAATGCGTTGTCCGGATAATCCTTCAGGCTTTCCTCGAGGTTTCCCTGGTAAACCGTCACTCCACGGGCAATTGCGCGCTGCACCAGCTCGCGCTTCAACTCCACGCCGCGAGCCTCCACCTGTTTGTGGGTCTTCAACCATTCCAGCAGGGCGCCGTCGCCACAGCCCAGGTCGAGCACTTTGGCTCCATTCGGAATCAGTTCGCTGATCAGACGATAGTCAGTGCGGCCAAGTACTTCCGTGACCTTCAACGCAGAACCTCCAGCGGCCGGAACTCCCTCACACAGCGGGCCAGGAAGCCGCGCACGATCTCGGTCTGCTCGCCAACATCGACGAGAAACGCATCGTGGCCGTAGTTGGAGGACAGCTCGCAGTAGGTGACGTCGTGATTCCGCCCGCGCAGGGCGTTCACCATCTCTTGCGACTGATAGGAGGGATACAACCAGTCGGAGGTAAAGCTGATGACCAGGAACCGCGAGCGGGCGCGTTCCAGCGACGCGGCCAGCGACGGGAACCCGGCCGAGAGGTCGAAGTAATCCATCGCCTTGGTGATGTAGAGGTAGGAGTTCGCGTCGAAGCGGCCCACAAACTGGCTGCCGCGATACCGCAGATAACTCTCGACCTCGAAATCCACCTCAAAGTCGTAACCGAAATTCTGTTTGTCCCGCAGCCGGCGCCCGAACTTCTCGCGCATCGACTCGTCGGACATGTAGGTGATGTGGCCCACCATGCGCGCCACGGAAAGCCCGCGCGCCGGAGGAGTCTTGTCGTAGTAGTCACCGGCATGAAAGTCCGGGTCGGCCATGATCGCCTGGCGCCCGGTCTCATTGAAGGCAATCTGCTGCGCGCTGTGCCGCGCTGTCGTCGCAATCGGCAGGCACGCCTCGACGGCTTCCGGATAAGCGACGGCCCACTCCAGCACCTGCATGCCGCCCATCGAGCCGCCGGCCACAGCCAGCAGTTTCGGGATCCCCAGGAAATCGATCAACGCCTTCTGCAGGCGGACCATGTCGCTAATGGTGATGCCCGGGAAGCGCAGGCCATAGGGCTGGCCCGTCGCCGGATTGATGGAACTCGGACCCGTCGTCCCCCGGCAACCGCCCAGCACATTGCTGCAGATCACAAAGTAGCGGTCGGTATCGAAGGCCTTCCCCGGCCCGATCATGTTGGCCCACCAGCCCGGCTTGCCTTCGTGGTCGATGCCGGCCGCGTGCGCATCGCCCGTGAAGGCGTGCTCGATGAGGATGGCGTTGGTCCTGTCGGAGTTCAACGAGCCATAAGTCTGGTAAGCGACGGTGACGTCTTTGAGGGTTTCACCCACGTCCAGCGTCAGGGAAGGGACGAGGGTGAACTGAGTTTCCACAATCATGGGAGGATCAATCGCGCGCGAAGCGCCTTTGGTCCTTATTGTAGCCTGAGCCGCCCGATCAACCCGCGGCCGTGAGCGTCAGGCGGCCGTGCTGGACCCCTTTTGTGCTGATCAGCCGGTCGGCGATCTTCTGCACGCTGCCGCATTGCCCCCGCAATACCAGCACTTCCAGGCAGTGGTCGTGATCCAGGTGGACATGCAGCGTGGAGACGATCTCCTCATGATGGTCATGCTGGATCTCGGTCAGCTTGTCGCTCAACATCCGCACGTGATGGTCGTACACCAGGGTCAGAGCGCCCACCACCGGAGCCTCCGGCGACATTGTCGATTCCTGGATCAGTGCATCCCGGATCAGGTCACGGAACGCCTCGCTGCGGTTGGTGTAGCCGCGCTTCTCGTTCAAGGTGTCGAAGCGCTTCAACAGGTCTTCGTCAATTGCAACCCCGATGCGTGCCAGTTCGCCCATGTATCCATCATCGGGCAGCAAAGCTCGCGCCTCAAGGCCTGCGCGCCTGGAAACAATCCAGCCCTGGACAGCGAACCCTTCGGGCGCGTTCCGTAAGGAGCCCTGGACAGGTGTCCACCCTCCCGCCGGTCGCGCTAGGACCGCATCAGACCGCGCCTCGTAACTGTTTGGAAGAAAAAAGGAATCCTGTCGCCCGCTTCGCGCAGCTCCGTGCGCCGTTTCGGGGCGGTCCAGTGAAATTTGGTGTTCTTGTCAGTCTATCATTTCGCCCGAAGTGTTGAAGACTGGCCCCGGAAATGGAAAAATAGATGTTGTCCCCCATCACAGGAGAGAGCTTGCCCACCACAGCCATCCTCGCCCTGGAGGACGGTACCGTCTACCAGGGCCGCGCGTATGGCGCACGAATCGTGCGCACCGGGGAGGTCGTTTTCAATACCTCCATCACCGGCTATCAGGAAGTGTTCACGGATCCGTCTTACACAGGGCAAATTGTCGTTCTGACAAATCCTCAAGTTGGTAACTACGGCACCAACGACGGTGATGACGAATCCGCTCACCCATTCATTGAAGGACTCGTCGTCCGCGAATGGGCCGAAGCCCCGTCCAACTGGCGCAGTCAGCGAACGGCAGACCAGTTCCTGGAACAACACGGCGTACCCGTGATCTCGGAAATGGACACCCGCGCGCTGGTGCGTAAACTGCGCATCGGCGGCGTGATGCGCGGCGCCCTCTCGACTGCCGGCCATACGGCCGAGGAGCTCGTCGAGATCGCCCGCAAGAGCCCGTCGATGGCGGGCCTCGAACTGGCTACCCGCGTTTCCACCAAGGCGCCCTATGAGTGGAACACACCGGTGGAGGCCTGTTCGCCCTCGGAGATCCTCAAACAGCACGAGCCTGGACAGTTCCACGTGGTTGCCTACGACTTCGGGATCAAGCGCAATATCCTGCGCTGTCTCACCTCCATCGGCTCGCGGGTCACCGTAGTGCCCGCAACAACTTCGGCCGAGGATGTTCTGGCGCTGAACCCGGATGGGATCTTCCTCTCCAACGGGCCCGGCGATCCGGAGCCTCTGGAAAACCAGGCGGCGCAGATCCGCAAGATGATCGGCAAAAAGCCCATCTTCGGCATCTGCCTGGGCCATCAGATCATCGGCCTGGCGCTGGGCGGAAAGACCTTCAAACTCAAGTTCGGCCATCGCGGCATCAACCACCCGGTGCTCAACACCCGCACCAACAAGGTGGAGATCACCGTGCAGAACCACGGCTTCTGCGTCGACCCGGACTCGATCAACACCAGCGACGTCGATCTCTCGCACATCAACCTGAACGACCAGACGCTGGAAGGGCTGCGGCATCGCTCTGAGCCGCTCTTCTGCGTGCAGTACCATCCGGAGGCGGCTCCCGGGCCGCACGATTCCCAATACCTGTTCGAGGACTTCGCCCAGATGATGAAGGAGCACAAGAAGTAGGAATGCCGCGCAGAAACGACATTCATCGCATCCTGATCGTCGGCAGCGGCCCCATCGTGATCGGGCAGGCCTGCGAGTTTGACTACTCGGGTACCCAGGCCTGCAAAGCACTGCGCGCCGACGGCTACGAAGTCGTCCTCATTAATTCCAACCCGGCGACCATCATGACGGATCCCGATCTGGCCGACCGGACTTACGTCGAGCCGCTCACCGTCGAATACGCCGAGGAGGTCATCCGCAAGGAACGACCAGACGCCCTGCTCTCCACCGTGGGCGGCCAGACGGGCCTCAACCTCTCCGTCGACCTCGCCGAGCGCGGCGTGCTCGACAAGTACGGCGTGGAACTCATCGGCGCCAAGATCGACTCCATCAAGAAGGCCGAAGACCGGCTCCTGTTCAAGGACGCCATGCGCAAGATCGGCCTCGAGACCCCGCAATCGCGCCTGCTCCGCAGCGTGGAAGACGGGCTCGAGTTCGCCACCAAGATCGGCTACCCGATGATCCTTCGCCCCAGCTTCACGCTGGGCGGCACGGGCGGCGGCATCGCCTACAACCGCGAAGACCTGCTCAACATCCTGGAACGCGGCCTCGATCTCTCGCCCGTGCACGAAGTGCTGGCCGAGGAGAGCGTACTCGGCTGGAAAGAGTACGAGCTCGAGGTGATGCGCGACCAGGCCGACAACGCCATCATCGTCTGCTCCATCGAAAACTTCGATCCGATGGGCGTCCACACGGGCGACTCCATCACCATCGCTCCGGCGCAGACCCTCACTGACCGCGAGTATCAGATGATGCGCGACGGCGCGCTGGCCTGCCTGCGCGAAATCGGTGTCGACACCGGCGGCTCCAACGTCCAGTTCGCCATCGATCCCAATTCGGGCCGCATGGTGATCGTCGAAATGAACCCGCGCGTGTCGCGCAGTTCCGCCCTCGCCTCCAAGGCGACCGGCTTCCCCATCGCCAAGATCGCCGCCAAGCTGGCTGTCGGCTATCGCCTGGACGAGATCAAGAACGACATCACCCGGAAGACGCCGGCGTGCTTCGAACCCACCATCGACTACGTGGTGGTGAAGATCCCGCGCTGGCAGTTCGAGAAGTTCCCCGGCGCCGAGTCTGTCCTGACCACGCAGATGAAGTCTGTCGGCGAAGTGATGGCCATCGGCCGTACCTTCCGCCAGGCCCTGAACAAGGGCATCCGCGGCCTCGAAACCGGCAAATCCTCTTCGGCGACCGTGTACGACGACGATCTCATCGAGAACCGTCTCATCACGCCGAATCCGGACCGGTTAGGCTACGTCCGCCACGCCTTTGAGAAGGGCATGACCGTGGAAGAGGTCTTCGATATGACGAAGATCGATCCCTGGTTCCTGAAGCAGATCCGCGACGGAATCCTCTTCGAGCAGGAGTTCGAAGGCAAGGCCCTGGGTGACGTCACGGCGCTGGAATTCCGCCGCGCCAAGCGCGACGGTCTCTCCGACAACCGGCTGGCCCGCCTGACTTCCGCCGACCCGCTGGCCGTACGCGCCCGCCGCAAGGAACTTGGCGTCAAGTCCGTCTTCAACCGCGTCGACACGTGCGCCGCGGAGTTCGAGAGCTTCACGCCCTACCTCTACTCCAGCTACGAAAGCGAGTGCGAGGCAGATCCGGTCGACCGCAAGAAAGTCATGATCCTGGGCAGCGGTCCGAACCGCATCGGCCAGGGCATCGAGTTCGACTACTGCTGCTGCCACGCCAGCTTCGCGCTGCAGGAGTTCGGTGTCGAGTCGATCATGGTGAACTGCAACCCCGAGACCGTCTCGACGGACTACGACACCAGCGACCGCCTCTACTTCGAGCCGCTCACGCTCGAGGAAGTGCTGAACATCTGCGATACCGAGAAGCCCGACGGTGTCATCGTCCAGTTCGGCGGCCAGACGCCGCTCAACCTGGCACTGCCGCTGAAGCGCGCCGGCGTGCCGATCATCGGCACCGATCCGGAAAACATCGACCTGGCGGAAGACCGCAAGCTCTTCGGCAAGGTGCTGGATGATCTCGGCATCCCTGCCCCGCCCTACGGCACCGCCACCAGCATGGACGAAGCTTGCGCCGTGGCGCGCCGCATCGGTTACCCGGTGCTGGTGCGGCCCAGCTATGTGCTGGGCGGCCGCGCCATGGTCATCGCCTACGACGAAGAGACCGTGCGCCGCTACATGCAGGAAGCCACGCTCTTCTCGCCGGACCGTCCGGTGCTCATCGACCGCTTCCTGGAAGACGCCATCGAAGTCGACGTCGACGCGCTCTCCGATACCGAAGACGTGCTCATCGGCGGCATCATGGAGCACATCGAGGAAGCCGGCGTACACTCCGGCGACAGCTCCTGCGTGCTGCCACCGCAGACCATTCCGGAAGCGGAACTGGCCACCATCCGCGGCTACACCGAGAAACTGGCCCGCGCCCTCAAGGTCATCGGCCTGATGAACGTCCAGTATGCCATCAAGGACGGCCAGGTCTTCGTACTCGAAGTGAACCCCCGCGCTTCGCGCACCGCGCCCTATGTCAGCAAGGCGACCGGCGTGCGGCTGCCCAAGATCGCAGTGGGTCTCATGCTCGGCAAGAAGCTGAAGGAACTCACCCACCTCACCGGAGGCCAGTCGACCGGCGTACTGCCTGTGAAGCAGGTGTGCGTCAAGTCCCCGGTCTTCCCCTTCAACAAGTTCCCGGGCGTCGATCCGGCCCTCGGACCGGAAATGCGCTCCACCGGCGAAGTGATGGGCGTAGGCGAAAACTTCGGCGAGGCCTTCGGCAAAGCCCAGCTCAGCGCCGGGGTCCCGCTGCCTTCGAAGGGCTGCATCTTCTTCAGCGTGAACGACCGGCACAAACCCGAGGCTGTGGCGCTGGCCGTTCGCTTCGCCCAACTCGGCTTTGAACTGGCCGCCACGCGAGCCACCGCCGCCGCCTTCAAGGCCGCCGGCCTGAAGGTCAAGACGGTCTTCAAGGTGAACGAAGGTCGCCCCAATGCGGTCGACCTCATGAAGGCCGGAAGCCTGAGCTTGGTCATCTACACGACCACCGGCGCCCACTCCTTTGAGGATGAGCGCGCCATCCGCCGCACCGCCGTCACCTGGCGCGTGCCCTGCATCACCACGCTCTCCGGCGCCAAAGCCGCCGCCCAGGCGATTGAAAGCCGCCTGCGCGATCCGTTGCGCGTGTGGAGCCTGCAGGAGATCCACAGCTAGCTTTCCTGAATCATCGCCGCCCGTCCTCACGGGCGGCTTTGCCTGGTGGCCGCACCCGCGGCCCCACTCCATCGCGGAGCCGCGTCCACGGCTCCTCTGCTTTTCTGATCCCTTTTGGGCGCCGGCCCGCACCGGCGCCCATTTTGTTTGATCCCAACCATCCGCCCGTTTGCGCGTTTACAGGTAGCACCCTCATGCTGCTTACCCGACGCTCCTTCCTCGCCTCAAGCGCCGCGTTTGCCACGGCTGCGCCTGCGTACGCGGCTGCCGGCCTCTATCGATCGGATCCTGCCCGCACGGGCTGTCCAGTCACTTCCGGCCTGCCGCATCTCACCGGAGCCCGGTGGTCCTACAAACTCGGTGGCCGGCAGCACTGCACACCGGCTCTCGGCGACGGGTTGCTGGTTTCCGGCCTGAACGTCTACCAGGACCTTTTTGCTCTCGACGCCGAGACCGGCAAGCCTCGGTGGACGTTCCGGACCGGCAATGTGGCGTCTCCGCCCACCATCGCGAAGGGCCTCGTCTACTTCGGCAGCGGCGATGTCCGTGAGTTGGACCGCGGCCTGTTTCTCGCCGTCGATCTGAAGACCGGCCAGGAGCGCTGGCGGCTCACCACCGGGAAGATCGAAAGCAAGTCGCCGCTCGTGGTCGACGACCTGGTCTACCTGGCCAGCGAGAACCTCACCCTGTACGCGCTGGACGCGCACTCGGGCCGGGTGGCCTGGAAGTTCGCCTTCGCCCTGCCCCACTACCTGGTGATCGGCCACACGGCGCCGGCGTATGCCGACGGAACCCTCTACTTTGGAGGCAGCGGCCTGAAGCTCGACGGCACGGGCACATTCGCCGCGCTGTTCGCCCTGGATGCCCGCACGGGCGCACTGAAGTGGCAGTTTTCCCCGCGCAGCCGGCCCAACGTCCGCAGCGACGATCGCCTGCAGGATATGGTGGCCGTATCCGGTGGCGTGGTCTATGGGAAGTCGGACAACTACCTTTTCGCCGTGGATGCAGGGACGGGCCGCCAGCGCTGGATTTTCAAGGCGCCCCGCGCCATCACAGTGCCGGCCGTCAACCCCAGCCGGGCTTACGTGGGCTGCTTTGACGGCCACGTCTACGGGCTCGACTCCGCCACCGGCGCCATCGTGGACCGCATCCCGCTAGCCGGCTACTGCGACACTGCACCCGTCGTGGTCGGTGACATCCTGTATCTGGCGGTTGGCGCCAACGGCACTCAGCACGAGTCGTGGCTGACCGCGATCGACATTCCGTCCAGGCAGGTACTGTGGCGCTTCCAGCCCGAATCCAGCCGGGGCTGGAGTTTCGTCTCCCCGCTGGTCACCGATGGCCGCGTTTACGCCGGTGCCTATACGGGCATGTACTGCCTGGCCTGATCAGCGCCGCCGCCAGCCCGCCGTGACGGCCAAGGCCAGCAGGGCCATGAAGAGCCCGGCGACCGTGTCGGCCGCAAAGTGATAGCGCCCGTAGACCGTAGCCAGAGCAATCAGGATAGCCAGGATCAGCAGGATCCGGCCGGGCCAGGGTTTTTCGGGCAACAGTTTCATTACTGCGAACGCCGCGGAAAATGCAGCGGCGGAGTGTCCGCTGGGAAACACACTTGTGTGAATTCCGTATCCGCCCACGATCCACAGATTCAGTAAACGTAGCGACGACATCATCGGCAGGTCCGCGGTCGGGAAAACCGAGCGCGGTGGTTCGCTCGGAAAGAACGGATAGAGCGCGTACGTAGTCAGCGTGCCGAAGAGCAGGATGCTGTACGCGTCGTCGAGGCGCTCGCGTTTGTGGTGAAGGTAGAAGACCGCCACCACGTAGACCGGGATTCCGTACACCAGCAGGTAAGAGAACTCGAGAAGGTTCGGGAGCACTGGACCGAGCGATTCCAGTGCACGGCGCAGACCCCAATCGTCCAGCAACAGGCGATCCCATTTCACCCAATAGAGCTCGAAGGCACGCGATGTGTGCGGCAGGGCCATCCAGCCGACTTCGCGGAACGCGAGCAGGATGAGCGGCAGCGGATAGAAGTCGCGGACATGATCGAGCAGGTGGAAGCCGCGCTCCTTGTTGGCCCAGGCGAACAGGAAAAACCAGAGAATCAGCGCCAGATTCAGCGTGACGACCAGCGTGCGGATCTCCGGGGCGATGGGCCGGAACCAGGCCACACCGATCATGTAGACGAAATAGGCGCTGAAGAACAGCTCGGAGCGGCGAAACCTTAACAAGCCCCCTCCACCGGAGGGATGCTGCAATTAGAATAAGTGCATGGCATCGACAAGACGTCACTTCCTGCAGACTACGGCCCTGACAGCCGGGAGCCTGCCGGCGATTGCTCAAACCGCGGGCAAATCCCCCAATGACAAGATCCAGTTTGCCACGATCGGCATCGGCGGCATGGGTTCCGGCGACACGGAGTCGGCGATCGCGACGCCGGGGACGAAGCTTGTCGCTGTCTGCGACCTATACCAGGGCCGGCTGACGCGCGCAAAAGAAGAGTGGGGCGCGGGGTTGACGACCACCCGAGACTACCGCGAGATCCTGAACCGGAAGGACATCGACGCGGTGATCATCGGCACGCCCGACCACTGGCATGCCGCGATCGCCATTGCCGCGATGGAGTCCGGCAAGGACGTCTACGTCGAGAAGCCGATGGTCCAGAAGTGGCAGGACGGCCACAAGGTGATCGAGGCGTCGCGCAGGACGAACCGGATTCTGCAGGTGGGCAGCCAGCGCGTTTCCAGCGTTGTCTACCGGAAGGCGCAGGACCTGTTCCGTTCCGGCGCGATCGGCGAACTGAACATGGTGCAGGCGTGGTGGGATCGCAACTCCGCCATGGGCGCGTGGCAGTATTCCATCCCTCTGGATGCTTCGCCCACCACCGTGGATTGGGACCGGTTCCTCGGCTCCGCTCCGAAGCGGCCCTTTGACGCGACGCGGTTCTTCCGCTGGCGCAACTACCAGGACTACGGCACCGGCGTGGCGGGCGACCTCTTCGTGCACCTGTTCTCCGGCATGCACTTCGTGACCGGCGCGATTGGCCCGAACCGAGTGTTCGGCTCCGGCGGACTGCGGTTCTGGAAAGACGGCCGCGATGTGCCGGACATTCTGCTGGGACTCTACGATTACGAGAAGACGGCGGCGCATCCGGCGTTCAACCTCCAGCTCAGGGTCAACTTCGTGAACGGAGCGGGCGAGAGCTCGGGCTTCACGTTCACGGGCAGCGAGGGTGTCATGACGATCGGCAACGGGGTCACGCTCTCGAAGCTGCCGCCTGAATCCGATCCCGGCACTTCGGCCGGCAACTTCGACTCAGCGACCCAGAAGCTGATCCAGGAAGAGCACCGCCGCAAGTATCCTCAGCACAAGCAGACGGCCGATTCCATGCGGCCCATCGAGGACGAGCGCTGGATGCCGCCGCGCGGCTACAGCGACCACCTGGACCATCACGCCAACTTCTTCCAAGCAGTTCGTACCCGGAAGCCGGTGGTGGAAGACGCCACGTTCGGATTGCGGGCCGCTGGTCCGGCGCTGCTCTCCAATATGAGCTTCTATTCCGGCAAGACCGTGGATTGGGATCCGACGACGATGCAGGTGAAGGGGTAAGGAGTCACCACCATGGCATACGCTGCAAACGACAACATTCAGATTGCCCTGATCGGCTCCGGCGGCATGGGCCAGGGCGACATCCGCGATGCGCTGCTCAATCCGGGCGTCAAGATCGTGGCCGCGGCCGACATCTACGACGGCCGGCGGAAGCGCATGGAAGAGGCCTATCCCGGCATCTTCACGACGCGCGACTACCGCGAGGTGCTGGCCCGCAAGGACGTCGACGCCGTGGTCATCGCCACTCCGGATCACTGGCACGCCACCATCTCCATCGACGCCTTGAATGCCGGCAAGGACGTCTACTGCGAGAAGCCCATGATCCAGAAGATCGACGAGGGCAAGCGGGTGATCGAGGCCCACAAGAAGTCGGGCCGTATCTTCCAGGTCGGCTCGCAGTACGCTTCGGCACTGAGCTTCCAGAAGATCCGCGAACTGCTGGAGCAGGGCGCCATTGGCGAACTGAACATGGTGGAGGCGTGGCTCGACCGCAACACGGCAATGGGCGCGTGGCAGTATTCGATCCCGCCCGACGCTTCGCCCTCCAACGTCGACTGGGACCGCTTTCTGGGCAACGCGCCGAAGCGCCCGTTTGAACCCATCCGCCTGTTCCGCTGGCGCAACTACACGGACTACGGCACGGCCGTGGCCGGCGACCTGTACGTGCACCTGCTGACCGGGCTTCACACGGCGACGCGGTCGCTGGGCCCGAAGCGGATCTACTCCACCGGAGGCCTCCGCTATTGGAAGGACGGACGCGACACGCCGGACACGCAACTGGGCATCATCGAGTACCCGAAGACCGACACGCATCCGGAGTTCACCTTCAGCATGAAGGTCAACTTCAAGAGCTCGAAGCCGCAGGAGGACTTCGGCTTCAAGTTCATCGGCAGCGCCGGCACCATCACCACCGATGTAAGGACCGTTACAGTCGCACGGCAGCCGCGCGAGAAGGAGCCGGGGGTCAGCATCGATACCTTCTCGAAGGCGGGCCGGGAGCAGTACATGACCGAGTACCGCAAGAAGTATCCGGCCGAGAAGGTGACCGCGGTGAACCTGGGCTCGAACGGCGAGGCCAAGTATGTGTCCGAGATCGACGCCCACCGCCAGCACATGATGAACTTCATTGAAGCCGTGAGGACGCGCAAGGCGCACTTCGAGGACTCGACCTTCGGCTTCCGGGCGGCGGGCCCTGCCCTGCTCTGCAACACGAGCTATTACGAAAAGCGGATCTGCACGTGGGATCCGCAGACCATGACCGCGGGCTAGTTCAGCGCGCTGTGGTTGTGGGTGGTGCGGTAGAGGATCTCCAGTGCGGAGCGCAGACCCCTTCTCGCCAAGAACACGTGGCGGAAGGTATCGAGCTCCGCACTGCGATGCCCCAGGAAGTGGAGCGCATGCAGGGCGCCCAGATAGTCACACCAGCCTTCGGGCGCCTTGAGCCTCGGATAGTAGAGCAGGCGCAGCAGGTAGCAATCGAACAGCAGCAGGAACTCGAGTTCCAGGGTCGCCATGGCGTCCACGTAGAACGGGGCGGAGGCCCTGGTGAACGCCACGCCCTGAAGAAGCGAATACTCCAGGAGGGCGTGGGCCGCTACGCGTTCGTAGAAGAGCGGGCGGCCGATGCGGAGGACGCCGGCGGTCATCTCCAGCGGCTCCAGGCGGTGGTCGTAGGCGCAGAAGTACCAGCGCGAGAGGCGCGACCGGAGCAGGTGTTCGAGCTGCGAAGCCTGGCGGACGGCCCATTCGCCGGGCGATGGGGGCAGCAGGTAGTTGAGCGCGTATTGCGCCATCCAGTCGGCCGAATCGAAGCAGAGCGCGAAGTCGGGTAACTGGAGGCCGAGGGCCAGTCCCTTCAGTTTGGCGATCTCCAGGCCCAGGCCGGCTTCCGTGAGCGAGTGGTGGAAGTCCGGAAAGACGTCGGCGTGGGCGCAGGCGTAGATGAGGGGCAGCGACGCTTCGTCGGTGGTGGAGCGGCGCAGGAACCAGACCTGCCGGGCCCGGTATTCGATGCCGTGCTGGAGATGGTCGAGCGCGGCGCACAGGCGGCCGGCGGGGGTGCGGCCCACTTTGCGGGACCAGCGTTTCGCGGAGGCCTTGGAGAAGCCGCGGGCGAACGGGGTCCGTCCGAGGTTGAGGCCGGCGGCATGGGCCAGGACCTCGAACTCGGTGCGCAGCCACTGGCACTCCACCAGCATGCGGGGCAGTTCCTTGAAGCCCTGGTTCTCAGCGGGTTTGGGAGCATCGGTGAGATGTTCCGCGAGTTCCCCGTACTGGCGCGACAGATGCCACTCGGCCCCCTGGCGCTGCCTCCGGAGCTCGGCATTCATCTCGACTACGAGACTGCCGAATTCGTTGAGAACGAGCGCCATGGGCTCCGGCGAGGGGTCGTCCACGAGGAGCTTGGTAGCGAGGCGCAGACCCAGCGAGAGCTTGGCGATCTCCACGGGGAAGACGGCGGCGATGCGTTCTTCCAACTGCTGGGAGGTTTCGAGCAGGCCGGCGTCGAAAATGCCCGGGAGTTCTTCCTCTTCCAGGTGCAGTCCGGACGCGAACTCGTTCAGCGTATCCTTGATGTCGTCGAGTTGTTCCAAAATGCGAGGCCTCTCTGCCTGGCGCTAGCGCCCGGGCAGCACCTCATTCATGGAACCCTGGCGATAGCCGCTGAGGTCGAGGGCGACGTAGGTGAAGCCGAGCCCTTTGAAGATGGCCGTGATGCGGTCGCACATATCCAGACTGAGGGCCTTCTCCATCTCGCTGCGAGCGATTTCGATGCGCGCCATCTCGGTGTGATGGCGGACGCGGAACTGGCGGAAGCCGAGGGCCTTGAGCTCCTCTTCGGCCTGCTCGACCTGGCGGATGTTCTCGGGCGTGACAGGCGTGCCGTAGGGAATGCGGGAACTGAGGCAGGCGGCAGCCGGACGGTCCCAGGTGGGGAGCCCGGCAAGGCGGGAGAGTTCGCGGATTTCGGCCTTGGTGAGATCGGCCTCGACGAGGGGCGCGCGGACGCCATGCTGCTGGGCAGCGCCCTGGCCGGGCCGGTAGTCGCCGAGGTCGTCCTTATTCACTCCGTAGATGATGGCCTTGCCTGCGAACTGCGGGGCGATTTCCTCCATGCGCCGGAAGAGCTCGTCCTTGCAGTGGAAGCAGCGATCGGGGTTGTTGGCGGAGTAGGCCGGGTTCTCGAATTCGAGGCTGGGGATCATCTCGTGGCGGATGCCGAACTGCTGGGCGAAGGCCACGGCGTCGCGCTTGTGGGACGCGGGAATGGAGGGCGAATCGGCGGTGACGGCGATTGCGGCGTCGCCGAGGGCCTGGCGGGCGGCCCAGGCGAGGTAAGCCGAGTCCGTGCCGCCGGAATAGGCGACAAGTACGCTACCGAGGGAGCGCAAAATGCCGAACAGGCGCTCTTCTTTCAGCCGCAGCGAGGCCGCGTCGAGCGGGACGGGGGGCGACAGTGTGACAAGTCCGGCCATGCCGTCATTATATCGGCAAGTGGGGGCCCGATCGAGAAGTCGCCTCGAATGGGCCGCTGATGGAGTGAGCGGGTCGGGGGACCCGCTGCGGACGAGGGCGTCCGCCTTACTGACGTGGTTGTTGGGCTCGGGGTTCGG
>JAFKEE010000068.1 GCA_017307505.1 Acidobacteriota bacterium | reverse complement strand
CCCCATCTGCTCCACAGAAGACCTGAGTTGCATGAAGTACTCGCGGCCTCGTTCCACCTCGGCCGTTTCCGCCAAAGCCCCGTAGACCTGGCTGGTGACACCCTCTTCCACGTGTAACAGGTGTACCTTGGCACTATGGCCTCGGGCCAAGGCAGTGGCATGGCTCAGGGCAATCCGATCCAGGCGCGAGTGGTCCAAAGGAACCAGGATGTTGCGGTAAACGGGCGGCTTCAGCAGATCCAGCGAAGCCTCGGGTAGATGGACTGCGGAGCCCTGTCGGAAAGGAGCAAAGGCAACCCAACCGAGCAGGCCCAACAAGCCGAAAGCCAGCGGCAACGAGATGTACCACGGCCAATCCTGCAAGGTATTCCAAGCGAGCCAGAGATTCAATCCGATAATAATCGCGGCACAGCTCCACGCCAGCGTCTTGACCCAGCCCGGGCTCGTGAAATTGCCCATCTGGCGCTTGTCGGAGGTGAACCGGATCAACGGGATCACCGCAAAGGGCAACTGCAGGCTGAGTACTACCTGGCTCAGAATCAGCAACTTATAAGCACCATGGTCGCCGGTCAGCCAGATGGTGAACACGGCGGGAAGAACGGCCGCCGAACGTGTGATGAATCGCCGCAGCCAGGGGCGCATGCGGAAGTCGAGGAAGCCCTCCATCACAATCTGGCCGGCCATGGTGCCCGTGATGGTGGACGACTGGCCTGAGCAGATCAGGGCAATGGCGAAAACCGCCCCCGCCATCGTCGTGCCCAGCAGCGGAGCCAGCATCTGGTGCGCCTGCTGGATTTCCGTCACCACGATCCCGTTCTTGAAGAAGGTGGCGGCCGCCACGATCAGAATGGCTGCGTTGACCAGGAGCGCGCCGTTCAGGGCGACAACGGAATCGATGAGGTTGTACTTGCAGGCGGAGCGCTTGTCCCTGTCGCCTTTCCCGATGGTGCGTGTCTGGACCAGGGAGGAATGCAGATAGAGATTATGAGGCATCACCGTCGCCCCCAGAATGCCGATGGCGACGTAAAGGCTCTGGTCGTTCAGGCGGGGGATCAAACCCAAGGCCACTTCGTGGAAGTTCGGCTTGGCCAGCAGAACCTCAAACAGGAAGCAGCCGCCGATGATGGTGACAAACGCGAGGATGATGCTCTCAATGACCCGGATGCCGTAGCGATTGAACCACAGCACTAGCAGCGTATCCAGCGTCGAAAGCAGGACCCCGGCCAGCAGCGGCAGGTGGAAGAGCAGGCTGAGGCCGATAGCCGCGCCCAGCAGTTCGGCCAGATCGCAGGCCGCGATCGCGATTTCGCACAGGATCCACAAGGCGTAAGAAACGCGCTTGGGGTACGCCTCGCGGCAGGCCTGGGCCAGATCCCGTCCGGTGACAATGCCGAGCCGGGCGCTGAGGGTCTGCAGCAGGATCGCCATGGCGTTCGAGAGCAGCAGCACCCAGAGCAACTGGTAACCGAAGCGCGCTCCGCCCTCGAGATCCGTCGCCCAATTGCCCGGATCCATGTAGCCGACGCTGACAAGGTAGGCCGGACCGGCGAAGGCAAACATGCGCCGCCAGATGGAGGGGTGCGCGGTGGTAACCGAAGAATGAACTTCAGAAAGAGACTGGGTCCCGGACGAGTCCATGGTTTGAATTTAGTCTAGCCTAAAACTAACCTCCACGCAGCACGGATGTTACCGCGCACGTTTCAGACGAACCAGGGCCGCGGCCGCCGCCAGCAACGAACCGAAGGACAGGGCGCCACCCAGCAGGACGCTCAGCGGGCGGTAGACAAACTCAATGTTGTGCGAGCCGCTGTCGCAGACCACTCCGCGAACCAACCCGTCCACTTCATAGACCGGCGACGTCTTTCCGTCGACTTTGGCTACCCAGCCTGGAAAGTAGGTATCGGCCAGCACGACCATGCCCCGGCACTGCAGCGTCGCGGCAAGTTCGATGCGGCCCGAAGAGTAGGAACGAACCCACACCTCTTCCTGGCCTCCGCATTGCGCCAGTTTTGGCGGTGTGGCGGAGACGAAAGCCTTGCGGCCAAGCTCCGGTGCGATCCGGTTCAACTCCCCCAGGACCTGAGCGGGGTCCGTGACGTGCGTCAGTTCGTGGACAGCAAAAGCGCGGGGCAGGACATCGGCGTTGTGATAGACCTTCAGGCCGGAGGAGCCGGCGAAGACCTCTTCCTTATGGAATTGCGTCGGCTCCTTGCCGATGGCATAAGAGATGCCCATCAACCGCTTCACGACGGGCTCGTGGGTGCCGAGATTGTGGACGTTCCGGGTCATGCTGGCGAGGTACCCGCTGGACGCCTGGATGCCATACCAGTCACCGAAGTTATAGGGAACCAGGTTGCTGTCGATGTCGACCCGCGGCAGTCCGGGTTGCTGCCGCAGGTAGCGGGCAATGTCGCCGTGTTCGCGCATGGCATCCAGCCGTGCCATGCGTTCCTTTTCGAACACATGAGGCAGGTAGAAGCTGTTCTGACTGCTTACCTCCACCACGAATAGGAGCAACACACAGACCGCAGCGGCACGCCACGTCATCTGTTGCTGTCGCAGGCCTTGCAACCAAAGGGCAAGCAGCAGGGCAGCGAGGCCGGTCATCAGGCTGCGCTGCTCGCCCGCCGCTCCGCCCATTCCATTCAGGCTGATGAGAATGAACCGCAAACCGAAGACGAGTACGCCCAGCCCCACGGCCGTGATCGCGGCCCGGCGCAGCCAGGGGCTGGACTGTTCCTGAAACAGAGCATTCAAACCCAATGCGGAGAGGATGGAAGCGCCAAAACCGAACAGGAAGATGGCCATGGAGGCGCTGCGCGCCTTGTCGACCACTGGCAGCAGGCTGTAGATCAACCCATGCAGGGCGTTGTAGTTCGCCAGGGAGTAAAGCAGTCCGCCCAAGGCGATGGCGGCGAAGAGTCGGGTCTCCCAGCGCTTCCAGAGGAATGCGACGCCCAGCAGCGCCAGGCAGAATGCGGCCACACCGAGGAAGGGATCGGAGTGGATGTTCCAGCCGGGAAAGATGACTCCCATGATGGCGACCGGGTTCAATCCGTACTGCATGTGGACGGTATAGGGGACCTTCTCGTCCCAGGTCACGACGTCGGGGGCGCCCACCCAGCGAACCGAGAGCTTGCCATACTCCTGTGCAGGCAGAATCTGGATAGCGGCCGTTGAAATTGCGAGGCCCCAGAAGAGCGCAAAGGCCACCACCCACTGGCGCGGATTCGGGCGCAAACGCGACCAAAGAAACCAGATCCAAGTGGCGGCACAGCTCAGCGAGAGGAAAATGGGGATCTGGTGATGGCCGCTGAGCCAGGCCATGCCAAGGAAGAATCCAGAGAGGACGCAATTCGCCCAGGGCCGCCGGCCCCGTAGCGCGCGAAGCATATATAGGTAGACCAGAGGCGCCCAAACGGCTCCGTTGATCATCTGCGGCCATTCCGTCATGCCCAACCAGCCGGACAGCGAGAAGACGGCGCCACCGAAGACCGCCGCGGCTCGACGGCAGGAGAGTTCCCGGCAGAGTTTGTAGGCGAACCAGGCCGCCATGAGGTGGATGATGACGAAGTACCAATGGAGGTGGATCTGTTTGAGCCAGCCGTCGCGCAGGGGCAGGGAAAAGAGGATCCAGTTCAGCGGGTAAGCCACGCCGGGTTGTGCCTGGGCCAGCAACGGCTGACCGCCGAACATGTTGGGGTCCCAAAGCGGGATGTGGCCGCGGTGCCACTCGCCGGCCTCGAACTGGTACCACGGCAGCACCTGCGACGCCGTATCTTCGCCCCCCAGCCAGGTGTACTGATTGGTGAAGACAAGCCGCCAATAAAAGCCGGTAATGACGACGATGAGAAGAACAGCAGCCGCCCAGCGGCTCAAATCCGGGGGAGCACTTAGTGGAAGTGGTGGTTCTGGATCAAAGTGGTGGTTTTCGGCCATGCCGCGGACTCCGGCTCGTGGACGTAATTATAGCTAAATCAGCGAGTTGTGTTTTGGATGACAGATTGCATAATGGGGAAGTGAGGGCAAAGGAACCTCAAGCCATGAAACGCTGGCTGCTGACACTGATCATTCCGGGCATTCTGCTCAGTGGCGCTGCGCTGGCACAGCAGGAAGGATTGCCTCAGGGACAGCAGGACGATGATCCCGCGGATGGCCCCGGACGGGGTGTGGCGCGTGTCAGCCTGCTGAATGGGGACGTTTCCGTCCGCCGTGGCGACTCCGGTGACTGGGTGGCCGCCGCGATCAACGCTCCTTTGCTGGCGGAAGATCGCGTGATGACGGGACCCGGCGCCCGTGCCGAAGTTCAACTCGATTTCTACAACCGCATCCGTTTGGCGGCCGATACGGAGATCCGTCTATCCCAGTTGGACCAGGGTCAGTATCAGCTCCAGGTGGCTCGCGGTCTGGTGACCTTCAGCGCGCTGAAAGGCAGCGACGCCCAGATCGAAATCTCCACGCCTGGCGCGGCCTTGCGGCCATTGGCCAACGGTAATTACCGGATCACTGTGAATCCTGACGGAATGACCGAGTTTACAGTCCGGAGCGGGGAAGCCGACATCGCTTCTCCCCGGGGTGTCCAGCGGTTGCGTCCCGGGCGGACGATGCAGGTTCGCGGCGACGCCAATGACAGCGAGTATCAGCTTGTCGGCGCAATCCCCAAGGACGATTGGGATCAGTTCAATGAACAGCGCGATCGCGATCTCGCCCGCACCGCCAACAATACTTATCAGTACGTCAGCCGCGACGTTTACGGCGCGGAAGACCTGGATGGCTATGGGGAATGGGTAGACATCGCCCCGTATGGCTGGTCCTGGAGACCATATGTAGCCGCCGGATGGGCGCCTTACCGCTATGGCCGCTGGGGCTGGATGGATTACTACGGCTGGTCCTGGATCAGCTACGACCCCTGGGGCTGGGCGCCATACCATTACGGGCGCTGGTACAATGCCGGCGGCCGCTGGTGCTGGTACCCGGGTGCGCGAGTGGGTGCCCGTCATTACTGGAGTCCGGCGCTGGTCGGATTTGTGGGCTGGAACAGTTGGGGCGGATTCAACGCTGGGGTCGGTTTCGGCTGGGGTGCGGTGGGCTGGATCCCGCTGGCTCCGTTTGAGCCGGTGCATCGCTGGTGGGGCCGCGGTTACTACGGCAACTACCGCAATCCGGTCAACTTCTACAATCGTTCGACTTACGTGACGAACGTGAACATCACCAACGTGTACCGCAATTCACGGATCGAAAATGGCGTCACGGTCGTGAATGGCAGCGACTTCAGCCGCGGCTATGCCGGACGGCCGATGCGTGCCGGGGCTGCGGAGTTGAGCCGCGCTGATATGGCGCGGGGCGCGGTGCCTGTGGCCCCGACACGAGAGAGCCTGCGATGGACGGATCGGGAAGTGAACTCGAGCTACGTCCAGAGCCGGGCGGTTGCCTCGAACCAGGAGAGGTTCTACTCCAGACGGGCGGCGCCGAGGGTGGAGCGAGTCCCGTTCGAGACGCAACGCCAGACGTTGGAACATGTTGCGTCGCGGGGGATCGAAGCGCGTTCCAACACCGGGCGATCCGGTGTGGTGGGCGAACCCACGCGCGGCGGCTTGAACCAGGAGACGCGCTCACCCGCCTCGGAAGGCCGTGGCTGGCGGCAAACGACTGATTCCAATAGCACAGGTACGCGCTCGCAGGGCGCCGGCAGCGAATGGCAGCGGTTTGGCGATCCGCGCATGAGCTCGCATTCCGCCACGGAAACCAGCGGCGCCGCGGCCCGCACGGCGGAACCGTCCAACCTGCGGTCAACGGACCGCAACTCGCAGGAGTCGAACCGGACCAATACCGGCGGCTGGCAGCGGTTTGGGGATCCGGGCAGCCGGACGAGCCCGGCGCGCAGCGAGCAGTCGACGGGCCGGAGCACGGAATCGGGCGGGGCAACGCGCAGCTTGGATTCATCAAGACAGGCTTCGCCATCGCCGCGCTGGTCTACGGGCGGCGGAGCATCGCGGAGCGACACCCCCCGGAGCAGCGATTCGGGGCGGATGTCTTCAGGCGGTTCCTCCCGCGGTGAATCGCCGAGAATGGAAACGGCGCGGCCTTCCAGCGGCGGTGGCCGCAGCGAGTCGCCCAGAATGGATACGCCGCGCAGCGCACCGTCGTCGGGTGACCGCGGAGGTTCCCGCCAAGCCTCGCCGAGCCGGGGTGGCGGCAAAGGGAACTCCGAATCCGAACCGATGGCAAGCGGGAATGGCGCCAGCTACGGATCCAGTGAGGCTTCCAGCTTTGCCGGCGGACAGAACGAGAGGGCTAGTTCCAGTTTTGGCGCTGGTACGGCGGGGGTTGCCGGTGGCGGTTCGTTCAGCGGAAACAGCGGCGGCTTCGGCATGAGCTCGACACCGCGCTCGCGGTCAGAATCCGAGAGCGGCAACAGCGGCCGGTTTGGCATGGGTTCGAGCCGGCCAGCCATGTCCGAATCCAGCACCTACAGCGGGAATAGCGGCGGCTTCGGTATGGGTTCGAGCCGCCAGGCGTCCAGCGCGCCACGCAGCAGCGGGAGCATGGGAAGCACCTCTCGAGGCGGTGGCGGGTTTGGCCGGAGCGCTGGTGGTGGCGGCGTCTCCCACGGCGGAGGCGGGGGACGCAGCGGCGGCGGTCGCGGCCGGTAAGTTCGTTTGGTCTGACTACAAGATTCCCTCAGGGGCCGGTGGCGGGCAGAGGTAGCCCGGACCGGCCCCCTTTTTGAGCCTTGCCGTTAGTTGACATAATAACGATTATCGGAAGCTACTACGAAGGGCGGTCTCAACGAGGAATTGGCCAACCTCTGAACTCAGGTGTACGGGCCTCACCGGCCATCCGCTGACTTGCGGGTTGCCGGTGAGGACGAGTACAGGACTCTGCCGGGGCAAACGGGGTGCTACTTGAGTTGGCCGTTCAGCCGGGCGCGCAGGAGTGCCGGGACGTCACTGGCGTGCTTGACCTCGATGACCTCGCAACCTGCGGCGCGGCCGCTGGCGATGCCGGGACCCGAGTCTTCCAGCACCAGCGCGGAGCTGACGCCCAGACGCTTCATGGCCGTCAGATAAGGTTCAGGATGTGGTTTAAGGTTTGTAACTTCGTCTCCATAGACAGCTGTCTTGAAGCGATCTAAAATGTTTTCTGCCTTGAGGATAGCGCCAATCTCTGAAGTGGCGCTGGAAGTCACAACCGCAAGTGGAATCGATTGCAGTTCTTGCAGAATTGCCTTGGTCTCGGGCGAGATCAGTCCACCGCGGGTCGCCCGTTCGGCAAACAGCTTCTTTTTCAATGGATAGGTTGGCCACAGTTCATCCAATGATCGAGGTGGTACGGAAACCTTGCCCATAGCCTCCAGGAAGGCCCGGTCTGAGATGCCGATGCAGTTTGCGCTGTAGGCTTCCCAGGAAATCGAGACGCCCAGGGTCTGAAGCGCCTCGTTCCAACAGGCCCAGTGGAGAGGTTCAGTGTCAGCTAAAACCCCATCGAAATCGAAGAGGATAGCTTCTATTTGTTGATGCATTTCATGAAGCGCTACTGGAAGCGGATCGACCGCGTCATCTGCTGGAAGACCGGCTCCAATTTCGCATAATCCGGTTCTGGCGATACGAACACCAAGTAGTAGAGAGCGGAACCCCGGTCAATCGTCACCACAATGTCGACTTCCTTGGTGCCGGCATACGGCGAGTCGGAGCCGAGCTTCGTCACCAGCGCCTTAGAGCCGCCGATGGTCACCTGTTGCGGCTGCTCGACGACCTTCATCCCGGCGTTCTGTTGAGCCATGCCCTGGAGTAGCTTTTGGGTGTCCTGCTGCAAGTCCACCTTCTGGCCGGCCGGCGCCTGGGCGATATTGATCATGGCGCCGTAGCCGATGAAGCTCTGGATGCGGCCCTCGGCCGGCGCCAGGGTCACGGAATTCTGTTCCGTGGTCTCCTGCCAGTTCGACGGGTAAGACATGGTGAGCCCATTGGACTGAGTGGTCTTCATTGTGGAAGAAACCGGGATGCTGGCCGGCTTCTGGGCGTTGGGCAACTGGGCCGGGGCCGTGGCACCGGCGTTAGTTCCCTGCCCCTTGGCCACTTTCTTGGGCGCGGCCGGCAGTCCGTCCACGAAGGCCTGCATCCGCTTCAGATCCCCCATCTGGGCGTTGTAGGGCCCGCGCGCCATGTAGGGCAGCTGGTCTTCGATGGCCTTCACCCGGTTGCCCGGATTCGGGTGATCCGACATGAACTGGGCGAACTTGCTGCTGCCGGACTTCCCCATTTCGGCTTCCAGCTTCTCGAAGAAGCGGGCCAGTTCCAGCGGGTTGTAGCCGGCCTTGGCCATGGTATGCGCGCCGAGCAGATCAGCGTCGCTTTCCGCGCCGCGGGAGAACTTGAGCAACACCGAGTTTGCACCAAGGCCGATGCCGAGCTGGGCAAGCTGTCCGGCGAGGCTGCCGCCGGCGACTACGCCGGCCAGCATGGCGGGCAACTGAATGAGCTGGGCTTTGGAGGCCTGGTTGGTGCCATGCCGCAGGACCACGTGGGAGAGTTCGTGGGCGAGCACGCCGGCGATCTGAGCCTCATTGTCGGCCGCCTTGATCAGGCCGGTGTGAACGAACATCGGTCCGCCTGGGAGGGCGAACGCGTTGATACTGGGTTCCTGCACGACCTTGAAGAAGTATGGATAGTCGTCGAGACCGCCTTGTTTCACCAGCCGTTCGCCGATTTTGTTGATGTAGTCGGTCAGCTCCTTGTTCTGGACCACGGTCATCTGCTGCTCGACCTGCTGGGCATATTCGCGGCCCATCTGGACGTCCTGCTCCTTGCTGAAGAAGTTCGGCCAGCTCGGCTTGGGCAGTTTCTTCTGCCCGGCAGCCAACAGGACCACCGCCGTGAACAGGGACACAACAATCAAACGTTTACGCATCGGCACCCTCTCCTTTCGATGCTGGCATAATGTTTCTATGACGCCTACAGAAAAAATATGGCACAACGGGCGCTTCATTGGCTGGGATGAAGCGAAGATTCACGTCCTGTCGCATGTCGTTAGCTACGGCAGCTCGGTATTCGAGGGTGTTCGTTGCTATGAGACTCAGAACGGACCTGCCATATTCCGACTTCGTGAGCACACCCGCCGCCTATTGGATTCAGCCAGGATCTACCGGGTTCCAGTAGACTTCTCCCTGGACCTTCTGGTGGAAGCTCAGATCGAGCTTGTACGCGTCAATAAGCTTCGTTCCTGCTACATACGTCCTATTATCCTGCGCGGCTACGGCGGCGTGGGGGTCCTGCCGGCCAACAACCCGACGGAGGTCTATCTGGCCTGCTGGGAATGGGGCAAGTACCTGGGCGATGACGCCATGGCCCAGGGCGTGGATGTCTGCATCTCGTCCTGGAACCGGATTGCGCCCAATACTTTGCCGACTTTGGCGAAGGCAGGGGCAAACTATATGAACTCGCAGTTGATCCGCATGGAGGCGCACCACAACGGGTACGCCGAAGGCATCGCGCTCGACAGCGAGGGCCGCGTGAGTGAAGGCTCGGGCGAGAACATCTTCGTGATCCGCGATGGCAAGATTCACACGCCGCCGCTGGGTTCCAGCGTCCTGCCAGGCATCACCCGGGACACCGTGGTGACGATTGCGCGGGATCTGGGCCTCGAGATCGTGGAGACAGTGATCCCCCGCGAGATGCTCTACATCGCCGATGAGGTCTTCTTCACGGGCACGGCCGCCGAGGTCACGCCCATCCGCTCAGTGGACCGCATCCAGATTGGTGCGGGTCATCGCGGACCGATCACGGAGAAGATCCAGCGGGCCTTCTTCGAGATCGTGGAAGGTAAAGCCGAAGACAAGCACGGCTGGCTCACTCCGGTGCCCCAGCCCGTGGAAGCACAGTAGCCAAACATGATTCGGGCCGCGAACCCGATCCCAATGTCAACCTCCCCCGAGATTTTCTTTTGTGGATTTGGCTCGCGGCCGAACAGTCTTCACTCTAGTGGGTTCACCCCCCTCCTGGGAAGCCTTTTCCACCTGCCTCCGAATCCTTTTCAACAAGATTATCCGCTTTTGTTTTCAGGTGGTTGCAGAAGCGGCCGTGTGGACAATCTGTGGATAATACAAAACAGCCATGAAATGTTCCGGGATTGACGCCAACCGCGGCGCCGCAGTCGAGATCACGGGCAGCGGAGTGCTGCAGAGTGTGGAAGAGTTCGTCCGTACGCCGGAGGGGCTGAACTATGTGGCTCCGGGATTTATCGACATCCAGGTGAACGGCTTCGCCGGGGTGGACTACTGCTCGCCGAACGCCTCGATGGAAGAGATCGGCCGGTCCCTCGACCTCATCTTCTCCACAGGCACGACGCGCATCTTCCCCACTGTGATCACGGGCGGCCGGGAGGAGATGTTGGGCGCCATCCGGAACCTGGCCAAAGCAAAACGCACTTTGAAGTACGGGCGAGCACTCGAAGGCTTCCACATCGAGGGTCCGCACATTTCCCCACACGACGGGGCCCGCGGTGCGCACCCCTTGCGCCAGGTACGGCCGCCCGACACCGAAGAGTTCGATCGCTGGCAGGATGCGGCGGAAGGGAACGTGCGTCTGGTGACGGTGTCGCCCGAGTGGCCCGAGGCGCCCAGATACATTGAGCATGTGGCAGGCACCGGCGTGGTGGTCAGCATCGGGCACCTGGACGCGAATGCGGAGCAGATCGACGCCGCCGTGCGGGCCGGAGCCACGCTGTCCACTCATCTGGGCAACGGAGCGCACGGCATGCTGCCGCGGCACCCCAACTACCTCTGGCACCAGATGGCTGACGACCGGCTGGCCGCGTCGTTCATTGTGGATGGGATCCACCTGGATCAGAGCTTCCTGACGGTGGCGCTGCGGTCGAAGGGCCTGGAGCGCGCCGTGCTCATCACCGACGCCGTGATGCCGGCGATGTGCGCGCCAGGACCCTATATGCTGGGCGAAGTAGAGGTGCAGTTGCACCCCGAGGGAAAGGTGACGCTGCGCGAGGACACGAACCGTCTGGCGGGCAGTGCCCTGCGGATGGATCAGGGCGTCGGCAATCTGATGCGCATGTGCGGACTGACGTTGAGCGAGGCGCTCACGCTGGCGACGCGGAATCCGGCGCGGGTGGGCCGCGTGCCGCTGCGGCAGCGAGGCCTGCAGCCCGGCGAACGGGCCGACGTGGTGGAGTTCTCTTACGATAAGCAGGCCAGGTCGATCCAGGTGCTGAGGACCTGGATCGATGGCGAATTGGTCTACCAGTCGTGATCCGGCTGGCGTGGTTTTTCGGAGTCCTGGCGGCCGCGCAGGCGGCTTTTCTGTTGTGGCGTGGTTCGCCTGTCGTTCGATCGGATGTGGGCCCGGGCGGTGATTTGCGATATGCCCTGGCGGCGACACTGGCGGCGATTCCAATTCTTTTGACAATGCAGTATTTCCGGCTCCCCCTGCTGGCAGGTGGAGTATTTACGGGCTTCTGGCTGTTGTTGATCGTGTTATTAGCGCTGGAGGCACTGGCAGGCAAACCATTGATCTATTGAGTTCTAGTACTCCAATGGATCCTGCGCCTTGTATTCACCGCTTTCGATTAAACAACAGTACTTTTTCACTTATTATCTCTGCGTAAATGGTGTTGGCAATGCTACTATTGACCGCCACTCTTCAATTGTGATAATCGTCGATCGGCTTCGGGAGTGGGCATGGTGGATTTCGTGCTGGAATCTGGGACCCGGTTTAAGCGTGTTTCTCTTCGCGCCCTGCTCGCATGCCTGTTCCTTGCGCTGATGGCAGCGCGCTGCGGCAGCACCAAAACGCAAAGGACGCTGACGGTGGCTTATGGAAGTGCGCCGCCGATGATCAACGTCGACGCGAATGGGAAGCCTGCGGGCTTTGCGGTGGAGATGTTGCAGGAAGCGGCACGCCGCGAGGGCATCGGCCTGGTGTGGAAGGCGGGTGGATCCCGAAGCCAGAACGAGGAGAACCTGCAACAGGGCAGGCTTGATCTCATTCTCACCGGCTATGCTACCCCGGAGCGCCGGGCCCGTTTCTTCGTCTCCGACGCCTGGTGGTCGACGGAGATCGTCGTCCTCACCCCGGCAGCGAACAACATTCGTACCACCGGAGACCTGAAAGGCAAACGCCTGGCCGTGCCGGCGGGTCCTTTGCCGACACTGGCAGCGGCCTTGCCCGGATCTCAGATCGTGCCGGCTGGTTCGGCCGCAGGCGCCGTGGAATTGGCCTGCCAGGATAAGGCCGATGCGGCAATCATCGCCAATATCTTCGTGCGGGACGTCCTCTACGCAGGCGCATCGGCCTGCCGCGGCGTGAGCCTGCGAACCATCGATACGAAGCTGCAATGGGACTACGCGCTGGTTTCGCGGCGCGAGGTCGCGGCGGAGGTGCAGGCGCTCAGGAACCGGTTGGAGGAGATGACTTCAGACGGAACCATGGCCGCCCTGGCCGCAAATTACCCGGTAATCTCCAGCCGGTTTGCAGCCCGGATTACCGGCGCGATCCGCGATCGCCAGGCGTTGGCGATTCAGCGCATCCTGGTGGGGGCGGCCCTGGTGATCCTGCTGCTGGCCGCGATCGCCATTGTCCGATTGAACGATTCGCGGCGAAAGTTGAAACTGGCAAACGAAGCCCTGCAGCACGATCTCGAGATGCGGATGCGGGCCGAACGGGCACTGCGGGAAAGTGAATCGAGATTCCGCGCACTGTTCGAGAACGCCCCGGAGGCAGTCATCGCCTTCGGGCGTTCCGGCGAGACTGTCTTTGCGAACCCTCGCGCTGCGGTGGTCTTTGGCCGGTCCATCGAGGAGTTATCGAGGCTGCGCTTCGCCTCGCTGTTTCCGGAACGGTTCCGGGCCGTGCTGCCGGCGCTTGGCAAGGGTTCGTTGCCGGCCCGTGAACTGGCCGGACTCGCCGTCCTCAGGCCGGATGGGAAAGAGTTGCCGGTGGAACTTGCGGCCGCGCCAATCGTCACAAACGAGGAACAGTTGACACTGGTATTCCTCTCGGATATCTCTGAACGCTTGTCCCTGGAAGCACAACTGCGGCAGGCACAGAAACTGGAGAGCATTGGACAACTGGCGGGCGGCGTGGCGCACGATTTCAATAACCTGCTCACCGTGATTGGCGGCAATACCGAACTGGCGCGGATGTCGATGGAGGCGAATGAACCGGCTGATCCCTACCTGGACCAGATTGGCCGGGCAGCCATGCGCGCCACCTCTCTCACCAGGCAGTTACTCTCCTTCGCGCGCAGGCAAAACGTGGAGCCTTCCAGGATGGACGTCAACGACGTCCTGCGCGACGTGACGAAGATGCTGCGGCGCCTGATCGGCGAGGACGTGTCCCTGGAGATGCTGCTGAACGCGCAGAAGCCGTTGATCTATGCCGATCCTGGGCAGTTCGAGCAGGTGATTCTGAATCTCGTGATCAATGCTCGGGATGCCATGCCCAAGGGTGGCCGCCTGGTGATCAAGACTGCCGATTTCCATTTGGGCGCCGGCGATTTTCACGAGCTGGCCGGAGTGCCAGCAGGCAACTACGTGCTGCTGAACGTCACTGATACGGGCGAGGGGATGCCGCCCGAGGTCAGGGTGCATATCTTCGAGCCATTCTTCACGACCAAGGAAATCGGCAAGGGAACGGGCCTGGGCCTTTCCACGGTCTACGGGATCGTGCAGCAATGCGGCGGTTCCATTTCGGTCTACAGCGAGCCGGGACAAGGCACATCGTTCAAGATCCTGCTGCCGGCCCTGGAGGCGTCGGAGGATGTAGTTGCGCGTGCTCCCTCGACTCACCGGTTGGCCACCGGCACCGAGACCATCCTGCTGGCCGAAGATGACGAGGCGGTGCGGAACTTCGTCAGCGGAGTGCTGCGCCAGCACGGCTACCAGGTGGTGGAGACTTCGGATCCGGCTGCCGCGCTGCTAGCGGCCCGGGAGCGGACCGAACCCGTTCACCTGCTTCTGACGGACGTCGTGATGCCCTATATGAGCGGCATGGAGCTGGCGGCGCAGTTCAAAGAACTGCATCCGGGCGTGCCGGTGCTGCTGATGTCCGGCTATTCGGCCCGCTTGCGGACGCAGCCGCTCGATGCCCCCTCCATTGAGAAGCCGTTCTCTCCGGCGGTTCTGCTGAGCCGCGTGCGCGACCTGCTGGATGGTGTCGCGGAGCCGAACTCCGGCGATTAACCCTGCCAGCTCCGCCAGTAGCTGGTGTCTTCCACGGATCGGCCTGCCTCCAGTACCCGGATCGGGTTCAACCCATCCAGCATGACGGCGTACTCGTCCGTATGCGTCTTCTTGCGCTGGTTCGCCAGCGCCTTCGGATGCGGGCCATGATGGATGCCTCGAGGATGCAGGGTCGCCATCCCGGCGCGAATGTTGTCGCGCGAGAAGAAATCGCCATCGTGGTAGAAGAGGAACTCGTCGTAGTCGGTATTGCGGTGGAAGAACGGGACGCGCTGGGCGTCGGCGTCCTCCTCCAGCGGTCGGGGGACGAAGCTGCAGACTACGGCTCCGCTGGTGACGAACGAGGTGTGGACACTGGGCGGCAGGTGGGCCCGGTGGCTCATCACGGGGCGGATGTCGCGCAGGTTGATCTTCCAGGCCGTCAGGTCGCCTTTCCAGCCCACGACGTCGATGGGATTCCAGGGGTAGAAGACGCTGGAGTATTCGCCATCGGCGAGGATGCGCACCTCCCATTCGCGATTGTCGTCGAGCTTCGGATCGGGCTCCGGTACGACGATCACGCCGGGATCGTACAGCGCGTGCTGGCCGATTAACCCTTTCTCCGGCTGCTCGAACTCGCCTTTGGATTCGACGAGCAGGAAGAAGTTGTCGCTGGACTCGGACACGAAGCGGTAAGTGACGGCGCGGGGGATGACGAGGTAGTCGCCGCGTTCGAACGGCAGGGGGCCAAAGTCGGTCTCGACAATGCCCTGCCCCCGGTGGACAAACCACAGTTCGTCCCAGTCGGCGTTGCGGCAGTAGAACGGCATGGGCGCGGGCCGGCGCGAGACGGAAAGCCTCACATCGGCATTGCCCAGGAACGGCAACGGGACGCCGCGCGGGTCCGTCAGATCGGTGGGCCTGGCCTCGTTCAGGTCGAACTTGTGGGGCCGGAGCGAACCTTCAAAGCGGATCCAGCCTGTGGGCGGATGAGCGTGGTAGAGGTGCGCGGTTTTGCCGAAGAAGCCCTTGCGGCCGTGCTCCTCTTCGAAGGTTCCTTCCGGAATGCCGACGTGCGCCTGTCGGGCGACTTTGCCCTTCTGCAGTGGGTACATGGCTGTGCGGAAGCAACCCGCCCTCAGCGTTCAGCGCTCCGCTTCATCTCACACAAAGCCGGGCGCGGCTCACTGAGGCAGATCGCAGGACCCGCCCCTCCTTTGTGAGCATGCTACCACTCCGTGATTGACACCACAAGCAGGTGGTGTTACTTTCGAGTCAACAGAGAGGTGATCGGGATGCTCACCACAACGGCTGCTCCGTTCATCGAAGAGGCTCGTGCCCGGGACCAGCTCTTCATCCGTCAACCGTACGAACTGTATAGCTCAGAGAATCACGAGGCCTGGCGGATTCTGTACGCCCGGATGCTGCCCAGTTGGGCCCAGTATGCGAACCCGCACTTCCTGGAGGGGCTGGCGGCGCTCCGGCTGGATCCCGCCCGGGTACCGCGCCTGGAGGAGGTGAACCGGTTCCTGGCTCCTTTGACGGGCTTCCAGGCTCGCGCCGTGAGCGGATACGTGGCGCCCTATCTATTCTTCGACTGCCTGCGAAGGCGGGAGTTTCCGACGACAGTGACGGTCCGCTCGCTCGACTCTCTCGACTACCTGCCCGAGCCTGACATCTTCCACGACATTGCGGGCCACGTGCCCATGCACACGCACCGGGACTTCGCCGAAACCCTCGTGCGGTTTGGGGATTGTGCGCACACAGCCGCAGAGATCGCCTCCGGCATCCGGGACGAAGCGCTGCGGCTGGAGCGGATTTCGTCCATCGTGAAAGCGATGGCGCGCTTCTTCTGGTTCACGGTGGAGTTTGGGCTGATGCGCACGGCGCAGGGGCTGCGCGCCTACGGCAGCGGGCTGCTGAGTTCACACGGCGAACTGCCGCATGCCCTGGAATCGGCGGAGGTGCAGCGCAGCGCGGCCTGCCTGGAGTGGATGATTCACCAGTCCTTCGAGATCGATCATTTCCAGCCGTTGTTGTTCGTGGTCGAAGGATTTGAGCATCTGTACGAGCTAGTGGGTAAGCTCGAAGAATGGATGCTGGCCGGCAAGCTGGATCACGTGGCTCCCGGGGAACCCGCGCTCTCGCTCGAGGACTTGCGCAGCTTCTGCTTGGCCTGAGCGCCCTGTCCGGCCAGGTACGCCTGCCCGACCAGACGCTGGAGGTCAAATTCCAGAGCAACCACATCGTTTCGCTGGAGTCGACACCGAAGGGCGGCAATCTGGTCGTGCGGACCCGCGAGGGTAAGGTGGAGCGGACCGTGGAAGCGGGCTCCGGTTTGAAGGACGTGCGGCGGGTGGAGGTGCACGACTTCGCGCTAACCGGCGACGGCACCCTGTTGGTCTCCATGGCGGTGCTGTATCCGTTGGGTGCCAGTTCGCGGGTGCTGGCATTGTATCCTTTGCAGGGCGAGCCGGGGTTCCTGACCCTGGATGCCGTGCTGTGTTTTCGGGTCGCGTCGGATCCGGCGACCGGCATCTGGTGCCTGGGGCCGGGCTTGGAGGAATCGTTGTTCCACCGACTGTCGGGACCGGCTTCGGGACCCTGGGGGATCCTGCCAAGGAAGAAGGTGCGCCTGATCGGCTCTGAGGCGGAGGAGCCGAGGCAGGCGCACGAGACGGGTCCGGCGGGGTCTCCTGCGATGCTGCCTGAGGCGGCGGGCCGGATCGCAGCCTGGGTGCCCAATGCGGCGGCAGTGCTGGAGTTCGACGCGAAGACGGCCGAGGTGACCACGTGGGCAGTGCCGCTGGCGCAGCAGGGGAAGTCGCAGATGTCGTTCGCGGCGGCGCCGGATGGGTCGATTTACGCGTTGATGCCGCAGCGGGGGTTGAGTGCCGTGGAACAACTGGACACGCCATACCGGGTCGTGCGGCTGAACCGCGAAACTGGCGCGTGGGCAGTTGTGCCGGGTTTGCCGGAAGTGATCCGAGGAGCGGCCCTGGTGGGCTTGGATGGGCACCAGGCAGTGATCTGGAAGCGGTCGGCACGGACAGTGGAGTGGCTCCCGATCCCATAAAAGCTGCGAACCGCGCACGTCAGTAAGCGGGCAGCCCGTCAGGCTTGCCACAAATCCATCGGACGTCCCTGTTCCTCTATCACATACTTCACGGCGGCTGACACCTCCTCGGAATTCTTGAGCCAACGGGTGCTGCCGTGCCGGCCCCATCTCTTTCTACCCAGAGCATCCATGCCCGTAATGTTCAAACGGCG
Organism: Acidobacteriota bacterium; assembly: GCA_017307505.1. Taxonomy (GTDB): domain Bacteria; phylum Acidobacteriota; class Terriglobia; order Bryobacterales; family Bryobacteraceae; genus Paludibaculum. The sequence goes on along the minus strand of JAFKEE010000068.1, from coordinate 27,089 downwards.
ACTGGCATAGGTCTTGAAAGTCAGCATGACCCGTTCTGGAGGCAGCTGGGCGTCCACGACGATATGAACGTGGTTGCTGCGGACATGGACGGCCAACAGTGTCCACGAAAGGCATTCACAAGCTTCGACGACAGCGGCCAGAACAGCCGCGCGGCGCGGGCTATCCAATTGATACGGTGGTTGCTGCATCAGGCTCATCTCAAACTGCGCAAGCGCAGGACCTGAAGACATGTACGGGGTTCCAACAATGTTGTGATTACGGTCAACCGAACCGTATTCGCTGCCGTGGAGATGGCATCCGTAGCACGCGAAGATGATCAGGTAGATCACGATTTGTTAAGTGCATCGTACAACACGCGCGGACCAAAGAAGGTGGATGCGGATTTTGAACAGTGAAGCACCTGCGGAGCCTTCCCGCCAAATTTGACGGGCGCGCCCGCCTACTGACGCGCGCGGTTCGCAGCGCCTGCCTACCGCGTACCCTGGTGCGCCGCTTCCACCGAGATGTTATAGTCCGCCAGGATCGTGCCCGTGGCCCGTTGCAGAGCCGCCCGCGCCTTCACATAGGCACCCTTCGCGGCCACTTCCGTCGACCGCGCCTGCGCCAGAAAGCTCTGGAACTGGATCACCAGGTAACTCGTCGAGGCGCCGACGTCGAACTTCGCCTGCTCTGCCTTCAAAGACTCTTCCTGGTACACACGGGCCTGGATCGCCGCCTCGTAGGCGGCCTTGGCGCGGCGTTGGGCGATCAACGCATCTTCCACTTCGAGCCTCGCCTGGTTCCGCAGTTGCTGCTCGCGGATCTTCGTCTGCTTGAATTGGATTTCATCGCGAGCCACATCGGCCTGGGCAACGCGATTGCGCAACGGCAAATCAATCTGGAGCCCCGCGCCGTAGGATGGGTAATCGCGGCGGAAGATCTGGCCGAGGGCGCTGGCGTAACTGCCGATGAACGACGTGTCCGGAGAAACAGCGACGGCGTTGGGTTCTCCGGCCAGGCCGTTGTTCGTGGCGAAAGCAACAATGTCCACCTGCGGCTTCAGCGCATTGCGCGAACCCTTCAGGGAAAGCTCGGAATTGGCAATCTGCAGGGCGGCGGTGGAGAGATCGGGCCGGTTCTGCGCCGCGATGCCCATCAGTTCCGGCGATTCCCGGTTCTCTTGGGGCGGCAGCGCCAGCGTGCCTGTCGGGATAATGCGGGCCTTGCGAACGACGTCATCCTCCGTACCGCGCCGGGTGAGCACCGTCTTGAGGATCACTTCCTGCTCTTCCAGCAGGCCGCGCGCCCGTTCAAGGTCAAGCCGCGTCGAGTAGACCTGCGCATTGGCGCGAGCCAGCTCCACGGTCGCCAGGGCGCCTTCGTCCACCTGCGCCTTCGTGTCGTCGAACAGCTTCTGGGCCAGCCGCAGCGTCTCTTCTTTCACCTTCACGTCTTCATAGAGCGCCACCAGGTCATCGTAAAGCCGGGTGACGCCGTAGACCGTATTGATGAGTTGTTGGCGGAAAAGCAGGTCGGCAATCTTCTGTTCGTTCTCAGCCTGGCGCTGAAAACGGCGGTTCACGCTGAAGCCGGCTCCGCGCAGCAGCGGTTGGGTGACGTTCAGCGTGAGGGCAGACGCAGTGAACGGACTATAGCTGCCGCGGATGGAGTTCGTCGTCTGGCGAAGGTTCGTAAATGCCGCATTGACCGAGGCGCCGGAGCCGAAGCCCTGGCGGTAACCCAGGCCCGCCGAGGTATTGCCGTTGATCAGGTTGGGTGCGCCGGCGACGGCCAGATTCGTCTGGGGCGTGCTGAGATGCGAGTAGTTGAAATTCCCGCTGAGAAACGGATCGAAGTTGGGGATCAGGCTTCCGGTGGAGAGGGCCGTCGCTCCGGTGATGCTGAGGTTGGTTTGCACGACGCCCAGGGCGCCCACTTCCAGGGGATTGGTGGAAACCGAGGTGCCGGGAATGATGCGGGACGAACTCGTGAGCAACTGGCTGGTGGGGCCGCCCACCCCGGCAGGCATTTCGGAGAGATTCAACGAAAGACCGCGCGTCAGGCCACCGCCGCGGGTGCGCAACAACTCGGTGTCGGCCGTGGCCCGGGCGTAGCGTTGGACCTCCACATCCAGGTTGTTTTCGATGGAAAGCTGAATGGCGTCTTCGAGGGTGAGGTAGAGATTGCCGGCTCTCAGCAGTTGTTCAAAGCGTGGCGAATTGGTCAGCACCGGGGCCTGCCGGACGGGCGTCAGGTAGGGGCGTTTGAAGGGCTGCAGGATGCCCCCGTCACCGGCGAACACTGTGCTTTGCGCCAGCAGGCACACGGCGAGCCAAACTGTCGATTGCCTGGAGATCTGCATGCGTTTGTTGGCCACCTGCTCAGCGCTTGGCGCCGTCCTCTTTCAACTTCACCGGCTTCACCTTGACACCCTCCTGTACGGAGTCGTTCGCGTTGACGACCAGGGCCTGGCCTTCTTCCAGACCCTTGATCACCTCGACCTCTTTGCCGAAGTCGCGGCCCACCAGGATCTTCTGGAAGTGAACGCTGTTGTCGGGGCGCACAATCGCCACCATCGTGCCCTGCGGCCGGATGAGCAGTGTGTCGCCCGGGATGATGAGCGGCGGATTGGTGCGGCGGATGCTAAGCGATACCTGGGCGTACATGCCAGGCAGGAGCGCGCCGTCCTGGTTGGGAATCTGAATCTCCGTCAGCAGGGTGCGGCTGGAGGGATCCAGCGCGCTGGACGAACGCGCCACCTTGCCATGAAAGACCCTGCCCGGCAGGTCAGTCACCGTGACTTCGGCCTCGACCCCAGGCTTGATCACGTCGGCAAAGGACTGCGGCACGTTGACGAAGGTGCGGAGCGTCGCCATCTGGGCGACACGGTAAAGCAGCGTCTGGCCGGTGCTGATGAGAGCGCCGACATCCACATTGCGCAGCGTGATGATGCCTGCAAACGGGGCGCGGACCACACGGTAGCCCTGCACCTGGTTCAGGCGGTCGAGGTTCGCCTTGGCGGCTTCGATGTTGCTGCGGGCCGCGGCAACGGCCCTCTCCTGGGCCCGGGCGAAGGCGCTCTGGGCCTTGTACTGAGCCTGATAGTTGTCGTTGTCCTGGCGGGAGACTGCGCCCTTGCCCAGCAGGTTGTCCCAACGCTGGGCGGTCACCTTGGCCAGTTGCTCGTTGGCCCGGGACTGTTCCAGGCTGGCGGTGGCCTGCTCCAGCGCGGCATAGGATTGCTGCAGCGCGGCCTTGGCCTGCTGCACCTGGTTGTCGAGTTCAGGTGCCTCGATCTCGGCCAGCACCTGGCCGGCGGCGACACGGTCGCCGATGTCGACGAGACGGCGTTTCAAATAGCCGTCGGCCCGGGCAAGGATCGGGGCCTCGGTGACGGCCTGGATGCTGCCTGGCAGGTCGAGGTCCACCGAGGTATCGCTGCGCTTGACAACGGAGGTGCTTACCGTCGGGCGCGCCTCTGTGTCCGCTTTCGTCTCGGCGGTGATCGACTCCGTGCGGCGGACCTTGGGCAGATAGCCAGTGGTGAAGCCGACCCCGAGGAGGATCGCGGCCACAATGGCGAGTCCAAGAACTGTCTTGGACGAGGGACGGCGGCCGGGGCGCACGTTGTGATCGGTTGCTTCCGCTGCGCGAGCCGCGCGCTCTTTCAGCTTGGCGATCTCGGCTCGCAACAGGGCTTCACGCTCGGCTCCCACCGGGTCGTGGCCGTGGTGGGCGGTCTTCTGTTCACTGTCGGGCATAGCTCTCCGCTTCAGGCCTGGCCGGATTCCGCCGGCAGTTCGCCTTCATGCTCCTCAAAGAAAATCGTCTCGTCGTAGTTCACGGGCGGGGTCTTGCGCAGGGCGCTGTAGATGACCGGGACCACCACCAGGGTTGCAATCGTCGCCACCGCCAGGCCGCCGATCACAGCGCGTCCAAGGGGCGCATTCTGCTCTCCGCCTTCCCCAAAGCCCAGCGCCATCGGCAGCATGCCGATGATCATTGCCATGGCCGTCATCAGTACGGGCCGGACACGCGTCGCGCCCGCAGAGAGAGCGGCCTCGCGGGCGTTCTTGCCCACCATCCGTTCATCGTTGGCAAACACGACCATCAGGATGCTGTTCGCCGTAGCTACGCCGATACACATGATGGCGCCCATCAGGGACGGCACATTGAACGTAGTCTGCGTGAGGAAGAGCGCCCAGACAATACCCGCGAAGGCCCCGGGGATCGCCATGAGAATGATCATGGGATCCAGCCAGGACTGGAAGTTCACCACCATCAGCAGGTAGACCAGCGCGACGGCGCCCACCAGGCCAAGGCCGAGGCGGAAGAAGGAGTCCTGCATGGTCTTGTACTGGCCGCGCACATTGATGCCCATGCCTTTGGGCAGCTTCCTGGACTCTTCCTCGACAATCTTCATCACCTGGTCGCCGACCCCGCCCAGATCGCGGCGGTCTACGTTCACGAACACATCGACGACAGGCTGCACGTTGTAGTGATTCACGATGCCGTAGGTACGGCCCCGTTCGACGGTTGCCAGGTTCGACAGCAGCTGCGACCGGTCGGCCTGCGCTCCGGGATTGCCGTAGGCCAGGGTGTTCTTACCCGGGCTCGCGCCGGTGGAACTGGGCGTCAGGGCCGAAGCGCCGGCCAGCGAGTCGGAGGTGGTGAACGCCACACTGTTCGTGGCCGACCCGATGGGTGTACGCATCAGGTCGTCCAGTGACTGGAAGCGGTAGATGGGCGTCTGCACCGCGACGTTGTAGTTGACGCCGTTGGCGAAATTCAGCCACTGGTTGGGGGCCACCTGGCCGCTGGAACTGAGCGAGATCAACAGACTGCTGGACACGTCGCGCTGCGTCAGCCCCATCTGGCCCGCTTTCGTGCGGTCGACGTTCACACGAATCTCCGGGTTGTCGTCCGTCTGGTGCAGGTGGACGTCAGCGCTGCCGGGAATGCGCTCGATACGGTTCGCCACCTGGCGCGCCACCTGGAAGCTCTTGACGGCGTCGCGGCCCGTCACCTGAATATCGATGGGCGCCGGCAGACCGAAGTTCAGGATCTGGTTCGTGATGTTGGCCGCTTCAAAGAAGAACACCACGTCACGGAAGCGCTCCGTCAGGCGTTTGCGGAGCTTCTCCGTATACATCTCCACCGGTTCGTGCTTCTCCTGGTTCAGCGAGATCAGGATCTCTCCATCGTTCGTACCGATGGTGGGGTTGTCTCCGAAGGCCAGGTTGAAGCCGCCATTGGGCAGTCCGATATTGTCGACGATGGTATCGAGTTCGTGCGGTGGGATCACCTTGCGGATCTCCTCCTCGATGCCGCCGAAGATGAGCTCGGTCTGCTCCAGGCGGGTGCCGGAAGGAGCGCGGGCATGCAGCCGCATCTGCCCGGAGTCGATGCTCGGGAAGAAGTCGCGGCCCACCATGGGCGACAAGGCCAGCGACAGGACAACAAAGACAGCGAAGGCCGCACCGACAATCTTCTTGTGGTCCAGGGCCCAGTCAAGGAACCCGGTATAACGTTCACGGAAGCTCTCGAACCGGCGGTTGAACGCGTGGTGGACGCTCCAGATGATGCCCTTGCCGCCCGTGGCATGCTCGCCATGCTGATACAGGTGCGCTTCTTGCCCCAGAAGGTAGTGGACCATGGTCGGCACCAGGGTTCTCGAAAGCAGGTACGACGCCATCATCGCGAACACCACCGCCAGCGCCAGCGGCGTGAAGAGGAACTTGGCGACGCCGGTCAGCAGCAGGACGGGCACGAAGACGACGCAGATAGACAGCGTCGAAACAAAGGTCGGAGCCGCGATCTGCATGGCGCCGTCCAGCACCGCGCGGGTCAACGGCTTCTTCATCGCAAGATTGCGGTGCGTGTTCTCGATCTCCACCGTGGCGTCATCCACCAGGATGCCGACCGCCAACGCAAGTCCGCCCAGGGTCATGACGTTGATCGTCTGGCCCATCAGCGACAGCACCGTCAGCGAGGACAGGATCGACAGCGGGATGGAGATCGACACGATGAGCGTACTGCGCCAGCTGCCCAGGAAAACCAGGATCATCAGGCCGGTGAGCAGCGCGGCCATGAGTCCCTCTTTCAACACTCCGTTGATGGCCGCCCGCACAAACACAGACTGGTCGAAGAACTCCCGCACCTCCAGTTCCTTGGGCAGGCCGGCCAGGATCTTTGGCAAGGCACTCTTCACACCCTTGACGATGTCGAGTGTGGACGCCTGACCGTTCTTCATTACGATTAGCAGTGCTCCGCGCGTACCGTTGGTGCGCACGATGCTGGTCTGGACCGCATAGCCGTCGCGGACGTGGGCGACGTCCTTCATGTAGACCGTAGCCCCGTTCACCGTCCGCACCGGCAGATCGTTCAACTGTTCCAGGACGCGCGGGCTGGAGTTCAGGCGAACCTGGTATTCCCGCTGATCCAGCTTGATGTTGCCGGACGGCAGAATGAGGTTCTGCAGGTTCAAGGCATTGGAGACGTCCAGGGCCGAAAGGTTCTTGGCGTAGAGCGCCTGAGGGTCCAGGTCAACCATCACCTGGCGGAAGCGGCCCCCGTACGGCAAGGGCACCGAGGCGCCCTGCACGGTCGCCAGCTGGGTTCGAATAAAATTCAACCCGAGATCGAACAATTCCTGCTCACTCAGGGTTTTACTACCGAGGCCCAATTGAAGGACGGGCACGATGGAGGCGTCGTACTTGAGAATGCTGGGCGGAAAGATGCCGGGCGGCAGACCGCGCAGGAGAGTCTGCGAGATGGCGGTGACCTGCGCAATCGCAAGGTCAATCTTCACGTTCGGCTGGAAGAAGATGCGCGTGACGGAGACGCCGCTATAACTTTGCGACTCCATGTGCTCGATGTCGTTGACTGTGGTGGTGAGCGCTCGTTCAAAGATCGTAACAATGCGCTTCTCCATCTCTTCCGGAGGGATGCCGTTGTACGTCCACACCACGCTGACGACGGGGATGTCCACCGCCGGGAAGATGTCCACCGGCATCGAGACGATGGCGGAGCAGCCCAGCAGAACGATCAGCATCGCCAGAGCGACGAAGGTATACGGGCGGCGGAGTGCGAGCCGAACAATCCACATTTAGGTAGCTAGTCCGATGAGAGAGTCCCAGGCTCGATATGGCCGCAACTGGCAATACCTATCTGGTTAGTTACCAGTCTCCCGTTCCGGCCTGTTCACTGTCATGACACCCAGGAGCTACCCCCCTATAGCTATTTCGAGCTATTGGGGTAGATGAATGATGCCGCGTTGCAGCGCGGACGTGGCGGCCTGCGTCCGGTCATCCACGCCTAACTTGTTGAGAACATTCTTCACATGGTTCTTCACGGTGTACTCGGCAATGCGCAGTTCGTAGGCGATTTGCTTGTTGCTGAGGCCCTGGACAATCAGCCTCAGCACCTCGGTTTCGCGGACGCTGAGGTCCGCCCGCGGGAACTGGGCGGCCAGCGCAGCCGCCACTGGAGCCGGCAGGTAGGTCTGCCCGGCATGCACGGCGCGAATCGCTTTCAGCAGTTCGTCGTGCAGCACCTCTTTGGTCAGGTAGGCCTGTGCTCCGCACTGCAGGGCGCGGCGGATGTCCTCGTCGCCGCCATAGGTGGAGAGCGCCACAAACCGCGCATTTGGCCACTCGCTGCGAATGGAGGACATCGCTTCGAAGCCGGTCATCACCGGCATGCGGATATCCATCAGCGTAATGTCCGGCCGGTACTGGCGGTGCAGCTGAACGGCATGAGCGCCGTTCAACGCCTCGGCCACCACCGTCATATCGGACTGCATGGCCACGATGGTCGAGATGCCGACCCGTGCAATGAGGTGGTCCTCCGCAATCAGGATACCGATGCGTTTCGGAGGTGTTGTCTCGCCAGGATTCATGAGAGAGGAACCGTCACTTCGATTGTAGTGCCCGCGCCGGGCGCCGTTTCCAGCCGCAGCGTGCCGCCGGCGCGCTGGGCCCGCTCCTGCATGCCCAGCAATCCAAAATGCCCGCCCGCGGAAAGGAACGCATTGTTGGGATCAAAACCGCTGCCGTTGTCGACAATCCTCAGCTTCAGCTGGTTCCCTTCCCTCTGCAGCGCAATGGTGGCCTGAGTCGCCTCGGAGTGCTTCAACGCGTTGGTCAAGGCCTCCTGGGCAATACGCAGCAGCTGCTGTTCGGTCTCCTTGGACACCAACGGCAGGTCCGGCGCCGCCTCGACGGTGGCCCGCAGAGCCCGGCCCGCGGTCATCATGCGGGAAGTCTGCGCCATGGCCTGCGCCAGCGTCTGGCCTTCCAGCGCCTGGTCCCGCAGATCCATCACGGAACGCCGCGCCTCGGTGAGACTGTGATGGGCCATCTTCTGGGCCAGGTTCAAATACTGGCCGGCCTGCGCCGGATCCTTCGGCAGCAGCATGGAGACCGCCTCGAGCTGCGAGGAGATGCCGACATAGCCCTGGGCGAGCGTGTCGTGGATCTCCCGCGCCAGGCGGGCGCGCTCCGCCAGCACCAGGGAAAACCGGTGCCGTTCCTGCATGATGCGCCACCGGCTGATCAGCCAGACCAGCAGGGCGATGCCGGCGGCGAGCAACCAGCGGAACCAGCTCGACTCCCAGAGATGCGGCGTCCGGCGGAATGAGAACGACGCGGTCTCTCCAAAAGCCGCTCCTCGACTGTCACTGGCACTGACCACAAAACGGTATCGGCCCGACGGCAGCGTATTATAATTCGCCACCCGCCGGGTGCCCGCCTCAATCCATTGCGCATCGAGCCCTTCCAGCTTGTACCGGTAGCGGACCGACTCCGGCGCGGCCAGCCGCACGGCGGCATAGCGGAACTCTACGCGATGGCTGTTGGGTGGCAGGACAGCGAAAGCGGTTGGCGAGAGATCCACACCATCCACTCGCACTTCCACCACCTGCGCCGGCGGAGGGGACGATTCCACGTGAAGCCGCTCAGGGCGGACCGCCGCCAGCCCGGCGACCGTGGGAAACCAGAGCCGTCCATCATGGCTGCGCCCCCCACCGCTGGAAGCGGGCCAGCCGGGCGCACAGTTCATGCTCTTCAACCCTTCGCTGATGCCGAAAACCACCACCGGCAGGCGGGCCGCCGGATTGTGGACCAGATCCTTGATCTTTGTCTTCTCGACACGAGCCAGCCCCCGGGTGGTGGCCAGCCACAGCCCGCCGCTCCCATCGTCTGTAATGTGGGCCACATTGTCGCTGGGCAGGCCGTTCACCGTGGAGCAGCGCCAGAATCGGTTGTCCCGGAAAAATGCCAGGCCGCCGCCGGACGTGCCGATCCAGATGGTGCCGTCCTCGTCTTCGGCCAGAGAACGGATCTGATTGCTCGACAGGCCTTGTTCGACGGTGACAAGCTCGGCGTGCCCGTTGCGCCAGCGCCACAGCCCGCTGCCGAAAGTGCCTGCCCAGCGCGACCCATCGCGCGCCGCCAGCAGCGCCACCACCGCATCATTCAACAGCGGTCCGCCGGCAATGGCATTCGACGTCTTGCCGTCCGCTACCTCCAGGACTCCGCCATTGGTCGCTAGCCACAACGTGCCCGGAGCCACTTCCATCGCATCAAAAACATTGTGCCGGCCCACGTTGTCGCTCGGCGTATAAGTACCCGCCACCCGGCCCCCGCGGATGCGCGTCAACCCGGCGCGCGTACCCACCAGCACCTCGCCGTCGCCGGTCTCGCGCAGGCAGAAGACCTCATTGCTCGGCAAACCCTCGACAGGGGTATAGCGCGAATCGGCCAGCCGGCCCGCGCCGCCGTCATGGAATCCAACCCAGATCCCTCCGTCGCGGGCCGCCAGCATCGTGGTCGGCTGGTCACTCGGCAGTCCTTCCTTCTTTCCGAAGACGGCGAAACTCTGATCGCGGAAGAGGTGCAGTCCGCCATTCGTGCCCACCCAGAGATTGCCGTCGCGATCTTCAAAGAGGCACCAGACCCACTCCCCCGCCCGGAAGACCGATTCGTTGACACTGTCGATGCGTCCATTCACCCGGCGGCACAGCCCGCTATTGGTGCCGATCCAGACCGATCCGTCGTGATCGTGCAACAGGGCGCGTACAAAGGTGGACGGCAACCCGTCGGCCGTGGTCAGCAGACGGCGCCGGCCCCCTTCGTTCAGCAGCACTCCATTCGTCCCGCCGGCCATCAGTTGCCCCGAGGAGTCCAGCGCCAGGCAGAGCGTAATCCCGCCGGAGAGCGAACCGCCTTCGGAAGTCTCCTGGAACCGGTCGTTTTCGAAGAGGCCGATGGTCCCAAAGCCCGCTACCCAGACGCGGCCCGAGGCGTCCGCCATCGCGGCACGCACTCCCTGGGCGGGAATGCCCTGCTCCCGGCCGAAGCGTGTGAATTTCCCGTCCCGGTAGCGGCACAGGGAGAGCCCGGCAGCCACCCACACCGTGCCGTAGCGGTCTTCATGGATCGAGGTAATGAACGCCGACGGCACTCCTTCCTTCGTTCCGAAAATCGTGAACCGGCCCGCGGAGTAACGCGCCAGCCCGCCGGCGGTGCCGATCCACACGGAGCCATCGCGGGAGGCCCAGAGCGCGGTCACCAGGTTGTTCGGCAACTGCCCCGCATCGCGGGTATACACCGTGAACTCGATCCCGTCGAAGCGCGCCAGGCCCTCTTCCGTCCCAATCCACAGGAAGCCGTCGCGCGATTGCGTCAGGGCGCGGATCGTGTCCTGAGGAAGCCCTTCCGCCTGGCTCCACTGGCGGTGCGCGTACTGGCTCATGCGGCGCTGCGGGTTGAGACCGAACGCCGCCGGCAGCAGGCAGAGCAGGAGCAGCGTAAGACGAGTCGGGGCCATCTGACTAAGAGTGTAGCGTCCCCCACGCCTTCCATCCCGCAGTCCGTCGTGGTAGTTTGACGGCATGATCGTGACAGCACGCGCGGATATCGATGAGTTCCTGGCGTTACCGCGCATTGCCCTGGTGGGACTTTCCCGGAATGAAAAGCACTTCAGCCGGATGGTCTACAAGGAACTGCTCAAGCGCGGCCGCGACGTGGTTCCAGTGAATCCCGAGGCAACGGCAATCGACGGAACTGCCTGCTATCCCGATGTCACCAGTATCCAACCGCCTGTGCAGGGCGCCTTGATCATGACCGCCCCGGATGTCTCGGAATCGGTAATTGAGGATTGTGCCGTGGCCGGCGTCCACTTCGTGTGGCTCTACCGCAGCGTCGGCGCCGGCTCTGTCAGCAAGGATGCCCTGCTGGCGTGTGAGGAATTGGGCCTGCGCGTGATCAATGGCGAATGCCCGTTCATGTTCCTGCCCAACGCAGGCTGGATTCACGGCCTGCACCGCGGTATCCGGGGCCTCCTCGGCAGTCTGCCGAATTGAGCGCTTGCCAGCGCTGCTTTAGACGGCGCGGCCGGCCCCCCCAGCCACGCCGCCTGTCTGAATCCTGGTCTGTAACAACGCTTACTTCGCCGCACGCAGACCCGCGGCGGTCTTCTCCACCTCTCTCATCACCCGCAGCAGATTCCCTCCGTAGATCTTCCGGATTTCCTCCGCCGTATAGCCCTTCTCCAGCAGCTTGCGCGTCAGGTTGGGCCACTTCGAGACATCCTCCAAACCTTCCGGCACACAGGTAACCCCATCGAAGTCACTCCCCAGGCCGACATAGTCGGCGCCCACCAGAGTCTTCACATGGTCGATCTGCGCCACCACGTCGTCAATCGTGGCGCGCACCGTCTTGCTGCCCAATTCGGCGAAGATCTTCTGCGTCGCCGCCTGCCGCTCCTTCGGATCCTTGATGTCAGCGATCTTCTTCTGGAATTCCGCAATCTGCGCCGCGTCCATCTTGGGCGCCGAATCGGCCGACTTCTGCGACAGAAAATCGCACGCAAAGTTGATCTGCACGACGCCGCCTCGTTTGGCCAGCGCCTTGATCATGTCGTCCGTCATGTTGCGCGGCACGTTCGACAGCGCCCGGCACGACGAGTGCGAGCTGAACACCGGAGCCTTGCTCGCCGCCAGCGCGTCATAGAACGTCTGGTCGGACACATGCGCGATGTCCACCATCATGCCCAGCCGGTTCATCTCCCCCACCACCTGTTTCCCGAAGTCGGTGAGCCCTTTATTGTCCGTCTCACCCGACGACCCGGCCCAGCTCAGGTTCTTCGAATGCGTCAGGGTCATGTAGCGGACTCCGAGGTCATAGAAAGTCCGCAGCAGCCTGAGGTCATCCTCAATCGCGTGTCCACCCTCAATCCCGATCAGGGCCGCAATCCGGCCCTTCTTCCGGGCCGCCACGATCTCGTCCGCCGTAGTGGCGAACACGAAATCGTTCGGGTGCCTGCCGATGATGTCGAACCGGATGGTGTCGATCATCTGCAGAGCCCGGTGCGCCGACTGGTGGCCCTCCATATAGTTCGTGCCCACATAAGCGGCGAAAAACTGCGCCGCCATGCCCCCTTTCTTCATCCGCGGAACATCCGTTTGCCCGTCGGCCGAGGGCATTCCGATGTCGAAGCCTTCCACGGTCCTGCTGGTGACGTCGTTGTGGGAATCGATGAGGAGCGCCGAGTTGTGGACTTTCATCACTTCGGCGTCGGTGAAGGACTTCTTCTGCGCCGCGGCCGTGCCCGTCCCGAAGGACAGGCACAGCACGGCGAGCGGTAGGAACTGCGTCGATCGCATGCAGTTCATCTTAGAAGATGAACTTGAGGGCCAGCTGAACATTGCGGGGTTCGCCGAAGCCGAGGCCAGGCGCGCCCGAACCGTTGCGGGTGTTTGTGATCAGGCCGAAGCTGGTGGAAGACCCCAGCGACGAGCCCGGGTTGGCGTAGTTCGCGCGGTTGAAGAGATTGAAGATCTCGACGCGGAACTGGGTGCTGAGGCGCTCCGTGATCGCGGTGTTCTTGAACACCGAGAAGTCGAAGCTGCCGAAGCCCGGCCCGCGCAGCGCGTCGCGGCCGATGTTGCCGAACGTGCCGTTCGCCGGACGGGCAAAGGCGGCGGGGTTGAACCAGCGGACGGCCGTGCCGCTGGTGGGCTGCACGACGTTGGCGAAGGGATCGCCGACGATGTCGACACGGTCGCGCGAATCGGCGCTGCCGCTGACGTTCGTCCCGGCCAGGATATCCAGCGGTTCGCCGGTGTGGGCCGTCATCAGGCCATTCAGCTGCCAGCCCTTGCTCAGGCGCTGGAAGCGCTGGCCGAACTGCGGCACGTCGTAGGTGACGTACGCCGTGAAGATGTGGCTGATGTCGAAGCTGGCCGGGCCACGCTCCCTCGACAGGTCATAGCTGTTCGCCGGCAGCGCGTTCCGGACGTTTGAGCCGTTGTCGATCGCCTTGCCGAACGTGTAGTTCGCCACGGCGGTAATGTGCTTCAGGCGGGTCACCCGCAACTGGCTCTGGAATGAATGGTAATTCGAGTTGCCGATGGAGTTCAGCTCGTTGATGGAGGCCAGCGTGGGATACGCACCGTTGTAAGGACGGCGTTCCTGCGTGGTTCCCGTGGTGCCCGGCACCGGAGCGTTGATGTTGCGCAGCAGCGACAGGTGATGGCCGGCGCTGCCGACATAACCAGCCTGCAGCATGATGTCCCGGCTCACCTGGTGCTGAACGTTCAGGTTGAAGTTCTGCACGTAGGGGACGCGGAAATCCTGGCTGACGGAGAACACCCCGAACGGAGGACGGGGATTGGTCGCGCCGAAGATCGGGTCATCCTTCACCAGCGTGAAGCCGCTGCGGATGATCGAGTACACCGGATTCGGACCGCCCGGATTCGCATGCACGCCGGCCGCGCCGCCATTCGGCACGCCCGTGTTCGCCACCAGGAAGTTCAGTGGCGGAACGTCATAGAAGAATCCGTAGCTGCCGCGGATCACCGTCTTGGCGCCCTTGCCCGGCGTGTAGGCGAAGCCGAAGCGCGGAGCGAAGTTGTTCAGGTCCTTGGGATACAGGCTGCCGATGTCGACACCCGGCGTCACGAAGCCTTTCCCGGGGATGAAGTTCGTGATCGTGTTCTTATCGTCGTAGAGCACGCCGTGATAGGTGTACCGGACGCCGAAGTTGAGGTTCAGCTTCGAGTTCACCTGCCAGTTGTCGTGCACCCACCAGTCGAAGGAGTTCTGCCAGTAGTCGCGCTGCAACTGGCCGCGCACGATCTGCGCTCCGTTGTTGCCCGTGACATAACCGGCCAGGAAGTCGGCCAGCGCCTTCTGGCTGGTGCTCAGTGTGCTGTCCGATGCCCACGGACCGGCGGTGCCGTCAAAGCTGAACGAGCCGCGCTTGTTCGTGTCGTAGAACACATCCAGCCGCGCCCGGCGGTACTCGCCGCCGATTTTCAGCTGGTGAGCGCCCAGCGACAGGTTCAGGTTCGACGTGATGTGGCCCGTGGTGTCAATGCGGCCCAGCGGCTGGGTCGCGCTGGCGCCGGCGAAACCGCTGATGCGCATCGTCGGCGAGCCCAGCAGCGTCGACTCCGTCACGCCGGTATTCAACCCGAGGGCGAGGGGATTGGCGCTGGTGTCCAGGTCGTTGAACACCTGCAGGAAGTAGTTCACACCCAGCGTGGTCTGCAGCACGGCGCGCGGCGAAAAGATGTCATTCATCACCACCGACATGTTGTGCATGTGGCTCGGCGCCACCTGGAAGTATTCGCGATACGGCACACCGGAGTCGGCGATCTGCGTACCCGTGCCGCCGAAGTAGCGGCCGGCGATCGTGTGGTTCGACGTGAAGCGGTGGTCGATCTTGATGATCCCGTTGTAGCTGTCGTAGTCCGCCGAATCCGCGGCCACGAAGTTATTCGCGGTCGCCGGCGCATTGTTGTAGCGCGACGGCCACAGCGATCGCAGGTTGGTCGACACCGGATTCACCGGTACGCCGTAGCGGTTCAGGATGCTGGTGGCGTCCGCAATCCAGGCGTTGGAAGGATGCGTGTTCAGGAACGAGAGGCCGGCGACGGCCTTCTGCGCTTCACCCGTAACGAAGAAGAACGTCTTGTCCTTGATCACCGGTCCGCCGACGGAGAAGCCGTACTGGTCATTGCGGATCTTCCGCTTCGCACTGCCCGGCGTGGCGAACGGCGAGTTCGCCGCAAAGAACTCATTGCGGTTGAAGTAATAGGCGCTGCCGTGGATGTCGTTGGTGCCGGACTTGATCACCAGGTTCACCGAGGCGCCGCCGTTGCGGCCGGATTCGGCGCTGGCGTTGGACTGCACGGCGAACTGGTCGATCGCTTCAATGGGCAGCAAAGTACCGGCAATGCCGGCCACCCCGCCCTGGTTCACCGCACTGGCGTTATGGAACGCATCATTGTTGTCGGCGCCGTCAATCTGGTAGTTGTTGCCGGACGTGCGCATGCCGTTCACGGAACCCGAGGAAGGCGACACGCCCGGGGCCAGCTTCAGCATCTGGCGGAAGTCGCGGCCCATCATCGGGACTTCGGCGACAATCTTAGGACCCACCACACCGGTCAGGGCCGAGGTGGTGGTCTCCAGTGTGGCGGCATCCGCCGAAACTTCCACCACGGCGGCCTGGGTGGCCACACTCATCTGCAGTGTAAGGTTCGTTACTTTCGAAACGCTCACTTCCACGTTAGCCACCTTCACGGTCGAGAAGCCGGCTTTGGTGGCAGTGAGTTCGTACATGCCCAGCGGCAGGTCGGGCAGCGAGAAGTCGCCGGCCTGGGAGGTGAGAGTGGTGCGCTTCAGACCCGTCGACGGGCTGCTCAGCTGCACTGAAGCATCGGGCACTGCGGCTCCGGAGGCGTCTGTCAACGTCCCGGAGATGGCTCCTCGGAATGTCTGTGCAGGCATCAGCGCGGCGAGCGCCAACGCCAGAGAAAATACACCCTTGGCGTATTTGGAAAAACTCATTCGGTAAACCCCTCAGCAAGTTCAGTCGGTGTGGTTAGCCTGCGTGGCTCAACGGAGACAGCGCTGGGGGGCGCCTCGTGGCGCGGATCCCGAAAGCAGGGCAAGACTGCCTGTTTCCAAAGATTAACATCCTGCAGGCGGCTTGGGGGTATTAAAAATTTCTATTGGCTGAATGTGAATCGGCCCGACCAGATGCGTTGATTTTCATCGATTTCGGGTTGATACATGTAAACCCAGACTGGGATGCACCGCCCGTCCCGTAAGGTCGCAGTGCGCGTCTGGCGCACAAACTCGGCACCCTCATAGGCATCCAGGTCCGCCAGCAGCGCGGGCGAATCCGGCAGCCGCGCCACCTGCCCGTGGACCCAGCCGCCCTGGCCATCTACGCTGTCCTTCATGCCGGGATAGCCCCCCAGCGTGTACAGCCGGCCCGGCACCTTGGCCTCTACCGGCAGACCCGACTCGCGCCACAGCCGGCGCGACCATTGATTTCGTACTCCGGCCATCAAGGTGCCGTAAACGAAAAGGAATTCGGGTTCAAGCGTGGCCATGTCAGTGGGAGTGCCGCGCCGGGATCCGCAGCCGGTCCCCTGAACGGCACTCTGCTTCACTTGACAGGTACCACAATCCGCCTGCCCCGCCCAACCCGCCATTTCTTTCTATTTCGCAACAAATGGGCCTGGAACCATTCCGGCGGCGCCGATTTCCAGCTATCATAGTCCTCCGGATGTTCAGTCGACGAGTCTTATTTTTCATGGGGGTAAGCCTCGTCCCTGCACGCGCTTTCACGCCTGCCCTGAGCCTCTCCGACCGCCGGCCCTTCCGCTCCTGGTTCACCTGGCTCTCCGAAGCCCTCTATCAGTTGCCGGATACCCGCCGCCCTCGGGAAGTGACCGACTGCTCCGCCCTGCTCCGCTTTTCCTATCGCGAAGCCCAGCGTCCGCACACCGCCCAATGGGCCTTCGATCTCGGCCTCGAGTGGATGCCCCCGCTGCCGGAACTGAAACACCCCACCCGCGAGTCCGCCCTCTTTCGCGTGGCCTCCGGAGCCTTGAGGCAGTTCGCCGACGCCGAGCACCTGATGCGCTACAACTCGCGCCTCATCACCCGCGATATCCACGTCGCCCAACCGGGCGACCTGCTC
Source organism: Acidobacteriota bacterium (assembly GCA_017307505.1). GTDB lineage: Bacteria > Acidobacteriota > Terriglobia > Bryobacterales > Bryobacteraceae > Paludibaculum. Next base: position 10,108 of record JAFKEE010000068.1, on the reverse strand, counting down.
TTCTACCGCCAGCTCGTGCCCAGCCAACCCTGGCACAGCATGGTCTTTTTAGGCCCCAGCGCCTTCGAAACGCTGCGTGAGCCTTGTATCGTCTACCACACCGGTCCGTCGCGCGGCGATCGCGGCGAGATCCGGCGGCCTACGCTCTCTCAACTACTCGGACATCCGGAGCCGCGCTGGCGGCCCGTTGCTGGCAACGGAAATTTCCTCGGCATTTTCCGTTGGAACGTTTTGTGTGAATCGGATTGAATCTATGCGTCTCGGCTATTGTCTGGTCCCATTGGCCCTTCTTGTATGGAGCGCTCCGGCGCAGGAGGACGAAGGGCGCATCTATTTTTCATTGAACTCAGACCACCCCGTGCGGGCTGGCGAGTCCATTCCCGTCCGCGTACAGGCGCAGGGCATTCGCAGCCTCGACTTCCGCCTCTACCGCGTGAACGATCCCGTCAAGTTCTTCCGGCAGCTCGACGAGCCTCACCGCTTTGGAGGAGCCATCCGCCCCACCCCCAAAGCGCGCACGCCCATCGAAAAGTTCGCCGCCTGGAAACACCGCTGGCACGCCCGGGCCCGCGACGTGTTCCGGCAGCAGTTCACACCCGATAACCGCCACAGCATCCGCGCCGCCATGCTCAAAGAGCCGGCCCCGGCCGAGAAGAAGAAGGCCGAAGCGAAAAAGGGCGAGGAGTTCGCCGGCGTCTCCGTGCTGAATCCGCAGCAACTCGTGCGCTCCTGGACGCAGCCCATCCAGACGCCCAACCGCTGGGAAGCGGCCACCGTCCCTGTCGAACTGAAAGACAAAGGTCTCTACGTTCTGGAAGCGACCAACGGCAAACTGCAGGCCTACACGATTCTCTCCGTGACGGACCTCGCCATCGTGACCAAGACCACCCCCGGCAAACTGCTGGTCCGGGCCGTCGACCGCGTCAGCGGCGCCCCCCTGGCGAATATCCCGATTCAGGTCTACGACAGCGGGACCCGCCAGGACATCGCCCGCTCCGCCACCGACCCCGACGGACTCCTGACCGTCGAAGTCAAAGAGGTCTCCGAAGAGGGAGCCGTCGTCCTGGCGCACCGCGACAAGGATTTTGCAGTCACAACGGTCGGGGGTTACAGTCTTTCCACGGAACGAAGCCGCAACTTCATGGGCTATGTTTACACCGACCGGCCGGTGTACCGTCCCGGCCATCCGGTCCACTTCAAGGCCATCGTCCGGAACATGATCGGAGCGGGCTACCAGATCCCCGATCAGTCCGAGGTCCAGGTCCAGGTCGAGGATCCGGAAGGCAAGAGCCTCCTGAAGAAGAAGGCGTCGTTATCCAAGTTCGGCTCGGTCTCGGGCGACCTCACCTTGCCGGCTGACGCTGCCATCGGCTACTACAGCGTGAACGTCAGCCTCAGCGGCGACGAACACGAGATGAAGGCGTTCGGCGGCTTCAACGTCGAGGAGTACCGCAAGCCCGAGTACGAAGTGAAGGTGACTTCAGAATCACCCCGCATCATCCAGGGCGGCCGGGTCAAGATGAACGTCGACGTGAAGTACTACTACGGCGAGCCCGTAGCCGGCGCCAGCGTCAAATACACCGTGCACCGCTATCGCTGGTGGGCGCCCTGGTACGAAGCCGATGAGGATATGGGTGACGGGGATGACGAAGATGGCGGCTATGGCGCGGAGCAGGTGTCCGAAGAGACCGCCAAGCTCGACAGCCAGGGCCATCTCACCATTGATATCCCGACCACCGCTACTCCCTACGATGCCGCCTACCGCGTGGAAGCGCGCGTCACCGATTCCTCCAATCGCGAGGTGGCGGGCTCCGGCTCCTTCGTCGCCACCCGCGGTGCTTTCTTCATCAGCGCCCAACCCGAACGCTACGTCTACGGACCCGGCGATCCCGCCCGCTTCCGGGTGGAAACCCGCGACTACTCGGGCACCATGGTGCCGAACGTACCGTTCCGCGTCGAGGTCGCTCCACACACGAAGAAGGGCGTGACCGAACCCGCCATCCTGAAACTGGAAGGCAAGACCGGCCCGGACGGGAAGGGTCAGGTCGACTTCCCCGCCCCAACCAGCGCATCCTACCTGGTGAAGGTCTCCGCCTCGGACACGGCCGGACGAGCCATCGACGACACCAGCTGGCTCTGGGTTTCCGGCGTCTGGGCGCAGAGCGGTACCGCCGACCAGCGCATCGAGATCATCCCCGACAAGAAGTCCTATAAGTCGGGCGACAAGGCGACCATTCTCCTGGTCACCAACGTCCCCGAAGCTGACGTCTGGCTCACCCTGGAAGGCAAAACGCTCTATTGGTCGAAGTTCATCCATGCCAAAGGCGGCACCGCTACGGTGGAAATCCCCATCGAGAGTTCACACGCCCCCAACGTCTTTGTCGATGCCACCTTCCTCAGCAACAACACCCTCTATCGCGGGTCGAAGTCGCTGAAGGTCCCGCCGGTGGAGAAACAGATCCAGGTGGAGGTGCAGTCCAGCAAGGCCGAGTACAAGCCAGGCGAACCCGCGCAGTACACCGTGACCGCCAAGGACAACCAGGGCAAGCCGGTGGCGGCCGAGTTCAGCCTCGGCGTGGTCGACGAAGCCATCTACGCCGTCAAAAAGGAAGCCCAGCCCGACATCCTGAACGTCTTCTATGGACGGACCTGGAACCGGGTCGGCACCGACACGTCGATGGAGTACTACTTCTACGGCGAGGCCGGCAAACGGCGCATGCAGCTGGCGCAGATCCGCGACCGCAAATCGCGCGCCCAACTCAAACCGGACAAGCTCGTAGAGCCGAAGATCCGCAAAAACTTCCCCGACACCGCCTACTGGATCGCCGACCTCAAGACCGGCAGTGACGGGCGCGCCTCCACGGAAGTCACCTTCCCCGATTCGCTCACCACCTGGCGCGCGACCGCCCGCGGTGTCACCGAAGACACGAAAGTCGGCGGAGCGGTCCAGCGCACCATCGTCCGCAAAAACCTGATGGTCACCATGGCCACCCCGCGCTTCTTCACCGAAGCCGACGAAGTGACCGTGCCCGTCCTGGTCCGCAATTACACAGCCGGCGAACTGAAGGTCAAGGTGTCCCTCGATGCCCAGGGCGTCCAGATTCTGTCCGGAGCCACGTCGGAGATCACCGTCGCGCCGAAGGGCGAAGGCCGGGTCGACTACAAGCTGCGGGCCAACGCCGTGGATAAGGTCGTCCTTACCGCCAAGGCGCTAACTACCCAGGAGAGCGACGCGCTGGAACTGACCTTCCCCGTAGAACCCTACGGTTTGAAGCTGGTCGACCCGCTGCAGACCAAGCTCCAGCAGAAGAGCCAGTCCTACGACTTCGCCGGCAGGTTCCCCAGTGACGCCCAGCAGAACTGGCGCGCCGTCACCGTCCACCTGACGCCATCGGCCGCCGGTGCTGTCTTCGGCGCATTGGAGTACCTCATCAGCTATCCCTATGGCTGCACCGAGCAGACCATGTCCAGTTTCCTGCCGAACGTGGTGGTCGGCCAGGCTCTCAAGGAGCTGAAGTTGCCCGCCAATATCGACCAGAAGGATCTTGCCAAAAAGGTCAAGGCCGGCCTGGAACGCCTCTACGACTACCAGCACGAGGATGGCGGCTGGGGCTGGTGGAAGGACGACGCCAGCGACCCGTTCATGACCGCCTACGTCACCAGCGGCTTGAAACTGGCCGCCGACGCCGGCTACAGCATCGATCTGTGGCGCGTGAATAATTCCTCCGCCGCTCTGGCTAAGATGCTGGAAAGCAAGGCCAAGATAGCGCCCGACACCCGGGCCTACATGGTCTATGCCCTGACCTTGGCCGGCCGCCAGACGAAGCCGCAGGTCGAGGAGATTCTGAACGGACGAACCCAATTGACCAACTTCGGTCTGGCGCTGTTGGGCCTGACCCTCGAGCGGGTGAAGGATCCGCGGGCCGCCGATATCGCCACCGAGCTGACCGCGAAGATCAGCAAGACCACCGACGGCTCCTACTGGGAATCGAACCGCGATCCCATGCTCGACTTCGATTCCGAGAACTCCCTGGAGGCCACTGCCTTCGCCGTGAAGTTCCTTTCGAAGCAGCAGCCCAACAGCCCGCTGATCGACGAAGCCACCCAGTGGCTCGTGAATCACCGCGACCAGGGCTACTACTGGGCGTCGACGAAACGAACCGCTTTCGTCATCTTCGGCCTCACCGATGTTCTGAAACGCAGCGGCGAGCTCAAGCCTGATTATCAGGTCAAGGTCACCGTCAACGGAGCCGAGGTGCTCTCCAAGCGCTTCACCTCTGAGGACGCCCTGAGCCCGCAGCCCGTCAAGATTCGAGTCCCCATCAAGGGCAACGAATCGAACCCAAAGGTGACGGTCACGAAGAACGGCGACGGGGTCCTGTTCGCCTCGGCTCGCTGGGAATACCGCTCGAACGGCACCGACAGCCGGCTGCGCGGCGATACCCCGCTGAAGATCAACCGCAACTACTACCGGCTCAACCCGGTGAACGAGGGCGGCAGGATCATCTACAACATGGAACCGCTCACCGGCGAAGCCAAGCTGGGCGACCTGGTCGCGGTCCGGTTGTCGGTCTCGGGCCAGGAGAACCAACGCTACTTATTGGTAGAGGATCCGCTGCCCACGGGCGCCGAGGTCGTCGCTCGCGATGATCTCTATCAGGTTCGGGGCCAACCCGCCTGGTGGACCACCTGGTGGTCGCGCCGCGAGGTCCGCGACAACCGCGTCTCCTACTTCCCGTGGCGTATGCCCAAGGATGGCTTGGAGTATGTCTATCTCATCCGCTTCACCAATGCCGGCGCCTTCAAGGTGACTCCGGCCCGCGTGGAGCCTATGTACAAGCCCGGCCATCTCGGCTGGAGCCTGCCCGCCACTTTCGAGGTGCACCCATGATCGCCTTCCGCCGACTGCTTTCTCAGAAGCTGCTCTGGATCGAGGAGACCGCCCTGGTGGGCGCGATCCTCGGTTCCGCCTACGGCTGGTTGGCGCTGCCGGTTGCAACCACGCTGCACCTCATCGAACATGTCCTCCTGTTCCTCCTGATCGTGGGGCTCATCTGGCTGTCGTTCCGGCTGGCGAACCAGGCTCTCGGACCGGTGCAATGGAGCAAAGCGCTGGCGATGCCCGCGTTCTGGGCTGCGGCCGCAATCACCCTGATCGTTGGCTTCGTTTTGCCCTACTGCCTGATCTGGTGGATCCCCGAACTGGGCTCCATGACTGCCCAGGCTGTCAGCGCAGGCCTCCGGTTCCTGCTCGCCGGAGTGCTGTTTACCGGGTCGATGCTGTGGCTCCACTGCACGGCCACAACTACTTAATCTGTTCGCGGTTGTCCAGAACCCACTGCAGGCTGTTCTTCCTGACGACCGCGTCAACTCTGGCGCGCTCCGCAGGATGGGTTTTGCCGTTGCCGAGGTAGTCGGCCAATCCTTCGTCGACCCATAACGCCAATGGAGCCTTGCTGTTGAGACCTAAAACCACATGTAGCATCTCATGCTTCAGCGCATCCTCCGTACGAGGCTGCATGTGGATAATCCGGCCGCGGGTCACGGCCGCCACTTTGCCCGATTCGCCCGTCGAATCCCGATAAACGACAACTGTTGGGTAGACCCTAACTATCGGTCTTTTTAGTACTTTCAGGCCGGTGAGCCGTTCCGCTTCGGCCAGGGCGCGATCGGCTTTGCCGGGCAGCGCCTCGTCGCCCGGCGTTCCGGCGGACCATACATCCACGCGCTCTCCACGCAGGATCTGCCACTGGATGTCGGTGGCCGCAACGCCCGCCCTCGTGCCGGGAAAGTAAGCTTGAAGGATCTGTTCCCACTTCATCCCGGCCTTGCCGCGCTGTTCCGCTCCGATCTGGCATAAACCCACGCCATGGCCCGTGCCGTAGCCGCGAAAAACGGCCTGTTTTTCAGTAACTTCCACGTCATAGTTGCGGCTTCGCATGAGGTTCCACCCCATGGCCCGCCCAACCAACAGATGGAGCCGCTCCGCATTCACCAAACCCCGGTTCGTTCTCAGGGCAAGCGCCCTCCCGGAAGCAGTGCGCGTCTGGACCTCCATCTCCTGCAGCCCAGGCAGCCCCAGGATTCTCGACAGATCCGTCCAGGCAATTTTGGCGGTCCACGGATTCCGGCCGGCGGACAGACAGTACGTGTCCTCCTGGCTCGGCAGGTAGGACCGGCGCGCCGTCGGCCAGATCTCGCCGGCGGCCGCGGTTCTTCCGCCGCAATGCCCGGTGTAAAACACCGTGGCCGGACGGCCGTTGCTCCACAGAATGACGCCCTCCGTCGCCTCGGCCGCGGCGCGCAGCCGGGCGGTCACCGCGCCCACCCGAGCATCCTGGCAGTGGGTGGTCTCGCAGTAGTCGAATCCTTCCGAAAGATGACGGTTTCGATTTGCCCGGGCATAGGTGCGGATCACGACCGCCATCGCCTTGAGGGCTTCGTCGGACTTCATGCCGCCGGCCTCTCCGGCCAGCACCCAGCTCACATACTCCTCAAGGTTTACGTGGACTATCCCCTTGTCCGCCAGCCGGACTCGCGCCGTCTGGGCCATCGCGGGCCAGACGAGCAGGATTAGCGCGACGATGCGGAGCGCTGCCACCATTCGAAGATCTCACGAGCGGCGGGGGCCGCGTCGGTGGCTCCGTGGCCGAGCCGGGTATGGGCTACCACGATCACCTTGGGTTGACGGGCCGGAGCGAAGCCGGCGAACCAGGATCCTTCACTCGTCGTTCCGGTTTTACCGGCCACCTGTAGGTTCGCCAGCGCCGCCAGCTGGCCCGTACCCTCTGTGACGGCGCGCTCCAGTCCGCTCCGCAGAATGGGATCGGGCGAGGCCACTACCTGAAGGTACGCTTTGGCCAGACCCAGCACGGTGAACTCGACTCCTTCCAGACCGAGCGCCTGCAGTTGCAGATCCTCGACCCGGGTAGCGAGCCTGGCCCGGGCGCCGTACTGCAGGAGCTTGTGCTGGAAGACTCGCGGGTCAAGGTTGCGGGCCATCTCGGCGAACCACGAGTTGCAGCTGGCCGCTAAGGCAACCTCGCCGTCCACTTTGGTCAGGATCGGCACATGGGTGCAGTCGAGCCGGCGGCTTCCAACGAAAAAGGGCGTCGTGCAGCGAGCGGGCACACGGCGCGGCAGATTCATCCAGGTGAGGGGTTTGAGGGCGGAACCGGGCGGCGCCCACTCGGCCCGGGCGCGCACCGGGTCGTCACAGCGCAGCACCGCGCCATCCGGGACGCGGATGGCCACCGTGCAGGCGGCCGGCGGCGGTGCCAGCAGGCTCAGCAGCGCCCGGCGGGTGATCATGACAATCCAAACAGCTCGAAGTACTTGGCGGGCACCTTCACGGGGCGGCCATCCTTCAGGAACAGGTGCCGCGTTTCGCCGGTGGCGAGCAGAGCGCCGTCCGAAGCGTTGGTGATTCTGTATGCAAAGGTGATCATGCGGGGGTGCGCATGCTTGATGACGGCCTGGGAGATGACCTCGTCGTCGTAGCGGGCTGGCTGGTGGTAGCGGCAGTTTGCTTCGGCCACCACCATGATGAGACCGTCGTTCTTCTCGATGTCGCGGTAGCGGACGCCGCGAATCCGGCACAGCTCAGTGCGCGCCATCTCCATCCAGACCAGGTAGTTCGCATGGTAAACCACGCCCATCTGGTCGGTTTCCGCGTAGCGAACGCGAAACTGTACTTCAGAAGCTTCAGGAACCGTTGTGTCCACACCTTATAGTAGCCGCGGCGGAAACCGGGAGTGGGCTGCAGGCGTCTGGTACCATGACGCTTAGCGTGACAATTCGCGTTCTTTTCTTCGGACAACTCAAGGACATTGCAGGGCTTCGCGAGGAGCATCTGCTGGTGGACGAGGGCCTGCGCCTGGACGATCTGTTCGGCCAGTACGCAGCCCGGTTCCCCTCGATCCTCAAGATGCGCAAGAGCATCGTGCTGGCCGTGAACCAGCAGTTCGCCCTGGACAATCCGGAGTTGCGGGATGGCGACGAAGTGGCCTTCCTGCCGCCGGTGAGCGGCGGCACGGGCCAGTATTCGCACGTGATTGAAGACCAGGCAGGGCACTTCTTCGCCCTGACCCGCGAGCCCATCGACACGGCCGCCTTGCGGCGGCGCGTCCTGCAGGGCTCCGATGGCGGCATTGTCGTATTTGAGGGCGTGGTGCGGAATAACTCGGACGGCCGGCGCACTCTCTATCTGGACTACGAATGCTATGAGGCCATGGCGATCCGGGTGATGGCCGACCTGGGCCGCGAGATCGCGGGCAAGTACGAAGTCGGCCGGATGGCGATGGTCCACCGTTTGGGCCGCATGGAGATCGGGGAGGCGAGCGTCGTGATCGTCGTGTGCGCGCCGCACCGCAAACCTGCGTTCGATGCGGCGCTGGAAAGCATCAACCGGTTGAAGAAGCTGGTGCCGGTTTGGAAGAAAGAGTTTTTCGAGGACGGGGCGGTATGGGTGGAGGGCGATTGGGACTCATCAGTCGCCGGGCGCTGATCGCCGGCCTGCCGGCGGTTCCGGCACTGGCGCAAGACCCGGTCATCAAAGTCGACGTCAAACTGGTTCGCATGCTGGTGACCGTGAAGAACCGCATGGGCGAACTTGTCGGCGGGCTGACAAAGGCCGATTTCCAGGTCACGGACAATGGCGTGGAACAGGAGGTGACGCTGTTCGAGCGCAACACCGTCCAGCCGTTGTCGATTGCCATGCTGGTGGACCGGTCCCGTTCGACGCAGCGCGAGAAGACGTACGAGATCGATTCCGTCCGCAAGTTTTTCAAGGCCGTGTTCAAGGAAGGCAACGATCGCGACCAGACGGCGCTGTACAGCTTTAACTACGAGGTGCGGCTGCAGACGGACTACACGCGCCGCATGGACAAGCTGAACAGCGGACTCAACGCCCTGCGCAGCGAAGGCGCGACGGCGATGTACGACGCCATCTACCTGGCCAGTGAGGACCTGGACCGGCGCGAGGGACGCCGCGTGGTGGTGGTGGTGAGCGACGGCGGCGACACCTTCAGCAAGATCAAATTCCAGCAGGCGCTGGAAGCCCTGCACCGCGCCAATGCCGTCATGTACGCCGTGCTGATTGTGCCGGTGTCCGGCGACGCGGGCCGCAACCTGGGAGGTGAAAACTCCCTCACCACGCTCACCAACTGGACCGGCGGGAAGATCTTCTTCCCTTCCCTGGGGCTTTCGCTGGACCAGGCCTTCGAGGACATCCTGCGCGATCTGCGGACACAGTACCTGATCGGCTACTATCCGAAAAACGTGCCGCCCAGCAAGCAGCGGTTCCACCGGGTGGGGGTCGCGGTGAACAAACCGGGCTTCTCTGTCTCGGCGCGCAACGGCTACTTCGCCGACCCGCTTCTCTGATGCGCGCTGGGTTACCATAAGAATTCTAGGAGCCTTCCCCACTTGCCCAAGTCGAAAGCGCCCGCGCAAACCTTTGTGGAGCCGAAGTACCTGACGGAACTGGTTCAGAGCAAGGCCCCGGTGCGTGTGAAGCTGCTGACCGACGAGGAATACGAAGGCTACATCGAGTATTGGGACGCCGGCTTCATCCGCCTGACGCGGACCGATGGACCGAATCTGTTCATCTTCAAAGACCAGATCAAGTACATCGCGGAACTGAAGGCCTGACGCGCGCCCGTTCGGGACAATGGCCAGCTACCTGGAAACCGCTATCGACATCGCCCGTGAAGCGGGCGCTCTGCTATCCCAGCATTTCAATCGGGGCATCGCCTACGATCTCAAGGGTGAATACGACCTGGTGACCGAGGCGGACCGCGCCAGCGAGAAACTGGTGGTGGAGCGTCTGAAGAACCACTTCCCCACGCACAGCGTGTTGGGGGAAGAGGGCGGCCTGCGCGACAACGCCAGTGAGTACTGCTGGTATGTCGATCCGCTGGACGGCACGACGAACTTCGCGCACAGCTATCCGGCCTTCAACGTCACGCTGGGCCTGGAACGCGCGGGCGAACTGATTGCCGGTGTCATCTTCGATCCGGTGCGGCAGGAGATGTTCGCGGCAGAACTGGGCGGCGGCGCGTTTTTGAACGGGCGGCGGATTCACGTGAGCAAGGCGCCCGCGCTGGAA
>JAFKEE010000067.1 GCA_017307505.1 Acidobacteriota bacterium | reverse complement strand
CCTCGGCCATCGACCGCCCACCATCGATCTCCCTCATTGCCGCGATCTTCAATTCTCGGCTGTACACTCGTCGGGCCAAATTCATTTCCCTCTCCGTTCAATGTATTCGGCCCCTTAACTTCGTGTCTCAGTTTTGGGGTGCAGTCCAAACGCCAGCCACCCCCAGCATTCCCCTGGGCATTGCCCAGGGCCCGCCCCAACCTCAAAACCTCTCCCAGCCCAACCGCAACAGCCCCAATGGCTTCGCCTAAAACTCCAACGCCAGCCACCGCCAGCATTACCCTGAGCAATGCCCAGGGCCCGCCCCAACCTCGAAACCTCTCCCAGCCCAAGCCCAACAGCCCCAACCGCTTCGACCCCATCCCCAGCCCCCTGTGGGGTAGACTTCAGTCTGCGCTGGGCTTCAGCCCAGCCCCCGCCGCATCTTTGGAACGGACAAGGCCTGCTCCATCTCGCTCCAGCGTCTCCCCGCTTCCTCAAGGACCATTCCCGACCCAGGCCTCATAATCTGGAAGTGAGCAAAACTCTGACAGCAATCGGCCGCGCCTCCACGATGGTCGGCTTACTCTGCATGGTCGCCAGCAGCAACACGAGCCGACCCTGGTTACTCCTGGCAGGCCAACTCCTGATTGTCTTGGGGGTCGTCCTGCTGTTGGTACACTTCTGGCTGCTCTGGAAACAGAGACGACCATGAACGAACCGGCCACGAACGAGGGATTCCACTAAACTCAATTGAACACGGCGGCGCATCCAGAGCCTTTAACATTAATCCTCTGGCCTGTTTCCAACCACCACTCCTACCCTGTTCCTACCGCTGTTCCGGAAGCCAGAATGCCCACCGCCTCCACCTGCACTTTGGTTTTGCTCTTCCTGGCCACCCTGTCCGCCCAAACGATCCAGCCCGGGACAATCTTCAGAATCCAACCGGCGGAGAGCACCCGCCGCCTGGTCTCCGTCGATTCCTCCGGCCAGGAACTCTTGTTCTCCTTCGCCGATTCCAGGGCGACAGAACTGGTCCGGACAGACCTGGCCGGAACCGAGCAAGCCCGCTGCACCGTGCCGGGCGGCTCACGGGAAGCCTTGTTCACACCCCAAAGGCAGACAATCCTCATCAGCCGGTTCGGAGCAGTTGTGTCCGAACTGAGCCCGGAGTGTCAGGTGGTCCGCAACGCGAAGTTCTCTCAGAAGTACGCCCACCTTCTCATAGATGGATCGGACGCTCTAGGTGTCATGGGCGAAGCCATACTCTCCCTGGACCTCTCTACAGGACAACCCGGGCCGGTCACACCATTCCCGAGCCTCGGAGACGACCCGGCCTACTTCGTACGGACTGCCCCTGGCATCATCGCGGTGGTCCACATCGGAACCGGGCGCACTGCCTTTGTGAATCGCCGCGATCCTCCGCCGCGCGTGCATCAATGCCTGGACCCGGCCGTTCTCAAGCGGAGCGAGCAACTGGACGCGCACGAATTGTTGTTCGCTCCGGCCGTGGGGAGCTGGTACGGAAGTGTCCTGCTCGTCCTCTCAGGCTTCCGCGCCCAGGACGGAGCGCCATTGTACGCCCTGGGCCCGGATGGGAATTGCACTAAATTGGCCCTCCTGAAGGTGCCGGACCTACCGGCTTTGGTGAAGGCTCCCACCTCGAATCGCCCCTCCTCGAATCCTCGAGGTGAACTCTCCATCGATGCCCTAGTGGCCACAGCAAATGCTCTACTGTTAATCGACCGCGGATCGGGTTTCGTCGCAAAGTACAGCGCAGAGGAACTGCGTCGACACGAGTAAGCCTCGCAAGCGGGGAAAGCCTGTCTCCGTTCGCGAGGACGGCGCCTCGGTGCCTGTGCAAAAGCTCGGTGCCCCGGCCTACCCCCTCAGTGCGTCATAGCATAAGTAACGTAATTAATACCCAGCCGGATCGCCAGATCCGCGTACTTCTCCGGATACTGCGGCTCATTCGCCCACTCCCACCCCCGCCCAGTCCCGAAGCGTAAGCGACGGGCTACCGGCGCGCCAGGCCGGTCCAAGCCGCGCTGCGAACCGCGCACGTGAGTAAGCGGGCGCCTGTCTCCCATGCGCCCTCAACGGAATCCTGTGCTGAGCGCATTCAGTTCGGGATCGCGAATGTCATCTGTCGCCGCCCCTCCCCCCTCAGTGCGTCATCGCATAAGTAACATAATTAATCCCCAACCGGATCGCCAGATCCGCGCACTTCTCCCCCGCCCAGTCCCGAAGCGTAAGCGACGGGCTACCGGCGCGCCAGGCCGGTCCAAGCCGCGCTGCGAACCGCGCACGTGAGTAAGCGGGCGCCAGTCTCCCATGCGCCCTCAACGGAATCCTGTGCTGAGCGCATTCGGTTCGGGCTCGCGAATGCCATCTGTCTCCGCCCCGCCCCCCTCAGTGCGTCATCGCATAAGTAACGTAATTAATCCCCAGACGGATCGCCAGATCCGCGCACTTCTCCGGATACTGCGGCTCATCGGCCCACTCCCACGCATCCCCCACATCCGAGTTATACGAGATCGCCACCATCAACCGGCCCTGGTCGTCATAAATCCCACGCCAGTGGGCACCCTTCCCATCGTCCGGCCCGATCGCATGAAGCGGCCGCTTAAACCCCTGCCGCAGATGCGCCCAGCCCGGCAACTGATATCGTTCGTCCAGGTCATACACCGTGTGGAACGCCGCGTCCGCATCCTCGATATCCACAATCGGCCGATCGGGAAACGTCATCTTCATGCTCCGCGCGAACAGGTCCCACTCATACTGGCCATGCAGGTCGTCGGCCATGAAGAAGCCGCCGCGCAGCAGGTATTCCCGCAGCGCGAGCGCCTCCTTCGCCGTCAACCCCCACTCCCCCACCTGCACCGCATAAATCCACGGCCAGTTGTAAACGTCGTTCGAATCGAGATCCACCACCTGCTCCACCGACCGTGTATGAATCCGGGTCAACCGCCGCACGGCGAGCGAGAAATGCCGGTCCGCCCGAGGGTAGTCCTGCGTCCACAGCGACAGCCCCAGCCGGTAGTCGCCCTGGTAGCGCGGATAGTAGCCGTCATCCACCCCACCGCCCGGAAACATCAGCCGGGCAAACGCAAACTCCGTCTTCTCCTGGTGGTCGGCGGGCAGCGGAATCTCTCCGGGACTGTACTCAACGCCGGGAAACTCACGAAACGGCCGTTGGAAGGCGCACAACGAGGCAATCACGGCAAGGCCGGAAACAGCGGCCCGGACTGGCTTGGTCCACTCCATCCCTCTCCGTTCCACAGCACAAGCACTCTGCTCCCACCAGATTCACGCCGCGGCTCCAGCGACGCCCATCTTTCGGCCGCGTGGGTCCAGGCGGCTCTCGCGGCTTTTATTCCTGCTTCTCGACCCGCAGATCGGGCAGCCGGCAACGCAGCACCACCCACGCGGACCCTCCCGGCAAACTGGATGCGGAAGTAGCGAATACCCGAAGGAATGTCTCGACAAATTGGCACATCAATCTCCACGAAATGGCAGCAGGAAACGTCCTAGGAATTAGCCATGAGACTGCCTGCACTCGCCTGCCTTTGCCTGTCCTGCTGTTTCGCCCAGAATGGCGGGGAACCGCCGCTCCTCCTGCAACTGGTGAGGCGCGCGGGAGGCGACGCGCGGCCGATGCGCCCTTATTCGGAGTTGCAGGCTCCACTGAACGTGTGGGGCCTGACCACGCTGACCGGAGTCTCCGAGGCTTGGGCGCTGGAAGCCCACGACTCCTTCGCCAGCATCGAAGAGTTGGACAAACGGCTGAATCCTCTGGACGGGCCACGAGCCGGCAACGGAGATAGTGGGTTTGTCGCCGACGATGTATTGGGGCCGAGCAAGGCGATGGTGGCGATCTATCGTCCAGACGCGAGCTACCGGCCGGACCAGGCGTTGAAGGCGCTGGCCCGGGCGCGTTATGTGCATGTCACGATTTACCGCGTGCGGCCGGGCATGGAAGGCGGATTTGCGAGGGTGGCCGGCTACCGGCGCCACGCCTTCGACTCGATGAACCTGGACCGGCCCGACATGGCCTATCAGGTGCTGGCCGGGGCGCCATCGGGGACCTACCTGCTGCTGGCGCCCATGGCGTCGCTCCGCGTGCTGGATGAAGGCATATCGCGGCGCGAGGCAAGCGTTCGCGGGTACGACAGTACGGACTCCAAGACGATAGCGGACACGATTCTGGTCCGCGAGCAGCGTCTACTGCGCGTCGAGCCCGCCATGAGTTGGGTGTCGGATGAATTCGCCGCGCCGGACATGGATTTCTGGCGAATGCGTACCGACCCTAAGCAGTAGCGGCCAGGCTGCGAACCTGCAATCCGTTTCAATCTGTCAATCTGCCGGTGACCCTGGGCATGCTGGCCTGAGTGCCGGCTACTGATTGCCCTTCGCTGTTGAAAGACTTGCGCCGGCGCGGCACTGATCTAGAATGCCTGGCGGATGCGCCGCTTACTCTGTGGCTGCGTTTGACCCCGCAAACCGCGACTCCGGAGCCTGGACTAACGCGCGTGGGATTATCTTTGATCTCACCAGGCCGCCCTAGGGTAAATAAGTCAGAAGGGCACTATAGAATTGTGAACTCAGTCCGCTGGAGGAAGCGTGTAGGGCTCGCAGTCCGTCCCTCAACTCGGACTCGTTTGTCATCGACGCCAAGGCCATCATCTCCTTTCGTTCAGGGAGTGAGAATATGGCATTCCTTGCGCTCTCTTGTAATTCACTGCGCACCGCTTGAACCCCGGGCGTTCCCGGCTTCACTTTCGGTCCGATCGTGTAGGCTGTGACGGAATTTCGATCTTGTGTTAGTTCGCTATTGATCGCCTCCCTCAGCCAATCGCTCATGTTGCCTGCGAAGCTCTCATAGTTTTCCTGTTTGTCTGTAGATGACGGAGGCTCTCGATAGCCGACGAACTGGGCTCTCACGAGGCCAGGACTCCAGCTAGAAGCCAGAGTGAATGGCCCAGTTGATGAGCCGGCAGTTAGGCGTCCAGTTGAGTCATCATCCTTGGCTTGCCTACCGATGTACACCCTGTTCGTCTGGGGCGGCATTGGACGGATGTTATAGACACGCCAGTACGGTGGCGCCATGCGGGCGTCAATAGAACCGTTCACATCAATCCAGAAGAGTTGAATCCACTGCTGTGCCCCAGATCCATTCGCAACCGAGAAATTGTATTCGTATCCGGCGGAGCCAGGGCGGAGCGCACTCGTGATTTGAGGCTTGATGTGGACGCGTTTCTTGATACGGAACGTGAACGGCCTTCCATCCGGAAGAGTCGCCCCTTCGGCAATCACGTCCCCTTGCTCATCGAGATAAACCCGGTCACCCGGTCCACGCTGCAGCTCAGGCTTGCTGGTGGTTATGGCTCTTGGCACAACTTTGATCCTGGCTGCATCCTTCTGCGGAGCTTGCTGAGCCCATAGCCCCACCGCCAAACTGGCGAAGACCACTGTCGCGATTCGTGCCATTGATTCTCCCCTCTGTTGGACCCTCATGCGGGCAAGCGAAGCGTAGATGGAAGAGATCAGGCCGCCAGGGAATACCGCCAGTTCCAACCTTGCCGCCATTGGCAGAGACTGTACGTTGAGATCCTTGTGCGCATGAACCCAGGCAACTCAGCGGAAGATCAACGTCCACTCTGTGGCGGTGCTCTGAATGAGGGCAAAGGACAGCCTCCAGATAGAAGCGGACTGCAGGCATCTGCACC
Source organism: Acidobacteriota bacterium (assembly GCA_017307505.1). Lineage (GTDB taxonomy): Bacteria > Acidobacteriota > Terriglobia > Bryobacterales > Bryobacteraceae > Paludibaculum. The sequence goes on along the minus strand of JAFKEE010000067.1, from coordinate 41,032 downwards.
GCCTCAGTCGGAGTAGGGACTTAGAGATCCAGGCGCGGACGACGTATACGCTAGATAGTTGAATAATAAAGCTCGAGTAAGATCGAGTCAATGGTCTTAATAGACGATTGGTATACATGAATGAGCCCGAATCGGGCTGGCAAACAGTCGTAAAGGTATCAACTTTACTATCAGTAAACGCAGCCCGGTCAGCCACGATAGTGGTGCCGAGGCTGAAGCGCTAGCTCTCCCCGGAGCGAGCGCCAGCCCTTAGGCCACGAGGCTCTCAGCTCAGACTAAGTCATAGGCCATCGCTGGATCTCAGCACTCCAAGGCACCAGACTAGTCTCGCTGCAATTTCGCTGGGAGCCCTACCCGCCCGTCCCCCGCCACTCTCCCAACAACCGCACCATCTCCCCCCGCCCATGATGCCGCGCCCAGTCCGCCGGCGTCCCTCGATGATCCAAATCCCGTACCCCGGGATTCGCCCCGTGCTCCAACAGAAACCGCACCACCACATCCCCATACCGCTCCATCGTCGCCATCCGGTGCAGCACGGTCACCCGGCAATCCAATCCAGGCACAATCCCGTTGATTTCCGCGCCCTGGCCCAGCAAGAACTCCGCCGCCTCCAGTCGGTTGTTCACACACGCGAAATACAACGCCTGGCTCAGCACATTCGACCGCGTCCGCTCGCACTGGAACGGCGACAAGCCCCGTAACTTCCTCTCCAGCCCATACGGATCCGCCAGCGCCCCCGCACCCGGCTTCAACGAGCCATCCGCCTCGAACCAGCCCCGGACCGCCTCCATCCGCCCCAACCCCGCTGCGAATCGCAAGTCCAGCTTGGCGCCCCGAGCAGCCAGCAACTCGGCCACCGCCTGGAAGGCAAAGTGTTGCGCATAGCCCATCGGCAAACCATCGCCATCCACCCCATCCACCTGAGCGCCACCATCCAGCAGCGCCTCCACCACTCGGATCACGCCAAAACTCACCGCCGAGGTCAAAGGTTGCCCGCCGTCCACCTCGACCTCCGCGCCCGCCTGAATCAGCGCCCGCGTCAGTTCATACTCGTTGCCGCGCCGGTTGGTCCCGCGGAACACTGCCTCGGAAACGCAGAACAATGGAATCGAATCGTTAGGCGGAGGCTGCGGCGGAGCGAACCCCGCCACCCATTGCCGGTTCGCTGCCGCAGGATCCGAACGCAATATCTCCTGCAGTCCGGCCAGATCCCCGCTCCGCACAGCGGCAATCGCTGCCCGCACGCCCGGATCCAGATGCAGAAAGCTCTCGTACTTTTCCCAATACGCATACCCCTCCGCATTGGCCACAAGCAGCCGCGCGTCCCGGCGAGACAGCGAGACCGCCCGCGGATCGTAGTTCTCAAAGCGCTCTCTGGCGTGCGCAGGCTGCAGCAGCCGCTGCTTCGTCTGTGCGTCTCCGGCCGCGAACTCCTCCTGCAGCCGCAGCACGCGCGCCTCGACCTCGATCTGCAATTCGACGTGCTGCTTCAGCTTGGGCCAGCTTGCGAAGCCATACTCGCGCGCGATCACCAGTTGCGCCTCGCTCAGCGTCGCCGCCTCCGGTCCGCTGGCGCCCGGATGCTGTGCGCGATAACGCGCCACGGCCTCAGGCTCGCTGTCGCGATACTCCTTCAGCAGGTCCTTGGCTTGGTGCTTCAGTTGAATCAGGCTCGGTTGAGCCGGGAGAGATCTCTGCATAAACGAACGTCCTTTCGCTATGCCTGATGTCCGCTTGTGCAGGCCGAAAGAAAGTTCGTATCGGTCTCAAACGCCAAACGAGTGGACTCGGTCCTTTCCGCGGACAGGAGGCGCCTCGAACGCCTTGACTCGAAGGTATCATCGAAACAGCAACGCCGCAAATCCAGCCCGCAACGAACCACGACCGCAAGGGAGTGGTCCCCACCACGACCCCCCACGACCCTCCGAATTGAACCCGCCTCACCCTCGGCGCTGTCGAACTTCCCGAGCGCTATCCACACGCCTCAATCCGGCCAGAAGAGTTAAGTCATTTTCGAAGGGATCCAGTAGCTGGTCACGCAGGGCCAAAGAAAATCTTCTCCCATGGATTCAACGGCATGAGTATCCCAGCCGAGCCGAATCCTTTGGCGGGCCTTCACGATTCTGGCCACAGAGGAGATTCCATGAAGAGGCGACGGCAAAGTACGAAGTGCGAATTGAAGCAACAGGAGCGCCCTGTCCAAGTGCGTGGAGGTACCAGCCCCAACCACCACCAATCCACTCTCCGTGAGCGAACAAACCCATTCGATCACTCCTCCCCAACACCGATCACTGCTCCCCCAGCATTCCCCGCGACGAAGCCGCAGGCGAAGTCGGGGGCCCGCCGCAACCCCAACGACGCCTGCCAATTCACTCCGTATGAGCGAACAAACCCATTCCATCAACCCATCCCAACAACCCAAACCGCCCCTCCCGCATTCCCCGCGACGAAGCCGCAGGCGAAGTCGGGGGCCCGCCGCAACCCCAACGACGTCCGCCGATTCACTCCGTGTGAGCGAACAAACCCATTCCATCAACCCATCCCAACAACCCAAACCGCTCCCCCAGCATTCCCCGCGACGAAGCCGCAGGCGAAGTCGGGGGCCCGCCGCAACATCAACAAAACCAGCCCCTTAGCAAAATCTGAGCGAGCAAACCCATTCGAACAATCCGCCCCGGCAACACCCGCGGCTCCGCAACCACCCTCCTGCGCCCACCCGAGCACCAACCCCACCCTCACCGGCAACCGCCAATCCAACCGCCCGGAGCGATCAAACCCATCCGGCTCCACCCGTCTCCGCTCCGCCCACGATAAGATAACCGCATACACCCGGCGGCTGTTGTCCCGCCGCCCATCCCACTCTGGAGATCCGCTGTTGCCATCCTTCGTCCTTCGCGGAGCCCTGCTCCTGTCGCTGCCCCTACTCGCCCAGACCCACAGCACCTGGCGCGACTACGGCGGAGCCCCCGATGCCGCCCAATACTCCGATCTGAAGCAGATTGACCGCTCCAACGTCGCCAGACTCAAGCCCGCCTGGACCTACAAAACCGGTGACGGCAGCAAGTACTTCTTCAACCCCCTCATCGCCGACGGCCGCATGTACGTCATGGCCAAGAAGAACTGCATCGTCGCCCTCGATCCCGTCAACGGCGCGGAACTCTGGACCTACACCCCTGAACCCGACACGAAGATCATCACCAACCGCGGCCTCAACTATTGGGAGAACAAGGACCGCTCCGACCGCCGTCTCCTCTTCGCCAGCAACCACCGCCTCCGCGCCATCGATGCCCGCACCGGCCAGCCCATCGACACCTTCGGCACCCACGGCAGCGTCGATCTCAAGCAGGGCCTCGGCCGCGACCCCGAGACCCTCTCCCTCGTTCAATCCACCACGCCCGGCCGCGTCTTCGAGGACCTTCTCATCCTCGGCTCCGCCACCAACCAGGGCTACGGTTCCGCCCCCGGCGACATCCGCGCCTTCGATGTCCGCACCGGCAAGCTGGTCTGGACCTTCCACACCATCCCCCACCCCGGCGAGGCCGGCTACGAAACCTGGCCGAAGGAAGCCTGGAAGACCGTCGGCGGAGCCAACGTCTGGGGCGAGATGTCCCTCGACGTCAGGCGCGGCATCCTCTATGCCCCCACCGCCAGCGCCAAGTACAACTTCTATGGAGCCGACCGAGCCGGAGCCAACCTCTTCAGCGACTGTCTCCTCGCTCTCGACGCCCGCACCGGCAAGCGCCTCTGGCACTTCCAGATGGTTCATCACGACATCTGGGACTACGACGACGCCACCGCGCCCAAGCTCCTCACCGTCCACCACAACGGCAAGATCCTCGACGTCGTCGCCCAGGTCACCAAACAGGGCTTCGTCTGGGTCTTCAACCGCGTCACCGGAGAACCCCTCTGGCCCATCGAAGAGCGCCCCGTCCCCCAGACCGACATGACCGGCGAAACCACCTGGCCCACTCAGCCGTTCCCCACCAAGCCGCCGCCCTTCTCGCGCCAGAAGTTCACCGTCGACGACCTCAGCCCCTACCTCACCCCGGAGGACCGGGCGAAGTTCAAGGATGAGCTTCTCAGCGCTCGCAACGAAGGGCTCTTTACGCCGCCCGGCAAGCGCAACACAGTCCAGATGCCCGGCAACAATGGCGGTGCCAACTGGAGCGGAGCCGCGGTGAACCCTTCGCAGGGCCTCCTCTACGTGGTCTCCAAGGACCTCCCCGCCATGCTCAAACTCGAGCCCAAGGGCGAACCGCGCAAGGCGCCCAATCCCGAAGCGGAGATGGTCCGCTACTACAGCGGCTTCGGCTTCATGCTCGACAGCCAGGGCCTCTCGCCCATCAAACCACCATGGTCTTCGCTCACGGCCTACGACCTGAACGAAGGCACCATCAAGTGGAAGATCCCGCTGGGCGAAGTGCCGGAACTGGCCGCCAAGGGCATCCACGACACCGGCTCGCACTACCCCAAGGTAGGGCCGGTAGTGACCGCCGGAGGCCTCATCTTCGCCGGTACGAGGGACAAAAAGGTGCACGCCCTGGACGTCGACAACGGCAAGATCTTATGGGAAGCCGAAGTCGGAGCGGCCCTGGAAGGCATGGCCGCAGTCTATGAAGCGGAAGGCCGCGAATACGTAGTCTTCTGCGCGGCGGCCCAGGAGGGCCTGACGCCCGGAACGCAAAAGCCCATCCAAGGCAGCTACGTAGCCTTCGCCCTCCCAAAATAACGTGGCAACCCGGTCCGCCCCACGAGCGATTCGCCCCAGAGGCGATTCGCCCCAGAGGCGGTTCTGCCCCCGAAGCGGTTCTGCCCCAGAAGCGGTTCGGCCCGTGGTGGGACGGCGGACCCCCAGGTCCGCGCGGGGTCCCCAGACCCCGCCCACGGCCCTCCGCGCTGCGAACCGCGAATGGCAATGAGCGGGCACATGGCCACCAGGCCACCTAGAACCGCTCCCGGCTCTCCAGGTTGGCCTCGATCTCCCTGCGGCTCCGCCACGCCGTCCGCAGCTCCTTCCGGGCCAGGGACGGCAACTGGTCCGTCTGGTGCTTGCTGCCCGGCTGCGACGAGTTCCCATAGGACATCAGCACCTTCGCATGGGCCCGGGGCTTCGTAAACTCGACAGCCGCCACATAGGTCTCTCCGTGGACCTGCGTCCTGACCCCGTTCTTCAGCGGTCCGAACGTAATCACCCGGAAGATCCCAAGGTTCCCGAAGCCCCCATTGGCCGGCTGATCCACCCCCGCCCACTGGATCCGCATCACCTGCCCCCAGGGCACATCCAGTGCCCCGAAGTTCTTGAGGGTCTCCGCCGCGGCCTCATCCAGCTGCGCCGCCGCTCTCTTCGGATCCTTCAACCCCGAAGGCGTGGTCAGCGGCGACTTCAGGTCATAGGGCACCGCGAAGCCCGCCTGCGACCCCATCGCAGGCCCCATAAACCGCGTCGCCCACGCATAGAACAGCACGGCCCCGCGGCTCTCCGGCTGAGCCTGCCGGTCCCACGTCGTCAGCACAGCGGCGGCCTGCCTGGCCCGTTCCGTCCCGTACTCCTCCGCGGCCTTCACCAGTTCCGGCAGGATCCGGTCGGCCAGTTCCACCCGGGTCGAGTGCTTCTGGTCCACGAACCGGTCAAATGTGAACTTAGGTTCCTCGCTCAGCATGCGGAGCGACCGCTCCGCCCGGAAGCTCGTATTCACCGGAGCCGTATACGCCGGGTACCCGGCCGGATCCAGCGAGTTCGGCCAGGCCGCATTCCACGGCGGATCGTTGGTGTTCTGGACATAGCCCGACGCCGGGTCGATCACCTTGGGCAACTCCTCATAGGAGTGGTAGGAGGTCCACAGTGTCTCCGAAGTATCGCCCGGGACGACGCCCGCCCAGTAGCGCAGGTCGCCCTTCGAACGCTTCGGCAGCAGGCCGTTGAACAGGTACTCGATGTGGCCGTCGCGGTCCGCGTAGAGGATGTTGAACGTCGGCACCTGCAGGCGCTTCAGGGCGGCCTCGTACTCCGCGAAGTTGTGCGCTGTCGCCATCTGCCAGTACTGCTCCAACAGGAACGGCCGGTCCAGCCCGGCTACGCGCAACGCGACCGGACCCGAAGGATCCTGCCGGATCACCGGACCGTGCACCGTGCTGTACGTCGTCAGAGGTTCCACCCGGAACGTCCCGTCCGGCTGCCGGACCTTCAGTTCCTGCGAGCTCTTCTCGAAGGCCTTCACGTGGCCGTCGAAGAGATACCCGTCGCCCTGCGCCTTGATCGCATACAGGTCGGCCGCGTCGAGGGAGTTCACCGTCTGGTTGAAGCCCACGTAGTCGCTGAACATAAAGCGGAGCACGGGGAAGCCCACCTGGCTCGCTCCGTAGAGGTCGATGCCGGGCGCGGTGAGATGGATCTCGTAGTAGGTGCTCCAGTCGCCCCAGGGCAGGTGAGGGTTGCCCAGCAGCAACGCATGGCCCGCCGCCGTGCGCTTCGGCGCAACGGCCCAGGCGTTCGACCCCACGGCCTCCGGCGTATCGAGGAAGTTCGCCGCCGTCTCCTGCGGAGCGATCGACGCGGCCAGCCGCGGCGGGGCGATGTAGGTGAAGTGGACGATCCGGTGCACATGCTGCAGCGGGTCCAGCGCGGTCACCGGTAGCACCCGTTTGGCCTCCTCCGACAGCGCCTCAGGATGCCGTGCCGCCCAGTCGTTGATCCCCTTGGCAAAGGCCTCCAGATACCCGCGGAACTGCGGCGTCTGCTGCGCCAGCCATTGGGCCGAACGCTGGGGCACGCTGTTCGTCCACACCCAGCGGTCGTTGGCGAGCCCGGCCGGCCCGAAGTATTCAGCCGCGCGCCCGCGCGACTCGCCATAGAGCTTCAGCAGCAGGTTCCCGTGGCTCTGGGCCTGGGCATACCCGTAGCAGTAGAAGAGGTCTGGTGTGTTCTTCGCATAGACATGGGCTACGCCGAAGCGGTCCCAGAGGATTTCAGTACCCTTCGCCGGAGAAGCGGCCCAGGCGGAGAGACCGGCGATCAAGCCGAGCAGAGCGGCGCGCCATTGCATTGAGGGGGAGACTCCTTCGCGCGCGGCGGAGACATTGCCGCTCTGGCGACGGAGCCACGATCCAGGATAACCCGGGTCTGGACGCCTGGCGCGTTTCCGCCGATAGATAGAGCGGTGCTCCCCCTTCTCGCCTTCCTGTTTCTGGCCAGCGATCCCGTCGTGCACGGCGGCGGAGCCGTCCTGCGCTCCACCTGCTCGACAGAGGCCGATGCTCTGGCGCGCCTGGCCGAAGGCACGGTGGTGCAGGTGCGCTTCTCCATCTCGGGCGACGCGGGCACCTGCTACAAGGTGGCCAGCGGAGGGCAGACAGGCTACGTCCTGGCTTCCGAGTTGGAAGGACTGGAGTCCTATCGCGCCGGCCTGCGAACGGCATCCGAGCTGGAACTGCCCAGGATGTTGAAGGCCGAGACGGCGCGGCTCAAGGACGAGGCCGCCGAGAGGCCCGGCGCGAACGAGGTCCTGGCCCTGATCGAGGCAAACCAGCCGCGGCTGGCCCTGCAGAAGATGGAGTCGGCACTGAGACGGGAAGGCCGCAAGGATCCGCTCACGCTGGCGTTGGCCGGCCTGGCTGCCTACCGCAGCGATGAACCCCGCATGGCCCTAGAGTATTGGACGGAGTCGCAAGCCCTGGCACCCAATGCGTCCATCGATGCCCTGATGGGCAAAGCGCGGGCCGAGCTGGCCGGAGATACCAGCCGCAACAAGCTGCGCGGCTACCGCTTCGTCCTGCGCTACAACAGCGATGAGATTGGGGAAAGCACCGCGGCGGAGGTCCTCTCGGCCGCGAACGAGGAATACGCGCGGCTGGACGCGGCTCTGGGCTGTGAGCTGAAAGAACAGATTCCCCTCGTGCTCCAGAATCAGCAGGCCTACCGGGCCACAACAGGCGCCGAGGAGTGGAGTGGCGGGCAGTTCGACGGCCGTATTCGTGTGGTGCTCTTCCGGCAGGCATTCCAGCGGGAGGCCCGCCAGGCCGTGGCCCACGAACTCGTGCATGCATGCCTCACGGCACGCGGCCGCTTCCCCCACTGGTTCCACGAAGGCATGGCGATGCGCTGGTCGGGCGAACGCCCCGGAGCGGCCGATGTGGCGTTGGTCGAGGGATTGCGGACACCGCCGGTGCTCGGCGCATCCCCGGATCAGGCGCGCATCTTCTACACCTGGTCGTGGGTGGCGGTCGATCGAATGTACCGCCGCCTGGGCGAACAGGGTGTGCGGGATGCGCTGCGAAGCCCGAACTCCGTCACGGCGTCGATGGGCAACTGATATACTGCCCGCTTTGTGACTTCCAACGCCAAGCGCACTCCCTCCCACTGGCCCATGCTGCTGTTGCTGGCCGTGTCTGTGTTGATCAATTACATGGACCGCGGCAACCTGGGCATCGCTGCTCCGCAGCTGACGAAGGAACTCGGGCTGCGGGATTCGCAGATGGGTTTCCTGCTGGCCGCCTTCTTCTGGACCTACGCCCTGTTCCAGATCGTGGCCGGCTGGCTGGTGGATCGCTACGACGTCGCACGCGTCTATGCGCTGGGCTTCCTGGTCTGGTCGGTAGCCACTCTTGCGATGGGCATGGTCACCGGGTTCGCGGCGCTGGTCGCGTTCCGCTTGCTGCTGGGCATCGGCGAGTCCGTGGCCTACCCCGCCTATTCCAAGATCCTGTCGAAGGGCTTCAAGGAAGAAGAGCGCGGCCTGGCAAACGGCATCATCGACGCGGCGACGAAGTTCGGGCCCGCGGTGGGCGTCCTGTTAGGCGGCTGGATGATCGGGCTCTACGGCTGGCGCTGGTTCTTTATCCTCACGGGCGGCTTGAGCCTCGCCTGGCTGGTGCCGTGGCTTTACTACTCGCCGCGCGATACCACCGCCGGGCAGCAGAAGCAGGAAGGCCCGGGATGGTTGGAACTGCTGGCCAGCCGCTCCGCCTGGGCGACGTTCATCGGCCTGTTCTGTTTCAACTACAACTGGTACCTGCTGCTGACGTGGCTGCCGTCGTTCCTCATCCGCGAGCGCCACTTCACGATGGGCATGATGTCCATCTACAACGCCTTCCCTCTTTGCGTGACGGCGGTGTGCACCATCACGGCGGGCTGGATCTCCGACCGCATGATCGCCAAGGGCGCGGAAGTCGTGCCGCTGCGGCGCAACTTCATGATCGCGGGCCTGCTCCTGACGGCCATCATGTTGCCGTTCGCGACCGTACCCTCGCACATCCTGTCCATGACGTTCCTGGTGCTGGCGTTCTCCGGCCTGGGCTTGTACACGTCGAACTGCTGGGCGCTGTCGCAGAACCTGGCGGGCGCCGGAGCATCCGGCAAGTGGACCGGACTGCAGAATGCGGTGGGGAATCTGGGTGGCGTGGTCGCCCCGGTCGTGACCGGCTATCTGGTCGAACGCACAGGCACGTTTCTGGCCGCGTTTCTGACGTCCTCCGGCGTGCTGCTGGCTGGCGTACTCATCTACCTGTTTATGCTGAAGGTCCCGCCTAGCTCTCGTACTCTTCGCTGATGAACGTCATGTCGAAGGCGTGAGACAGGATGTCGAACGTGAGCTTGTACGGCTTGCGTTCGAAGCGGATCAGGTCGATGGCGTGCGTGATGACGTCGCGCGCCTGGCAGCGCCGGAACCGCTTGCCGCTCCGCATGTACTTCTTGTCGATGTACTCCTCGATGGTGGCGTCGTCACACTCGATCTTCTGGCTCTCGCAGAAGCGCTTGAAGATTTTGATGAACTCGGTCACTTCCGGAGACCGCACGAACATCTTGTACTGGATACGGCGCAGGAAGGCCTCATCGCCCAGTTGCTCCGGCCGCAGGTTCGTGGAGAAAACCAGGAAGCATTCGAACGGCACCTGCGCTTTTCCACCGGTGCGGAAGGTGAGGAAGTCGATGCGGCGCTCCATCGGCACAATCCAACGGTTGAGCACTTCCGCCGGCGTGACCTTCTGCCGCCCGAAGTCGTCGATGAGATAGATGCCGTTGTTGGCCTTGAGCTGGAATGGAGCGTCGTAGATCTTGGAAGCCGGATTGAAGCTCAGGTCGAGCATGTCGAGCGCGAGTTCGCCGCCCGACATAATGAACGGACGCTTGCAGCGGAACCAGCGCCCATCGAAGTCCAGGTCGCGGTGGAACGCGCTGATCTCGAAATTATCCTGATCCAGGCGGCTGTGATAGTTCGGATCGTAGAGCTGGATAATCTGCCCCTGATACTCAATGGCGAACGGTGCGTAGATGGGCTCCGATTCGATATTGAAGAGGCCTTCCGCCAGGTAGGTCTTGCCGTTTCCAGGCTGGCCGTAGATGAGGAACGATTTGCCTGCGTTCACCGCCGGACCGAGGTGGCTCATCGTCGCCTCGTTCACGATCATGTGCTTGAAGGCGTTCGTCAGCATGTCCTTGCTGAGCCAGTCTGAGCGGTTGCGCTGCATCTTGACGCCGACGGTATATTGCTCCAGGGGAACGGGGATCCGGCCCACATAGGAATTGGATTCGATGTACTCGCGCGTGAGTTCGCGAGCGGCCTCAGTCAGGGCAAACGTCGAGCTGATGTCCCCGATGCCGAGGCTGCTCTTCGCCATCAGCAGGTGCTGGCGTTTCATGTTCTCGATCAACGAGGCGATGACGCTGAAGTTCAGCCCCATGGAACTGGCCAGCAGGCGGCCCGAAGAGTCACCCCTAAAATAGAGGGTCTTCAGGATCATCTGCTCCACCATCGATTGCGCAAGCCCCAGGTCTTCCAGGGTCTCAGGCACCGGGGGAACGAATTTAATCTCTTCCGCGTCCGCGGTCAAGGGAAGGACAGAATCGACGCTCACCCTCGTCCTATCGGCGGATGCCAGGAGGGGCTTGAGAGGAGTCTTCGGCTCAGTTTCGCTATTCCCGCCAAATTAATGTGACGCGCAGCCTATTCGCCGGTAATGGAAAGGCCCAGGTGTCGATCGGCCAACAGGGTGGGGATGCGGCGGAGGGCGAGGAAGCCGAGTATCACGAGAATCGGACAGGCTGCGCAGAGCACGAGCGGCAACTGTTCGCCGGTCAGCAGTTTGGCGGAAGAGGTCCGCCAGGCGGCGGGGAGAAACCTGGAGCCGGCCAGCAGGAGCAGGACCACGAAAAAGAAGCCCATCCGCATGAGGTCCCGTGCCGCCTTGGCGGTAAAGACCTGGACCGCTACGAGGGCGGCGAGGCAGGCGCTGAGCCAGGAGACGCAAGCCGTAAACAGAGCCAGGGCGGCGAGCATGCCGGCGGGCGGCAGGACGACCCGGTCGCGGAAGGAAGCAAGGGCGGCGAAAGCAGTGCCGAGAATGAGGACCCAGCAGAGCCAGCCGAAGAGCGTTCCGCCCAGGGTGAGCCCGCGAATCGTGCCCATATCATCCTGGCCCACCACCCCTCCGGCCACGAAGTTGGAGGCGAAGAGGATCGCGATCGCCGTGTAGGGGAGGATGATGGCCGGGTCCAGAAACATGAACCCGAACTTCCAGGGAATGAGGGTCCCGGCGGCCGCGAGACCGGCAAGCATCAGAAGGCCGCGAATTCCGCCAACCAGTTGCCACAGCATCGATTCCGATTCTACCTGGGGTTGAGCCGGGACGGGACAACGCCGCCGGTGCGCCGCAGACCACGACGGTTTGGAGTCCGGGGGCCGCCAGCCCGCAGGATGCGCTATCTTTTCGACGTTCCTTTTTCACTGGTAAGAGCCAGTACAAGCTATTGCATTTCATTGCTTTAGCTATCAGTTGAGATAGGCCTGTATTACTTTCGATGGGACCAGACGGGGCAAATGGATAATGTTAGACTCGACAGCCGAGATGGGCTGTGAATCCGGAGGGAATGATGGCGGCTATCATCGGAACCAACAGGGCGTTTACGGTCAAGGCGTATGCCGGCGATATGAAAACGCTGCTTGCCTTCAACTTCAGTGATGCGAAGTCAATCGCCGGATTTGCCGGCTTCACCATTCAGTGCAAGCCTCATGGGCAGCAACCCTACTACATCCAGAACAACCTGCAGTTCGAGAAGCCGGGCAGCCACGCCCAGGACCAGGCGGAGCCCGCCAATTCGTCGATCAACGCGCCCATCCACAAGTTTCGCTGGATTCACGTGCCCGGCTCAGTCCACCAGGGACTGGATCCTTTGCAAGGTTCCTACACCTATATCGTCACGCCCCGGTACTTTGATTCCAATGCGTCAATGTTGCCCCTGGATCCGCAATTGAGTGCCCAGGTCACTCTCGATGTGAAGCCGTTCAGCAAGGGCAGCCTGGCGCTCGGCTTCACTCGTGGGTACACACAATCGCAGGCGTTCGTCCACCACTTCGGGCTCACCGCCCTGATCCAGCCAAAACAGAAGACCCTCCTCTTCGACACGACGCAACAATCCGGCACGAATGCCAGGGGCCAGGCATTCACCTTCGCCGATGAGTACAACTGGCTGGGCTTCACGGCGCGCCAGAGAATCCTCACCATCTTGAATCAGGTGCTAGGCGACAGGTCTCTCCATCTGGACATGTGCGCCTACGATCTCAACGAACCGGATGTGATGAAGATCCTGCTGCAGCTTGCGGGGCAGGGTCGGATCCGCATGCTGCTCGACAATGCCGCGCTTCATCACAACGCGAACGGCGCCACGCCCGAGGACGAGTTTGAGCAGGCGTTCGGGCAGGCCGCCCAGGGCAAAGCCGCTATTTTGCGGGGGCACTTCGGCCGCTATGCCCACGACAAAGTTCTGATCGTGTCCGACAGCTCGGGGCCTGCCCAGGTTCTCACCGGGTCTACCAACTTCTCCGTGACCGGGTTGTATGTGAACTCCAATCACATCCTGCATTTTGACGACCGGAAGGTGGCCCAGGCTTACTCAGGAATGTTCGAGGAGGTATGGAGCAGCAAGGCCTCAAAGAGCAAATTCGCCTCTTCGGACTTCGGCTCGAAAGCAGTCACTTTCGAGGCAAAGGGGATCCCCAAGACGACCATCACCTTTGCTCCGCATGTAGAGCAGTTTGCCGATTCCATCCTGCAGGGCGTTGCGGATCGCATCGCTCAGGAGGGACAGGCGGCCCAGGGCCGAGGCAGCGTCCTGTTCGCCGTCATGGAGATGGATAACGGGACCAGTCCGGTGTACACGGCGCTGAAGGACCTTCATGAGAACAGCAGTGTGTTTAGTTTTGGTATCTCCGACAACCCGGGCGGCATCTTCCTGTACCCGGTCGGGAAGAAGACTGGCGTGCTGGTGAGCGGTAAGCCCGGAACCTCGCAACTGCCGCCGCCATTTGACCAGGTGCGCACCATTGGCGGCGTCGGCCACCAGGTGCACCACAAGTTTGTGGTCTGCGGCTTCAATGGCGAGGATCCCGTGGTCTATTGCGGATCATCCAACCTGGCCCAGGGGGGCGAGGCGAACAATGGAGACAATCTTCTGGAGATCCACGACGGCGACGTCGCGACCGTCTTTGCCATCGAGGCCCTGGCCCTCGTGGACCACTTCAACTTCCTGGACCGTCTTGCGCAGAGTCCCAAAGCGGACGCGGCGCAGAAGCCACAAGCCTCCAAGCAGCACGCGGCGGCAGAGGCAGGTTGGTTCCTCTCAACCGACGACAAGTGGGCGCGCCCTTACTTCGATGCAAACGATTTCCACAACGCCGACCGGAGGCTGTTTGGCTAGGTGGTACCTGTAAAGTGCAAACTTACTGCCGGATCAGGAGTTCGAGGGCGCCGAAACCGGCGGCCGTTGCCAGAATTCCGAACAGGCCAATCTCCGAAATATCACGAATTCCTCCTGCCTTCCGGGCCGGCGTAATGCAGAATCAAGAGATAGCGGCGGTGCCGATGGATCGGCACTTAAAGGCAGGTTGTTCGCATGGCGAGATGAAAGTCCGGGTAAGAACGGCCAGGAGCGACGCGGTAACGAGGGGCTAACAGGGGCCAGGATCCACCCAGATATTCTTTGAGATTATTTGAGCCCGGGCCCGAGGTTGCCGCGCTTGGGGGAAACCTATAATCGGACTCGTCTGAACCCATGCGGACGGCCCTGCGCCGAATCCCGAATTCTCCCTTCAGAAGAACGAGGGGCGCCATCCGGGTCCGCACTCTACCGGGTTGAAGGAGACGGGATTCGTGCGGATTGTTTCTCTATTGCTCTGTTTGGGTTTGATGCTGCCGGCGGCCACCGGCGGGGCGCGCTCTCCGCGCAAGCCGATGCGCCTTTGTGCCGAGATTCTGTCGTACACGCTCGAGCAGCCTTCTGGCGAAGAGTTCGTGGCCACGCTCGAGAAGAAGATCCGGGAATACGGGATTGGCGAAGTGATGATCCATGGGTTCACACCGGAGCAATGGGTGACGAACTCAGAGTTCCCGAAGGTAAAGCGGGTAGTGGACGCGGAACGGGTGGCCAAGTACCGGCGGCAACTGCAGCGGTTCAAGCGGCTGGGTGTCAAAGTAACGCTGAGCGGACCCGGACCAAATCCGCCGCAAGGCTTCTTCGAGGCTTACCCGGAGGCCCGGCGGATCGCTTCCGGTGAGTTTCAACGGTATCTGCGGAGCACGACGGCGGAGCTGTTCCGGCAGCTGCCGGAGGCGGATGCCTTCGAGATCTACCTCTGGGAGACACCGTTCCTGAACGACGTCGACTTCTTCTCCGGGATGTATTGGGAAAAGACCAATCTGGACGCTTTCGCTTCCATTACCCCCCATTACGGCCGGGCGGATTTCCTCACCGAGACGCTGACGGCTTATGCCCGGGGCGCGGTGGATGCGCAGAGGCAGTTCGTATTCCTGACGTTCAGCCACGTGCCGTGGCAGGAGAAGCTGATTATTGAGGCACTGCGGCAGATGGACGGCGACGTGCCGATGCTGCTCGACCACAAGGTGCAGCCGGGCGACTGGACTCCGCAGAGGCCGGCAAACAACGTGATGTTGAACGTGACGGACCGCGAGGCGATCCTGCTCTATGACGGCACGGGTGAGTATTGGGGGCAGTCGTTGATGCCGTACTGCTATCCGGAGGAGATCCAGCAGCGCCTGCAGCACGCCCTGCGGAACAACCGGAGCATAGACACCCTCGGCATGCGGGTGCACTGGGTGAACGGGACCACTGTTTTCGGCAACTACAACGAGGTGAACTTCTTCGCGCTGTCGCGGCTGGCCCGGGATCCTGAGACGCCCATCGAGCGAATCTGGTCGGAGTGGGCGGAGGGCCGCTTTGGCGCTGCGGCGGCGCCGAAAGTGATCTCGGCGCTACAGAGGACCAACGAGATTGCAAACCGCTTCTACTATTTGGACGGGATCTGGGTGCAGAATCACAGCGCCCTTTCGGACCTTCCCTACCTCGAGAGCCACTTCGTACAGTTTGCGCGGAGCATGCTGCTGTGGAATCCGGGTGATTTTCGGACCGCAGCGCGAGTGCGGGAAGTTACTGAGAACCCAAGAGAGTACACCGTGGAAAGGGTGAAGGCGGAGCGGGTGGAGGCCCTGCGCTTGAATCAATTGTCCCTGGATGATGTCGAAACGGTGCGCGGAAGTCTCAACAAGGCGGAGTATGAAAAGCTGACCGGCCAGTTGCGGCTGCAGCGGCGGTTCATTGAGGTCGCGATCCCTCACATGGAGGCATTCCTACGCTACCGGATCCAGAAGCAGCGGGCCAATGCGGAGAATCTTCACCGGTTTGAGGCCGCGCTGGCGGAACTGGAAGCTCAGGCCGTGGCGGTGGAGCAGGAGTACGGGGAGCGCGTGTCGATTCTGAAAGCGTCCATGATTCGCACCTACATCAAACAGATCCGCGCCGCTTTTCCCCGTTCGTGACCGGTGGATCAGCGGATGGTGTCGATGAGCATGATGTCGCTGGTCGACGTATCGAGCTGAGAGGTGAGCAGATAGCGGCGATCCGGTGAGATGGAGTAGGAGTATGCGCCCATGAGGAAGCCGGGCTTCTCGTGGTGGGCTACGGTGGAGATGTGCCGCGTCTGGAAATCGTAGAACCTGATGGAGGGCGGCGGGGGAACGCCCGGCGTACCTCCGCCCAGGAAGTAAATGCCCTTTTCGACCACCGCCCAGAAGCCCCAGTATTCGGCCTGCACTTCCGGGATCACCACCTCTTCCACGCCGCCTTCGGCCGCGGTTTTCCAGATACCCCCGGCCGAGTACCCTTTGGCGTAGTAGATCGTCTGACCGTCGGGCGAAAACCGGGCGCAACAGCCACCCTGCCTTGTCACCTGTACGGGCGTCCCGCCGGTGGCCGGAATCCGCCAGACCTGCCAGGTACCGCTCTGGTTGGACGTGTAGTAGAGTTGGCGGCCATCGGGCGACCACTGCGGCAGGACGTGGGAGGAACGGTCGAAGGTCAGTTGAGTGGGTTTGCCTCCAGTGGAAGGAACGGTGAGGACTTGGAGGGTGTCGTTAATCAGGACATCGTAGGCGATGGCACGGCTGTCAGGCGACCAGGCGACGGTGCCAGGCATGGCTCCTGTTTTCAACAGCTGGACTGGCTGGTGGCCCTGCGCATCGGAGATCCAGATGGCAGGGCTGCCCGAGCGATCCGATCGGAATCCGATGTGTTTGCCATCCGGCGAGTAATGGGCGACGCTGTCCTCGCGGGTGGAGGTCAGGAGCCGCGTCCATTCGCCTTCGGATTCTCCGTTGACGGGCAGACGCATGCGCCAGATGTTGATGTCCGTGATGGCCTGCGTATAGGCCAGGTTTCCTTTTCGCCGGGAGACCGAGACGAACTGAGCGTTCTCGCCGGAGGGGCGCAACAGCTGCGGGGTGGATCCGGGCAGGGAGCGGGTGCGCCACAAGGCCGGGGTGCCGGACCGGTCTGTGGAATAGACGAGTTCCTTGCCATCGGGCGACCAGTCGAGGTCGCCGATCCAATTCAGATCCGCAGTGATGCGGACCGGACTGCCGCCGGCGGCGGGCACCAGGTAGATCGCCCGGAGATGAGGCGCAATGGACCGGATAAACGCGACTTGCCGGCCATCGGGTGAGAAGCGGGGCGCGAGGTCACTGGTGGAGCGGGCGGGCGGCGAAGTAAGGCGGCGGCGGGCTCCGCCGGCGGACACGATGAAGATGCTGACAGTATCTTCCTCGTTGCTTTTGTCGTCGACGGCAAAGGAAGCACCGTCGGGCGACCAGTCGAGGTGGCGGACGCGGAAACCGAAGCGCTGGCTGAAGATGGAGGCGACCCTCTGCTCACCACCGCCGTGGGCGTCGATGGTATAAATTGCGCCGCCGGCAGGGGAAACCCGGACGAAGGCCAGCCGGCTTCCATCGGACGACCAGACAGGGCTGGTCTCCTCGCTTGCCTGGCTGGTGAGGCGGACCGGCGTCTCGGCGCCCACACCTTTTATATATATGTCGTAGTTGTCCTGATCCTCGCCATTCCAGGAAAAGGCGACCGAGGAGCCGTCGGGGGAGAGAGCCGGCTGGTTTTCGTTGCCCGGCAGGCTGGTGAGGAAGCGTGCGGCGGGGGCGGGCGTGGCCAGAGGATCTTTGCGCAGGGCCAGGTAGCCGAGGGCGGCTCCGGCGAGCAGCAATCCGGCTACGCTGAGCAGCGCCCATGTCTTCAGGGAAGGGCGAGCAAGGGATCCTGCCGGGACGGTGGACGGCCCCGGCTCCACGGCCGGGTGGGTAGGGACCTCTGTGACCTCGCTGACAAACCGGTAGCCTTTGCCGGGAACGGTGACGATGAGCCTGGGGTCTCCGGGCTGTTCCAGTGCTTTGCGCAGCACGAAGATGTTCTGGGTCAGGTTCGAATCTTCAACGTTAACGTCGGGCCAAATCGCGGAAAGTAACTCCTCCCGGGTCACGACGGCATTCCGGCGGCGAATCAGCTCGATGAGCGTGTCGAGCACCTTGGAGGCGAGCGGTACGGGCGACCCGTCGCGGGCGAGCTGGCGGTGCGTAACGTCGAGCTCGTAGGCGCCAAAGCGGTACTGGGCGATGTCGCGCGGGGCTGCTGGCGATTTGGACTGGCTCGACTCCACTGGTTCATTCCGGGCTAAGCGATTATCTTATACCGCCGGATGTGCCGCGATCCAAGGTGTGTAACGCCGGGATTTCCAGGGCTTGAGATCCGGATTGAGAAGATTTGATCACTGGCTGGGGAGCACCCATTTCTATAATCGCCCTCGGGTCCTAGAGCCGAGGCGGCTTCTCGGAAGAAGGCGCCAACAAATTGGGAGATAGGGATGAGGTTCCAAGTGAAACAGCAACGGCTAAGTCTCGCCTCGCTAGTTCTGGCCGCAATGGGCTGTCTATTCGGACAATCCAATACGGGTCAGATTACGGGTCAGGTTTTTGACGGGCAGCGTGCCCTGGTCAGCGGAGCTACGGTGGATATCGCCAACACGGCCACCGGTTATACGGTCAAGGTAACGACCAACGAAAGCGGTCTGTTCGTCGCTCCTTCGCTGCAGCCCGGCATGTACAAGATGACGGTTTCGGCGGCCGGGTTCCAGCAGGCGGTGCTGCCTGAGGTGGAAGTTCTGACGGCCCGTGTGAGTTCCGTGGAGGTGGCCCTGAAGCTGGGGTCCGTCAAGGAAGCGGTGACGGTGGAAGCCAAGACGCCACTGCTCTCGACCGATACGGCCATGGTGGCCTCGACGGTGGAGAGCAAGCTGGTGCAGGACATGCCGCAGGCCGAACGCAGCACGCTGGGCGTGATCCTGCTGGTGCCGGGCGTTACGTCCGAGCCGGGTGGTGTGGGATCAGAGACGGCCAACGCGTACACCGGGTATGTCCAGCCGAACGCAGGCACGGCGATTGGCGGAGGGCAGCCGGGCACGGCGTCGGTCCTGGTGGATGGTTCCGATATCGCAGCCACGACGCTGCCTCGTCCGGCGATGACCTTTTCCCGTGACACGATTCAGGAAGTGACCGTGGTGAGCAACGGTGTACCGGCGCAATATGGCCGCACCGGCGGCGGTGTGATCAATCAGACCACAAGGTCAGGATCCAACGAGTGGCACGGCAATGCCGGCTGGGGCCACAACGATCCGTTCTTCAACGCCAGGCAGTTCGCCTCGCCGCAGCGCGGGATGAAGCACCAGAACTTCTTCAATGGCGTCATCAGCGGTCCCGTGATTCTGCCCAAGATCTACAACGGCCGGGACAAGACATTCTTCCTGTTCAACTACGAGCCGGCGCGGCAGAGTGACCTGGCCTGGAGCCTGTACCGCCTGCCGAACCCCTATGAACTACAGGGGGATTTCCGCTATTCGTGGAACCTGCTGGATCAGAATGTGGTCCGGACGCAGGGGATGGATGCGGCAAAAGCGAAGGGCACCATCAACAACCTGTATTACCAGAGCCCGGTGAATGCGGATGGATTCCCGGTGGGTATGCCGTATGCAACCAGCGCGGAGTATGTACGGATCGCCAACAACAATCTGTCGGCCCAACTGGCGAAGAACCCGGTGGCGCAGAAGCTGCTGTCGGCGTTCCCGACGCCGGACAAGCCGGGCGCGTACGCGATCTTCCTGCGTCCGGACGGGCTGTATAACGTCAGCGGGCAGAACGCCTACAGCGCCCGTGGCGTGAAGAACTACGACGACCGCTACAACATGAAGTTCGACCATCAGCTGAGCGCGAATGACCGGTTGAGCGTGCGGTATTCATACTCGCCGAACCAGGGGATCCGGTTCAACTACTGGGGTCCGGATTCTCCCTACAACGCCATTCCGCAGGACAACATCGTTTCGCGGAACGTGGCGGTGAGCGAGACCCACCTGTTTGGCGCGAATCTGGTGAGCGAGACGCGGTTGACCTATAGCCGGATGAATCTCTACCGGGGTCCGGCGCCGTCGGGCATCTCGAAGGACTGGGCGCCGGATTACGGGTTGCCGGCCTCGACCGCGGGCGTCGGCATTCCGCGCTTCAACTTCGGGATCTCGGATGTCGGGGTGGGCACGTCGGACGGACGGAGCGTGGATGCCAACTACGGGTTCGGCGAGGACTTCTCGATGCTGCGGGGCCGGCACTCGTTGCGGTTCGGCGTGGACATCCGGTCGTTCCAGCAGAACAAGTATCCGGAAGCGAACCTCTACGGCGGGCAAGTCAACTTCGATGCCGGCAATACGGGCAATGGCATTGCGACGGGCGAGGGCATCGCAACTCTGATTCTGGGCAATATCTCCAGCTTCCAGGTGAAGACGGTCCGCATTCCCTACTACTACCGGTGGCGCTACTATGCTGGTTACTTCCAGGACGATTTCAAGGTCACGCCGCGGCTGACGTTGAATCTTGGAGTGCGGTATCAGGTGGAGACTCCGAGAACGGAGAAGTACGACCGCCAGGGGTCGTTCCTGCCCGGGCTGGCCGGGCAGGTGAATGGCATTCCGGTGATGGGCGGGTTTGCGTGGTCCGGCACGAACGGGCTGGGCCGCACGCTGTGGCCAACCAATTACGCGGGCTTCGAGCCGCGCGTGGGCCTGGCGTGGAATCCGTTCTCGCGTTTCAGCGTTCGGGCGTCGTATGCCCTGTTGCATGCTCCGCTGACGAACCTGGGCATTCCGACGGCGTCCGTGCTACCTGAGCTGGGAGCTACCAACACCACGATCGGCGGTACGAACGGCGGCACGAATGCCGGCCAGGTGAACCTGATCACGAATCCCATCGGCACGATACCCGCGTCAGCGGTGTTGACCCGCGACCCGGTGTTTGCCGGCTCCAGCGTCAGCGTGTTGAATGTGGACCAGAGCAGCGCGGTGCCATACACGCAGCAGTGGTCGTTCAGCATGCAGTATGAGATTGCGCGAAACGCCGTCCTGGAGACGGGGTACAACGGCACGCGCGGGCTGCACCTGTTCCTGCCGTCGCACAACATCAATGCGCCCTCGCGCGATGCGGTGCTGCCTTACATCCAGCAGCACGCGAACTTCAGCCAGACCGTGAACAACCCGCTGGGTCTCACGGATTCCGCCGGACGCGTGCAGACCACCAATATGTTTGGCGCGCTGCGGCCTTACCAGCAGTTTTTCAACCAGGGTATCCCGCAGTACTTCGACCGCAGCGGTTTCTCGATCTACCACGCCTGGTATGCGGCGATCCGGCAGCGGTTCAGCAAGGGATTGACGTTCCTGGCCTCCTATACGGTGTCGAAGGCGATCGACAATGCGACCAGCGCGGCGGTGAGTTCCACGTGGTGGGGCGGCGCGCCGGCCCAGGACTACTCGGATCTGCGTCCGGAGAAGGCGATTTCGATCAACGACATTCCGCAGAGGATCGTGGTGGGCTACACCTACGAACTGCCTGTGGGCACCGGTTCCGGCAAGCTCTACAATCCACGCAATCCCGTGTTGAAGGGCATTCTGGCCGACTGGCGGACGTCGGGCATGTTTTCGAGCCAGGCTGGACAGCCGTTCCGCATCACGCTGGGCGGCACGGGCTATTACATGTCCACAGGCGGCGGCGACGCGATTGACGGCGGAGCCATTTCGCTGCGGCCGCAGGTGATGCCCTGCTCCTATCTGATCAATCCGAATTGGCGGAAGGATCCGATCAATGGCGAGTATGTGAATCCCTCCTGTTTCGGCGTGCCGGGTTCGCTGGACAATCCGCAACTGGGGAACGCGGGGCGCGTGCTGCCGTGGATTCGCAGTCCGTGGATGAACCAGTTTGACGCGGCCCTGTTCAAGACCGTGAAGATCCGCGAGCGGTTCGAGATCGAACTGCGCGGCGACTTCATGGGCGCCCTGAATCATCCGGTGTTTGCGTTCAACCCGAACTACGGACGCCAGTTCGTTACCGGCAGCTACAATCGCAGCACGCCGGCGACTCCGTTCTCGATCAACTCGACGTTCGGGAAGATTGGACAGAACGGGATTCTGGGCAATCGCACCATCCGCACGAACATCATGTTCCGGTTCTAGCGGCCGCCGGGTATACAGTCAGTAGATGAATCCGCCGGGCCGGCTCGTGCTCCCTGCCGGCCCGGCGGAGGCTGAAAGAGTCTCACCTCAGATCAACTTCATGCGCAGAATTTCTCCATATTCCCTGAGCGTGGCGGCGGCCGTCTGGATGGCGGCCATTACGGTTCATGCCGCACCCCGTGTGGTTCCCGCGTCCGGCCCGTTGAAGGTGGTGCTGAAGGAGGCGCTGGATCATCCGTTCTACTCGTGGCCGCGCACACTGTTGAGCTACCCAGTCGAGTTTGAAGGCGGGTTGGCCCCGGGCGAACGCCTGGTGCTGGTGGATGGCAGCGGAACCGCGCTGCCGTACCAGATCTCCGAGCCGAAGATGGAGAGCGGGCGGATGCGGAGCGCCACGGTGAGCTGGTTTTCAAGCCTGGATTCCGGTGAGACGAAGAGCTTTGAGCTGCGGCGCGGTCCGGGCCGGGAATTTCCGATGGGGATCCGGGAGACGAAGGAAGGGCAATCGCTGGTGCTGGATACCGGCGTGATGAAAGTGAGAATTCCGGCTTCGCAGAAGATTGCCGGAGAGGCGCCGGGACCGGTGATGCAGGTCTCGCGCGGCGGCGCGTGGATGGGCGATTCCAGGATCGTCTCACCGGGTTTCCGAGTGGAAGAGATCACGGCGGAGCGGGTGGAGAGCGGGCCGCTCTTTGCCACGTATCAGGTGGCCTACCGCCTGTCGCCCAAGGGCTCGTACACCGCGACTTTGCGGCTGTTGGCCGGCTGCGACTACTTCGAGTTCAGGGAGTCCGTGGAAGGCGTCGAAGCATCGGCCGGAGCGTATCTGGAGATGACTTGGACCGGGCTGTCACCGACTCATCGCCAGGCTCCGAACCATCCTTACATCCCCGGTAGCAAGCTGGTGGCGGGGCAGGGGTATGAAGCTTATCCCTGGGAGCGGATGGACTTCGCTCAGTTGAATACGCACATCGGTGTGATGCCGGGGAACAGCCCGAGCGGTGAGTTGCCGTTCCGGCTGGGCCTGTATCAGCCCTGGCCCGCGTTCATCGTCGGCACGTATGCGGCGTTCTGGAATGAGAAGACGAACGATGCGGTGGGCGTCTTCATCGACAAGGTGGGGACATGGCGGGATGGGGAGTATTCCATCTGGTCGTCCTCCACGAAACTGCAGGTCCGTTACTTCTACAAGAATGGGCAACTGTCGTGGCGCTGGCCGTTGGCGGAGGGCGGCCGGTCGACGTGCATCGCGGCCTACGACCACCAGAAGGACAAAGACGCGATGGCTGAACGCGAACGCATGCGTGCGGGTATGAAGGACAAAGGCGGCGTGACGTATCGCGCCGAGCTTTCGCCAGCATCGTATGCGGGCTATCTGCAGAACCGCCACGGTGTTCTGGATCTGAATGAGTACAAGGACTGGGTGCTGGAGTATCCCGACAGCGCGCGGCGGCCTTCGACGGTTTTGGGCGGCACCGATGAGGCCAAGGTGAGCGACCTGGAGCGCCGCGTCCTGCAATCGAATCTCATTGTGGAGCTGCCCGCCGGTGGAACTCGCGAAAACAGCGGTTTCGGGCCTGTACCGAGCCGGCAGATCGAGCACTCCTGGGTGCCGCCATTTCACCGGCACTGGAGCGAACTCACCCCGCAGGCTCGGCGCAGGCTGACAGCCGCTTTCCTGTTGATGGCGTACACGCACGCGGGTGAAGACTACATGCCCATGCGGCCCATGCTGAGCGGGCATCCGAACTTTCTTTCCGATGTGAAGAGCGTGCCGGCCGTGATGTCGTTTCTTTTCCCGGAGCACCCGATGGCGCATGTTTGGGCTGACGAATTTGAGAAGTACCTGGAGCTGAATTCGCATTACCATACGCGGCCGGACGTGCCACAGTGGAACGCCTTGGGCGGACGGTGGACGGAGAACATCGGCACCTATGTGTGGGGGTTCGTACGACCTGCGATCCGCGCCAACTACGCGTTGCACGAGTTCGACGGAAAGAACCGGTTCGCACTGGCTGAGACATCGCAGTTGGGGCGCTGGCTGGTGGGTGCGTTGACGGCTCCGTTTGAGGGTGAAGATCCGGAGATGCTCAACGTGAAGCCGTGGTCGCACCACATGGCGGGCATGGTGAGGCGGGAGGAGGGTCCACGCCGGATCTATCCGCCGCAAGGTGCGCATGCCGAGAGACGCATGCCCCCGCGGGCCATGTGGCATCTGGGAACGCTGCTGCAGAGGTTTGATCCACTGATGAGCGAGGCGCTGATGTGGGCCTCGCGCCCTACGGACGATGATTCGGAGTTGCCGCGCGACTACAAGGAGCCCTGGGCCGGTCTCTATCCAGGACCGGACAATCGGGGGACCAATCCGCACCTCCATTCGGAGAAGTACACCGGCTACGGCCTTGTTCTGCGTGCCGCGGTGGACACGCCGCGGGAGCTATCCATCCATCTGCAGCAGATCGACGACGGTCCGAACTACCGCTGGGGCGTGGCGGCGGAGGGCGGCAACGGTTCCATTTACTTCTATGCCGGCGGGAAGGCCTACAGCCACAACGGCAAGGAAGACGTAGGAGACCGGAATGCCCAGGACACGGATTTCGGGACGAACTTCGGAGTCTGGAAGGACGGCAGTTATCGCTCCATTGGCCGCAACGTGTTGACGCGGCCTTTGTATGACCTGGGCTCGGCCCAGTACGCGGAGCTACTGCCGCGCACTGGCGCCGGATCGTATGCGACGCCTGAGTATGTCAGCCGCACCCTGATGCTGGTGGGCAGCGACTACTTCGTCACCTATGACGATGTGTACAACCAGGCGATTCGCCACCGGTTCTCCTGGTTCACGGGCAAGCATGACGAGTTGCCGCTTGTCGAGTTTGTTCGCGGAGGCGGGAAGGACTCGGAGCGGACGACGCTGGAAACGCGGGTTTCGAAGGGGTTCTGGTTGGATGGGGTCGGTGACTCGATGGCAGTGGTGAGCCAGCATAAGGATCTCTCTGTCGAGCCGCGGCCCTATGGATGCCGCGTGCGATCGGCGCGCGCAACTGACGAGGTGTTCCGCGACCCGGAGGGAGTCCACTTCGAAGGAGACGGCAGCGTGTTTGACGGCACGGCCGGTGTCGTCCGGCATCTGGCCGACGGGACGCATGAGATGGCGCTGATGAGCGGCTCCCGAATCGGGACCCAGGGCGTGGTGCTGAGATCAGACACGAAGGATCTGGGCATCAGCGCGCGTTTCCGTGAGCCGGGGGATGTGCGTGGCCAGTATCTCGCGCGCGTGGAAGCGCGCCTGGTAGTGAGCGGTGGGCGTGGCACGTTTTATGTAGATGGTGCGGCAGTGCCCGTGAATTCCGGCGTCGTGGTGTTGCCGGCCGGTGAGCATTCCTGGCAATGGACGGACGGTACACCGACGCCGCTTGCGCCGCGCATTCAGCGGACGGAGTCGGTGCCCGGGGGCGCCCGCGTCTTCGTGAAGCCGGTGGCCAGCGCGACAGGGTATCGAGTGGAGTTGAGCAGGGACAACGGAGCGACCTGGACCGCCATGCAGGGAACGACGCTGACCGGGCTGAACGCCGGGGTGAAGGTGCATGTGCGCGCCATCGCCCTCAACGGACAGAAGCAGAGTGAGCCCGGGCCGGAGTATCCCGTGTACGTCACGGGCAAGGCGCCGCTGCCGCCAGATGGCCTCAAGGTGCGCGGGGCATCAGGAGCGGTGACCGTGCAGTGGGGCGAAGTGCTGGGTGTCACCGAGTACCGGCTGTATCGGCGCGCCCGGGGCCAGGCAGAGTTTCAGCGGATCTATGCCGGCACCGGACGCAGCTACACGGATCGAGGGGCTTCCGGGGAGCAGATTTATGAGTACGCTGTGTCCGCGGTGGACGGCTTGGGCGAAGGTCCTCGCGCCGGAGGCGCCGACACGGATCCGGCGAGCTGGCGCAACTGGGATCCGCGGCCGGGTGAGCCGTTCCGGAGACGCGCGGCTGAGTTTCCGGCTTCGACTATAGATCTGTATTACCCCATGCCTTAACGCTAGAGATTCAGGCTGGGCCTAAGAGGGAGGGTGATGAAGCTGCCAGGAGTCTGGTTCACTACCGCATTGCTGTTAGCCGGCATTTGCCGGGGCCAGGAGCCCGCGCCGCCGTTGCCGCCGCCGGTCGATGAACCGCAACAGGCGTTCTACGGCGGGCGAATCCAACGCTCGATGACGCTGCTGGCGACGAGCTCGAAAGAGCGGCGCTGGCCGGTGCGGGTGCTGATCTATGGGCAATCGATCACCGGAAGCACGGTGCTGACAGGCATGATCGAAAAGTTCCTGCGGGAGCGGTTTCCTTATGCGGACCTGCAGTTGGAGAACCGGTCGATTGGCGGGTTCAATGCCGACCGTCTGGTGCGCACGGCCTGGCACGATCTCTATCCGTTCTATCCGGATCTGCTGATCTTTCATGTTTACGGCGGAGAGAAGACCGGCGATCTGGAGCGGCTGCTTTCCAACGTCCGGCGCTATACGACGGCCGACATTGTGCTTTTCAATCACCATCAGACCAGAGACCGGAAGGCGGACCTCGAGTTCGCGCCGAAGGTTTTCCGCGCGCTGTCGGAGAAGTACAACTTCGAACTGGTGGAGATCTCGACCGAGTGGCCGGCCTACCTGGAGAAGAACAATCTGGATCCGGCCCGCCTGCTGCGCGACAACGTGCACCCGAACCAGGATGGGTTGGCGCTGCTCACCACATTCATCGGGCGGCACCTGCGCTATAACCCGCTGCTGCCGGCCGGTTCAGGCATCGAAATGGTCCGGACGTACGAGGCCAAGCGGCCATTGGAAGAGGCGCTGGACGAGATCACGTTTGGCGGTGCTCCGTGGGAACTCGACCGGCAGGGTGCGGTGGGGCGGTCGCCTTCCAGTCCGCTGCGGCTGCGGTTTGAGGGCAATCGCGTGGACATCGTGGCCGATTACATGAAAGACGGTCCCGCGCGGGGGACGGCGAAGATCCTGATCGACGGCAAGCCGCCCTCACAGGATATCCGGGCTTATGCCGTCACCCTGCCCAGTCGCGGCCCGCAGACGTGGTTCCCCTGCATCCGGCGCGTGACCTATCGCAGCATGCCCCTGGTGGAGGACTGGACGCTCCGCATCAAGGAGATCGATGCGACGGCCACGCGGTTCCGCTTCGAAGTGACCGGCTCGAAGACCGGACCCGATGGGGCAGGGAACTCGTGGGAGCCGTTTGTCTCCAAGTCGGGCCGCGTGGTGATTGAACCGCGGGATTGGATGCTGGCCGACATCATGAAGATCTTCAAGCAGACCACCCCTCCTCCGGTGGGGTATGAGGTGAAGTGGAGCGTGAAGCCGATGCATGTGGACGAGTACCGGGCGCCGGAGACCACCGATCCCGCGAAGGTCTATGTGGAGACGGTGGCGCAGGGGCTGACGAATGGTCCGCACACGCTGGAGGTGGTTCCCAACGGGGATGGCGTTGTGCCGATCGAGTCGATCCAGGTTTACCGTCCGCCGATGAAATGAGGAGCGATGGAACGACGTGAATTCCTTGGTGGCCTAGCCGCCGCGCCTGCCGCCGTGTTGAGCGCGGGATGGGATGAAGCCGGGCAGAGTCGCCGCCGGGCTGAGATCTATGCGTTGCACCAGCGGGACTGCGGACCGAAGTTTGATGATCATGGCGTCTGGATTGCCGATTCGACGGCCCCCGGCGGGCGTGAGCGGCTGTGGCACGCGATCTCGCTGCTGAAATCGGACGCCACGCGGGCGAAGGCAAACGCGATCATCGCCCGGACCTTTGAGATGAGGAATCGCAAAGAGTTCCAGTGGACTTTCTCGCACTTTGAGTTCACGGCTTCCGTGCAGATTCTGGCCGCGGACAAAGGCGAATTGACCGCCGGGAACCGGGAGCTGCTGTCGTCATTGGTGCGCGAGACGTTTGCCCGGAAGGGCGCCATCCGGTGGCTGGGATACAACGACAACTTCCCGGCGATGGAACTTGTGGTGGCCGTACTGGGCGGCGAGATGTTCCACGACGACTCCGCCGTGCAACGTGGGATCGACAGCATGCGCGCGCTGCTCGACTACTTCGAATCGCGTGGACTGCTGTCGGAATATACCAGCTCCACTTACTCGCCGGTCACGCTGCTCTGCATCTCAAATGTGGCCGAGTATGCGCGCCATGCCGAAGCGCGAAGACTTGCCCTCCAATTGGAGCGGCGGATCTGGCTGGATGTGGCAACGCGCTTCCATGCGCCGACCAATATCCTGGCGGGGCCGCATTCGCGCGCCTACTCCGTGGATAGCGTGGGGCACCTGCACCAGATCCACATGCTGTTCTACCAGGCGTTTGGTGAGAAGCTGTGGCTGAATCCAAAGCGGTTCATGTTCCCGCCGATCGAGCACCAGGAGATCCATCACGATGGCGATGTGCCCTTCATGCAGTGCTCCACCGTGTGGATCGCCAGCGGCACCTATCACCCCACAGGAGAGATCGAGCGGCTGGCCTTCCAGAAGCCGTTCCCGTTCCATGTCACCGGTACGACGGAGCATGGTACGGCGACGGGTATGGTGATGAGTCGCGACTCCTCCGGCAAGTTTGTGCCGACTCAGGAGGTGATGGAGTATCAGGGCGGCGAGTGCGTCACGACCACCTACATGACGCCCGATTATGCCGTGGGCAGCGCCACTGTGCAGATGCATGACGGGAACCAGACCGATGCATTCTTCGTGAACTTCCGGCGGTCGCCGCGGCCGGCTTCCATCAAGGAGACCGGGACCATCTACTGCCGCTACTGTGTCAACGAAGATCGGCCGGGGTATCCGTGGTCCGATCCGCGTTCAGCGGAGCCCCATCCGAGCCGGGACATCCTGGCGGACGCCGGCCGGGTCCGGGCCGTTCAGAAGGACGGCACCGTGCTAGCGCTCTATCAGGCCAAGGCTCAGTTTCTGGATGACTACCGGGCGTTGCGGCTGACGGTGGTTCTGCCGGCCTTCTACCGTGATCTGAAGAGGGTCGAGTTTGACGCAAAGGACGGAGTGGTGTGGGTGGAGGACGATTTTCTATATGCCGCGTTCCGCCCGCTGATTCTGACGAATCATGGACGGAAAGAGGTGGTGCGGGTGGAGAAGGATCGCGGATTCTATGCGATCCAGTTCGTCAACTACGAGGGTCCGGCGCGGCGCTTTTCGCGCAAGGCGCTTTTGGAGACCTGCAACGGCTTCGTGGCGGAACTGGGGAGCTCGGCTGAGGATGCGACTTTCGACAAGTTCCGGGCCAAGGTGATGTCCGGAGTGGTGAGCGATGAGACGGCGGCAGGGCACAGGATTACGAGCTACCGGAGGCCCGGAGTCCGGCTGGATCTGTGTCACACGCTCTATTACAGCCAGTTGAAGCATATTCTTGTGGATGGGAAGCCGCAGCCCCGGCCTCTATTCGCCTACAGCGGCGCCAAGAAACCTTCCGTCTAGCAGCAAGCCGAAGAGGATAGCGGGACATAGTGCGGGCGTGTGCCCGTAAGTGCAGTATTTTGTGTGTGTCTGGCGGAGAGGGAGAGATTCGAACTCTCGGTAGAGCTTTACACCCTACGACGGTTTAGCAAACCGCTGCTTTCGACCACTCAGCCACCTCTCCGCGAAGTGTGTGGGCTGGTCTTTCCGCATAGTAGCATGGATCCAGGTTTGTATGCGCGTTGCCCCCCTTCTGTTCCTCGCCTGTTCGCTGTATGGCCAGTCCGTGGAAGACCGCACCCGGGCGGCATTTACGGCTCAGATCCTGGGGGCGAACATGGGGTTCCCCTTCGAACACAAGCCGGCCTCGGTGCAGTGGATCTCCGACCTGCCCGCTTCGTTCAAGGGGCCCGCTCCGGTGGACGATGACTATTACTACGAAATCGTCGCCTTACGCGCTTTCGAGAAGTATGGGCCCCGCCTGACCATCCAACAGCTGGGCGCCCAGTGGAAGGAAGACAACGCCGGGTCCTGGGGTTCGTCGGAACAGGCGAGGCTGCTCATGCAGCGAGGCATCCAGCCTCCGGATACCGGCCATCCCCGGTACAACCGGCTCTGGTTCACGATTGGCCCGCAGTTTTCGGCGGACATCTACGGGATGCTGGCTCCGGGCAATCCGGCGCTGGCAGCGCGGTTGGCGCGCTACTACGGGCGGATCAACGGCTGGGCGGAGGCTGTGGATGGCGGAGTGTTTGTTGCCGCCATGGTTTCGCTGGCGTACTCAGAGACGGACCCGAAGCAGATTGTGGAGAAGGCGGCCGGTTTCATCGATCCGAGGTCGCCGTACCGGAAGGCGCTGGACCAGTTTCTGTCGATGGCCAAGGCGGGCCGGCTGCCCAGGGAAATCGCGAACGCGATGGAGGAGCGCTGGCATATCGAGTATCCGGCCACCAACAACGCGGTGGCAAACGGCGCGCTGGTGGCGATGAGTGTCTACTTCGGGGAAGGCGACTTCCTGAAAACGGTGAACCTGGCGTTCTCCGCCGCCGACTACACCGATGCCGACTGCAACGCGGCCAATGCCGGGGCGGTGGTGGGCGCGCTGCGAGGGATGAAGGGATTGCCTCCGCTGCTGGTGGAGAAGCTGCAGAACCGGATTGCGGGCAACCGCATGGGGCCGCTGACATTCGACCCGCCTGTGGACGAGCGGATCTCCGGGATCGCGCCCAGAATCATGAACATTGCCCGGCAGCCCCTGGCCGTTCCGGAGGTCAAGCCGGAGTTCTTCGAATTAGAGGACCTGACCCGGTACTGGGATCCGCGCTGGCAGTTGGAACGGGCCGGTTTTGGCGGGGCCGGAGGAGGCCTGGGCGGGCTGCGCGGGATCACCTATCTGGACAACGAGGTGCTGGTGACCTGGCCGAGGGACGAGGTCCGCGGGGTGGTGCTGTCCACGACAGCCGACCTGCGCGGCGGAAAGCTCATGAAGCTCGAGGTCGGGGCGGAGGAGAACCGGGCGTGGCGGCTGGAGATTTACGTCAATAACCAGCGCCTGTTGAGCAGGCTGATCGAGGGTCCGGCCATCCAGACGGTGACGCAGAGCCTGCCGGCGGGCGGCCCCAAAATGGTGATCCGCCTGTTCCAGCACACGCTGGTGGGGGACAAGCTGCCGTCCTCGGCGCACTGGCGGAAGATCACGATTGGACCCGCAGGGCCATCACGGTGATGTCGTCGTGCTGTTCGGCTCCGGCGGCGAAGGTATCGACCTGCTGGATGATCCGGTCCAGGACGGCGGTGGGCGGCAGTCCGGCCGCCGCCTGAAGGGAAGCCTCCCAGCGCTCATCGCCGAACTCCTCCCGCGCGGGGTTGTGCGCCTCGGTGACGCCATCCGTACAAACGGCCACGAGGTCGCCGGGATGAAGCTGGAGGTCGCCGCAGGAGTAGCGGGCGTTGCGGGTGAGCCCGAGGGCGAGGCCGCGGACTCCGGCCCGTTCGATGGCGCCCGAGGAACGCACGATCAGGGCATCTCCATGGCCGGCGCTGGAGTGGCGGAGGATGCGCGTCCCGGGGTCATAGACACCACACCAGAGCGTGGCGAAGCGGTTGCGCGGGGTGGCGTCGAAGACCAGCCGGTTCAGGTGGCCCATGATCTCGCCGAGGTCGTTCACACCGCCGGCGCAGAGTCCGCGTAGCGAGGCCTGAAGGCTGGCCATCAGCAGGGCCGCGGGCACTCCTTTGCCGCAGATGTCGCCTAACGCGACGATGAGGCGGCCCTCGGAAGTGAGGAAGAAGTCGTAGTAGTCGCCCCCGATCGATTGCGCCGGGCGGCAGCGGCCGGCGTAGTCGAGGCCGGGGACCGCCGGTGGCTGATGGGGAAAGAGGCGTTCCTGCACTTCGCGGGCGATCTCGAGTTCCCGATGGATGCGCTCGCGTTGGGCGGCTTCGTGGGCTACGGCGGAGGTGAGCCGGGCGTTCTCCAGGGCGAGGGCGGTGTGGCCGGCGACGGTCTGGAGCAGGCGGCGGTCGCTGCCGGAGTACGGTTCCTCGTTCAGTTTCGGGCCCAGCACCAGGTGGCCAAAGTGAGTGGCGCCCACAGACAGCGGCAATGCGAGTTCGTGCCCGGACCCAGGGCCATTGACTGTGATTTCGACGCGCGGGACATGCAGCGATTCCGAGATGCGCTGGCAGACGCGCCGTTTCAATTCCTCGGAATCCGTGATGTGCCGCACCTCCTCGCCCAGCTGGACCAGCACCTGCTCGGTTTCAACCTGCTCCCGGAAAAACCGGCGGTCGATCCATTGGGCCGCTTTCCCGGAGCCGCGGTGCAGGAGAAGGATGCCGGCAGCGCACAGCGCAATGGCCTGCAGACGGATGGGCCGGCGGGTATTCGGATTGCTGAGGGCTTCGAAGGTGAAGTAGACAATGCCCATGGTGAGCACCGCGACGAAGATGCGCATGGCGCGCTGGGCCAGGGCGTACTGCAAACCCTGCCGGAGGACGACGCGGAGATCCATGGCTTTCTCGACCACCAGGACGTAGGCAATGGTGGCGGGAAAGAGGAAGAGCATGAGTACCACGGCCGCCAGGAGGATGGGATTGAGCGAGCCGATGGGGACCCGGAGGACGGACGTGTAGATGATGACGGCGAAGATCGGCGTCAGGCTGACATTGGCGCCCCAGAAGAGGAGTTTCAAGCGGCGGCGGGCATCGGGGTCCGGGGAAGAATAGCGCTTGAGCTGCAGCGACATGAAGAACAGGCCAATCGCCAGGAAACCCAGCGGGTAGACGAAGGATTCGGCCTGACTGACGAGGCGGGCAAAGCCGGCGTTCACGGGTTGGCTGGAATGCTGCAGGGCCAGGACGGTGGCGTTGGCCAGGGCGAACAGGAAAATCGGGAGGCCAACGGCCCAGCGTGTCCAGTTGACTTTGCGGAGTTTCCGGGCGGGGTCGGGGAAATCGAGGGCAAAGAGCAGCATCCAGAGCGGCCAGCTGCGCTGGAGGAAGGTGGAGTACCAGATGCCGAGTGCCCGAAAGGGCTGGGGCCAGCCGTTCGGGAGGCTGCTGAAGCTGGATTCCAGGTTGCTGAAGCTGAGCATCATCGCCAGGACAAGCCAGGCCAGCCGGTCTGACGGTCGCACGATGACGACGAAGAGCCCCAGCAGGAGGCAGAACCAGCGAGTGACGAACTCCATGAAGAGCGACATGATCTGTTCGCTCCAGGAACGGCCGGTCCTGACGGCGGCGGTGAGCGGGACGGATGCTTCCTGAGGGATCTGCCCGGGGCGAGAGTAGGTCACGCGGAGGATGGCGCCTGCGGGGACGGTGCGCAGGTATTCATCCAGTTGGGTGGCCAACCGGAAAGGGCGGCCATTCAGGGCCAGGATCGTGTCGCCGTCCCGGATGCCGGCCTGGGCAGCGGCCGGCCGGGTGGAGGCTACCTGCAATGTGCCGAGCGTTACATCAAACGGACGGGCAGGCCCACCAAACTGGTAGTGGGCGGAGTCAATCGTCTGAGCTAACTGATAGGAGAGTGTTGCGATTACCACGAATCGCACCATTCTGCCTGCAAATGACATACCGCCTAAGGTACCGCAGTTTTGCTCAGCAACGGGGGTGTATTCAGTCGCAGTTGGGCGGCCAGCCGCGCGGTTTCCGCGCCGAACCCGGGCAGGCAGGAGGGCAGGTCCGGGATGTGTCCAGCGATCCAGGGATCCGTATCGGGCGTCGGCTCGAGGTGGGCTTCCAGCCCGTGGAGGCGCCGCCATTCGGCATGCCAGCGTTCGCCGCAGGCGTCGAGATCGGCCAAAGTTCCGCTGCCGTGAATGATGCCTGCGACGGCGGTGGCGAGGTCGTGGGCTTCAAAGAAACCGATGTTCATGCTTTGAATGGCCACGGGGGCGGCGAGGTGGGCGGCATCGCCGGCCAGCCACATGCGGTTCTGGCCGAAGCTGGCAGCCAGACGGCGTTCAAAGCGGACGACGGTGCGCCAGTGGATGCGTTCTATGGAGGACTGGAACCACGGGGCGCGGGCGGCGATGAGGTCCGTGAGGTGGTGCTGGTCGAGGACGGCGGGGTATTTGTTCGGGACGCCCTCGTTGCGGTCCTTGGGCCGTTCGGTGGGGAAGTAGCCGAAGCCGGAGCGGAGCAGGCGATCCTTCATCTCCTCGGCGACCGTGTCGTGATAGTCGGTGAGCTGGAAGCTCCAGCGGCAGAGCCCACCGGGCAGGGGCCAGAGTACGTCGCTGGTGCCGGGGCCAAAGACGACGCGAGCCTCATCGCCCAACCTAGCGTCGGTTTCGAATTCGAAGACCGCATAGTATTGGGCGGGGGCGACCTCCGGGTACTCGATGTTCAGGGTGCGCCGGACTCGGGAGTTATAGCCATCGGCGCCGATGACGAAAGGCGCCTGAATGTCCCAGCGGCGGCCGACCACCCACTCATTGTGGGCCACGACATAGCCGCGCGATTCGCGCTCCAGGCGGTCGATCGTGGCGGTGACGTGATCCGCGCCGGGCCGGAGAGCCGAGATGTCGTGACGCCAATGGACGGCGACGCCCGCTTCGCGAAGAGCGTGTTCCAGCATGTCCTCGATCACGTCCTGGCGGACGACGGCGAGGCAGCCGAGCGGGTCGGTGCTATCGCCCAGCCGTACCTGGGCACGGGGACCCTCACGATCGCAGAGTGCAAGGTTCCGGACGGCGTAGGCACTGGCCATGAGCCTGTCCAATACGCCCAACTCCCGCAACAGGTAAAGGGTCTGGGGATAGAGGGCCAGGGCGTAGCTGTGTTTACAGGCCCATACGCCGGAATCGACGATCTGGACGGAAATGCCCTGTTTAGCGAGATCCAGGGCCGCCAGCAGTCCAACCGGTCCGGCGCCGACAATCAAAACATCGGGACTTCCTTCTGCGAACATGGCATAAGTCTCCTTGAGACGGCCCAAGTATACACCCGGCGCGGGCCAAGGGAACCAGCTAAGTTGATCCAGTTGTCTGATTTTAACGGAGCTTCAGGAATAGCACTGCCGGTTAGGGCGGCGCGCCTCTCTTCGCGGATAATGAAGAGGTAGGACCTTATGCCTTTTGCTACGATTCCGCAGGCTCTGGAAGCCTTTCGCCAGGGCCGCATGCTGGTTGTTGTCGATGACGAAGACCGTGAAAACGAAGGAGATCTGACACTCGCCGCGGAGTTCGCGACGCCGGAAGCCATCAACTTCATGGCGGTGCACGGGCGGGGCCTGGTATGCCTGGCGCTGGCTCCGGAGATCTGCGACCGTCTGGCGCTGCCGATGATGTCGCAGAAGAACACATCCCAGTTCGGCACGGCATTCTGTGAAGCGATCGACGCGGCGGAAGGGGTGAGTACAGGCATCTCGGCGGCCGACCGGGCGAAGACGATCCAGGTGGCGATTGATCCCAACTCGCGGCCGTCGGATCTGGCTCGGCCGGGGCACATGTTCCCGCTGCGCGCGCGGGAAGGCGGGGTGCTGGTGCGCTCCGGCCAGACTGAAGCGGCGGTGGACCTGGCGCGGCTGGCCGGGATGCGGCCGGGCGGAGTGATCTGCGAGATCATGAACGACGACGGGACGATGTCGCGGGTGCCGCAGCTGGTGGAGTTCTGCAAGAAGCACGGCCTGCTGCTGATCTCCGTGGCGGACATGATCCGCTACCGGATGGAGCACGAGCGGATCATGCGGCGGGCGGCGGAAGGGTCCATCACGATGGACCTGGGGCAGTTCCGCACGATTTCCTACTCGTCGACGATCGACCCGGAGACGCATCTGGCGCTGGTTTACGGAGAGCCGGAGAAAGCTTCGGAGGCGCTGGTGCGGATGCATTCGCGGTGCACCTACGGGGACGTGTTCCACTCGACCGAATGCGATTGCCACCGGATTCTGCGCGCGTCGCTGGAGCGGATTGTGGCCGAAGGCGCGGGGGTGCTGGTATACCTGCACCAGACTGGGCCGGGCATCCGGCAGATTGATCCGGATCCATCGGGCGGGCTGCCAAGACTCATCTCGCACACCCGGGCGTACATGCATTATGCGACTCCGGCGGGCCAGAAGCTGTTGCAGCACGAGACGGGGTTCGGCGCGCAGATCCTGGCGGATCTGGGGTTGAAGCGGATCCGGCTGCTGACGAACCACCCCCGGAAGGTCGTGGGCCTGGAAGGGTTCAATATCGAGATTGTCGAGCAGTTGCCGCTGTAAGGCGGAGCTCGCGGCTGAAAACAGAAACAGGGCGCGGAGTGATCCGCGCCCTGTTGTGCTTGCGGGGGCTGGCCCCGTGAACCAAACTATGCGTTGACGAGCTGCTTTTTGTACATCTCGGCCATCTCGGAGAGCGGCTTGGGGGTGTAGTCGCCAGCGTGGCCGGCCTGACCGAACTGGACCATGCGTTCCGCCACAACCTTCTTCATGGCTTCGCGCGCGGGCTTCAGGTAGTCGCGGGGGTCGAACTTTTCGGGGGTCTCCATGAAGACCTTGCGGATGGCGCCAGTGATGGCCAGGCGGTTGTCGGTGTCGACGTTGACCTTGCGGACGCCGTTCTTGATGCCGAGCTGGATTTCTTCGACGGGCACGCCGAAGGTGGTCTTCATCTTGCCGCCGTACTGATTGATGATGTCGATGAGTTCCTTCGGAACCGACGAAGAGCCATGCATCACGAGGTGGGTGGAAGGCAGGCGCTTGTGGATCTCGATGAGGACATCCATCTTGAGGACGTCGCCGTCCGGCTTGCGGGTGAACTTGTAGGCGCCGTGGGAGGTGCCGATGGCGATGGCGAGCGCGTCGCAGCCAGTGGCCTTCACGAACTCTTCGGCCTGGGCCGGATCCGTGAGGTGCTCGAGGCCGGAGCCGCCGGAGCCGTGGCCGTCTTCAATGCCGCCGAGGCAGCCGATTTCCGCTTCCACCGTGACGCCGCGGGCGTGGGCGTACTCGACGACTTCCTTGGTCACCGCAACGTTGTGCTCGAAGGAGGAGGGGGTCTTGCCGTCTTCCATCAGCGAGCCGTCCATCATGACCGAGGTGAAGCCCATGTCGATGGCGGAAATGCAGGTGGCGGGGCTGTTGCCGTGGTCGAGGTGGAGAACCGTGGGGATGTCGGGATAGATCTCGGTGGCGGCGAGCATCAGGTGATACAGGAAACGGTCCTGCGAATAAGCGCGAGCGCCGCGGGAAGCCTGCACGATCACGGGGGACTTCGTTTCGCGAGCCGCCTCCATGATGGACTGAATCTGCTCCATGTTGTTGACATTAAAGGCGCCGATACCATAACCGCCTTTAGCCGCTTCGTCGAGAAGCTGGCGCATTGAAACGAGAGCCATGTAAATCTCCTTGGGCCGAATTAGGACCTATGAATCCTGTTTTCAAGATTATTTTACTACACCTAGGACTCGGCGGGCAGCGGTCTGCGGGGCTCGACTTCGGGCTCGAATGTAACCGATTGCAGGCGCAACGGTTGGCGTTGCCAGTAGGTGAGGGACCGCCAGGCCCATTCGAACGGTCCGAAGCGGAAGTAGCGGAGCCAGATGGGGCTCCACGCAAGTTCCGCCAGCCAGATTGCAGCGACGACATAGTAGATCTGATAACGCTGCAACTGGCTGTGGTAGCCCAGGACATTGAAGAAGAGGGTGCAAAGGATGCTCTGCATGAGGTAGTTGGTGAGGGCCATCTGGCCCGCGGCGGCCAGGAGGCGGCGCAGGGCCGTGAGTCTGGACTGCCTCAGCACGAGGACGATAAGCGCAACGTGACCGAGGCAGACGGCGATGCGGGCCGGTTCGTACCAGGCTCCGGCCCAGGCGTTGGCGAGGATCGAGAATCCGCCGTCGACCTGCAGGCGGAGCTGGGCATAGGTCAGGGGCAAGCCGATTCCGTATCCGGCGGCGATCATCTTCCAATAGAAGGCGGAGGAGCGTTCGCCCGTCAGGACGCCGGTTTTGATGAAGGCCATGCCCAGCAGCATCATGGCGAAGAGGTCGTACTGCATGGGTGAGTACATGGTCAGGCTGTGCCACCAGAGAACGACCGGAATGCGTGCCTTCACCGAATTGACGAAGCCGGTGGTGTTGAGGGTGGTGTTTTTGCGGAGGACGGCGGCATCGGGTTTGTCGTGCTTGACGCGTTCCTCCCAGGCGGAGACGGCCTTCTCCTGGTCTTCCGTGAGCGGCTTCCCGGCTTTCCTGAGCGGAGCCGCGGCGAGGGCGATGTCGTGTTTCTCCGTCAGATCGTGGGCGTCGAAGATGCCTGCGGCGATCATGAAGACCACCTGAACGGCCCATAGCCCGATGAGGCTCCGGGCAGACATGTGGCGGAAGGGATAGAGGACCAGGCCGAGCAGCGCGTATGGGTAGAGAATTTCACCAAACCAGAGAAGGTAGGCGTGGGCGATGCCAAACAGCAGCAGCCAGAGGGTGCGCCGGTAATAGATGTCGGCCACGAAGCTGCCGCCGCCACGCTGTTCACCGCGCGTAGTGAAGAGGTAGACGCCGGCTCCGAAGAGCAAGGTGAAGATGCCACGCATTTTGCCGTCGAAGACGATTGCGGCCACGAGGAAGGTCCAGAGGTTGGCGCCTGTGGCTCCTCCCGCCACGGTCGGATCGCTGTAGACGGTGGGGTGAAACGCGAAGCCGACAATGTTCATGGCCAGGATGCCAAGGACGGCGAGGCCGCGCAGGGCATCGACAAGGACAAGGCGTTGACTTGATTGGACCGGTGCCAGAGCAGTGGACACGACAGTGTCCTCCCAGATGGATTTGGTACAGGCTAGCACGAGTTCCGGCGGTTCTTGCCGTTGAACGCGATTTCGCCGGTCCTGGGCACGAGGTGGATATGTTAGACTTTGCCTGCATTTTATGAAGTTGCGATTCCTGGTGGTCTTCTCGATGGCCGCGACTCTGGGCCATGCCGCAGAGCCGTTCCTGACACATACGGACGTCTTCAAGAGTGGAGAAGAAGGATATGCGGGGTACAGGATTCCCGCCGTGGTGACCGCTTCGGATGGATCGCTGGTGGCCCTGCTGGAAGGCCGGAAGGACAACAAGAGCGATCCGGGCGGCGGGGACATTGACCTGGTGATGAAGCGCAGTGAGGACAACGGTCTCACGTGGTCGAAGCTGGTTGTGGTGGATGACCCTGGCGAGAAGTGGAGCGCGTCGAATCCTTCGCTGGTGGTGGACCGGACAGGGGCCAGGATCTGGCTGGCCTTCAACCGCTGGAAGCCAGGCAAAGGCTCGGCCAACAGCCGGCCGGGCAGCGATGACTGCCAGTCGTGGCTGCGGTGGAGTGACGACATGGGGCGGACATGGTCCGCGGCCCGGGACATTACGAAAGAGGCGCGGGACTACGAGCGGTGGGGCTCCATGTTTTTCGGCCCGGGCGGGGCCATCCAGACGAAGAGCGGGCGCCTTGTCCTCCCGGCCGCGATGTGTCCGGACACATGCAAAGTCATGGGTGGCACGACCGGTTGGGCGGGTTCCCTGGAACTGATGCGTCCTTACACCGTGTTCAGCGACGACCACGGAAAGACCTGGCAGCGAAGCGAACTGGTGCAGGCGCTGGCCGACGAGAACCAGGTGGTGGAGCTTGCGGATGGAGCCGTGATGATGGACCTCAGGCAGGGCAACGGCGACAGGCGGTATATCGCGCTGAGCCGGAACGAGGGCAGCCAATGGAGCTGGCCGACCCTGGGGCAGACCGTGACTGCCGTGGCTACTTCCATCGAGCGTTTCAGTTTGAAGGCCGCCGGAGGCGACCGGAACCGGCTGTTATGGACGGGCCCGGATGGACCCGGGCGGAGGCATCTGGTGGTGCGGGTCAGCTACGACGAAGGGCAGACCTGGACGAACCAGAAGACGCTGAGCGGTGGGATTGCCGCCTACTCGGACATCACCGTGCTCAAGGACGGCACCGTCGGGGTGCTGTGGGAGCGCGGAGTGACGGAGACGTCCCAGTTTGTCACCTTCACCCGGTTCAATCGGGAGTTCGTGGAGCCGCCGGGCACGTTTGTGCCGGAGTGGAAATAGGCGGCTGCCGGCTGGAGCCGCGACTATTTGTACCAGTCCAGCAGCTTCACCTGAACTCCACTGCCGGCGAGACCTTTCTCGAAGAGCGAGAGGTCGGATTCGCGGTAGTGGTAGGGGATCGCTACCTTCGGCTTGAAGGCTTTCACCGCGTCGGCGGCTTCCTCGGGCGTCATGGTGTAGGGCAGATTCATGCAGACGAGAGCGAGGTCGATGTTCTTGAGGGCCCGCATTTCGGGGATGCCCTCCGTATCGCCGGAGATGTAGAGGCGGAAGCCTCCGTAGGTGACGATGTAACCGTTGCCGCGGCCTTTGTCGTGGAACAACTTGCCTTCGGCCGGGCCGCGCTTGAGGTTGTACATGGGCACTGCTTCAATGGTCCAGTGGCCGGCCTTGGTGGTTTCGCCATTCGCCAGGATCTGGGCTCCTTCCAGCTTTTCAGCGACAGCCTTGGGCGCGATCACTTTCGCGGAGGATTTGCGGACGGCCGCGAGGGCTTTGGGGTCGTTGTGATCGCCGTGGATGTCGGTGACGAGGATCAGGTCGGCTTGTGGGAGTCCTGTGTAGTTGCCAGGACTGGTGGGGTCGACGTGAACCACCTGGCCGCCGGCCTCGAGCATGAAACTGGCGTGTTTGATGACGGTGAGTTTGAGAGGTCCGGCGCTGGTTTTGAATTCAACGGTGGGATGGGTTTGGGCCATGAGCGCGGCGGTGGCCGCGAGGGTCAGGAGAAGCATCCGCATGGGATTCAGTATAGGGCCCAGCGGAGGGGGAGGAGGGCGCGGAATTGTGAGGGCCGCGCCCGGACGGAGATGGCGGCTAGGCCTTGAGGTGCTTGGCGAGGAAGGGAAGACCCTGCTTGCCGGAGAAGACGTGGGCTCCGGGATGGATCTCGTGGCCGATGCGGTCCTGGGCTCCGAAGGTCTCGTAGACCTTGCTCACGTTGGCGAAGGATTCCTTGAAGGCGTTGATGGGGAAGATGGGGTCCTTCACGCCGGATTCGCAGAAGAGCGGGCGAGGCGCGATGAGGCCCGCGACGTCGTCGGCGGACTTGGTTTTCAGCACCGAGATGAGCTTCTTGGCGCGATCCACGAACAAGGGCTGGGTGGACGTCTCGACGTGCGCGGGCGTGTCGTAATCCAGTTTCTTGGCGGGTGAAAGAAGAAACAGCATGGCGGAT
>JAFKEE010000066.1 GCA_017307505.1 Acidobacteriota bacterium | reverse complement strand
TTCCGTGATGGAGGGCGCGGTGGAGACGATGCGCTGCGGCGCGGCGCCGGAGCAGGCGGAGACAGTGGCGAGAATGAGAACCGCGGCTCGGCGGCCTATTCCTGAGGCGCGCAAAAGAACTCCTTGGCCGCCTGGACAAAGCGTTCATTTTCCGGGCGGGTCCGGACGGCGAACCGGATCGCTTCGCCGGCGACACCCGGGAGGCGGGCGCAGTTGCGCAGGATGATTTTGCGGTCCAGGAACCAGTCGCAGATTTCCTTGGCGGGGCGGTCGGTTTCAGCGAACAGGAAGTTGGCGACCCCCGGGGCGAAGTGCAGGCCGTGCAGTCCGGAAAGCTGGTCGAGCAGCCAGCGCCGTTCGGTTTCAACGAGGTCACGGGTCCGTTCGGCGTGCTCGCGGTCGGCAATGGCGGCCAGGGCCCCGG
This sequence comes from Acidobacteriota bacterium, assembly GCA_017307505.1. Taxonomy (GTDB): domain Bacteria; phylum Acidobacteriota; class Terriglobia; order Bryobacterales; family Bryobacteraceae; genus Paludibaculum. The sequence continues at coordinate 44,603 of JAFKEE010000066.1, read as the reverse complement.
CTTCCGCCAGGGTGCTGACCTGCCAGGGCTCGCGGCGGCGGTTCAGCCGCTCCATCCATTCCGAAGAACCCACCAGGGCGCCGACACGCAGGCCGGGCAGGGCGTAGAACTTGGAAAGGGAGCGCAGGACCAGCAGGTTGGGGTGGTGTTCGGTCCACCAGACGGCCGATTCCGTGCGAGTGAACTCGATGAAGCTCTCGTCGATGAGCACCGGGCCTTCGCGGCCGGCGATGGCGCGGCGCAGGATCTCCACGGGGATTTCGGCGCCGGTGGGGTTGACAGGCTGGCTGAGGACGAGGAGGCCGCGCTGGGGCCAGCGCTCGGGTTCGTCCATGGGCAGACGCAGGGCGTGGGGGAGGGCGCGGTAGAACTCGCTCCAGACGGGGGTGACGAGGGCGGAGGGTCCGTTCCAGCCGGCACGGGCGACGAAATGGAGAAGCTCGGTGGCGCCGCCGCCGGCCATGACCTGATGCGGGGCGACGCGCCATTCCGCGGCCAGGGCGGCTTCGAGTTCACCGGGCAGCTGGCCAGGGTAGTGGCTGATGCGATCGAGAGCGGCTTCGATGGCGGGACGGACGCCCGGCGCCGGCCCCAGTGGATTGATGCTGGCGCTGAGGTCCAGCACTTCCCGCCAGTCCCAGCCGCGTTCCCGGCTGATGGCGAACAGATTTCCACCGTGTGTGATGGTCAAACACTTCCTCCCCAACACATGTATGGCAGTGGGTCCCGGTTGCTCGGGTGGATCCTTCTGCGGATCAGGCTCTTACGGATCATGAAGCTGTACGGATCGAAGCGAACTTCCCACCCCGCGGACGGGGTTCTGAGCGGCCGGGGCGGCGTGCGAACCCGGATTAGGCTCTGTTCTTACTCTACTACTCCCGGCCTCACACGGATTGATGCACGAAGCTGGCCACTCCAGGGGCTTCGGAAAGCCAGTGGCCCAGACGGTCGAGCGTGTCTTCCGGCGGAAGCGGCGGCGGGACGCGCCGGCCGAGGATCCGGGAGACGATCCAGTTGTCAGCCAGGGCTCCGGTTTCGATCTGTTCCGCGCCCGGGTAGGCCCAGCCGGTGGAGATCAGCCGCGCGCCCGAGGCCAGTTGCCCGGCGATCCAGGTGTCGAGGCCGGCCTCCTGGATCCACTCCAGATCCTTGTCGGGTTCCAGCGAAGCGGGGACGAAGATCAGCTCGAAGCGGCCCGGTGCGCCGCTGGTCAGCCACTCGGCTCCGCGAAGCAGCTGGAAGTCGCCGAAGTTGGCGAGGTGGGGCAGGGAGATGATTCCGGAGCGGGGCGCCGAGACAAGGCTCCAAAGGGGCAGAGCTGCGACATCGCCCGGGCAACTCGGGGTCAGGCCGGGCTGGAAGAGCGGGAGCGGCGGAAGTTCACCTAAATGAATGGAGCCGTCCTGCATCCGGACGGTCAGTTCGAGGTCGGCGGCGCCGGCGGGGGCGGATTCTCCAGCGGCGAGTTCCGCGACGATGAGGTCGTGGCGCGCCTGGAGGGTGGGCAGCGCGGACCAGCCCGCCTCGTAAATAGGCTCTGCCGGGAGCCCGCAGGCCTCGGCGAGAAGAGCGGCGGCGCGAGAGACGGTACCGCCCTCGGGGCATTGATACGGATCCCCATCGGGTTTCGAGAGATGCAGCGGGGCGACGTGGCGGCCTTCGCGGCGGAACCAGGCGGCGAGCGCCGCGGCGACATGTGTCTTACCGGCTCCGGGCAGGCGGCTTGAGATTGCTATGACTTTGGCCGACATTCGTTACTGGCTGAGGCCCACTTCCTTGAGAAAATCAGTGGCGGCCTTTTCGGCCGGCACTTTTTCGAAGTCCACACGGCGCACCATGGCGCGCATGCGCTCCAGTGTGATTTTCCCATACAGTTCCTTGATCGCATTGGCGAGGCCGGGATTGGCTTCGAGCGTCTCGAGTTTGACGACGTAGCCAGCCTGATAGGAGGGGTAGACCGACTGATCGTCGGGAAGCTGGACGAGATCGCCGCTGCCGAGGTGCGGATCGGTGCTGCGTGTGACGCCGAAGGTGAGCTGATCCTTGGACAGAGCGGAGTAGAGCTGTTCCTCGCTGACGATCTGGACCGGAGCGCTGAGCTGGAATTCGTATTTCCGCGTGAGCAGCACCATGCCGTCGGGCCGGTCACGGAATTCGCGGCTGCCGCCAATCGCCCAACCCTCGTGATTCCCGCTGGCCTGGGTGAGGTTCTGGATCTTGCGTTTCTCTGCGATGCGGCGGGGGATGAGGAAGACGCGCGAGCTGCTGTAGCCGAGGGGGCCGAGCCATTCGCAGCGGAACTTGGTGCGGTAGCCTTCGCGCACCTGGTCGAGGAGGGGATCGTCGCCCCGGTCCGGTTCGATGTTGAGAACGTTGAAAAGGGCGGTGCCGGAGTATTCGGGATAGACGCTGATCTCGCCGGTGAGGAGTGAGGTGTGAACGAGGGTGACGTTGCCGAGGCCGAACCTGCGCTCGATCTGATTGTCGGGCAGCCTCTTGGAGAGATGCTGGGCGAGGATCTCGCCGAGGAGGACCTGTTCGGTGCTGTCTTTGGAGCCTACGGTCAGTCTGGGGTGCGAGCGTCCGCAGGCTGAGGAGAAGAGGCAGGCGGCCCACACAGCACACACGGAAACCCTATAGGGAAAACGGATCATCTATCTGAGAATACTCGATCGATAGGCAGGGGTCGCACATCTGTTGGACGCGTGGGGTTTGCCCACGCGGTGGATGTACCGCCCCTGCCTGACCGGATCCGGTTCGAGTATGCCGTCAATTCGTAATGGTATGGACTGGGACTGTTTGCAGATCGGCCGGGGTTGACGCACCCTGCTCTTTCAGGAACAGCAACATATCCTCTTCATTACGCAGAAGATCGCGGAGAGTGGTTTTGGTGAGGATGGCGTCCAGAGATTTCTGGACGGCGCCCCAGAGCAGGCGCACGGCGCAATCCCCCGAGTGAGCGCAGTTCCGTTCCAGGCCTGAGTGGCGATCGCAGAAGTGCGGGTTGAAGAAACTGCCGCCCAGGAGCGACAGAATCTCGGAGACAGTGACCTGATCGGCCGGCCGCGAAAGAGTGTACCCACCCGCCTGACCGCGGACACTGGCTACAAGTCCACCGAGGCGTAGAATCCGCATCAGTTTGGCAACGTTAGGGACCGAGAGACCCTCGGCCCGGCTTATTTCAGGAATGCTGTGGCTTTTCGTCTCGCCGTGGCGAGCCATAAATAACAGGCATCGCAGCCCGTATTCCTCTTGGGCGCTGAGCTTCATGACAACATTGTACGTCGAAAACACCGACAGTGAAGATAAAAAGATATAAAAATATGATTACCCTGTAAGAGGGTACTGCCCGTACTGTGCCGTCGCTTACATTAAGGAATTGCAACCCATAGCCAGGACAGATGGGAGGCCCACGGCTCTATTGCATGGTTTGCTATGTTGGAATGTCTATCCATCAAGAGCCATCATGCCATTCCAAGTTCAACCAGTGAAGGAGTTCCTGGTCAGCCCCGCGCTGCCGCCCGCCATTTCCCGCCTTGGGGAACTGGCGCACAATCTGCTGTGGAGTTGGGATCACACCATCCGGCCCCTGTTTCGCCGGCTGGACCCCGCTCTTTGGAAGGAATGCCACCGCAACCCCGTCTTGATGCTGGGCCGGATTCCGCAAGAGTTGTTGGAGAAGGCCGCGGCGGACCCGCGCTACATTGCTCTGTACCAGAGCGCGTGCCGCCGCTATGACGAATACATGTCCCGGCCGGCCGATGCAAGCCGCAAGGACTCCATGCTGGTTGCCTACTTCTCCATGGAGTATGGCCTGTTGGAGTCGTTGACGATTTACTCGGGTGGTTTGGGCATTCTCTCAGGGGATCACCTGAAGGCCGCCAGCGACGCCGGCCTGAATCTGGTGGGCATCGGGCTGCTCTATCAGAAAGGATATCTGCAGCAGTATCTGAACCCCGATGGCTGGCAGACCGAGAAGACGCCCCTCAACGACTTCTATACGTGGCCGGTGCAGCCGGCGCTGGACGCCAACGGCAATGAAGTCCTGGTGGACCTGAAGCTGCCGCACGGAGTCTGCTCTATTAAGGTCTGGCGGATGAAGGTGGGGCGTGTCGACCTTCTGCTGCTGGACACGAACATCCCGCAGAACCAGAACCCGGAGTATCGCGACATCACAGACCAGCTGTATGGCGGCGACAATGTGACGCGCATCCAGCAGGAACTGGTGCTTGGCGTGGGCGGTCTGCGCGCCTTGAAGGCGCTGGGGCTGGAACCGACCGTTTATCACATGAACGAAGGCCACTCGGCGTTCCTGGCGCTGGAGCGGATCCGGCTCTCGATGCAGGAGAACCGGCTGAGCTTCGAGGAAGCGCTGGAGTCGGCGCGCGGCAACAATGTGTTCACCACCCACACGCCCGTGCCCGCCGGAATCGATATGTTCGATCCCGGTCTGGTCTATGAGTACCTGCACGGATATTGCGAAAGGTACGGGGTACCCTTCGACAAGTTCCTGAGTCTGGGCCAGGGCGGCACGGACGAACAGGGTGACCGTTTTTCGATGGCGGTGCTGGCGCTGAAGACCTCGGCGTACCGCAACGCAGTGAGCCGCCTGCACGGCGAAGTTTCGCAGGAGATGTTCCACAAGCTGTGGCCGGACCTGCCGATCCACGAGGTGCCGATCACGCCGATCACGAATGGCGTCCACCTGCCAACCTGGCTGAACGGTGACCTGGCGCTGCTCTACGACCAGTATCTGGCGCCGGACTGGCGGGAACGCTATCCGGAGGGTTCAATCTGGGAGCAGGTGCCGGAGATCCCGAACGATGAGTTGTGGGAGATCCGGCGGCGGCGCAAGCGGCGGCTGATCAATTTTGTCCGGGAGCGGATGTCGAAGCGTGCGCAGGAGCGGCGGGCATCCTCCACCGAACAGCGGCGGCTGGCGGAGCTGTTCGATCCCGAAGCGTTTACGATCGGCTTCTCCCGGCGCTTTGCTACCTACAAGCGCGCCACGCTGATCTTCCGGGACAAGGAACGCCTGCAGAAGATTCTCTCGAATCCGCAGATGCCGGTGCAGATTCTGGTGGCCGGCAAAGCACACCCGAAAGACAACCCGGGCAAGCAGTTTATCCGGGAGATCGTGCAGCTTTCGCGCGATCCCGGTTTCGCCAAGCACGTGGTCTTTATTGAGGACTACGACATTGAAGTGGCACGCGAGCTGGTGCATGGCGTGGACCTGTGGCTGAACAATCCGCGCCGCGGGGAAGAGGCGTGCGGCACCAGCGGCATGAAGGCGGCCATCAACGGCACGTTGAATCTCTCGATTCTCGACGGGTGGTTCGATGAGGCGTATGAAGTCTCCGGGGGCTGGGCGATTGGCGACCGGGATCAGTACTCGTCCGACATGGATGACCTGCATGCGTCGTCGATTTACTCGCAGTTGGAGAACGACATCCTGCCGCTGTACTACAAGGGCAGGGAAGAGGGCGTTCCGCACGGCTGGATGCAGCGCGTGAAACAGTCCCTGATGAATCTGAGCCCGGGCTTCAACTGCCAGCGCATGATTCATGACTACACGACCCGGTTTTACGAGCCGGCGCACGTCGGCTGCCTGGCAGTGCGGCGCGACAACTACCAGCCGGCGCGGGAGAAGGCAAGCTGGTACGCGCAGGTGGAGCGGCTGTGGTCGCAGGTGGCGATCCAGGATTCGGGCGAAGGTCCGGGTGCGTGTGTGCTGACCGGCACCCCGATCCAGTTGCGCGCGGCGGTGCATCTGGCCGGGCTGACGCCGGAAGACGTGCGGGTAGAGGCCGTCGTGGGGCGTGTGAACCCGGACGGCGGGCTGGAGGATACCAGTGTCATCACGCTGCCTCCGCTGTCAGAACAGAATGATACGGTTCTGTTTGGAAGGGATTTTGTCCCGCACCAGACGGGCCGGCTGGGCTACACGCTACGCGTGAGTCCGAACCACTGCGACGATCCACTGACGAGACCATGCCTGTCTCCCGTGAAGTGGACCCGGAGCTGAACAATTTCTGTGCTGGATTCCGGCTGCGTTCCGTGCTAAGAATGAGGTGTGCCGGCCAATGACCGGGTGGAATTGAGCCGCTAGACGCTCCCTCCGCCCGATCTGGGACGGTGCCTGCCAGAAGCGATTCCCCAACAACCCCTTTACCAAGGTGAGCTGTGGATAGCGCCGGGAAGGGGCCTGTAGGCGAACCTCCCAGACCGCTCGGCACGGAAAACAGCTGAGATCCCACGAAGGAGTGGACTCCATTTATGGACGGCGACCGCAAGTATAAACAACGGGGCTACATGGATACCGAAGCCGCAGGCCAAGGGCCGGCTCGGGGCGGCGACGATCGCCAGCGTAACCGTGGCCCCCGTCCACCGATCGACGTCACCGGCCCGCGCCTGCCGCGGATGGTGGAGACGGTGACGGCGTCCCGTTGTTACAACTGTGCCACGCCTCTACCTCCTGGTATGGATTTCACGGGCTCCTGCCCCAAGTGCAATGTTGCGCTGCACTGCTGCAAGCAGTGCTCGTTCTTCGAGCCTTCGACGCGCTTCCAGTGCACGAAGCCGATTCCGGAGCGCATTGCCTACAAGGACAAGGCGAACGAGTGCACGTTTTTCCGTGCGCGCGTGACGGTAGCGCGCGATTCCGCGCCGCCGGCGGCTGCCGCGCGACCCGCGGCGGACCGGCCCGAAGTCCTGGCGCCGAAGACCGCCAACGACGCACGCATCGCATTTGATAACTTATTCAAGAAGTGAACGCCCGGCCGCGGGCGCGCACTCTGACTTCCAATGCGTGTCTTTCTCTGTTGCGTCCTTTGTGTCTGCCCACTCTTTGGCGGGTCGTCTCCCAATGAAACATTGGAGATCTCCACTGGCTATCTGATCGGGCCGAGGTACGATCCGCGGGCGTTCTACCTGCGCTCGTCGGCCGGCGCCGCCTGGCAGAAGTCGTGTTCGCAGCCGGAGTACCGGCGGCAGGTGCAGGGGCGGCTGGTGGGCGTCACGCTGGATGCATTTCCGGCTTCCGGCGGAGCGCCGGCAGGCGGAATCAACGCACTGCCTTCCAGCGGACTGCGCCTGGTGCGGGTGGCGCTGCAGGGGGCAAGTCACAACTCCTTCCAGCCGGACGGTTCCATTCCCGACGCTGAGAAGCAGCGGTTGGATGTGGTGCTGGCTGCCGCCGCCCAGCAGGGCATCGCGGTGGAGTTGGTCCTCTTCCATGCGGATCAAGACCACAACTTTGATTCACCCGACGCCATCCTGGACGCCACGCGAAAGCTCACGGACTGGCTCATCGACCGGAACCACCGGCATGTGATTCTCAACCCGGCGGCTGACTGGTCGGGCCACGGTTGGGATTTCGACAGTTACGTGCCCAACAACCTGGAGAAGATCTCGGAGGCGATCCGGGAGCGGTTCCAGGTGCGCCACACCGATTTCGCGCTGCCGATCGCCCTCTCGGCCAAGAACCGGATCACCGAGAGTTCCCGGCTGGTGCAGAACGCCGACGTGATCATCGCGCAGGGCGACGCCCTAGGCATGGATCCACGGCGGGTGGAGCGGCCGGTGCTGGTGGAAGAGGCCGATGCGGGCGCCTGCGCGGCCGTGTTGGAGCGCTTCTCCGGCTGCCTGCTGCAGGGCCTGCCCGACGCGGGCATGCTGCGAGCCGTGGGTCCGCTTATGTTGAAATCGTATAAGCCCTGAGAATCCTGGCTTCTTCTCGCGGGGCAAAAGAAATGGAGCGTCCATGGCCGTCGCTGAACTGATTGCACAGCATCAATTCGCACTGAGAGAGAACGTGATCGAAGATCCGCTGCCCGGTGAGGTGCAGGTGCGGGTGGAAGCGGTTGGCATCTGTGGCAGCGACCTGCACAACTTCTCAGAGGGGCAGATCGGCGATGTGCCCTCCCAGTATCCGATGGTGCTGGGGCACGAACCCGTGGGTACGGTGCTGAAGGCAGGCGCGGGTGTGACCGGCTGGGCTGCCGGCGACCGTGTGGCGCTGGAACCGCCCATTTACTGTTATCACTGCGAATTCTGCATGTCGGGCCGGCATCACTTGTGCGAGCATGTCCGGTTTCTCAGCAATCCCGGTGAGCCCGGTCTGTTTCGCGATCGCGCCAACCTGCCGGCCACCAACCTGCTGCCGCTGCCGGAAAATCTGGGCTTCGACGAAGCGACGTTGTTTGAGCCGCTGGGCATCATCCTGCACTCGTTCCGCATGGGCGACCCGAAGATCGGCGAGACCGCGGTGGTGATCGGCGGCGGTCCAATTGGTTTGACGACGATTGCGGCGCTGCGAGTCGCCGGGGTGGCGCGCATCTGGTGTGTGGAGAAGGTAGCGCACCGGCGCGACCTGGCCAAGGTGATGGGCGCCGATGTGGTGATCGACCCTGACGCGGTAGATCCCGTGCAGGAAGTCCTGCGCGATACCGGCAAACGGGGCGTCGACATGGTGTACGATTGCGCGGCCAAGGATGGCTCGATCAACTGGGCGATCCGCATGGGCGCCTCCGCGGCGCGCATCGTGATTACGGGACTGCCTTCGGAGACGATGCCGGCGATCGATTTCCACCATCTGCGGCGCAAGGAGCAGCACTTCTACCCGGTGCGGCGTTCGAATCACAAGAGCGAACTGGCGCTGCGGCTGTTGCAGGAGCAACCGCAAAGATTCACGCCGATGATCACGCATCGCCTGCCGCTGGACCAGGTGCAGAAGGCGTTTGAGACGCTGGAAGCGTATGTGGACGGTGTAGGCAAGGTGACGTTGAAGCCGTAGCGCTCCTGCGCTGCGCAGTGGCGCAGCGCAGGAGCTAGCTGTCAGCGATCAGCTGTCAGCTTTCAGCTCCTATTTAGTACATCGCCGACGGGCTGGATGCTGATTGCTGGCAGCTGGCCTCCGGGGGCCTCCACCGTAAATCCATAAACAAACTCAAGCTGACAGCTGACAGCTGATCGCTGAAAGCTCTCTTCTGCCCGCTCTACTTCCTCGTCAGATTCGCCTCAAACAACCGCAGAATCCGCTTGTACTCGTCGGCCCAACTGGTCGGCTGTACGAAGCCGTGGTCTTCCACAGGGAACATCGCCACTTCCCAGTTCTCCTTGCGGAGTTCGATCAGCTTCTGTACCAGGCGGACCGTGTCCTGGAAGTGCACGTTCGTATCTACCATGCCGTGGCAGATCAGCAACGCGCCCTTCAGGCCGGCCGCGTGATAGATGGGCGAGCTGAGCTTATACGCTTCCTGGTCCTTCTGCGGCAGGTTCAGGATGTTCGAGGTGTAGCCGTGATTGTAGTGGGCCCAGTCGGTGACCGGACGCAGCGCCGCTCCCGCGGCGAAGACGTCGGGTTGTGTGAAGAGCGCCATCAGGGTGATGAAACCGCCGTAGGAGCCGCCATAGAGCCCGATGCGCTTCGGATCCACGCCATACTCCTTGACGAGGTAGCGCGCCGCGTCCACCTGGTCGTCGAGATCCTTGCCGCCCATGTGGCGGTAGATGGCCGTGCGCCAGTCGCGGCCGTAGCCGGCGGAGCCGCGGTAGTCGACGTCGATGACCAGGAAGCCGCGCTCCATCAGCAGGTGGTGGAACATGTACTCGCGCGAGTAGGTCGACCACCAGCGGTGGACGTTTTGCAGGTAACCCGCGCCGTGCACGAACACCACCGCGGGTCCGCCCTTCTTCCAGTTCTTCGGCTGGTAGAGACGGGCCGGTACGCCGGTGCCGTCGCGTGCCGGCACTTTGACGATGGGCACGTCGAGCCAGGGGAAGGACGAGAATTCCGGCGAAGGGGATGTGGTGACTCGCGTCATGGGGGCGCCGGGCTTGTTCTCCATGAGGTAAAGATCCGGCGGCTTGTTCGTGTAGCTGTGGACGACGGCCAACATCTGCTCGTCGGGCGAGACGGCGACGTCGTAGTCGCCGGGCTGCGAGGTGATGCGGGTTCTGGGGCCGCCGGCGACGGGCATCCAGTAGAAGTCGCGCTGGTGCAGGCTCATCTCGCTGGTCACCAGCCCGAAGCGGGTTTCGTCCTTCGAAAGTACGGCGGACTCCACTTCCCACTCGCCGGAGGTGAGGGCCTTCGGTTCGCCGCCGGCCCAGTCGACCGTGTAGAGATGAGACCAGCCTGTGACCTCGGCCTGGAAGAAGAGCGTGTGGTTGTCGGGCAGCCAGCCGAGTTGGGCGCTGCCGGGGCCGTCGACCCAGGCCTCGTCGTGGAGGTGGAAGAGGGGCCTGAGCTTGCCGGTGGCGGTGTCCGCGGCGAAGAGCCAGCGGTCTTTGTTGTCGCCGGCGCGTCCGGCCACTGCCAGCTTTGTGCCGTCCTCGGACCACTGCGGATTGAGCAGCGTGACGGGCCGCTCGGATTCCTTCACGGGCGGCTTGGCTTTGTCGTCGGCCGGCAGCTTCTGGCCGTGGTCGAGCCAGGTGACCTCCCCCGTCACCACCTTGACGATCGCCATGCGGGTACGGTTCGGAGTGTCGCCAACATTGGTACGGGATGGGATGTCTTCGGTGTAGCCCGCCTCGGTGACGTAGTTTGGGACCACGGTGGTTTTCGCGACGGCCGCGCGTTCCATCACGGAAACGACGACGTAGGTCTCATCGGGCGATAGCAGGAGGTTCGTGGCCGTCTGGCGCGGGCCCAGATTCATGTGCTTGCGCGGATTCTCTTTCTTGCGCCGCGCTTCGGCCTCTTCCCGCTTCCTGGCCCGGCGGTCGACGATATCCAACAGTTCGCGCTCTTCCTTCTTCAGCGCTTCCTGGCTGTCGGTGCCTTTTTTCGTCTCGTCGTCGGAGGCCTCATTCTGGGCTCCGCGGCGGGGGCCGGGGGCGGGGGCAGCGGGCGTGGCGGCGCCGGCGGGGCGGATGTCGGTGAGCTGCTCCAGGACGCCCTCGGAGAGCGAAAGGGTGTAAAGATTGCCGCCGCGCTGGAAGGCAACCTTGCGGGCGTCGCGGGTGAAGCGCGGGTTCGATTCAGCCTCCGCGGTCCTGGTGAGCTGGCGGCCCTTGTCCGTGGTGCGGTCGTAAAGGAAGAGGTCGCCGTGGTCGGTGTAGACCACCAGTTTTCTGTCCTTCGACTCGCTGCCGGCCGCGGGCGGGGCGAGTCGCGCCTCGTCCTCGCTGAGCTTGGTGAGAGCGGAGCCGTCTCGATTCACGACGTACGTGTCGAAGTCCTTGTCGAGCGGGTCTGTGCACTGCTTCCACTCGAAGTAAACCTTCTGGCCGTTCCCGGACCAGCGGACAGCCCGCGGCGGATAGCCGTAAAGGCCGGGCCCGCGCATGATGGAATCGACAGTAAGCGGGAGGGACCGGACGGGCGCGGACTGAGGGGTCGCAGGTATGGCCAACAAAATGGACAGAACTGTAGAGACTAACGGCTTCATTAATAGATGAGTTTCTCACAGCCGTGCATGGCCGCCCGGGCTGCGACATAATTCATTGCATGCATAGGAACTGGTGCGTGGGGCTGGCGCTGTTCTGGGTGCCCCTGCTGCACGCACAGCTGAGCGAAAAACCGGAGACCTGGACGAAGGTAGAGGGTCAGTACGTCACCGATGCGGACCGCGAGAGCGTGTTGTTCCTGATGGCCCAGATCCAGGCGGCGCAGGCGGATCCGGCGCCGGGGCGGAAGCCGCATCCGGAAGTTGGGGAGGCGGTGCAGATGGCGTACCAGTCGCTCAGCGTAGGCAATTGGAATGCCGCGGCGCGGCTGTTCGCCCGGGTGCTGGCGGTGTACCGGGACCAGCCGCCGGGGGAGTGGCTGGAGGTGGCTTCGTCCCTGCAGTTTGACGTGGACCGGCGCATTGCCGCACCGGGTGTCACGCTCCATGCGCGCCTGGAACCGCGCTTTGTCCTGGGGCGGCCACTGAAGACGCCCTACCGCGCGCAGGTGATGCTGCTGGACGCGCAGGGGAAAGTTGTGGTGGAGCGGCCGGCTGAGATCCTGCAGCGGCTGGAGCCGGTGGACTTCTCTCTCCGGACCAGCGGATTGCCGGAAGGCAGTTACCGGGTGCGGTATCAATTGCTGGACTCTGAGGGGAAGGTTAGGGCATGGGCGACACGAGAAGTCCTGTTGAGCCCGTCGATGGAGAAGAGGATTCGCGCCCTGGTCGAGCAGGGCCGGAAGCTGGCGGCCGCCGGGGTCGCGCTGAAGAGTCCGGCGCAGGCGCTGGCGGTGCAGACCGTCCAGTTCATGGGGGACCTCTATGCGCGCGCACTGGAGGGCCCGGGTCCCGGGCTGTCGAACCACCTGACCCCGTTGGCCCTCACGCTGGCCGATCCGAAGCTGCCCAACTACGCGACCGATCCGATCAATCCGGAGCGCGACCTGCCGATGGCGGAGTGGATGGCGTCCGAGCTGTTGTCCGGCCATAGCCCGCTGGCGGCGAAGAAGGGCGACCTGCGGTTGGCCTACCTGTCCGCCGTTGACCAGAGCATGCAGTCCTTCCGCCTGTTCCTGCCGCCAGGCTACGACGCCTCGAAGAAGTGGCCCCTGTTGGTTCTGCTGCACGATGCGGGCGGAGACGAGGGGTCGTACTTCGAACGGTATCTTGCGAAGGATGGCGGCAGCCAGGTGATGACTCTGGCGGCCGAGCGAGGATATGTGGTGGCGGCGCCCTCGGGCCGGGGGCCGATGGAATACTATACCAACGCCTCGCGCAAGGACGTGCTGGACGTGGCGGAACGGGTCCAGGAGTCCTTCTCCATCGACAGCAAACAGGTGTTCCTGGCGGGACAAGGCTCCGGGGCGGGTGGGGTGATGTCTGTCTCGATGGGCGAGCCGGGCCGTTTCGCTGGCTTGATGGCGGTGGGGGGGCAACCGTTGGAGGTCCTGGATTTCAGCAAGGCGCCGGACGTGCCCTTTCTGTTCGTTCAGGGTGGAGCGGATGAGATCTTCAGCACCGCTACGGCGCGGCGGCTGGCTTTTGTCCTGCAGCGCCGGTACAAGCAGTTCGAATATGTCGAAGATGCGTCCAGCAACCACGCGGCAGTGGGGGTGACCTCGCTGGCCATGGGGTTCGATTTCTTCGATGCGGTACGGGCCGGCAAGTGGAAGCCGTCCGGCAAACCGCTGCCTCTGCCGAACTCCCCAAGAAACTGATATAGAAAAGTTAAGATTAGCGGAGCCAGAAGATTGACGATAAGTGAATCTTCGCGCGAGTGTCGTCCGGCACACTCTTCTCGTATATCGGGAGAGTAATTCCGATTACTCGATATATTGATAGCCCAGTCCGATGCACCGTTTCGACATTGCTCTGGTATCATTGCAGTTTGTTAATGCGGAAAGTGCCAATCGCACGGCCATTTTGCGCTGTTTTCCTGCTGTGTCTTGGTATCTTTGATCTTGATGATATTCCGGGGAGGTCCGTTTCTCGTTGCGCCCGCAGAATGACAAAGAGAGGATGCTGCAGTCGTGGAAGGAAATTGCCGGATTCTTTGACGTAACCGTACGTACAGTCCAGAATTGGGAAGAAGAACGGGGCTTACCCATTCACCGCATGCCAGGCGCGAAGGGGCGAATCTACGCCTACGTCGACGAACTGGAGGCCTGGCGGAAGCAGACCGAAGGGACCCGGGCCGCAGCGGTGACGGAACCGGAGCCGGCCGAGGTGCCTGCGGTTCAGGCTGCTTCCAGGAAGCCGTTGATCCTTGCCGCCGTCTCCTGTCTGATTCTTGCCTGCATCGGTGTGTTCTGGGTGCTGCGGCCCCGGTCGAACCCGAATCTCTGCCGGGTGGAAGGCCGGACCCTGGTCGTTTATGACGAGCAGGGCCGGCTCGCGTGGCGATACATCCTGCCGAACGAGCCGGTGGAAGAGTTCACTCCGGACTTTCAGACTTACGATTCCTGGCGGATCGTGGATGTGGACGGAGATGGACGGCGCGAGATCCTGTTCCCGTTGCGTTATGGGGCGGACTCCCGGCTCGACGACGAGTTGTACCTTTTCTCTGCCGATGGGCAAGTATTGTGGCAGCGGAGTTTCGCCAAACCGGTCCTGCGCCAGGGCGTTTCCCTGAAGGGGACTTTCGGCATACGCCGGTTTGCACTGGTTCCGATTCCGGGGAAAAAGGAGTCCAGGGTCGTTGTTGCTTCAACCCATCACATTCATTCGCCGGCATTGATTACGCTTCTGGACGCTCGCGGCAATCTGCTTCGTGAATACTGGCATGCCGGCCACATTACGACGATGCTGGTGGATGACCTGGATAGCGACGGGCGGCCCGAGATCTTTCTGGGCGGAATTGCGAATGGCTACAAGTGTGCGGACCTGACCGTGCTCGATCCTGAGAAATTCGGGGGCGCCTCTGTGGAGGCCGAGCCCGCGGAGCAGATCCAGCAGAACCCGCCGGCCGTGGAGAAGGCGCGGCTACTGCTGCCGAGATCGTCGCTCAATCTGGCGACCAGTCCTTACAACTACGTCGGATCCCTGATGCGCGTCGGCGACAGCCTGCTGGTGGCCACCAGCGAGAATCCGGCCGGAGCTGAAAAGGCATCCAACCTCTACTACTTCAATCCCAGGCTGGAGTTGGAAAAGGTGGAGCCTGCCGACATGAACCGGGCGAGCTTCCGGAAGCTGTATCAGCAGCGGGTGATCCCTTCCGACCTGACGGAGGAAGAGATCGCCTCCTACCGCAAAATCCGCATTCTGACGCCCTGGAAGCAGTGAAACCGGTCAGATCGCTTCCAGCACAACGACGCTGCGGGGCGCGGCATCGTACCACTCCTGCGATTCCAGCTTCGGGCCGCGCGCGCCGTCGTGACGGGTGTCTTCCACCAGGACCCAGTGGCTATCGCCAATGAGGAGCGGCAACTGGAACCGCAGTGGCTCCCAATAGGCGTTGGCGATGAAGTAAATGCGCTCGCTGCCCCACTCGAGTTCGATGGCGAGGGCATGGGAGTCCTGGCCCCAGTCGGGCGCGTGAGGGAAGACGCCGTGGAAGGTGACGCGCGTGTGCTTCTCTTCGGTCTGCGGCCCCCAGTCGATATGCCGGAAGGCTTCGCGGCTGGCCCGGAAGGCGATCATGCGGCGGAAAAACTCCACCATTCCGGAATTGGATTCCGTGAAGGTCCAGTCGACCCAGCTGGTGGCGTTGTCCTGGCAATAGGCGTTGTTGTTGCCGCCCTGGGTGCGGGCCATCTCGTCGCCGGCCAGAATCATGGGGACGCCGCCGCTGAGCAGCAGCAGCGAGGCCAGATTGCGCATCTGGCGGCGGCGCAGGGTGTTGATCGCCTCGTCGTTCGTGGGGCCTTCGGCGCCGCAGTTCCAGCTGTTGTTGTCGTTGGCTCCGTCGCGGTTCTGCTCGCCGTTGGCTTCGTTGTGTTTGTCGTTGTAGCTGACGAGGTCGGCCAAGGTAAAGCCGTCGTGGCAGGTGACGAAGTTGATGCTGTGGCGGGATTGGCGGCCGCTGGAGGCATAGAGATCCGGGCTGCCGGTGACGCGCGAGGCCAGGGCGGGGACCATACCGCGGTCGCTCTTGACGAACCGGCGGAGATCGTCGCGGTATTTCCCATTCCATTCGGCCCAACGGCCCCAGGCGGGGAAGCTGCCCACCTGATAGAGTCCGGCGGCGTCCCAGGCTTCGGCGATCAGCTTGGTGTTGGCCAGCACGGGGTCGTAGGCGAGGCGCTCGAGCAATGGCGGGTCGGCCAGAGGGCTGCCGTCCTGGCCACGGCCGAGCACGCTGGCCAGATCGAAGCGGAAGCCGTCGACATGCATCTCCATGACCCAGTAGTGCAGGCAATCGGTGATCAGGCTGCGGATCACAGGATGGTTGCAGTTAAAGGTGTTGCCGCAACCGGAATAGTTGCGGTAGTGGCCCTGTTCGTCCAGCAGGTAGTAAGTGGAGTTGTCGATGCCGCGGAAGGAATGGGTTCGTCCGCGTTCGTCTCCTTCGGCCGTGTGGTTGAAGACGACGTCCAGGATCACTTCCAGTCCGGCGGCATGGAACCGCTTCACCATCTCCTTGAATTCCACCACCGCGGCACCCGGGTATTTGCCGCTGGCATAGGTCGCATTGGGTGCAAAGAAGGCGATGGGCTGGTAGCCCCACAGGTTGAACAGGGTGGCGCCGAGCAGGGGGTTGCTGCGATCGGTATCGGCCTCTTCGAACTCGTACACAGGCAGCAGTTCGACGGCCGTCACGCCGAGCTTCTTGAGATACGGAATCTTCTCCGTCAGGCCGAGGTAGGTGCCCGGCGCAGAGACTCCCGACGATTCATGACGCGTGAAGCCGCGCACATGGAGCTCGTAAATGACAGATTCGCTGAGGGGCACGTTCAGCGGCCGGTCCATCTCCCAGTCGAAGTGGTCGTGGGGCAGGGCACACCGGCGTTCGGCCGAGATGCCCCATTGTTCGCCGCCGACCAGGACCTTTGCATAGGGATCCAGCAGCAGGCGCTGCGGATCGAAGCGATGGACGTGCGGATTCGGATTCGGGCGCATGTCGAGGCGCCAGCAGTATTGAACATCGGGCTCGAGCCCGCCGATCCAGAGATGCCAGATCTGTCCAGTGCGATCGCGCTCCGGATGGAGCTCAATCTCCAGGTAAGGGGCGGTCTCCCCGGGACGAAAAAGAGAAAGCCAAGCGTGCGTGGAATATTTCGAAAAAAGCGCGAAATTCACACCGTCTTCGAGTCGCGTCGCGCCCAGCGGCAGGGCCCTGCCGCGGTCGACGCAGAAATAACTGGCCATGAGCTATGCTACGACAAAAGCACGGGTTGACACGCGGTCGAGCAGGGTGAACAGCCGGTCTCTGGCGGGTTTCAATCGCCACATTTCTTCCCGGATTTCCTGGGGTGGTTGCTGATACGGTCCGGAGCCGAGATCGGCTGCGCAATGGACCAGAAGATCCTGGATGATGGGCTCGGTCATCTCCATGTGGAACTGGAGCCCCAGGCAGCGCCCGGTTTCAAACGCCTGCGACCGGCACCCGGCCGTGGAGGCGAGAAGGGTGGCGCCCGCCGGGAGGTCGTAGGTCTCGCCATGCCAGTGGAAGACGGTGAACTCGGAAGGCATGTCCTCAAACAGGGACCCTGCGCCCGTGGTTTGGACCGGGAACCAGCCGATTTCCTTCTCCCTGTTGCGATAGACGGGGGAGCCCAGCACTCCGGCGAGGAGTTGCGAGCCCAGGCAGACGCCAATGACGAATTTGCCGGCGGCCATCGTGTCCGCGATCAACTGTTTCTCCGGGCGCAGCCAGGGGTAGATGTGCTCGTCGTTGACGCTCATCGGCCCACCCATTATCAACAGCAGGTCGAAGGTGTCGAGGGCAGGCAGAGGCTCGGCGAGGTCGAGCCGGGTTCCGGTGAGGGAATGGCCCCGCTCAACCGCCCATTCGCCGATCAGGCCGGGGTTCTCGAAGGCGACGTGCTGCAGGAAGTGGATTCGCATCTCCCTCTATTGTCGCGCGCGGCCGTAACCGGACTTTCGCATCTGATATGGTAGAAATGACCGGAGTTCCGCCATGCTTGTGCACCAGCCCTTCCACTACCATTCCCTTGAAGACCTGCGCCAGGATATTGACCGGCTTGGCGTCGACGTACCGGTGAGCGAAGACGTCAGCGTACTGGCCCAGCCAGTAGATTGCGGCCGGTTCGTGCTGCCCAACCGGCTGGTGGTCCTGCCGATGGAAGGTTGCGACGGGCTGGCTGATGGATCGCCTGACGAACTGACGCTGCGGCGCTATCGCCGGTTTGCCGCGGGCGGTTCCGGCCTGCTGTGGGTGGAGGCCTGCGCGGTGGTGGAGGAGGGACGGGCCAATCCGCGCCAGATCTGGCTCCACAAAGCCAACGTGGGTGTGTTCCGGACCATGGTCGACCAGGCCCGGCAGGCGGCGCGGGAGACGATGGGCGCGAATCACCGGCCGGCGCTGGTGCTGCAGTTGACGCATTCCGGCCGCTATTCCAAGCCTGGCCGGGCGCCGAAGCCGATCATTGCGCACCATTCCAAGTACCTGGATCCGATCCACAAGCTGCCTGCGGACTATCCGCTTATTACCGATAACGAACTCGAGAGGCTGGAAGATGTCTATGTCGAAGCCGCCCGCCTGGCGTTGGAAGCCGGCTTTGACGCCGTGGACGTGAAGGCCTGCCACCGCTATCTGATCAGTGAACTGCATGCGTCGCACACGCGGGAGAATTCGCGCTACGGCGGTCCGGAGTGGGAAAACCGCACCCGCTTCTTCCGGAACATCGTTTCCAAGATCCGCGACCGCGTGCCTGGCATCGGCGTGACCTCGCGCATGAATGCGTACGATTCGATGGCGTATCCGTACGGCTGGGGCATGGCGGAAGACGGCTCGCTGCAGCCGGATCTGACGGATCCCATCCGGCTGGTGAAGTTCCTCCGCGATGCCGGCGCTCCGCTGGTGAACATCACGATTGGGAATCCTTACTTCAATCCCCACATCAACCGGCCGTTTGATCTGCCCATTGTGGGCATGAATGTTCCGCCGGAGCACTCGTTAGAGGGAGTGGGCCGCTTCCTCCACATCGTGCGGCATATTCAACAGCAGTTCCCGAGTCTGCCCGTGGTGGGCGGAGGTTATTCCTGGCTGCGGCAGTTCCTGCCGAATGTCGGCGCGGCGGCGGTGCAGCAGGGCTGGGTCTCGCTGGTGGGCGGCGGCCGTATGTCTTTTGCCTATCCGGACTTCGCCCGCGAGGTGGTACAGGGCCGGAAGCTGGATCCGGAAAAGGTCTGTGTCGCGTGTTCCGCCTGTACGCAGATTATGCGCGATGGCGGCCGCAGCGGCTGTGTGCCGCGGGACGCGGAAGTCTACGAACCCATCTACAAGGCGGGCCGGGCCGAGGCTCTCGACACCATCCAGGCGATGGCAAAGACCTGCCGGCAGTGCAGTGACCCAACCTGCGTGCCGAAGTGCCCCGCGCACGTGAACGTGCCGGGCTTCATCCAGGCGATTGTGGACGGCCGGTTCCGCGACGCGTACGAAACGATCCGGGCGAACAATGTCCTGGCTACGATCTGCGGCTATGTTTGTCCCAGCGAGACTTTGTGCGAGAGCACCTGCATCAACGAGCACTACCAGGAGTCGGTGCCGATCCGCCACCTGCAGCGCTGGGTTTCGCGCAAGGCGATTGAGGAGGGCTGGGCGCGAGAGACGCGGCCAGTGCTGCCGGATACGGGCAAGCGCGTGGCCGTGGCGGGCTCGGGTCCGGCGGGCGTGGCGGGCGCCGTCACATTGGCTTCGTTCGGTCACCGGGTGACGCTGCTGGAGAGGACCGAGACTCCGGGCGGGATGGCGAAGGACACGATCCCGGCGGAGCGGATGCCGGATCCGATCCTGCAGAAGGAACTGGAGGATGTGCTGGTCTCGACGGGCGCCATTGAACGGCGTAGCTACTCGCTGGGTCCGGCAGGTACGTTGGACGACATCCTGGATGAAGGCTTCGATGCGGTGCTGCTGGCTCCCGGCCTGAGCCGGTCGCTGACCTTGCCGGATTCCGTCCGTCCGGCCAGTGGCGTGGAAGGGGCGCTGGAGTTCCTGCGGCAGGTGAAGCACGAGGGCCGCAAAGTAAGCGGGACTGTCCTGGTGCTGGGCGGCGGGAACACGGCGATCGATGCGGCGCTCTCGGCCAAACGGGCCGGCGCGGACGATGTGGCGATCCTGTACCGCCGTTCGTTCGCGGAGATGCCCGCCTGGCCCAACGAACGAGACGAGGCGATGCGCGGCGGGGTGAACTTCCTGATTCTGACGCAGCCGGTGCGGTATCTGATGGACGCCGACAGAAAGCTGACCGGGCTCGAGGTGGTGCGGACGAAGCTGGGTGCTCCGGATGCGAGCGGACGGCGGCGGCCCGAGAACCAGGCCGGGTCGGAGCATGTAATTGCTGCCGACCTGGTGGTGGAAGCGATTGGCCAGGGGGTGGATCCCAAGCTGCGGTCCGCGCTGCCTGGGGTGGCGTTCAGCCGCCAGGGTACGATCGCCACCCAGTCGGGTTCCAGCGCCACCAGCCGGGCGCGGGTGTATGCGGCCGGCGATATCGTGAACGGCGGGGCGACCGTGGTGCAGGCGGTGGCCGAGGGCACCCGCGCGGCGCAGGAGATCCATCACGCTCTGGTGGGCGAGACGCTGGTGAATATCGGTTGAAAGGAATCGCCCGCAAAGCGGCGGGCAGCGCGGGATAGCCTCAGCTTTGGGAGGAGTCGACCGCGGGCGCCTGCTCCTGAAAAGCGGGCGGACGAGTTCCGGCCGTGGGCAGGGTCTCCAGAATCCGGCGCAGGTCCTGTTGCGAGAAGGGCTTGATCAGGCAGTTGTCCATGCCGGCACCCAGACAACGGTCGTAGTCGCCTTTCATGCTGTGTGCAGTCAGGGCGAAGATCGGGACCCTGGGGGCGCCCGTCGCGTTCTCCGCTTCACGAATGGCGGATGCCGTCTGCAGTCCATCCTTGCCGGGCATCTGGACGTCCATGAGGATCACGTCGAACTGGTTGTTGTTCCAGGCCGCGAGGGCGGAGTCGCCGTCGCCCACCATCGTCACCAGGTGTCCGTCTTTCTCAAGCATGCGCCGGACCAGGCGCTGGTTGACGTCGTTATCCTCGGCGACCAGAATCCTCAGCGGCTGGGACGGATCGGCTTGCCATTTCTGGGGATCGGCCGTGATCTCCTCGGGTGTATCTCCGGACGCTGCCGCATCCACCGCGGAGAAGACCGCGGTAAACCAGAACGTGGATCCTTTGCCGGCCTCGCTGCGGACCCCCATTTCGCCCTTCATCTGCTGCACGAGGCTTCGGGCGATGGAGAGGCCCAGTCCGGTGCCGCCGAAACGGCGGGAGATGGAACCGTCCACCTGCCGGAAGGACTCGAAGATGGCCGACTGTTGCTCGGGCGGGATGCCGATGCCGGTATCCTGGACCTCAAAACGGAGGCGGATGCCCTCGAGGCTTTCTGAATGCCGCCAGGCGCGTACCTCGATGCGGCCTGAGTGGGTGAATTTGATGGCGTTGCTCAGCAGGTTGAAGAGGACCTGGCGCAGGCGGATGGCGTCCCCGGCCACGAGATTTGGCAGATCATTCAGTTGAGAACGGAAGTCCAGACCCTTCTGGCGGGCCTTTGGTGCGAACGTGCGGGCGGCGCCCTTTACGACCCGGCCAGGATCGAAGGGTACGGATTCGAGGGTCAGCTTCCCGGCTTCAATCCGCGAGAAATCCAGGACATCGTCAAGCAGCGCCAGCAGGTGTTTGGTGGCATCCTGGGCGATGATGAGTTCCTCCCGCTGTCCCGGGGTCAGGGTCGATTCCAGCAGCAGGGAATGCATGCCCTGAATGCCGTGAATGGGGGTCCGGATCTCGTGAGAGAGGTTGGCCAGAAACTCCGATTTGGCCCGCGACGCCTCCTCCGCTCTTTCGAGGAGCACTCGGATTTCGGCCGTCCGGCTCCGGATGGAGCGGCGGAGCGCGTAGATCCAGCCAAAGGTGATCAGCAACACCCCAAAGATCACACCAACGGCGATCAGCACCTCGCGCGAACGAAAGATAGTGGGCGGGCGTACCAGGGAGAGGTCCACGGTGTCGCGGAGACGAAGGACATTGCCCTCGCCCTCGGAAGGCAGGACGATGCCGACCGCCTCGACCACAGCGCCCACCGGAGCCTGTCGGGGGATCAGCGACGTGCTGAGTGCCGGACGGCGGATATAGGCGCGAAGGACAACTCCATTCTGCTCGATGAACAGGTCGTCCCGTACGCTGCCGATGGAGTTCTTCCCTACGATGCCCTTCACCCGGATCAG
Source organism: Acidobacteriota bacterium (assembly GCA_017307505.1). GTDB lineage: Bacteria > Acidobacteriota > Terriglobia > Bryobacterales > Bryobacteraceae > Paludibaculum. The sequence continues at coordinate 22,846 of JAFKEE010000066.1, read as the reverse complement.
CAGGCCGGTTGATTGGGGCCGCCTGGCCTGCTCCACCGTCATGTCTTTTGGCTGCGCTTTGGTCTCTTTTCCGACGAACGTGACGGAGGAGGCCAGCAACTCCGGTTCCTTCTCCGGCAGCATGTGAATGGAGCCACTTACCTCGACGCGGTCCGCATAGGAAAGTCGAATCGGATAAGGACTGTGGACGGAAATACCACCTGTCTCGTCCTGAATGTAAAACGAGGTTGGTTCGGTGGGAAGAGTGCCGGGGACGAGGGTCACCTTGCCCTGCAAGCGCCAGGTGGCGGCGGCATCGCGAGAATTCCGCGCGTCAGAGATGCGGCCATACGGCCCGCTGGCTGGTAAGGACTGAGCTAGTGCGATGACGACCAGTGCTCGACCGGCTATGTGAAGCACAACTACAACTATGGTATCGGATGCCGGGAGGACACACTTTAATAAACGTGCAGGGGGGGCAGGCGGAGAAGAAATGGCGGCAAGCCGGACGTTCGTATGACCCAAAGGCTTTGGCTGCGATCCGCCGGGCAGAGTAGACTGTAGACAGAATGCAGCTGTTGTTGCGCCGGAAGGGGTGGCGCAACCCGAGGGGTGAAGAACGGCGCAGGGCTGGCGAGGCCTTCGCTTTTCAAGCCTGAGAAATCCCAATTCAAGGAGTAGCAGTGACAGAACACTTGCATACGGACTCCGGACGGAATGGAGAAGTCAGCGGGTCGAACAGCGCAATGGGCCGTTGGACGATGCCCGACAGCGGAGCCGTGTTCACGATCGACGCAGGGCTAATCCAGAAACTTCGATCTTTTGTCCTGGAAGGCTTTCACATCCTGCCCAAACGGGGGGCGGAGATGGGCGGCATTCTGCTGGGCCGGATACTTTCCGAGTCGCCCCTGAGTATTGAAATCACCGGGTTCGAGCCGGTGCCGTGCGAGTACCGCTACGGACCCTCCTACATCCTTTCGGATACGGACCGCGCCAAACTGGAACAGGCGCTGGCGAACAACCCGGCTTTGCCCACGCCCGGCGGGGTCCAGGAAACGCCGGCTCCGGTCGTGGTGGGGTGTTTCCGAAGCTGCACGGGGCGCGAACTCGCGCTGGACGCCGCAGACCAGCAGTTGATGCGAAAGTACTTTCCGGATCCCCGTCATGTGATCCTGTCCATCCGGCCGATTTCAATTTTTGAGTGTGAAGCGTGGTTTTTCTGCAGGATCAACGGGGTGCTGCCGCGCGTCCCGTCGCAGAGCCCCGAACCCTTTGGGCAACCACTGGGCAAGTCCGGTCGAACGGCTGACCGGGCTAGCCGTCCGGAATTGTCTGCGGTGCCAACGGCTGAACCGGAGGCCCAGGCCCCGGTGCCGGAGATGGCCGCGGCGCCCGCCGCTGCGGTGCAGGAACCGGTGGCCATGGAGCCGCCGCCAGTGCCGGTGGCTGTGCCCGTGGAGAGGGCCCTGGCCGCGACGGCCGGAGCGAGTCCTGCCGCCTTGGCTCCTGCCAGTCCCGCCGCGACGGCCAGCGCCGCTCCGGTTGAGGCTCCGGCGAGTGACACGAGAACAAGCGAACTCCCGCATCCTGTGCGCCCCATGTCTGAGGATCTGCCGGGTAGTGACGAAGCCTGGCGCCTGGTGGAACGGCGGCGGATGCTGCGGGAACAGCGGTCGGAGCCCGGCACCCCAGGAGTGGAGGAGCCGCCCGTTGCGGCAGCGCCCATGGAACCGCTGGTGGAGCCGCGCTGGCTGCTGAACGACCATGCCGCGGAGCCGCACAAGCACCGCTTGTGGCAGTTGATCGCGGCGCTGCTAGTGCTGCTGGTGAGCGGGGGCGCCGGCTACCAGTGGTGGGACGCGCAGCAGAGGGCGCGGTGGTCCCGGCTTGGCCTGGACGCGAAACCGGCTGCCGGCGGAATCGAGATCAGCTGGGACCGGGAATCGCCCGCCTTGAAGGACGCATCCCGCGGCGAGCTCGAGGTTGCAGACGCCGGCGATGGAAAAACCGGGGATCCAGGGAGGGTCCGTTCCGTGGAACTGGATGCCCAAACGCTTCACGCGGGTAGCTACCTCTACCCCACCTCCAGCACCGACCTCCTATTCCGGCTCCAGTTATACAGCACGGGCCTCGCTAGCGCGGTGGAGTCCGTGAGGGTTGTCGGTGCCGGCGGGAAGGTCGAAGCAAAGGAATTGGCGGCCAAACCGGCTGCTCCGCCTGCGGCCCCAGCCTCCGGCGCGTCCGCTCCCTCCGCTCCAGCGCTGAAACCAGTGGCGGTGGCAGCGAATGCAACCCCGGCGCCTGGCCCCTCGGCTGGTTCGACAACCGGCACGGCCTCGACGCCGGCGGCGCTACCTGCGATTCCGGCGGCGCCGATCTACGAAATGCAGCCTACGGTGCCGGAAGGCGTCCGGGCCCGCATCCGGACCCCCATTACGGTGCCGGTCCAGGTGAATGTCGATGCGCAGGGCAGGGTGAGCGGTTCGGCTGCGAAGGGCGATGGCGATGGTGTTTACCGGTTCCTGGCGGAGCGGGCGGCTGTCGCGGCGCAGTCCTGGAAGTTCAGGCCGGCGCGCTCGGCTGGCGGCGCGGCGATGCCCTCCACGCAGGTCGTTTATTTCACCTTCCGGAATTGATCAGAGCAGGAGCTCCTCCGGCGTGAGGCGGACGGCACGACGTGCTAGATTGGCGTCGTGCTTTCCATATTGCTGGCGATGATGTTGGCCGCTGCGCCGGCGGAGAATGGGGTGGCACTGCTGGCTCCGCTACTGGGTCACTGGGTCGGAGAAGGCAAAGGCTTGCCGGGCGAGGGCACCGGCGGATTCACCTTCGAGGCCGGGTTGCAGGGCAAGGTTGTCCTGCGCAAGAGCTTTGCCGAGTACCCGAAGACGGCAGAGCGGCCGGCCTTTCGCCACGACGATCTCACGGTGGTGTATCAGGAGAACGGGCAAGGCCCGCTCCGGGCGGATTACTACGACAACGAAGGACACGTCATCCGCTACACCGTGACGGTCGAAGGCAAAACCATCCGCTTCCTGGGCGACGTGAATCCCGGGGCTCCGCGATTCCGATTGACCTATACGATGACGGGTGCCGATGAGGTCCGCATTCAATTCGAGATGGCGCCACCCGGCAAGCCGGAGGCATTCAATCCGTATCTGGATGCGACGGCGCGAAGGACGCGGTAGGGTCACGAGGCATTGCGGCCGCTGAGTACGACGGCCAGCGAGCGCAATAGGATGATGCACCGCAACCCCGGGGCATTGTGGCGGACGAAGAACAGATCCAGCCGCAGCCGCTGAGGATAGGTGAGACGGTTCCGCCCGTTCACCTGCCAGAGTCCGGTGATGCCGGGCTTGACGGACAGAACCTCGGCCGTGTCGGTGCCGTAGTGAACGGCCAGTTCTTCGGCAGTGAGAGGGCGGGGGCCAAGCAAAGCCATGCGGCCCGACAACACGTGGCACAACTGCGGGAGTTCGTCGAGTGAGTATTTGCGGCAGAAGCGCGCGAAGCGGCTGGTGACACGCGGATCCGGATTGGCTTTGCGCCAGTGGAACGGGACAGAGTGCACGCGTTCCACCAGCCCTGGAGCCGCAGCGGGCCTATGGCGCGGCCACATGGTGCGAAACTTCCACATCCAGAACGGCTGGCCGGCCTGGCCGCTGCGCAGATGCGCGACGAACGGCGTGCGGCGCGAAAGGATCAGGATGGTGAGCGCCACGCCGAGGAATACAGGACTGGAGATGGCCAGGAGGGCCGCCGTAAGCATCCATTCGGCGGCCTCGAAGAGCCGCGCCGCTGTTGCCGCCGAGCCGCGCCGGCCGGCCGTCTGCATCGGGACTCCCAACTCGGGGTAGCCGGTCATGCCATGGTCACCGGGTGGGCGGCTGCTCCAGGCGCAGGATCGAATGCATGCGGGCGGTGAACGCGGCTTCCGAAAAGCGGGCGGCAGACCGTTGAAGCGCTTCCGCGGGAATGGCTGCCTCGGCTGCTTCAAAGGCTTCGACCGCGGCCGCCAGGTCCGCTGCTGTTGGCATTTCGTATGCGAAGAGACCTTCCGGCGGAACGCTGTCGAGCACGCCGCCGCGGCCCAGGGCGATGACGGGTTTGCCGCTGGCCGTCGCCTCCACGGCGGTGATGCCGAAATCCTCCTCGCCCGGCAGCAGCAGGGCACGGCATTGCGCGTAGAGGCGGTACAACTCCGAGTCGCTGACATGGCCGCAGAACTCGACGTTCGGCCCGGCGAGCGTCCTCAGGCGCTGATACTCCGGACCCGAGCCGACAATCTTCAGGCGCCGTCCTGATGTGGAGAACCAGCGAACCGCATAATCAAGGCGTTTGTAGGCGACCAGTTCGCCGACGGACAGATAGAAGTCGCCGGGTGGTGCCCAGGTGAAGTGCTGCACGTCGACCGGGGGATACACGACCTCCGCTTCGCGGCGGTACGTATGCCAGATTCTCCGCCGCACATTCTCGCTATTGGCGACAAACTCGTCGACACGTGCGGCGGTGGAGTAGTCCCAGAGGCGCAGGTAATTGGCGATGGGCGCCATGAGGCCGCGTTTCCAGGCAGGCGTCCAGTCGTGCAGGTAGTCGGGATACAACTGCCACAGGTAGCGCATGGGCGTATGACAGTAGCAGACGTGGCGCGTCCCGGTGCGGGTGAGGACACCTTTGGCCGGACCGGATTCGCTGCTTATCACGAGGTCGTAGTCGCGCAAGTCGAGGCTCTCCAGAGCGAGCGGCATCAGAGGCAGCAACGATCGATAGAATCTTCTTCCAGGATTTAAGAAAGAAGCGGTGACCCTGCGGGAACGGATAATTTCCGAAACTTTTTGAGGCTCGTAGAAAAGTGTAAATAGATCGGCCTGCGGCAGGAGGCGGCACAGCGCTTCCAGGACTTTTTCGCCGCCCCGCATGTTGAGCAGCCAGTAGTGCGCGATGGCGACCCGCATGTGCCAAAGCAGTTTAGCATTGGGCAAGTTCGAAGCTGCGTGTTATTTTTGTGAGGCGTCTCATGCGGCTATTTCCACGAGCGGGCCCCACAGCTTCGATGGTATCGGCCACATCGATTGTGGCCTGCGGTGGGATGGCGGTCAGGGCCGTTGGCTTGTTGAAGCTGGTCTATGCGGCGCATCTGTTTGGCACCAGCGATGCGCAGGATGCCTTCCTGGCCGCTTTCCTGCTGCCCGCGATGTTGGGCGATGTGCTGGCCGCGGCTGCTGCTCCGGCGTTGATTCCGGCATTGATCCGCGCCTCGGTCCGGGAGCATCAGGAAGGCGCGGTAAGCCTCTATCGCACTGCCTTCGGGGCCGGCGCTGCGGCGATGGCGGTTGCAGCCGTCTTGCTGGGCCTTGCATTTCCTTTCCTGCTGCCGGTGCTCGCCGCCGGCTTCAGTTCCGCTAAATCCGAGGTCACGGTCAGGCTGCTGTGGCTGCTGCTGCCGGCCTTGCCGCTGACCGCCTGCAACATTGTCTGGCGCTGTGTTCTGAATGCAGCCAATCGCTTCGCGCTGCCGGCGCTGGCGCCCGTGGCCACGCCGCTGGTTTCGCTGGCTATGCTTTATTTCTGGTCGGGCCGCTGGGGTGTGGACGTGCTGGCCGTGGGCACTGTGGTTGGAGGGACCCTGGAGGCCGCGCTGCTGGCTTACGGAGTCTGCCGGTTGGGATTCCCGCTGGTCCCGAAGATGACGGGCGCACTGCCGCGCCTGGCGCCCGTGCTGCGTCAGTTCGGCACGTTGATTCTGAGTTCTATGCTGTTCGGGTGCATTCCCCTGATCGACAATGCCATGGCCGCGGCGCTGGCCCCGGGCAGCCTCTCCATCTTCGGCTTCGGCACGAAACTGGCCCTGGTGATTCTCTCGCTGGGCCCGGTGTCCATCGCCACGGGTGCGCTGCCGCAGATGGCACGTCTGGCGGTAACCGGCGACTGGCGCTCAATGAGGGCCAGCCTGCTTCATTTCGGCAGCCTGGTGCTGCTGGTGACGATCCCCCTGATCGCGCTACTGATGCTGTTCTCTGAGGAACTGGTGCGGCTGGTCTTTCAGAAAGGCGCCTTTTCCGCCCAGGCAGCCTACGAGGTGGCCTGGGTGCAGCGCTATTCGCTGCTCCAGGTTCCGCTGGCGGTGATGGGCGCGATCGGATTCCGGCTGGCCTCTTCCCTGGCCGCGAATGAGCTTGTCATTCCCTCGGCGGCTGTGGGCGTGGTGACTGCCGCTTTGGCGGACTACCATTTGCGCCGCATGCTGGGCGTCCAGGGCATTGCGCTGGCCTCTGTGCTGACCCAGTTGAGCGTGCTTACGACGCTGGGCTTCCAGCTGAGGCGCCGTCTCCAGAGTCTGCGGCGAACAAACTCCGCACCCACAGCAGACGTCGCTGCCTTCGGCGACGTCGACGCATTTTGATACAAATTCGCTGTTTCGCCCGCTGAGATTTGCTGTCCAACTCCAAGAAAGGGGAGCCGCGCGCGCTGTTCCAGCGGCAATTGGATGCAAACTGAAGACCGGCGCCGGATCGATACGCAGGAAGACCCCCTGCTATCCAGGCTCGAGCTACCAATCCGATCGACGCTGTACCCTCTGGGATTTCCGATTCAGGCGGAGACGAATTCCCGGGATGTGCTGGATGCGTTGCAGGAAAGCTGGGGGCGCTTTGAGAAAGCGTTCGAAACCACCCCTCTGCACCTCAGCGTGGTCGTGAGCCCAGACGACCAGGAAGAGCCCCTGCCGCAGCCGGTGTTCCGCTGTCGCCGGCATCTTCTGTCCGTCTACGGAAACCGGGCGAACCAGGCATCGTGCGACATGGCCGCGGGCTTTGCCTGTGCCTGGATCACCGAATCGACGGCGAAGAACAGGCTGTATCTCCGGGATGCCTTCACCGACGCGCTGGTCTACACGATGCTGCACAGCCTGCACCTGTCGGGCGTGCATGGCGCCTGCGTTTCCTGGAACGGCTGCGGGCTGCTGCTCTGTGGAGAGTCGGGCGCGGGCAAGACGTCTCTTGCGATCGCCTGCGCCATGCGGGGCTGGAGCCTGGTGTGTGACGACGCCAGCTACCTGGTACGCAGCTTCGGCTCCGCAACCGTGATCGGCAATCCCTATGAGTTGCGATTCAAACGCGATGCGGCCCGCCTGTTTCCTCTGCTGAGCGAACACGCATCTGTCCAGCGGACCAATGGGAAGCCGACGGTCTTCGCACGTCCCTCCGACTTTCCCGGCATTCGCACGGAAGTTCGCGCCGACGTCCAATACCTCATTTTTCTCAATCGAAAGGAAGGCGCCGAAGTCAGGCTGACCCCCGTTATGGATGACATCCAGGAGCGTCTGAAACTGCCGCGCTACGGCGATGAGTGGATGATTGCGGAGCAGGAGGAGTGCCTGCGCAATCTGGACCGGATCCGGGCCTACGACTTCACCTATTCCGAGTTCGATTCCGCTGAGGCGGCCCTGCGGCGTCTGGCGGAGAAGGGCATGGCGCGATGAGGATCCTGGCCGCGATTCTCCTTTGGAGTTGCGCCGCCTGGGCGCAGGTATCCTCGGGTACGTTGCTGGGCGAGGTGAAGGATTCCTCCCAGGCGCTGGTGCCTGGCGCGCATGTAGTGGCCCGCAATGCTGCCACCGGCTTTGTCCGGACCGCGGTGACCAACGGCGCGGGTTCTTATACTCTCGACGGGCTGGCGGCGGGGAACTACTCCGTGCGTGCCGAGAAGGCAGGCTTTCAGGTCACCATTGCGCGCGAAGCCGTGATCGAAGTGAACCAGAAGGCGCGGCTCGACTTTGAACTCAAGCCCGGCGAATCGAACGCCTCCGTGGATGTCGTGGCGGACGTGTCGCAGTTGCAGACTGCCGACTCCACGGCCGGTACCTACTTTGAGTCCTCCGCCGTGGCTTCGCTGCCGCTGGTGGGCCGCAACATCGTATCGCTGATCACCGTGGGTCCGGGCGCGATTCCGCGCCAGTTGAGCGGCTTCTATCACGACACCATCACAGACCTGCAGGGCAATCGCGGACTGGTGGCCCTGAACCATCCCATTAATGGCGGACGCTCCACAATGAACATGTATCTGCTGGATGGCGCCAACAACACGGACCGCAACACGTTCTCCATTGCGGTTGTGCCGCCGCTGGAGAGCGTACAGGAGTTCCGCGTGCAGTCGTCCCTGGCGGCCGCGGAGTTCCCGAATGCCGGCGGCGGGGTCATCGATGTCGTCACCAAATCCGGCGGGCAGCAATTGCACGGCAGCGCCTACGAGTACCTGCGGAACGAGGCAACGGACGCCCACAGCTTCTTTGACGACCCTTCGCTGCCGCGCCCGATCTTCCGCCAGAACCAGTTCGGCGGATCGGTCGGAGGCCGTGTGCCGCTGCACTCGACCTTCTTCTTCGCCGCCTACGACGGGCTGCGCGGGCAGGCGGCCGCCTCCACCCTCCACCTGTTCCCGAATACAGCCTTGCGCGCCGGAGACTTCACGGGCCGCAATCCGATCTTCGATCCCCTCAATGCGGATATCGTCACGGGACAGCGGGCGCCCCTGCCGGGCAACCGGATTCCCGCCTCCCGCATCGACGGCATAGCTCGCAGGTATATAGACACCTACCTGCCCCTGCCCAATCGTCCCGAGGGCAACACCAACTATCTGGACTCGACGCCGGATCGCCACGACAACGACAGCGCGAACGGCCGGCTGGACCATCAGTTCCGTGATGGCAGCTCCCTGTTCGGCCGTTACACGATCAATGACGAGCGAGGCCGTTTGGGCCGCGCCTTCCCGGAACGGCCGAGCCTTGAGAACCTGCGGGCCCAGCAGGTGTCGCTCGGCTACCTGCGCACCGGCAGCCACTGGACCAGCGAGGGCCGGCTTTCCTACACACGGCTGCGCGTCTTCAACATCCCGGAAAGCGCCTTCCAGAAGGATGTGATGGCCGAACTGGGCATCACCGGCTTCTCCTCCGACCCGTTCTTCTATGGACTGCCGTACTTCCTGGTGACCAATTTCGAAACCGTGATCGACACGACGACGCTGCCGCAGGTGCAGCGCGACAACCTGTGGAACGCGTCCGCCAGCTATGCCCGCGTGAGCGGCAAACACAACTGGAAGGCGGGCTTCCAATGGTTGAACTTCCAGCTCAACTACCTGCAGAGCCGCTTTCCACGAGGCCAATACCAGTTCAACGGGGCTTTCACGAACGATCCCTTGAATCCCGATGCGACCGGCGATGCCTTTGCCGACTTCCTGCTCGGGTATCCGCAGAACACCCAGCGCAACGCGGGCGATGCGCTGGCCTACCTGCGCCAGCACAACTATGGCGTGTTCGTGCAGGACGACTGGCGGCCGACCCGCCGGCTGACCATCAACGTGGGGCTGCGGTATGAGCGCTTCTCGCCCTACACGGAGCAGCGCGGCCATCTGTTGAACCTCGACTACTCAACCCTGCCGGCCGCACCGCGCCTCGTGGGCGGCTCGCAGGCCGTGGAGCCGAACAGCAGGAACTTTGCGCCGCGCCTCGGGCTCGCCTGGCATCTGCCCGGCTTGCGCGGCGGCGATTCCAGGACGGTTCTGCGCGCCGGATACGGTCTCTTCTACTCACCCGAGATCGCCATCGAGACCTACGACCTGGTCCGCAATGGCCTGCGCAACGAAACCAACCAGACCAATGGACTGCTGCCGGTGTTGACCACCGCGAACGGCTTCCCGCAGAACAGTGCACTGGGCCTGCCCAGCTATTTCGGACTCGACCGGAACGCGGCCACACCCTACATGCAGCAGTGGAACTTCAGTCTGCAGCGCGAAATCGGCGCGGTGGGCGTTCTGGATGTAAGCTACGTCGGCAGCAAGGGTACGCACCTGGGACGTCTCCGCCGCTTCAACACGCCGCTGCATGTGGAGACCGGTGAGAATCTGGATCCGCGGCCCGGCGACCTGCAGTCGCTGCGTACCTTTCCCGAACTGGGGCCGATCTTCCAGCGGCAACATATCGCGAATTCGTCCTACCAGTCGTTGCAGGTGAAGGGCGAACGCCGCCTCTCGAAGGGACTCTCTTTTCTGCTCGCCTTCGTCTGGTCGAAATCGATCGACGACGCCGACGCCGTCACCAATGGCCTCTACGACAGTTGGAGCGCGCAGGACGAGCGCAATCTGCGGCTGGAGCGCGGGCTCTCGTTCTTCAACGCAGGACGCCGGCTGAGCGGCGGGGTTGTCTACAATGTCCCGAAGCTGCCCTTCCTGAAGCCCGTATTCAGAGGCTGGCAGGCCAGCGGCCTCCTTACCTTCCAGGACGGCACGCCCTTGAATCCCGTGTACTTCACCGTGGACAATGCGAACTCGGGCACTCCGAACCGGCCGGACCTGGTGCCCGGCCAAAGCGTGCAACTGCCTGCCTCTCAGCGCAGCATCGACCGCTATTTCAACGCGGACGCCTTCCAGACCCCCAAGCCCTTCACCTTTGGCAATGCTGGCAGGAATATACTGCCCTCTCCGGGCAACGGCGTAGTGGACGCCGCCTTACAGCGCCGGTTTCAGGTGCGCGAGCGTCTGGCCCTTTCCCTGCGCGCCGAAGGCTTCAACATCCTGAACCACCCCAACGTCGGCATCCCTGTTCCGAATCCCGATTTTGGGCCCTTCTTTGGAAGGATTGTGTCCGCCGGTGAGCCGCGCCGCTTCCAGTTTGCGCTCCGCGCTGATTTCTAATGAGCGCCATACCTGCTCCGATTCGCGCCGTTCTGGAGGGGCTCCGGTTCGACCGGTCGCCGGAGGACACACTCGCCTCTGTCGCCCCGGGTTATTGGCCACAGGTTCTCGAATTCCTGGACCGCACCCAGTTGAGCCTCAGCCTGCTTTCGAAGTGCGGTGACAGCCTGCCGCCCGAGATCCGGGCGCGGCTGGAGAAGAATCTGGCGGCGAACCGCATCAGGTTCCTCAAGCTCGCGGAAGCGTACACACAGATCGCCGCCGCTCTTGATGACGCAGGGATCCCCTTTATCCTGCTGAAGGGCTTTACCCAGAGCCCCTGGTTCACGCAGGAGCCCGGCGGCCGCGTGCAATACGATCTCGACCTCTTCTGCCCGCCGGAGCACGTCCACCAGGCGCGGGAACAACTGCTGACGCTGGGCTACGAATCGCTCATCGGCTACGATCGCCATCCCATCGACCATTTGCCGGTGCTCGTGAAAAAGACCGGCTGGGAATGGAAGGGCGACTACTTCGATCCCGGCATCCCCATCAGTGTCGATCTGCACTTCCGCTTCTGGAACGAGCCGAACGAAAGGTTCCTGCCTCAGGGGTTGGAGGAATTCGCTGCCCGGAGCCAAATGGACAGCGTCGGCGAACTCCACTACCCGGCCCTCCACCCGGTAGACCGGCTCGGCTACAGCTGCCTGCATCTGCTGCGCCACATTCTCCACGGCAATGCGAGACCCAGCCACGTCTACGAGCTGGCATGGCTGCTCCAGCGTCATGCGGAGAACACTGAGTTCTGGGAGAACTGGCATGCCCTGCATGGCGACTCGCTACGCCGCCCGCAGGCCATCTGTTTCGCCATTGCCGCGCGATGGTTCGGCTGCCGGCTGCCGCCCCATGCCGCGCAAGCCGTCGATGCGCTGCCTGACGGTGTGAAACAGTGGTTGGACGAGTACGCGCTGGCGCCGCTGGAAGGACAGTTCGTCCCCAACAAGCATGAGCTCTGGCTTCATCTGAACCTGGTGGACTCGAACCGCGACCGGGCGGCCATCCTCCTGCGGCGTCTGATTCCGACGACGCTGCCCGGCGAGGTCGACGCAGTGCTCGTGCCGGAGGAACAGCTCACACTTTGGATCCGTTTCCGCCGCCGCTGGAAGTATCTGCTGCATCTGGGCGCCAGGTCAGTCTTCCACGGCCGCGCGGCTCTGCCCACACTCCTCCACGGCGCCGCCTGGCTCTCGCGCAGCCAAGGCATCGAGCCGGGCCTCTGGCGATTTCTCAGCGCGGCCTGGCTCTACGAACTGGGCCTGTTCGTCTTCATGCTGCTGTACAACCTGCAGCTCATCGATCTCGGCTACAAGGAAGATTTCCTAGGTACGATCAGCAGCGCCCAAACGGCGGGCAGCTTTGTCGCGGCATTGCCAATGGGTGCGTTGCTCCAAAGCAAGGGGCCGGCGTGGCTCATCAGCACTGCCTTTGTGGCGCTGGGCGCGGTGTTTACCTTGCGCGTTCTGGTGACCGGATCCGCTGCTCTGCTCATCACGGCGTTTCTCGGCGGTGTCGTCCTCTCCGCCTTCACCGTGGCCTTCGCCCCGGCCATCGCCCGGCTCACCACCCCGCGCAGCCGCTCGCTGGGCTACAGCATCTTCTTCTCCTCGGGTGTGGCGATGGGCATCCTGGGTGGATTGCTGGGTGGCCGCCTGCCGGGCTGGTTCGCGGCGATCGGTGCGCCGGGCAAGAAGAGCGCCTTGCTTGCGTCCTGCCTGCTGGTGGTTGCGGCCGCCTGGCCGGTCTCGCGCCTGAGGCTCTCGTCCGCCGGAACGCCAGCGGCGTCGCCCCGCATCTACCCTCGCAATCCGGTCGTCTGGCGCTATCTGGCGGCGCTGGTGGTCTGGAATCTGGCCACCGGCGCCTTCAACCCCTTCTTCAATGCCTACTTCACCAGCAAGCTCCATGCGGATGTCACCGGACTGGGTTCCATCTTCGCCACTTCCCAGTTTGTGCAGGCGGCCGCCATGCTCTCCGCGCCGCTGCTTCTGCGACGCCTGGGCCTGATCCCGGGCATCGTCGCCATGCAGGTGGCGGCGGCGACAGGTCTGCTGGGCCTCGCCTGGGCCGCTTCTCCGGGCATGGGGGCGCTGCTCTACGTTGCCTATATGGCGGCCCAGTGGATGTCCGAGCCCGGCATGTATAGCGTGCTGATGAACCCGCTTTCGAAGGAGGAGATGGCCGGGGCGGCCGCGCTGAACATGATGGCCATCCTGCTGGCCCAGTTGCTGGCGGCTTCCGCCGCGGGGCTGGCCATCACCCGCTTCGGCTACTCCGCGACACTCGGCGGAGCGGGGGTTGTCGGCGCCGCGGCGGCGATGCTCTTCTGGATTCTGCTCCGCGGGACGCAGGTCTCCAACAAACCGGCCACCTGATTCCGGTAGCGATCGATCGAGTAGCGCACACCCCACTGGCGCCGCGCGTTGGCCGCCACTCGTGCCAGTTCGCCCGGATCCTTGAGCAGCACCGTCAAGCGCGCAGCTAGCGCTTCTGGTGTCCTCGGCGACACAAGGAATCCGGTCTCGCCGTCCTGAATGAGCTCCGGAATGCCGCCCGCCGCGAAGGCCACCACGGGCACGCCGGAGGAGAAGGCTTCCAGAATGACGCGCGGAGTCGCATCTTCTGCCGTCGAGGAGACGATGAGCACATCCACCTGCCGCATTGCTTCCGCGGGTTCGCTCATCCAGCCGGTAAACGTGATGGACGTCCCCGCCGCCAGCTCCAGCACCCGTTTTTTATAGCCGGCGCGCGACAGCACGTCATCGCCGCAGAGGACAAAACGGCATCCGGGAATCCGGCCTTCCAGCCGGCGCACCGCTTCCACGAACTCCAGTTGTCCCTTCTCCGGCGCGATGCGGCCCACCACGCCCACTCGCAGGGCACGGCTGGCCGCCGCACGGCGAAAACCGAGGTCCTCACAGGCGTTTGGAACAATCGCAGGACTGGCGAACCGGCGCAGCGGCGCGGCCACGAACTCCGAGCTGGCGATCACCGGCGCGCCGCGCAGGGCCCAGCCCGCGGCCAGCAGATCGTGCCATCGCATGAGCCGGTTGTGGGCGTGAAAACAGAAGGGCGCACCGCTGAGCCGGGCCGCCGGCAGCAGCCTGGGGCCATTCACATAGAGGAGGTCGGCGGACTGCGCGGCCGCCAGTTGTTGCACGAGGCGGGCCGCCGCCCGTGTGTAGCGGATAAAGCGTGCCGCATCGCGCAGCGTCTTCGAACCTGACGAGTAGCGTCCGCCAGGCAGAGTGGTGGTGGAAACGCCCATCGATGCCAGGCGTTCGAACATGGGTCCCTCGCCAGGCATTGCCGCCGCGAGTTTCCACCCTCGATCCTGGAAGGCCGGGATGAGATCCAGCAGGCAACGCTGGGCGCCGCCCAACTCGCTGAACTGGTCCAGCAGCAGCAGGTTCATTCGCGTTCCACCCGGATCGTCTGGGCAAGTACCCAGAAGTAGATGGGGATCACGCGCCAATACGTCAGCAGGTCACCCGAGAGCATCTGGATGGTTTGGCCGGTCCAGAAACTGAAGATCCAGGCGCCATAGAAACTGGACCGGGCCCGCCAGCCCGCCTGGAGAATGGCAATGTTCAAGGCCAGAAAGGCGAGCAGACCCACGAAGCCGGTCTCGGCCAACAGGCTGAGATACATGTTGTCGGCAATCAGTGGCGCGCCGGCCACGTCAGAGTACGGCAGGGTTTTGTACCCGACCCCGAAGAGCAGGTGCCAGGGATGCTCTATCAGGAACGTGGTCAGCCTCTGCCAACTTTCCACGCGGCCGGAGAGCACTCCGTTTGTCGCCGAGAAGAGAAACTGCACGGAGAGCGCGATCCTGGCCAGGTAACCGCGCACGAACTCGGGGAAAAGAAGGAAGGCCAGTGTCCCACCTGCCGCCATGGAGGCGGCCGCGAGGAAGCCCCAGCGCCGCACGGGCAGGCCCTTCTTTTGGAGCAGGAACAATGTCCCCACCGAGACACACAGCGTCACCAGGGAGGCTCGGGAGTAGGAGAGGACCAGTGCGGTGGCCAGCAGGGGCGCGGCGCCGGCGATCGCCAGGCGCGGCACGGGGCCCTCATCGCGTGGGCGCAGCAGGGCCACCGCGCACATGGTGAGGAAGAAGACACACAGATTGCCCAGCGTGCTGGCTTCGTAGAAGACACCCTGCGCGCGGCGGAAGACGCCGGAGTCCAGCCAGATGAACTGTGGTCCGTAGCCGGCCGGAGCCGGCCATTGGAAGTAGAAATCCAAACACGCGAACAACGCTGACCCGGCGGCGAACCAGAAGAGTTGTGCCGCCAACCGGCGGTGCCTCTGTTCGGGGCCCCAGGCCGTAAACACGAACACGTAGCACCCGATGCCGAACAGGCAGACCCGCGCCAGGCTGCCCGCCGCCACGCCGGCGCCGGAGTAGAACAACGCGAACGATACGCTGCCCAGCAGCGCGGCAAACAGCAGGCCCAGCCGTACGGTCACCGCGTGAAACCTGGGCTGCCAGTCCCCGGCCCTCAGAAGCCCCACCAGCAGTCCGCAGCATGCAAGGCCCAGGGCAACATGAGGACCTGAGTTGCCCGCGGCCACCGGCAGCGGCGGCGCCAGCAGGCACGCCGCAAAGAACAGCGACAGCCAGCGGTCCGGCTTCAGCAGCACGAACCAAAGGCACGGAGCGGCCAGCAAAGCGCCCGCGGCCACAACCTGTGCGGCGCCGGAAGGCAGAAATGCAATGGCCGCCGCGCCGCTGCCCAGCAGCAACGGGACCAGCGGATTGTGTTCACGCCGATCAATACTTGCGTTCATGTTCGAGCTGAGAGAAACGCGTGTTTCGTCCACGCAGATGAGCCATGCTGTAGCCGGCACTCAGGTACACGAGGGAAGCTACGAACGAGAGCAGCGAGGCCGACAAAACAATCAACGAGGTCCGGGGAGAGCTTGGCCTCTGCGGGACGACACCGGAGTCGATGACGCTCAGCCGTTCTCCGCGCGTCCCCATGCTGGCGCGCAGTTCGCGCGCGCGGGATCGCAAGGCGTCCCGTTCCCGCACCGCCGTGGCGATGTCCGCTTCCAGCACATCGCGCCTTGACGCCGTTCGGGCGAGCATCGCTTCCGCTTCGGCCACCTGCGTCTTCAACGCCGCGCTTTGCTTCTGCAGTTCGGACACCCGCCGCTGCAGGCCGTCTTCGCGATGCTCGGCCAGATCGGCCTGGCCCCGCATCAGTTCGCGATCCACGCCGGCCTGCGAATCAATCAGGTTCTCCAGTTTGTAGCGTTCCGCGCTGTCGGAATGGCCCGCTTCCAGGGTTTGCAGCGCTGTGTTTAACTCACCCATCCTTTTCTCTTCGGCCTGCAACTGCTGCTCGGTGTGCGAGATCAGGTCCTGATCGCCGGCGCGTCCTACGGATTGGCTCAGGGCCGCGGTCTGTGCGGCGAGAAAGCCGGCCAGGGCTGCGGCCTGCCGGGGGTCGGGCAGGGTCACCGTAATTTCGAGGATCTTTGTGTCGCGCAGTTTCGAGACCTTCAATACTCGTTTCTTCAGCCGTTCCATTGGCTCCGTCGGTTCAGCCGCGGTCAGGTGGAATTGCTCCACTGCCTTCTGGAACAGGCTGTCGCTGCCGGCGAAGTGCTCGTAGGTGCGCAGCGATTCCAGATACACGGGACTCACCGCGACCGCCGTTCTCACATCACTCGAGGGGGGCGGATCGATCAGGATGCTGGCTGTCGCCGAATACTGTTTCGTCATTAGCGCGCAGCCCAGCAGCGCAAGCGTGGCCGCGGTTCCGCAGGCGAGTGCGGAATACCACCACTTTCGCTTTAAATATTGAAAATATTCGTACGCATCGAACGAATCCGTCATGGCCCCTGCTAGTGTAGATCGTGAATGGGGATCCTGCTTCCAGTCACCCTCGCTCTACTGCCCCTCCTGATTCTGCCCAATGTTGTTTTTTACTATGACATCGCGCCGAAGGTCGCGGTACTACTATTTGGCGCCGGAATCGCGCTTTTCTGGTTTGAGGACAATCGCCGGGCCGTGCTCTCCCTCTGGCATGGCAGAACCGGCCGCTGGTTCATCGGCCTGCTGGGCGCGCAGCTTGTTTCGCTGTTGCTTTCCACGGTGATGACCGCCCACCCATGGTTCTCCGTGGGCGGCGGCAACTGGCGCCGCTTCGGCCTGCTGTCACAAACGGCGCTCGTCCTCTTCGTGTTGCTGGCCGCTGCGCACTGCGCCGCCAACCGGAAAATCCTGCAGCGTTCGCTCCAGGCTGTTGCCCTCTCCGGCTGCGTCATGGCTGCTTATGGAATCGCCCAGTATCTTGGTTGGGATCCTCTGCTGCCGCCGGCCTCATACCTGTCGGGTGAGGGGATTTATCAGATTGTGCGGCCCCCTTCCACGCTGGGTCATGCCGGCTACTTTGCTACTTACCTTCTATTCGCACTCGCCGCCGCCCTGACGCTGTATCAAACGAACCGCAGGCTCGCCTGGTGTGCCCTCATCCTGATGCCCCTGGCGATTCTGCTCAGCGGGACTCGCGCGGCCCTGCTGGGACTGGCGGCCGGCGCGCTTTGTCTGGTCCTTCTACGACGGCCGTCACTCCGCGCCCTGGGCCTGTTCTCTGCCGGCGTCGTTGCGGCTCTCGGACTGCTCCTGCTGAGTCCTGCCGGGGCGAAGCTGGTGGCACGAGCGAAGTGGTCGGCCGACGACGTGAAGGGCGGGGCCCGCCTGTTGCTTTGGCGCGATTCTCTCCACCTGGCCCAGGATCACGCCCTACTGGGCGCCGGGCTCGACCTGTTCGGGGCGGTGTTTCCGCGCTATCAGTCGGCGGAACTGGCTCGCGCCTATCCCGACTTCTATCACGAGTCGCCGCATAACATCCTGTTGGATACCCTTACCGCCCAGGGCCTCCTTGGGCTGCTGATCCTCATCGGTTTGTGTGGCTTGGCCCTGCGGTCGCCCCGCACGAATCCGGAGCTGACGGCCGGACTCGCCGCCGTCCTCGTGAGCCTGCAGTTCACCAGTTTTACCTTGCCTACCGCCCTGGCTTTTTTTGTTCTCCTCGCTGCGCTTCTGCCGGAATCCAACCTGCACGAAAAGAATCCTGGAAATTTTGTGTGGAAACTTGTTCCGGCGGTCCTGGGCGCGTGTCTGATCCTCGCAGGGATGCGTGTCATGCTGGCTGACTACAGATTTCAGCAGGCGAAAACTGCGCTGGACGCCGGCCGGATCAGCGAGGCCGTGGCGCAGTACCTGGCTGCCGGCGAGACAGCCCAATTGGGCGGCCAGCCGGATCTGTACTTCTCCCGCCGCTTCACGGCGGCCCGGAGTCTGCCGGAGGCCCTCGTCGCGGGGGGCCAGGCGGCCTCCGGACCGGAAGATCGGTCCAATGCCCTCTACAACCTGGCAGCGCTTCATTCGGCATCCAACGACGCCAGGGCCGTGGAGGCAGATCTGCGCGCCGCCATCGATTCCTCCCCTCAGTGGTTCAAACCGCACTGGATGCTGGCCCGGTTGCTGGCCGGACGGGGACAGTTCGAGGAGGCAAACCGGGAAGCGGACCGGGCCGTGGAACTCGACGGCGGCAAGCATCCGGAAGTAACTCTGACTAGAGACCGCATTCGTTTGGGACAGACGCCGTACTAGCTTGTTTTCGCTGTATTTCGATTCTGGATGGAGCCTGGGGGCATATACGATGCGATTCAAACTTTGCTGGGTGACAACATTGGCGATTGGACTCTCGTGCGCCGCTTGGGGGGCTGTGCCCGCAGGCGCGGCCCGTGACGGCGGGAATGAGACCGAGCCGATCTCCATGCTGTTCGACTCCGAACTGGCTTCCGGCCTGGCTTTAGCCGATACAGTGCCCGGTTCCACGGGCATGGTCCTGCCGCAGTTGGCCTTCGGCGGCGGGTGGTATACGGCGATGTACTTCTCGAACAACACCAACTCTCCGACGACCGTGACGGTGAATTTCTACTCGGGCGATGGCTCGCCTCTGACGGTGCCGCTGTCGGGTCTGGGCCCCGTTTCGAGCCAGAGCGTCACCCTGAACGCGAACGGGACCACCATTCTCGAAGCTCCCAACACCGGCGGCCTGCTGCAAGGCTGGGCTGAGGCAATTCTGCCTCCTGGCGTCAGCGGCTATGGCGTCTTCCGCCAGTCGGTTTCCGGCGTGCCCGATCAGGAGGCAGTCTCCCCCCTCAGCGACGAAACAAAACAGGTAGCCAACCTGACCTGGGACGAAACGAATTTTGTCACCGGTGTGGCCGCCGTGAATCCCAGTGGTTCGGCAACGACGGTCTCCGTCACGGTTTACGCCGACGACGGTTCCGTGATCGGCACCAGCAGTTTCGATCTGGCGGCGCACGGCAAGACCGCGTTTGCTTTGCGGGATCTGCCGGGACTGGCCGGCGTGACCGCCCGCCGCGGCTATGCGCGATTCTCTGTCGCCAATGGGGCAGTCTCGGTGCTGGGGCTGCGCTTTAACGGGACGGCGTTTACTTCCATCCCGGTCACCTATCCATAGAGCGATGAACAAGTTCGGCCAGCGGTGGACGCCCGCTGGCCGAACGCCCGTTAGCTGGTGTGGCCGGATTCTGCCACAATGTGGTCCAATCGCCGCTCCGGCTTGGGCGGCGAGGGCCGGAATGCCTGCAGGTGCTCGTTCCTCCAGGAACCGGCCCGGCCGGTGGCGGTCCTGACAATTCTCTCCATGACCGCCGGATCCCCGGTGGCTCGCAGATTGAGCGTTAGTGTGTGTTCCAGGGCAAACGAAGCCGTCAAGTCTCCATCCACCCCGGGCTCCTCGCCATTTCGGGTGACACTCGCCTTCACATAGCCGGTCGAGGCTCGATCCAATACCTTCAGGTGCGCGATCTGGATGCCGGCCGCGCTCAACTCCGAATCGATCTCATCCAGTATGGGTCCTGCCAGTAGGGCGGGACTTAGTGCTTTCTTCAGCCGGATCTCCCCACGCCAGTTCAGCCAGCCCAGAGCGGCCTCCGCTTCGGCATAGCGCGCGTAGTCCACGCCCTGAAGCAGCTGCCCGCCCGCAGGCCGTTGCTGATGCAGGACGGCGTCCAGCCAGGCGTCAATTTGCTGGCCGGTTCTGGCGCTGAGGTGGAAGTTAGCGCCGGCGGGCATGACTGTGCAGAGATCGGCCTTGCTGAAGCACAGGATGTCGGCTTCATCCAGTTGATAGCGATAGAGATAGGCGAGGTCCGGATCAGCGTCGCCGGCCTGCATCCGCACGTACTCATCCGGATCGGCCAATACCGTGAAGGGTGCCAGTTGAAACTGATCGGCGTAGTAGGCTTTCAGCGGCTGGAGGATGGTCGCCGAGATGTCGATGCAACTGCCCACCGGCTCGGCGAAGATGACGTCCGGTTGGTGAGCGGCTAGGGCCGCGGCGGCATCGATCAGATCCGTGAGCCGGCAACAGAAACAGCCGCCGGTGACTTCGCCTGTTTCCACGCCCTGGACCCCGGCGAACTCGGTGTCCACCAGGGCGCCGCCCTGGTCGTTGGTGATGAGTGCGCAGCGGAGTCCCGATCTTCCGAGAGTGTCCGCCGCTTTGAGCAGTAGGGTCGTTTTGCCCGCACCCAGGAACCCGCCCACCAGGACGAGAACCGGACGCTTGGATTTGGCTTCGAAACCGGACTCCATGGTGTTAAAATCCCCAGCGTGAAGCAAATCGCTATTCTACTCGCCTCCCTGTCGCTGGCGCTGGCTCAGCCGCCCAAGATGCCGACCGTGCTTTACGGCGCCGCCTACTACCACGAGTACATGCCGTCCGACCGGCTCGACAAGGATATCGAGTTGATGAAGCAGGCCGGTCTCACGGTGGTGCGGTTGGGTGAATCCACCTGGACCAGTTGGGAGCCGAAGGAGGGGCAGTTCGAATTTGCGTGGATGGACCGCATTCTTGACGCTTTGCACAAGGCAGGCATCAAGGTGATCATGGGCACGCCCACCTACTCCATTCCCCCGTGGTTGTACGCCAAGCACCCCGAGATCATGGCGGTGCACCTGGATGGGTCGAAGTCGACCTACGGCATCCGCCAGAACATGGATATCTCCCATCCCACCTATCGCTTCTATTGCGAGCGGGTGATCCGGCAGATCATGGCCCACTACAAGGACCATCCGTCGATCATTGGCTACCAGGTGGATAACGAAACGTCCTATTACCAGTCGGCCGGACCGGTGGTGCAGAAGGGGTTCGTCGATTACTTGAAGAAGAAGTTCGGATCAACTCAGGAACTGAACAAAGTGTGGGGCCTGGTCTACTGGGGCCAGTTGGTGCAGGGCTGGGACGAACTGCCGCCGCGCGACGGCATCCTGAATCCTGGGTACAAAGTGGAGTTTGAGCGGTATCAGCGGACGCGCGTGACGGACTTCCTCGACTGGCAGGCGCGCATCGTCAACGAATACAAGCGCCCGGGCCAGTTCGTCACGCAGGACTTCAGCGGCGGCGTCCACACCGACATCGACCAGTGGGCCATTGCCCGCAGCCTTGACATCGCGGCGACGAATCCCTACTACAGCGTGCAGGACGAACTCGACTTCCAGACGGCCACGCTGACCGACGACGTCGCGCGTTCCGTGAAAGACGCCAACTTCCTGGTGACCGAGACCAACGCGCAGACCATCGGCTGGGACTCGAAAGGCCAGTTCCCGCCCTATGACGGACAGCTTCGGATGAATGTCTATGGACATCTGGCCGATGGCGCGAACATGGTCGAATACTGGCACTGGCACTCGCTGCACTACGGCCAGGAGACGTATTGGAAAGGCGTACTGTCGCACGATCTGCAGCCCAACCGGATCTACAAGGAGTTCTCCCAGGTCGGGCACGAGCTGCAGAAAATTGGGCCGAAACTGGTAAATCTGAAGAAGAAGCAGGACGTCGCGATCCTGTTTTCAGCCGACTCGTATCACGGCATCCGCTACATGCCGTTCTCCGACAAGCACGACTACATGACCCTGCTGCAGCAGATGCACAGGACTCTGTACCGCCTGAACGTCGGCGTGGACTTCATCACCCCCGAGACCAAAGACCTGCAGCGCTACAAGGTGATTGTGGTGCCGCCGCTCTACGTGGCCTCGGATACCGTGCTCAATCGTCTGGCGGAGTACGCGAAGAACGGCGGCCACCTGTTGTTGACGTTCAAGAGCGGATTCACCGATGAGTACGACACGGTCCGGCCGGTGATGGCGCCGGGTCCGCTGCGCGAAGCGGCCGGCTTCCACTACCAGGAATTCTCCTCCTTGAAGCAGCCGCTGGCGTTGAAGGGCGATCCGTTCCAGGCCGGCGAGCAGAACCAGGTGTCGACCTGGATCGAGATGATCGAGCTCGACACGGCGAAGGGGCTGGCGTCTTATGATCACCCGTTCTTCGGCCGCTATCCCGCCATCACCCGCAACGAGTTCGGCCGCGGCTCAGTCACCTTCGAAGGCACTGTGCTGTCTGATGAACTGCAGAAAAAGGTGGTCGATTCTGTACTCAAGCAGGCTGGATTAGACAGCCCCGACCGCCAGCTCCCTGCTGCCGTCCATGTGAAGCATGGCACGGGGAATAGCG
This sequence comes from Acidobacteriota bacterium, assembly GCA_017307505.1. Lineage (GTDB taxonomy): Bacteria > Acidobacteriota > Terriglobia > Bryobacterales > Bryobacteraceae > Paludibaculum. The sequence continues at coordinate 578 of JAFKEE010000066.1, read as the reverse complement.
GACACGCCATTCATTACTACTTCAATTACTCCGGCTCTCCGCAGAGCTTTGCCTATCCTTACTCCGGCGCCGTCGATCTGCTGACCGGCAAGGCGGTTGCCAAGTCTCAGTCCGTCACTTTGCCGGCCTGGGACGTGATCATCGCTGAAGAGCGTTAATACTATGCCAACTCGTAGAGATGTCTTGAAGTCCACCTTATTAACGGCCGTACCTGCCGTGGCCGCACCGGCCGGCGGCATCCGCCATATCGACATCATTCATCACTCGCATACCGATGTCGGCTACACCGACATGCCTTCGGTATGCCGCGATCTGCAGGTACGGTTTCTGGACGCCGCTCTCGAAACCTGCATGCGGAATCCGCATTTCCACTGGACGTGCGAAGCCACGCTGACGGTGGATGACTGGTGGAAGGGCGCGGCCCCGGCGCGCCGCGAGCAACTGACCAAGGTCGTACAGTCTGGCCAGATGGACGTCTGCGCCATGCCGTTCAACCAGACGCCCTTCATGAATGCGGCGCAATGGAAGCAGGCGCTGGACTGGTTGACCACCCAGGTGCAGCGCGACCTGCGGATCAG
>JAFKEE010000003.1 GCA_017307505.1 Acidobacteriota bacterium | reverse complement strand
CCGGCCTTGCCGGAGGCCCGCCGCAATCCCAACGAAAGCCGCCGCCATCCCAATGCCGCCCACTCCAACCTCCCGTTAGGCTGCCCCAGAATGACCCTCGGCGAAGACGGGGGCCCATCCCAACTCAGTTCACACTCTCGGTCGAACCCTAATCGTCCCAACGCACCGAGACTCCGCAACGCAAACGCAAACCCGCCCCAGCATTCCCTCCGGCATTGCCGGAGGCCCGCCGCAATCCCAACGAAAGCTGCCACCATCCCCATGCCGCCCACTCCAACCACCGGATACCGCTAGTCGACGACGGGCAACGATGGTCGGACTACGTCGAGGAAAGACAGCATCAGCGGCGAGGAGGCCTCGTACACCTACGACCAACTCGGACAACTGATTTCGGTGACGACGACAGGCCCCGACTGGAAACTGTCGTGGGTATACGATGGTTTCGGAAACCGCCTGCAGCAGAACGTGACAAAGGGAACGGGGCCATCGGCTGTATTCGCTGTGGATCCCGCTACGAATCGTCTGAGTACGTTGGGTACGGGCATCGCCTATGATGCGAATGGCAGCATGACCACCTTTGGCACCGGCGCGGGCGCCGCCGGGAACGGGGACAGCCTGACCCGTCCCACCTCGGTTTCCCTTGAGATTTCGCAATCCTTAAGAGCACTCTCTTTGCAAGATGCCTCGGATTGCTCGCTTCGTTGCGCCCGTCGTGGCGCACCACATCACGCAACGTGGAACGGCTCGCCAACTCGTGTTCCGAACCCGTGGTGACCGCCTCGTCTACCTCGATCTACTCAGGGAGCAGGCTGTCTTCACCAACGTGCGGATTCTCGCTTACTGCTTGATGCCCAATCACATACATTTGATTGCAGTGCCGCCGGAAACCGATTCCCTGGCTGTCCTGTTGCGCCGCGTGCACGGTCGCTTCGCTCAGTACTTCAATGCCCGGCGGAGGCGATGCGGCCACCTTTGGCAGAACCGGTTCTTCTCCTGTCCGATGGGCCAGTCTCACCTGTGGACGGCCGTCCACTATGTGGAGGCGAATCCGATCCGAGCCGGCCTGGTGCAGCAGCCAGTGGAGTACGAATGGTCGAGCGCGGAAGCACATTTCAGTGGGCATGACCGGCGCCGCCTGCTAGACATGGACTTTTTCCGCTGCTCGGGCGGTGTCGAGAATTGGCGGCTGTTGTTTGGCATTCCAGTTTGCGAGGCGGAATGCCAGGCCCTGAGAAAGGCCACGTTCGCGGGACAACCCTTTGGAGATGAGTTATTTCGGGAAAGCATCGTGGTCAGCCGTCGGGCACGCAAAGAGCCTGTGCGGGAGGAAGTGGACAGCCACCGTTCCAATGAGCGAGTCTTGGTAGCGGGTTGAGCTTCGCGCTTCGAGGTCGAGGAACGCGGGGAAGTGGATAGGAAACCGTACATACATGTCATGGAGCACGAGGGCGCAAATGCCAGTGGGCCGTATCAGGCCGTCCCGTTCCCGTGAAGAAACATTGCTTTGGGAAGGAGTGATCTATGCGGTGCCAGATGGTTTCCGTCGGTTATTGGGTGGTTGGCTTAGTACTTCTTGGTTGCCTGAGGCCTGCAGCAGGTCAATCACCGACACGGGCCTCATTTTTTGGAACAATTACCAACACTTCCGGCGGACTGATCGATGGAGCAGTTTTGAAGATTGAGCGGCTCGATGGGCGAGTTGGAGTTACTGTTGTTAATGCAGAGAAGGGGAAGTATCAAATTCCCCCCTTGCTTGACGGGGATTATTCGCTAGAGGCAACGGCGCCTGGATTTCTGACCGTGAAGCATTATCCTCTTAGGGTTCGCTTTCCGGATATCTTTCAATTTGACTTCAGCTTGCATATTGGAAGGGGCATCGAGTTCGCGGTGGGCGAAGCAAATCCGTTCTGCCGTTTCTTTGGCGCACTGCGCCGGCAGGGAGCTCCAGTAGAAAATGCTAGAGTGTGCCTGATTCGGAATCAGCGAGCGAATTGTTCAACCACAAATAGCCTGGGGCAATATTACGTGCAGGTAATTGCTGGTACATACGAGGTGAAAGTTGAGGAGGCCGGAGTCAGGATCTTCACTTCTCAGATGGAATTAAGCGCCTCTGTCGATTATCGCGATCGAATAGTTCTGAAGGGGCCTTGATGGAAAAGGAGGCCTCCCGGCCCGTCTCTCCCAATCTGTCTGCACAAATTGCCAGACACTACACTCCAGTATTCGGCCCGGCGCGGCCACTTCCGGTCACCGAGGCTCTCCTGCATTCACGATCTAGCCCCCAGGGAACGGTGACAGACTGAGGGCCTGTCGGAAATAGATTCCGGCCCTGTGATCTGGATCAGCCTTTTCTCCATCCCCCTTCCCTGCAGGACTGGCTGCCCGAAGGCCACTTGGGGCGCTTTGTCGGCGATGTCGTTGACGCCCTTGATCTGAGCCCCATGCTCGATACCCATGGGCCCAAGGATGGCCGCGGCAAGGCCGCTCACCATCCGATTTTCTTGGCCCGCCTTCTGGAACGGTGACAGCCTGACCCGTCACACTGCGAATCACCAAAGCTAGCGCTCGGACTGCGCCTAATCACCCTGGAGCTGAACGGAAGCCGTTTGTTCTTCCTTCCGATTCCGGCTTTCTGCCCCACGCAGAGCCCATATCGAGGGCCGCCGCCTTCCCAAATGCTCCAATTCTGCGCCATATCCCCAACCGGATACGACAGTCTGCAATCAGTAGGAAGAAAACCCCGTTGGGACGGGTGCACCTGTCCCCGGCTTGCTCGCCAGTCCGCGTCCTGTGAACCAATCTTCCGCAAGTCTGCTCTGAGCGGCCACATCCGATCGCAGAGGATCCGCTCAATCACGATCTCGCTCTCCATACCGCAACCTCCCTCTCCGGCCCCCTTCGCCCAAAGCGCAGCTCGTTGCGCGTGAATTTCCTTTTTGAATGCTTGAGCCCCAAAGGGCTGGCCCGAGCGTGTCGCACGTCGTAGCCCTCCTAGCTCGCCACCTACCTCCGGTTAATTCAACAGGCGCGCCCCAGAACGAGATGTCGGAATGCGCGCGGAGTCTTCCCCTGACCGATGAGCCTCCGCGCTGGACCATTCATAGCCCCGAAGGCCTGCCCCCCGGCCGGATAGAAGACCACCTCACAAGCCTCAAGAGTCTCGAAATCCGTGGGCGTCCGAGAATCATGTGACCGGTTTCTTCAAGGCAAGAGCCGCTTTCAGGTCTTCGTGCTCGAAGGCCGAGGCCATGCGGTCCATCTCCGTGCCGGTAAATCGAATTTCACCGCGACCTTCCGCCAGGTTGCGACCGCATCCCCGACTTCAGCGGCAATCTGCCGTGCTGCGCTGTCCGTAAGTGCGAAATAACCGGCAACGTCCTGAGCCAGCTTAAGAGAGGCTGTGCCGTCGTCGAGGTCTAGGGCCGTCGTCAGGACGCGCGGCTGGAGGTCCACCGGCACCGGATTGAGATCATAGGCCGGAGACAATCGCCAGCCGGCCGGGCCCGATCCATTCCCTCGGAAGGCGATCCCATCCGCGAGAAACAATCAAGGCACGTCCATGGATGCCGATCCCCATTAGGATCCCCCGGTCCCTGCCGATCGGCGTCCGGAACCCACCGGTGCCCTCCACCGTGCATTCCGGCGCGACCCCTCTCAGCGGAATCGCCTTACCCGGGCATCAGGGCATCATCGCAGCGGACGCCTGTGCCAATTGCACCGAGAACTTCAGCGTGCCATCCGGCTTGTAGGCGTAGAGAACCTTGTTTCCGGGCGCGAAACTCCCGCTGACATTACCCGAGCCTTGCGTCCAGGACATCATGTCGTAACCCATCACATACACTAGGTAGTTGCCTGTCCCGCTGTCGGTAACGATCCGTGGTGCGGAAAGAACGTCCGACACCGTCTGCACGGTGGCCTGGATGGACGCGCTCGAAGACGTGTGCGTCACGATGACCAGTTGCCCGTCATTCGCTTGAACCTGGCTCCCGCTCATCATCATGCCGCCCGAGAGGTAATTGGCGTAGAACATCTGGTAGTTGTCGACAGTCAGGAAGATCCGCCCGTCACTGCCCAAACGCGGATGAGACACACGGCCGCCTGGAATCGTCAGTTTCCATAGCAGGCTTCCGTCCGCGGGACTCACCGCCGCCAGTTCATACTGCCAGGTTGCCGTTGGCGCCGTCGTGCCCGGCGTCTGCGTTGACGCCACGGCCCTGACTACATACGCGGTCCCATCCGTATCGACAGCCAGATCCTCGGTCATCCCGATGCCCATTCCAGAGCCGATTGCTCCACTGCTGCTCATCGCCTGGAACATCTCCATGTAGGGCCCCGATCCGCTGTAAGTTCCACTACCCCCGCCCATCATCTGCGCCCATCCGGTCGATGCCCAAACGAAAGCTATCGTTAGGCCAGGAAGCATCCTCTTCATATCACACCTCCATCGCACTAGATTCTGGTTTACCTCCTTCCTGCCCCGTCGAAAGGTAGGCGCCACAACCTGCTTCGTTGTGGAGAAACGCTGAACAGATAGGTTGCTTAACTACCAACATACCTGATTATCCGTTTTGGTCAAGGTTCAATTCCGGCGCAACTCACATATCTTCTGTAGGCACAGCCCCTCTTCAATCTGAGTCAATCCACCGCCGCAAATCCGCTCCGCCGCCCACCCGGACCGCCCGCCCCGCGCCACTTCTCGCCGGTTTTGGCCTCGCCCCGAAAATCGGTTCACGCCTTCAAAATAAATCGTTGTCCTCGAATCAATGACTTACGCTCCAAACTTCGAAAAACGCTTTCTTCGCCCTCGACAACTTTGGCCATGGAGTACAACCATGCAGATCTTCAATAAGACGACCGGAGACACGGTGCCCTCGCGCCGTTTCCAGACCATCACCCACGC
>JAFKEE010000065.1 GCA_017307505.1 Acidobacteriota bacterium | reverse complement strand
GGGATTCCGGGAGTGGAATGGTTGCGGGTTTTAGGGGTTTGGCTGGGAGAGTTTGGATTGTTGCGGCGGGCCCTGGGCAATGCCAGGGGAATGCTGGAGGGAGAGGTGGGGGATTCCGGGATTGGGTTGGTTGTGGGTTTTAGAGGTTTGGCTGGGAGAGTTTGGGTTGTTGCGGCGGGCCCTGGGCTGCGCCCAGGGTAATGCTGGAGGGAGAGTTGGGGGACTCCGGGCAAGGGTTGGTGGTCGATTCCTGCCGGGCTGGCTTCGCATTGTCTTTGCCTTCCAAATAGTGGCGGACGGAAACTCGCTTGAACGCCATATACTGGGGTACACGGAGGGCGTGTCATGAACAAGTTGATTTTGCGGACGGTGTTGGCTGGAGCAGTGGCATTCAGCTGCCTCGCACAATCGGCCCCGCCTAAGAAAAAGGTCGCTGTTCTCGATTTTGATTACGGAACAGTGCAGGGCGGAATCTCGGCAATCTTCGGCGGCAACGTCGATATCGGCAAAGGTATTGCGGATCTGCTGGTGGAGAAACTGGTGCAGGGCGGCGTGTATACGGTCTATGAACGCAAGACCCTGGACAAGGTGATGGCCGAGCAGAACCTTTCGAATAGCGATCGCGCGGATGCGGCGGCCGCGGCCAAGATCGGCAAACTGCTTGGCGTGGACGCGATCATCATGGGCAGCATCACGCAGTTTGGGCGCGATGACAAAGAGACAAATGTCGGCGGCGGGGCGTTTGGCGGCATGGCTTCCCGCTACGGCCTGGGCGGCGTAGGGAAGAAGGAAGCGAAGGCGGTGGTCGCCATCAGCGCGCGCATCATCGGGACCGAGACGGCCCAGATCTACGCGGCGTTCACGGGCAAGGGAGAGTCGAAGCGGTCTGGCGCGTCGCTGCTGGGCTCCGGCGGCAGCTACAGTTCGGCGGCGGGCGCTGGATACAGTATTGGCAGCTCGCAGTTCGCGAATTCGATCCTGGGTGAGGCGACCGCGCAGGCGGTGGCATCGACCGCGACCCAGCTGCAAGGCAATGCCTCGGCGATTCCCGCGCATGCCCGGGTGATTGAAGGCCTGGTGGCGGACGTCAGCGGGAATACCATCACGCTGAACGTGGGCAAGAAGGCGGGCGTGGCGCTCGGCGATAAGTTCCAGGTGGTGAAGGTGACTCGCGAGATCAAGGATCCGGCTACGGGCAAGGTAATCCGGCGGGTGGAAGAGACCGTCGGCTGGGTGACCATCACCGATGTGGACGATCTGGCGGCTGTCGGCACCTATGCGGGTACATCGCCTCTGAAAGTGGGCGATGCCGTGAAGACTTCGAACTGAGGCCCGGGATGGATTACGCGATTGGTTCACGCATCGGCGACTACGAGATTATTTCCATCCTGGGCGCCGGCGGGATGGGCAAGGTATACAAAGTTCGCAACCTGCTGACGGAGCGGACCGAGGCCCTGAAGGTCCTGCTGATGAATGCCGGCGAGGAGCAGGACCAGGCGGACCGGTTTCTGCGGGAGATCAAGGTCCAGGCACGCCTGACGCACCGGAACATCGCGGGCCTGCACACCGCTTTGCGTGTGGATAACCAGGTGCTGATGGTGATGGAGTACGTCGAAGGGACGACTCTGGAGCGGCTGCTGAAGGTGGGTCCGGCGCCGCCGCAGAAGGCCGCGGAGCTGATGGTCCAGGTCCTGAGCGCGCTGGCGTACGCCCATGGGGAAGGCGTGATCCACCGGGATCTGAAGCCGGCGAACATCATGGTGACGACCGAAGGCGTCATCAAGCTGCTGGATTTCGGCATTGCCAAGCTGAAGCAGGACCAGTCGCTGACGAAGACCGGGTTCACCGTGGGATCGCTGCCCTACATGTCGCCCGAGCAGATCGAGGGCGCGACGGATCTCGACCACCGGGCGGACATCTATGCGCTGGGGATCTCGCTCTATGAGATTGTGACGGGGCGGAGGCCGTTCCGGGGCGACAGCGACTACTCGCTGATGGTGGCGCACCTGAAAGAGATGCCCGTGCCGCCGATTCAGGTGGATCCGAATGTGCCGCAGGCTTTGAACGATATCATCCTGACGGCGATCGAGAAGGACCGGGAGCGGCGATTCCAATCGGCCGCGGCGATGCTGCGGGCGATGGAGTCCGTGCTGGGTGGGCCGATCTCGGGGGCTACGGTGACGCGGCCCGCCGTGGCGGCCGCGCCAGTGACGGCCGCGCCGGCGGCTCAGCCTCCGGTGATGCCCCCGCAGACGGTTCCTCCGCCGGTGCAGCCGCTTTCGTCCTCGGCGTTTATGCAGTCGCCGATTTCGGCGCCGGCGCCCGAGCATCCGGCACCGGCTTACGCGCCTGCGGCGGGCGTGCCGGCTGCGAAGCCGCTCGGGAATCGAGGGCTGTATATCGCGATCGGCTCGCTGGTGACGGTGGCCGTGCTGGTTGTGGGCGCGATCCAAATTCCGAAGCTGTTCCGGGCGCAGGCGGGCGGCGGCCAGCAGAATCTGTCGTCGGGGCAGGAGGCGCCGGGCGCAGGCACGAGCACGCCGCAGACTCCGAGGGTGGACCAGGCGGGTGGGGCACCGGCGGCCACCCCGGTGAGCGAACCGGCGGGCCAGTCGCCCGTGAACCAGACGGCTGGACAGGCTCCTGTGAGCCAGCCGGCGGGTACCGCTGGAAAGTCGAATGGGCCGGCGGCGCCTGCGGGTGGCGGACGGGTGGCTGCGGAGCCTGGCGGGCGGCGGCCGGGCTACGGAGGCGGGCCGATGGAAGCCGCGAATCCGCCTTCGAGCGCGGCGCAGAATCCGGTGGTGACCGCTCCGCCGGTGGTCCAACAGCCTCCCGTGTCGAATGCGGCGAACCAGGCGGCCGAGGCCTCGGCCGGGGCATTGCGGGACCTGCGGGAGCAGTTGATGCTGTTGGGGACGCGCGCCAATTCCGTGAAGAGCAGCCTGGAGCGGCTGAAGCAGGAGCAGGCCCGGCAGGGGTTGGGGCTGCGGGGCGACATCAACACGGCGTCGCAGCGGATGGAGTTCTACCTGGACGAGTGCGAGTCCGCGATGAAGCGCGGCGACCTGGCGGGCGGGAAGAAGTATCTCGACCTGGGCGAGCGCGAAGTCACGAAGCTGGAGACGTTCCTGGGGCGGTAGTCCGGCGGGCGGTAGGGGTGTTTGCCGGGGATCCAGAATAACACCCACCTTACGGAGGTGCTGTTTCTGTACGCAGGGGGAGTTTTTTGTCCATGGCGGCGGGTGGGGCGGTAGTAACTGATTGAGCGCTAGGGCATAATGGGGGCGGAGGTGATCATCAATGATCCTCGAAGCCACGAAGCCTGACAGCGATGCCGCTCTCGACCGGGAGTTCAACCCCTGGCTTGCTGCCGAGGCCCGCTTCAACGAAGCCGCCATGTTGCTCGGCTTGGACGATGGTCTCCGGAAGGTCCTGCGCACGCCGACCCTGGAGATGACCGTCCACATTCCCGTCCAATTGGATGACGGCCGATTAGAAGTTTTTACTGGATATCGTGTTCAGCATTCGCTGGCCCGCGGGCCGGCCAAAGGTGGGATCCGCTTCGCTCCGGATGTGACTCTGGACGAGGTGAAGGCGCTGGCGTCCTGGATGACGTGGAAGTGCGCCGTGGTGAACATTCCTTTTGGCGGCGGAAAGGGCGGCGTCATTTGTGATCCCGCCGTGCTGTCGCAGAATGAGCTGGAGCGGATCACGCGGCGCTACACCGCTGAGTTGATCGACATCATCGGGCCGGAGCGCGACGTGCCGGCGCCCGATATGAATACGAATGAGCAGACGATGGCTTGGATCATGGACACCTATTCCATGCACAAGCGCACGACTGTCACCGCCGTGGTGACCGGCAAGCCCCTGAACCTGGGCGGCTCGCGGGGCCGGGTGGAAGCGACGGGACGCGGCTGCCTGTTTGTCACGCTGCAGGCGCTGCGGAAGTTCCATATGGATCCGGCGCAGACGAAGGTGGTGGTGCAGGGCTTCGGCAATGTCGGCGGGAAGGCCGCGAAGCTGATGCACAAGGCCGGGATGAAGGTGATCTCGATTATCGAGTGGGACGGCGCGCTGTACAACTCGAACGGGATCGATCCGGAAGCGCTGATGAAGTATAAGCAGTCGACGGGGACGATTGTCGGGTATCCCGAAGCCGAGGCGATCGACAAGCACGAGGCGATGTTCCTGGATTGCGACGTACTGGTTCCGGCGGCGAAGGAGAACGTGATTCACTCGAGGAACGCGTCGAAGATCCGGGCCAAGATCCTGTGTGAGGGTGCCAACGGGCCGACGACCGCGGTGGCCGACAAGATTCTGGAAGAGAAGGGCATCTTTGTGATCCCGGATATTCTGGCGAATGCCGGCGGCGTGACGGTCTCCTATTTCGAGTGGGTGCAGGACAGGCAGGGTTTCTTCTGGAATGAGCAACTGGTCAATGGGCGGCTGGAGGAGATTATGGTGAACTCCTTCAAGGATGTCGTGGATTACGGGGAGCGCCACAAGGTGCACAACCGGGCCGCGGCGTACATGCTGGCTCTGGACCGGGTGGCGTTCGCGATCAAGCTGCGCGGGATTTACGCGTAGATTGGGTTTGCGTGGGGGGGCTTCCGGTGGACCGGAGGCCCCCTTTTCTGTTTCCGGGGATTTGTGGTGTGGATTCGCGCTGGTTGGTGTCCAGGAGGGTATGGGTTTCCGTATTTCTGCGCTCGCGTCGCTGCTGTTCCTGGGTTCCGTGTGTTTGGATGCCCAGGAGGCGGCAGTGGAAGGACCCCGAGCTTCGTTTCAGATGGCGATTGAACTGAGGTCGGCGACCTGGAAGCCCGGGGCGGAGGTGTGGCTTCACATCCGGCTCACCAATATTTCGGATGAGCCAATTTCTTTGTGGAGCGTCCGCAGGGGCCCCCCAGTCTATGCGGTTGACGTGCTGGATCGGGAGGGGAAGCCGGCGCCGCTGACCCCAGTTGGCCGGGCATTTAGCCGAGGTGAAATGGGGTACAGGGATGCGGATGGGCGGCAACGCTTAATTGTCGGTGGTAGCGGCCATTTTGTTCACATTGCTCCGGGGGAATCGGGCAAAGACTTCTTCCTTGTCAGCACGATTGTCGACTTGCGCGCTCCGGGCGCCTATCGCATCCGGCTGGAGCGGGTTGATCCTGTGACCAAGTTGTGTGTTCGGTCAAATACAGTCACTCTGAACGTGGCTGCTGATCCGCCCATTGGCCGCTGATCTGATCGAGGGCCCTCCTTTGGACCCGCGGGGGGCCGTGGCTGCTCCGTTGAAAGTCAGGTTCGTGGGGTGACGAAGCGGCTCCGGGTGGTCGACCAGGGGGTTGGCCGCGGACCAGGGTGGCCGCCTTGCCTTTGGGGCCGCTCTCGAGGGGCCTTTCTTCGGTTTTGCGGGCCGCGGGGGTATGGGGGCTTCGGGGAAGGCGCCGGGGAACGGGCGCCCGCTTACTCACGTGCGCGGTTCGTAGTGCGGTTTGAAACAATCTGGTGGAGACGCGCCGGTAGCCCGTCGCTGCGCTTCGGGGCTGGGGGTGGGGCGGGTTCGACCGTTTTGGCGCGTAGCAGGGGCTTGGCGGACTCCATTGAAGGCGCGCTGGGGGGCCTTGGCCCGCTCCTTTCCAGTCGCGGTTCGCAGCGGGTGGGGGACGCGTTTCGGGCGGGCTGGGGTGGAGTTGCTCGGGCAATCCGCGCGCGCGCTTGGGTTCGGATTGGTGCCTTGGATTGGGGCGGGGTTGGATTGGGATGGGGTTTTGCGGTTTGATGGTGAGGGTATGCATTGCTTCCGGGGGTTGGGGCTATAGTGGCCGGTGAACCGACGACGCCGCTGATGCGGCAATACCACGCCGCGAAACAACAGGCTCCCAATGCCCTGATGTTCTTTCGGCTGGGCGATTTCTATGAGCTGTTCTTTGACGATGCCGTTACCGCCGCCAAAGAGCTCGAGATTACACTCACGTCCCGCAACAAGGAAAAGGGCGAGCCGGTGCCGATGTGCGGCGTGCCTGCCCATGCCGCTGAGAATTACATCGCGCGCCTGATTCAGAAGGGCTACCGCGTGGCCATCTGCGACCAGATGGAGGATCCACGGCAGACCAAGAAGATTGTGCGGCGCGAGATTACGCGCATTGTCACCCCGGGCACTGTCACCGAGGCTTCGCTGCTGCGGTCCCACGAAAACAACTTCCTGGCCGCACTCGCGTATAAAGGCGACCGGGCCGGGCTCGCCTATGTCGATATCTCTACCGGCGAGTTTCGCGCTACCGAGCTGGATCAGGCGGATGCCGGCGCGTCGCTGGAGCAGTTGAAGGTTCGGGAGTTGCTGGTGCCGGAGGGGTCGGGGAAGGCTCCCGACGGCCGGTGGGTGAAGACTCCGGTGGATGCCTGGACGTTCACGACCGACTACGCGGAACAGAGCCTCAAGGATCATTTCCAATTGCTGGTTTTGGATGGCGTCGGGCTGGCTGATAAACGGCTGGCTGTGTCGGCGGCGGGCGCGATTCTGGCGTATCTGCGGGAGACGCAGAAGTCGGCTTTGGATCACCTGGACCGTCCGGCGTACTTCGACCGGGCCGGGGCCATGCTGCTGGATGCGGTGACCGTGCGGAACCTGGAACTGGTCGAGCCGATGTTCTCGGCCGATCTGGATGCCAAGCGGGATTCCACGCTGCTGAGTGTTCTCGATCTGACACAGACGGGCATGGGCGGGCGGCTGCTGCAGCGGCGCCTGCTGCGGCCGTCGTTGGACCGGGCGGAGATTGAAGCGCGGCTGGATGCGGTGGAGTGGCTGCGGTCGGCTACGGTGGAGCGGGCGAAGCTGCGCGACGTGATGGGCGGGATGCTCGACGTGGAGCGGCTGCTGTCGCGCATCGCGGTGGGGACGGCGAACCCGCGGGATGCGCTGGGGCTGGGGCGGACGCTGGCGCGGATCCCGCTGCTGCGGCCCTTGCTGGAGAAGACGACGACGCCGCTGCTGTGCGCGGTGCGCGAGCAGTTGGATGACGTGGCCGAGGTGCGGGACAAGATTCTGGCGGCGATTGCGGACGAGCCGCCTGTGACTTTGAACGACGGCGGGGTCGTGCGGCCGGGGTACAACGCGGAGCTGGATGAGTTGCGAAACCTGGCCAGGAATTCGCGGCAGATCATCGCCGCGATTGAGCTGCGGGAGCGGGAGCGGACCGGCATCGGGTCGCTGAAGGTGCGGTTCAACAACGTGTTCGGGTTCTATATCGAGATCTCGAATGCGAACAAGCACCTGGCTCCGGCGGATTACGAGCGCAAGCAGACGCTGGTGAATGCTGAGCGGTTTACGACTCCGGAGCTGAAGGAGCTGGAGTCGAAGGTCCTCGATGCGGAGGACAAGGCGAACGAGCTGGAGCGGGCAATTTTCGCGGAGGTGCGGGCCGAGGCGGCGGCGCAGTCGGGGCGGATCCGGGCTACGGCAGCGGCGGTGGCGGAGATCGATTTCTATTGCTCGCTGGCGCAGGCGTCGCTGGATCACCGGTATACGCGGCCGAAGTTTTCGGCGGAGTCGGGCGAGCTGAGGATTGCGGGCGGGCGGCATCCCGTCATCGAGAGATTGACGGAGAAGGACGCGCAGCGGTTCATTCCGAATGATCTGTATCTCGACCAGGAGAAGAGCCGGATCGCGATTATCACGGGTCCGAATATGGGCGGCAAGTCGACGTACCTGCGCCAGGCGGCGCTGATTGCGGTGATGGCGCAGATGGGTTCGTTTGTGCCGGCTACGGAGGCAGTGCTGCCTTTGGTGGACCGGGTGTTTACGCGCATTGGAGCGTCGGACAATCTGGCTCGCGGGCGCAGTACGTTCATGGTGGAGATGACCGAGACGGCGGTGATTCTGAATACCGCCACGGCGAATTCGCTGATCGTGCTGGATGAGATCGGGCGAGGGACGGCGACGTATGACGGGCTTTCGCTGGCCTGGGCCGTGATTGAGCATATCCATGAGCGGATCGGTGCTTACACGTTGTTCGCGACGCATTACCACGAGCTGACGGAGCTGGCGGACAAGCTGGATGGGATCCGGAATTTGCATGTCTCCGTGAAGGAAGTGGGCGACCAGGTGATCTTCCTGCGCAAGGTGGAGCCGGGTAGTGCGGACAAGAGCTATGGCATTGAGGTGGCGCGGTTGGCGGCGCTGCCGATGGCGGTGATTGAACGGGCTCGGGAGATTCTGTCGCTGCACGAGAAGACGGAACACAAGGTGAGTGAGCAGTTGGAGGGGCCGAAGCGGAGGAGCAAGCCGGAGCCGGGGTTCCAGATTCAGCTGTTCGAACCGGTGGGGTATCAGATCGCCGAACGGATTCGCGGGCTGGACATTGATAATCTAAAGCCGATTGAGGCGCTGCAACTGCTGGCGGAGTTGAAGGAAGAGCTGAAGGGGTAGCGCTGGACTCCAGGGAGGGGACTTGCTTAGCCCGTCGCTGGCGCTCCGGGACTGGGGCTCGGGTGGGCGGCTTCCACCGCTTTGGCGGCTTTCACCGCTTTGGCGGCGGGCAGGGTCCGCGGCCCGCTCCTTTCCAGTCGCGGTTCGCAGGCGATGGGGGCCACTGCCTTACGGTCGTGGTTCGTTGAGTGGCTGCCTTGGATTGGTTGCGGCGGAATCAGGAGAGAGGTCATGAAAGAGCATCGAAACGGCAAGCCGGAACTGGTCGCGAAGAAGAATGGGGCAGAGCCGGTCTGTGCCGGGATCATGTCGGGCACGTCGCTGGACGGGATCGATGTGGCCATCGTGCGGCGGGCGAAGGCGGGTGTCGAGATGCTGGCCTTTCATTCCACGCCCTATCCTTCCGACGTGCGGGCCGCGCTGCTGAACGTTTCGAATTGCGATACGCATACGCGGGAGATTGCGCGCCTGAACTTCCTGCTGCCTGAGTTGTATGCGGCTGCGTTTGCGCAGGCGTGTAAGAAGGGGAAGATCGCGCCGGAGGATGTTGAGGTGATCGGCTGTCACGGGCAGACGATTTACCACGAAGGCACGGCGGTGGAGTACCTGGGAAAGAAGATTGCCTGCACGCTGCAGATCGGGGATGGGAATGTGCTGGCGGCGCGCACGGGGCGGACGGTGGTGTCCGACTTCCGGCCGGCGGATATGGCGGCGGGTGGCAAGGGCGCTCCGCTGGTGCCGTATGTCGACTACCTGTTATTCCACGACGACGATCTGACCCGGGTCGCACTGAATATCGGCGGGATCGCGAATATCACCTGGCTGCCGGCGGGGCTGGGTCCCGAGGAAGTGGTGGCGTTCGATACGGGTCCGGGCAATATGGTGGTGGATCAGTTGGTGGCGCACTACACCAAGGGCAAGCTGATGTTTGATCGGGATGGGGCGATTGCGGCGGAGGGGCTGGTGCATCCCGAGATTGTTGCGGAGCTGCTGACCGATGAGTATTTTTCGCAGCGGCCTCCGAAGACCGCGGGCCGGGAGCAGTATGGCGCGGAGTTTGTGAAGGCTCTCATTGGCCGCGGGCTGAGCACGGAGGATACGGTGGCGACGGCCACGTATTTCACCGCCGCGGCTGTGGCGGAGGGGATTGCGCGATTTGCCGAAGGGGAAGAGAATCCGCCTGCTGAAGTGATTGTCAGCGGAGGCGGGGTTCATAACAAGACGCTGATGCGGTTCCTGCGGGCGGAACTACCGGAGTCGGAGGTTTCGCGGAGTGAGGTGCATGGGATCGATGCGGATGCGAAAGAGGCTGTTGCGTTCGCGGTGCTGGCTTCAGAGACGCTGAAGGGGCGGCCCTCGAATCTGCCTTCGGCGACGGGGGCGAAGCGGGCGGCGGTGCTGGGGAAGGTTTGCCGGGCGTAGGTTCCCGGGCGGGCTCCTGCTTGCGGGCAGAAGGAGGGACTGAAGCCCTTGCAGGATGAATCCCACCCACAGGCGATGGGCGCTGCCAGGCGGCGGGTGTGTGCTGGTTCCCAAGTGAACGCTGATGAGCAGGGAGGAGCGAGCCGCCGTGGCTCACTCCTCGACTACTGGCTTTCCTTGCGGTCTGTGTTCCTGGCGGTTCAGCGGCGGCCGGGTATTTGAGAGAGGACCAGCGCGTTGACCGGGCCGAAGCTCGCGCGCCAGAGGATGCTGTTTTCGTTCATCGCGTACGTCTGACCGCCGGCTCCGGTGCCGGCAAAGCGAAGGTCCGTCAGCTGGCTTCCTTCGACGACGTCGCCCGTGCGCACCACCAGATGCAGATCGTCCTCCGACGTGCCGGTCCACATGCCGGTGTTGTTGGTGGAGTCCACGCCTCCGACGCCGATGGCCAGCCTGGCGATGAACGTAACGCGGCCGTCCGCTCCGAACTCAAAGACGTCGCCGAACGACTCAAAGATGCCTGAGGTACCCGGCGCCGTCGAGCCGGCGAGGGCGACGGCGGTTGTGTGTTTGCCGTTTCCGCGGAACATGCCGGAGAAGGCGCCAGTGAGGCGTGATTGGAAGGCAACCTCGCCGTGATCGTTGAGTCTCGTGGTGCCAGTGAATATGCGGTAGTTGCCGCCCTTCGGGGCCGGTTGCCCTTCGAGCGCAATCGCTACCGTGTCCTGTCCGTCACCCAGGAACAGTCCCGCTGCACTGGTGCTGTTGTTCAGCAGGCCGATCGTGACGACCTGACCATGCGAGTTGATGGCAGGGACGCCAAAGTCCTGGAACGTTCCGCCTCCTGGCGCGTTTTGATTGGCAACGAATACTGGGGTCAGAAGACCGCCGTCCCCGCGGAAGATCCCCTGATCCGCGGAACCCCCGGTCATCTCCGATTTGAACGCCACCTGCCCGAGGTCGTTCATGTCCATGCTTAGCAGGGCTGTGAACTTTCCACCGGTGGGCGGGGCCACATCATCCCGAGCAATCGTCACGGCGTGAGTGCCATCTATCCGCAGAATGGCTTCACTGGTTGGCGCGCCGCTGATGGTGGCCACAAAGCCAATGGCGCCGTGTTTGTTGACGATGCGCTCCTGCCCCCGGGAAGCCACCGTGCCGCCGTCCGGCGCGGGATCTCCGAGCCGCAGGAGCGGAACGATTGTTTTGCCGTCATTCCGGTAGACGTCACTGAAGTTGGAGTCAAAGACGACATTACCGTTGCGGGTGATCACCGAGTTCGTGACGAAGCCGAAGCTGGGGCCGGCGGGATCCGGATTGATTCCTAACGCAACCACCGACGTTGTGTTCCTGTTGCGCGCAAACGCGGCTGCCGAGGGCGGTGGGCCGGTGAGGAACGCATCGAAGGCGACTTCGCCGCTGGCATTCAAAGTTGCGTTCAGAAAGGACAGCGGATGATAGGTTCCTCCGGCGGGCGCCGTGCCGCCGGAGGCGGCGATGACGGTGTGGCGCGCGTAACTCGCTGCCGTGCCCGGTGAGAACGTCTGCGCGAAGGACGGCACTAGGAGTGCCGGCAGGAATAGCATGGGGTACCACATTGCTCTGTTCAAAGTCTTCTTTCCTTGTATTGAAGGTTTCACGCGCGGACCGATCGAAGTGCCGGTCTCCTCGCTGCTGAAACGTGTCCGGTCGGTTGGTGGGACCTCTACTGCGCTGGTGTTCCCACAATTTCTGACAGGCCGACGGACCCCCTGGAACAACGCCGCAATGCGAATCGGCCGGGAGAATGGGGGGAAACCGGCCAGAATCCGGGAGAATTAACAAGAGTATCCAGGCTGTGATTTCAGGCAGGTAAGGGGTATGGAGCGGTCAAGGTAGCCCTTTTGTTGATGCCCGGGCTGTAACGGCGGACAGAGCGCGGTAGTATTCAACTCAGTTGACTGTGGGTGCCCGGCCGGATGCCCGGGCTGCCTGTGAAAGGATGAATCCTCCCATGAAATGGATGCTCCCGCTGTTCCTGTTGCCCACCCTGGCTTTTTCCGCTGATCTGACAGGCACCTGGCAGTTTGCGCTGGTGCGGTTTGGAGAAGAGTTTGCGCCCGCGCGGGTGGAACTTAAATCCGAGGCATCGAAGGTCACCGGCACCCTGAATGAGTTGAAGCTCGAAGGAACGTCAGAAAGTGACTCAGTCAAGATCACCGCAATGCGGCCCAATGGCAAACCGTTTGGCGTGCTGGAAGGCCGGGTGACCGGCGACGAAATGAGCGGGACCATCACCCAGGGGGCCGATCAATTTGGCTGGAAGGCCCGGCGGGTGAAGCTGGAGGATCGGGGGCCGGTGACGCGGACCTTTGAGCCGGTGAAGTTCCACCGGGTTTTCTCCGGTGCGATTGAACCGGTGATGCGGCTGCAGCCCGGCGATTCGGTGAGCACCTGGGCGGTGGATGCCGGCGGGACGGATCCGAAGGGTGTGCGGCGGTCTCTGGGCGGGAATCCGCAGACCGGGCCGTTCTATGTGGAAGGCGCGATGCCTGGCGATACCCTGGTGGTGAAGTTCAACAGGATCCGGTTGAACCGGGATACGGCCGGGAGTGGAGACACTATCGTGTCCAGTGCCCTGACGCCCGGGTATCTGCGCGGTGCGAAGTACGATGACAACTTCGACTCGTCGTGGAAACTGGATCGCGCGGCGGGTGTCGGGATGCTGGCGAAGCCGACGGAGCGTTTGAAGAACTTCAAAGTGAAGCTGCGGCCGATGTTGGGGTGTGTGGCGGTGGCTCCTCCGGCAAATCAGGCGTTCCGGACGGGGTATCCGGGGTCGTTTGGCGGAAATATGGACTATAACGGGCTGCGCGAGGGCGTCACGGTGTATCTGCCAGTGAATGTGCCCGGAGCGCTGCTGTTTGTCGGGGATGGGCACGCGGCGCAGGGGGACGGGGAATTGAACGGGGATGCGCTGGAGACCTCGATGGACATTGAGTTCACGGTCAATCTGATTCGAGGGCAGGGGACTCAGGCTCCGCGGATGGAGGACGCCGAGTGGCTGATGGCTTCGGGGATTGCGAATTCATTGCCGGAGGCGCTGCAGCAGGCGACGACGGAGTTGGCCCGGTGGCTGGAACGGGATTACAAGCTGAGCCCGAATGAGTCCGCGATTGTGCTGGGGACTTCCGTGCGGTATGACATCGCGGAGGTGGTGGATCCGCTGGTGCATATCGTGGCTAAGGTGAGTAAGGAGTCGCTGGCGGGGTTGAAGTAAGGGGGACTCGCGGTGG
Source organism: Acidobacteriota bacterium (assembly GCA_017307505.1). Taxonomy (GTDB): domain Bacteria; phylum Acidobacteriota; class Terriglobia; order Bryobacterales; family Bryobacteraceae; genus Paludibaculum. The sequence continues at coordinate 32,461 of JAFKEE010000065.1, read as the reverse complement.
GGCGCGGCGGTGGGGGACGTTCACACTCTGTCCACCTGCTGAGTTGGTTGAGGCTCAGAGCAGTTTGCGTTTCGGGACAGAGGATGAACGTCCCCGACGCGGATGAACGTCTCCGACGAGGATGATCGTCCCTTAGGCGTTCCCGGGGCTAGCGGACGTCCAGGCCTACGCGGCACTTGTGGGCGAGTGCTTCCTGCTCCATTTCGCGATACGCGCGATTGCGGCGGGTGAGTTCGTCGAAATCCACCAGATGGGCGTCGAACTCGGGGCCGTCGACACAGGCGAATTTCACCTCGTTGCCCACCGTGACGCGGCAGCCGCCACACATGCCGGTGCCGTCGATCATGACCGGATTCAGGCTGGCGTGCAGCTTCATGTTCCAGCCTCGCGTGGCTTCAGCGGCCGCCTTCATCATCGGGATCGGGCCGATGACATGGCCTTCCTGGAACGTGTCCGGTCCGGCCAGGCTCTGCAGCAACTGAACCACATTGCCGTGGAAGCCGTAGGTGCCGTCGTCGGTCGCCCAATGGAGTTCATCCACGGCGGCTTGCAACTCGGTGTCGAGGATGCGGTAGTTATCGGATCGCGCTCCGCAGAGGGCCACTACGCGGTTGCCTGCTTCATGAAAGGCTTTCGCCACGGGGAGAAGTTCGGCCACGCCGACGCCTCCGGCCATGCAGACCACGTTCTTGCCGGTGGTCATGGTGGCGGGTTCGCCCAACGGGCCGACGAGGTCGCACATGAGGGCTTGGGGCTCGAGCGAGACGGCTTCACGAGTGGTCTTGCCGATGGCCTGGATCACCATGGTGATGGACTGGCGCACGGGGTCGGAGTCGACGATGGTCAGGGGGATGCGCTCGCTGGATTCGAGCGGCCGGATGATGATGAACTGGCCCGCTTTCCAGCGTCGCTGGATGCGGGGCGCTTCCACTTCGAGCAGGGTGACGAGGGGGGCCAGTTCCCGTTTGGCGAGGACGCGATTCATCATTGCACCTCCGGAGTGCTGCTGAGGGTGTCGTGAATGGCTTTGGCGGCCGCCCGGCCGTCCTTCATGGCGAGGATGACGGTGGAACCGCCACGGACGACGTCTCCGCCCGCATAGACACGGGGCATGGAGGTCTCGCCCTGCTCGTCGATAAGGATGCGGCCGCGGCGGGTGATGAGCTGGGGTGTCACCTTCTGCAGGGTGGGATTGGGCGCCTGGCCGATGGCGGCGACCACGGTGTCGACAGGGATCCGGTGGCGGCTGGCTTCGATGGGCACCGGAGCGCGGCGGCCGCTTTCGTCGGGCTCACCGAGTTCCATGCGAATGCACTCGATCTCCTTCACGTAACCGTTCTCGTCACCATACAGGGCAACGGGGGCGGCCAGGAATTCGAACTTGATGCCTTCTTCCTCGGCGTGTTCAATCTCTTCGAGTCGGGCCTTGAGTTCCACCCGTCCGCGGCGGTAGAGGATGGTGGTCTCGCTGCCCATGCGGTTGGCCCAACGGGCGGCGTCCATGGCGGAGTTGCCGCCTCCGACGACGATGGTGCGCTTGCCGATGCGAACGGGCGTGGGGGCATCGGGGAATTTGAACGCCTCCATCAGGTTGATGCGCGTGAGGAATTCGTTCGCCGTGTAGACGCCGACCAGGTTTTCGCCCGGAATGCCCATCATGTGGGGCAGGCCGGCTCCGGTGCCGATGAAGATGGCCTGGTAGCCCTCCTCCATGAGTTCCTTGAGGGTGGCCGTTTTACCGGCGATGAAGTCGACGACAAACTCGACGCCCATGTTCTGGAGGCGGGCGATCTCTTCGCGGAGGATCTCGCGGGGGAGGCGGAAGTTGGGGATGCCGTAGGCGAGGACGCCGCCGAGCTTGTGGAGGGCCTCGAAGATGGTTACCTGGTAGTTCCAGCGGACGAGGTCGTAGGCGGCGATGAGGGAGGCGGGGCCGCTGCCGACGAGGGCGACTTTGGGTCCGGTGGGCTTGGGGTAACTGGCGGCGAGCTCCTTCATGCGCAGGCGGGCGTGATCGGCGGCGAAACGTTCGAGGCTGCCGATGGCAACGGGGTCCCATTTGCGGCCGACGATGCAGGCGTCCTCGCAGAAGAGTTCGTGCTGGCAGACGCGTCCGCAGACACCCGGGAAGGGGCTCTGTTCACTGATGACATCGTGGGCGGACTGGAACTCGCCTTCGGCCAGGCGGGCGATGAAGCGCTTGATGTCGATGTGGAGCGGGCAGGCTTCGACGCAGGTGGGTTTGGCGCACTGCAGGCATCTCTGCGCCTCTACACTCACCTGTTCGGGCGTGAAGCCCAACGCTACCTCGTCCGCGGAATGGGCCCTAACGTGTGCATCCAGAAGGGGTAAGGCCTGTCTGGGAGCCTTTGGATTGGGTTTGTATTTCAGAGGCGGCGCGGCCATGGAAGAATTTTAGCAATCCAGATGCCAAAGTCTGTTATGCCGAGTGCGAACAAAAAGCTGTCAGCTTTCAGCTTTCAGCTGTCAGCTTCGCGGTGGGCGGGTGGGTTTCCGTGGTGGGGGCTTAGCGCCTATCCTGGGTAGCGGTGCGGAAAGTCCCTCGAGTTCGCGGCGGCCGGTTCAGCTTCCGGCGCATCCTGGTCTGGTTTCTGTATGCCGTTCTGGCCTATTACGGGTTCATCGTGGTGGCCCTGGCCGGGTTGCGCCTGATCGATCCTCCATTTACTGGCGTGCATGTGCAGCGGCGCGTGCAGTCGTGGTTCAAGAAAGGCAAGTACCAGAAGCGGTACACCTTTGTGCCTTTGGAGCGGATCTCGTCGAACTTCCAATGGGCGGTGATTGCGGCCGAGGATGGCCACTTCTACCAGCATCACGGGTTCGACTGGGAGCAGATCCGGGTGGCGGTGGAGGATGGGATGGAGGACAAGCGGATCCGTGGGGCGTCCACGATCTCGCAGCAGCTGGTCAAGAACCTGTTTTTCACGACGTCGGGGTCGGCGATCCGGAAGGGGCTGGAGTTCACGATTACGCCCCTGGCCGAACTCATTCTGGGGAAGAAGCGGATTCTGGAGCTGTATTTGAACGTGATCGAGTGGGGTCCGGGGGTGTTTGGGGCCGAGGCGGCGGCGCAGTATCACTACCACACGACGGCTGCGCGGATCGGGCGCGAGCAGGGGGCGCGGCTGGCCGCGATTCTGCCGAGTCCGCTGCGGCGGGTGCCGGCGCGGATGGATCGTTATTCCGCGATCATTCTGACCCGGATGGGACAACTGGGGCGGTAGAGGCGGGCCGTGCGGGACGGGCGACCACCTCGTCGAGCGCGCGGGCCAGCGATTCCAGGCTGACCGGTTTCGAGACGTACGCATCCATGCCGGCGGCGAGGCACTGCTCGCGGTAGCCTGCCATGGCATGGGCGGTCATGGCCACGATGGGGATGCGGCGGCCGCTGCCATTTTCCCAGCGGCGGATGGACTTCGAGGCGGCCCAGCCATCCATTTCGGGCATTTCGATATCCATGAAGACGACGTCGAACTCCTCTGCATGGACGCGGGCCACGGCCTGGAGACCATCGTCGACAACCTCCACCGAGTGGCCCAGGCGGCCAAAGAGAGCGGTGCCGACGCGCTGGTTGATGGGATTGTCCTCGGCCAGCAGAATGCGGAGGCGGCGGACCGGCAACTGAGGCTGAGATGGGCCGGCCTCGGCGGCAGCCGGCGTCCGGGTGGCGCAGATCGCATCTAGAAGTGCATCGAGCAGCGCGTGGTTCGGCGCGGGTTTGGTGAGCAGGGCGGAGAGTCCGGAGGCGGGGCCGCGCCGGCGATCCTTCTGATAGCCGGAGGTGAGCATGACCACGGGCAGGTGTTTCAGCCGCGGTGTGGATTTGATGTTGTCGAGCAGGGTGAAGCCGTCCTGGCCCGGCATGTGGCAGTCGGTGATGACGAGGGAGAGAGGCGGCTGAAGCGGCTGGGCCGGCTGGAGGATACCCATGGCGCTATCGACGCCGCAGGCCATCTCCGGCAGCATACCCCAGCCGGAAAGCGTCTCGTGCAGGATCTGGCGGTTGGTGGCGTTGTCATCGACCACCAGCACGCGTTTGCCGCGCAGGCAGACCGGGTTCCTGGTGCTGTGGCCGGGGGCATTGTCGGCAGGCTGATGGTAGCGGGCCGTGAAGTGGAAGGTGCTGCCGCGGCCGGGTTCGCTCTCGAGCCACAGCCGGCCCTGCATCATCTGCACCAGGCGCGCGCAGATGGAAAGGCCGAGTCCGGTGCCGCCGTACTTGCGGGTGGTGGACGCGTCGGCCTGGCTGAAGGCGGAGAAGATAGCCTGCTGTTTGTCGAGCGGGACGCCGATGCCGGTGTCCTTGACCTGGAAGTGGAGGTCCCAGTAGCCGGAACTCCGCGTTTCGACCGTGACAGAAACGGCGACTTCGCCGGTGGGTGTGAACTTGATGGCGTTGCCGACCAGGTTGGTGAGCAACTGGCGCAGGCGGGTGGGGTCGCCCTGGACGAACTCCGGGACACCGGGCGCCATGTGGCAGAGCAGTTCGAGGCCCTTCTCGTCGGCGCGCAGCGCCAGCGGCTGCAGGGCATCATGGATCGTTTCGCCGAGAGCGAAGTCGATGGAATCGAGATCGAGCTTGCCGGCCTCGATCTTGGAGAAGTCCAGGATGTCGTTGATGAGGGTGAGCAGCGAATCGGCGGAGCGTTTGACGATGTTGACGTACTCGCGCTGTTCGGGCTGGAGGTCTGAGGAGTAGAGCAGTTCCGTCATGCCGATGACGCCATTCATCGGGGTGCGGATTTCGTGGCTCATGTTGGCCAGGAACTCGCTTTTCGCGCGGCTGGCCGCTTCCGAGGCTTCCTTGGCTTTCTCGAGTTCCTGCTGCACCTGGCGCAGGGCGGTGATGTCGTGGAGCAGCCAGACCTGGATATCGTCGTCGGAGTAGCCGCTGAACTCGACGATGCGGCAGGTGCCGTCCCGGCGCTTGATGGAGGCGATGGAGGGCGGCTCTTCGCCCGGGTTGCTTTCGTCGAGCGGCACTGCCTGCTCGGCCGCGGCAAAAGCCTGGGCAACCGCCTCCAGATCTTCGGGATCGTGGCCCAGCAGACGTTTGGCGGCGCGGTTCAACTGCAGGACGCCCGACTCGAAGTGAACAGCGCCGGCGGGCATACGGTCGATGAGGCGGCGCAGGCGGTGCTCGCTGCTCTCAATGCGCAGTTGGGCTTCCTTCTGCGCCGTAATGTCGAGAGACACGCCCATGATGCGGCGGCCGGAGCCGGTGGAGCAAGGGACGACGTGGCAGTGGCAACTGAGCCAGCGGTGGGCTGCGCCGGGCAGCAGGACGCGGTGCTCATAGCTGGAGTTGCGCCCCTCCCGGATGGCCGCGCTGACTCCTTCGGTCACAGTCATGCGGTCGTCGAACGGAATGAAATCCAGGGTCTGCTCAAAGGAGAGCGTGGTGGCTGTCTGGCCGCAGAGGCGCATCATTTCCGGCGACATCCGGAACTCCTTGCGGTCGACATCGATCTCCCAGGTCGCGACTCCGGTGGCAGCCTGGATCAGCCGGAGTTGTTCGCGATTGGCCAGCAGTTCCTCGCGCAGGAGTTTGAGCGGGGTGATGTCTTCGGCAATCAGGATGAGGTGATTGGGGCGACCCGCGGAGTCCACGGCCATCGAGGCCTTGGCGTAGACCCACATCACCTGGCCGTCCTTGCGGACCCAGCGGCGCTCCGTGGTGAACTCGCTGATTTCGCCCGAGAGCAGTCTCTCGTGCTGGGCGAAGGCGGCGTCGGCGTCCAGCGGGTGGATCAGGCTGCGCGGGGCGAGGCTGGCCAGTTCTTCGGGCGTGTGACCGGTGAGGACTGACATCTGGCGATTGGTGCGGAGGAACCTGAGGGTGTCGAGGCTGATGAGGGCGAAGCCCACGGCCGCAGCCTCGACGGATTCCTGCTGCCAGGCGGTATCGGACGCGCCCAGGCGCAGCAACTGATGGACCCAGGCCTCTTCCCGGGTCTGCTCGGCGGCTTCAGTGTGGTTCATTGTATTGTCAGCGTGCGGCATCAGGGGCGTCAGCCTCGGATAAAGAGTCGTACCAGCGTCTGGTTCAACAACAGGTTGGCGATTTCGCCATAGGTAACGGGGCCCGTAATGGTGCCGGCGGCGCGGCCTTCCAGATGGCAGTAGAGGTAGTTCAGAACACAATTACAGGCGAAGGCGGTTTCACCGCGATCCTCGATCAAGCCGTCGAAGGCGCTGCCGTAACCGGGCAGGGGCGCCGCCAGCCGGTACTCCACCCCTTCGAAAACAGGGCCGAAGAACTTGACCACTCCGGTCCGGGTGTCGACCGATTGAATGCTGACGTTGACGATGGCGCCGTTATAGTCGGCGGTGAGAGGCAGCCGCATGTCGCTCTGGGTGCTGTCGAGGTACTGGGCGAAGGGCACGGCCGAGCCGTCGACGAGACAGGTACTGGTCTCGAAGCCGGTTTGGGGGAAGTGCAGTCCGGGGCCGCTGCCGGGGCGGAACACGTTGACAATTTCGAGCTCGGCCAGTTTGCCCGGTGGGAGTTCGACATGCATGGCGACAGCCTGTCCGCGCGAGCAGACTCCGGTGGTTCCATCGAGGACTTTCGGGCTGAGCTTCCGGCTGCCGTCCAACGAGGAGCCCGAGACCCAGCCGGCGACCGGTTTCACAAACATCCCTGGGAATTGGGCGGCGCCGCGGGCATAGGCGGTATGCACCGGACTACCGGCCGGCAGGATGAGCGTGGTGTAGCCATTCTCAGGGGCATCGTCCAGCACATGGGGCAGAGTGTTCTCGGAGTAGGTGCGGACGCGGGCGGCCGATACACAGGCGGGTAAAGGAGTGGCGAAGATGCGATCCCGGGAGCAGACTCCGCCTTTGCGGTCCATGAAGTAGGCGGTTGTGCCGGCGATCCAGTTGCCGCGGGGCAGGGAGCGCAGGGCTTTCTCGTTGCCGGCCAGCAGCAGCGGAGTGCCGTGTCTGATTTCCTGCGATACCTCTTCAATGGATCTGAGCATCTGATTTCCTCAATTCCCCAGGGCGGCCAACTCCGAGGTGAGCAAAGTCTCGAACTTCAGGCAGAATTGACGGGCGTGCTGGCACAGTTCCCGCAAGTTTTCCGCCGAAGGGTCGTTCCTGTAGCGGAGCCGGATGGTAAACAGGAGCATGTTGAACGAGAGGTTGTTGGAACGCAGATTCCGGGCGCCGGTGACCAGTTGGGTCCAACAGGGATGCTCGGGGGGCGGAATCATCAACGTCTCTACTCTTCCCGTTTATCGGCCAATTCACACAGGAAGAGTAGGGTTTTGCCCGGGGTTCTCCAGGCACAGTCAGCACTTAGCACCGGAGGCGGGCAGGGGTTGGCTGGATTCTGGCTGATTTTTAATTTTGGCCGGCCATTTGGGTGGCTGGTTTCTTCGCCTCGGCTTCGACGAGTTCGTTCATGCGGCCGAGCTGTTTCTCCAGAAAAGCCATGTCGGAGAAGGGATCGCCGCCCAGGCGGCCCCAGTATACGCGGCCTTTTTTATCGATTAAGAGGGTGGAATGGAGCTCCATGTCCTCGAAATCGTCATAGGAATGAAAACGGCGGGCGTTTTCGTGGTTGGAATCGGAGAGGAGGCGGACGGCAAGTTCGCCATATTCCTTGAGGCCGCCTTTGTTTTTTGAGGGTTCGGCGCTGCTGACGGCGAGGACGACCGTTTCGAGGCCTTCCCAATCGTCCTTCTTCTTGCCGAGGTCGCTGAGCTGCTTCATGCAGTGCGGGCACTCCTGGCCGAGGTAGTAGACCAGGATGACATTCTTGCCTTTGAACTGATCGAGGGAGACGGGCTTGCCGGAGGCGTCTTTGACGGTGAGGCGGGGCGCGGGGTAAGGCTCCCACTTGGCGGGGCCGTAGGATTCCAGGGGAGTCCGGGTGTATTCGCGCTGGGGTGCGGGGGAAGAGTCGCGCGGTACGGCAGTGATGCCGGTGGCCTTGGCCTGTTCCAGGATCCTGAGTCCGGCGTCGGCGTGACGGGTCTGGAAGAGCAGGCGGGCCATGGCGTCCTGGGCTTTGGCGGTGTTGCCGAGGGCGGAGTAGGCGCGCACGAGGCCGGAGAGGGCGAAGATGTCGTTGGCGACGAGGGTGAGGTCCTTCTCAAACGCCTGGGCGGCGAGAAGGGGGCTTTTGGCGGCCAGATAGGCCTCGCCGAGCGAGTTGTAGAGGGCTTCGGGATAGAAGGGCGGGTCGGCGTACTCGCGCTGGAGGGCGAACTCGCGTTCGGCGGCGTCGGCGAGGAGGCCGAGTCCGAAGATGGTTTCGCCCCTGGCGATGGCGATGCGGGCGCGTAGTTCGAGGACGTGGGTGTCGAAGATACGCAGGCGGAAGTTGTCCTTCTCGAACTCTTTGCGGAGGGGCGGGAGCTCGGCCAGTTTCTTCTCGGCCTCGTCGATCTTGCCCTTGCCCAGGTAGGCGCGGGCTTCGAAGTAGGCCTTGGATGCCTTCTCGCGCGGAATGTCGCGCCAGGGGATGAGCTTGGGATCGAGCAGTTCGTCCCAGCGTTCGAATTTGGTGAGGACTCGGGCGGCGGCCTGCAGGCCATAGGAGTGGCTGCTGTTGGGGATCTCGTTGTTGTCGTTGGGATCGAGAGGGGCGTCGATCAACTGGCGGGCTCCGAAGAGGGCCGCTTCGGCCATGCCCATCTGTTCCTGGATGTAGGAGAGGTAGTTGCGGTTGTGGCCGTAGTTCCAGTTGTTGAAGGGGAACGTGAGGCTGTCGCGCATGTACTGCTTTTCGACGCGGGTGGCGGAGTCCATCGAGATGGCGGCTTCGTCCCACATGCCGACGATGCTGTAGATGTGGCCGGGCATGTGTTGGGCGTGGCCGATTCCGGGGACGGCGTCGGTGTAGGCGCGGCAGCTTGGCAGGGCCTGGGCGGGCTCGTGATAGTCCCAGTTGTGGATGCGGTAGTGATGAGCTCCGGGATGCATGGGCTGGCGGGCGAGGACCTCGCGGATCACCATTTCGGTGGCGTAGCGGGCGTCGCCGAGGGTGGCGAGGGCGAGGTAGGCGCGGGCTTCCATGTCGTCGGGATACTTCACGGCCAGGGTTTCGAGCTTCCTGATGTGGGCGGCGCGCTGGGCCTGGTAGGCTCCGTCGTCGTCGGCTTTGGCGTCCGGGGCGGTGTGGACGGGGTCGGGGATGAGGATGGCTTCCCAGGCTTCGATGTAGAGGCGCTCGCGCTCGGTGACTGAGTTCTTGCGCTTGGCGGCTTCGCGGATGAAGTCGGCGGGACGGTTGCCGCCTCCAGCGCGGCGGTCGGCGTTGGCGACAGCAAGACCCCAGTAAGCCATGGCGTTATCGGGTTCGAGCTTGAGGCACCAGCGGAAGGAGCGTTCGGCTTCATAGAACCAGAAGGAGTGGAGCAGGGCATTGCCCTGGTCGAACCACTTCTGGACCTCGGGGTTTTTCGTGGTGATGGGGAAATGCGCCGTGCCGATTCCGGCCATGGGCCAGGGCTTCTGGCGGGGTCCGCTGTCGAAGGCGGCGCCGTGGGCGGAGTGCCCTGATTTGTAGGCGTCAGAGGGACTCAGCGTCTGGGCCGAGGCCAAAGTACAGAGAAAAGCCGCCACGATCCATGCATCCCGGTAAGCCATATTGAATGACAGTATAGCGGTACGGGGTTGCGGGGGAAGGCCACGGGCGATCTCCGCGCCGTCAGCCTTGCCTGCGTTTCGTGCCGGGCGCCGGACGCTTCCGCAAAGGCTGTTTCTTCGCTGGAGAGGCGGCGGCGCAGGCCGTTAAAGGGGCCCACTTCGTAGGATTCACCGCGATGGAGTGGACGTAAAGGCTCCAATGAAGGTGCGGACCGTTGGCCCGGCCGGTCATCCCGACGTAGCCGAGGGTGTCTCCGGCTTTCACCTCGTCGCCTTCATGGGCCGCGATCTTCGACATGTGCAGGTAGATGGAGACGACGCCCTGGCCGTGGTCGACGCCAACCACGTTGCCGTGGATGTTGTAGGAACGCACCATGCGCACCGTGCCGGCGGCAGCGGCGGCAATAGGTTTGCCGGTGGGACCGCGCTGGTCGACTCCCGCATGGTAGTTCCCGGTGGGTTTGCCGTTCTGATAGCGCTGGACGCCGAAGGGGGAGTTGATGCAGCCGGGGACGGGGGCAAGGAAGGGCTCACTCCAGTGTTTGACTGGTGTTTCGAGTTTCTTGAGAGCATTGACGGTTTCCATCTCACCCGGGGAAGGCTTGAGCTCGACGACCTCCTTGGAGAGGGCGACGTTCTGGGTGAGGTAGTGGGCATCCAGGACGGTGAGGGTGCGGGTTTCCAGGATTTTGCCGTCCTTCGAGAGCAATTCGAGCGGGTAATCGCCAGGTTTGTCGATCACGGCACTGGGGATGAGTGCGGTGCCATCGTAAATCGGAAACCTGCGATCCAGCACATGGGCAAAGGCCGCGGTGGAGGAGAAGCGAAGGACCTCGCCCTGCTTGACCGAGAGAGGCGCTTGAGCCGGAGCGAGGGAAGGAAGGAGTACCAGCAGCGGCAGGAGGAAGGAAGACGGCGCGGAGGGCATTCTCAGACATGGTACCGAGAATGCGGGAAGCGCCGGGACCCCTGCCGTGGTGCGTTAAAATGAAGATCCGCACCGGTTAGACGCAATGGGTGAAACGCCTGAGGACCAGATCACTTTCCTGCTGCAGAGCATGCGGCAAGGGGATGTGGCGGCGCGCACCCGCCTGGCGGCCGCCGTTTATCCGGAATTGAAACGAATTGCCTCGAAACAGATGCAGCACGAGCGGCTGGACCACACGCTGCAGCCGACGGCGCTGGTGCACGAAGCGTTCGTCAAGCTGGCGGGCAACGGCGACTGGTCGATGCAAAACCGCGGGCATTTCTTCGCCGTGGCCTCGCAGGTGATGCGGCAGATTCTGGTGGATCATGCGCGGCAATACCGCTCGTTGAAACGGGGCGGCGGCGGGGTGGCGGCCGAGATCCAGGATTGGCATCTGGTGACGAGTGAGAAGCCCGACGTGGTGATCGAGATCGACCGGCTGCTGACGAAGCTGGAGGCGCTGGACGAGCGGCAGGCGCAGGTAGTGGTGATGCGCTACTTCGCCGGTTTCGACCTGGAAGAGATCGCCGGGGCGTTGGGCCTTTCGGTGCGCACGGTGAAGCGGGACTGGAGCATGGCTCGCGCGTGGCTGCGCAAAGAGCTGGCGTCCTCATGAGCGCGGAACGCTGGGCGGCGCTCAAGGAGCTGTTCGAGCAGGCCATGGAGCTGGACGACACGCAGCGAGTGGCCTTTGTGGATGGCGCCTGCGCCGGCGATCCCTCGATGGAGCTCTCGCTGCTGCAACTGCTGGCGCATCACGATGCCGCGGCCTCGGTTCTGGCGGGCCCCGTCCTTTCCATGAAGCGTGCGGCCGAGATTGTAGCCTCCGGGATGCGGACCTTTCTGCCGGGCGAGACCGTGGCCGGCCGGTTCCGGATTGAGCGGTTCCTGGCGGAAGGCGGCATGGGCGAGGTCTATGCCGCGTCGGACCTGGAGTTGGGCGGCCAGGTCGCGCTGAAGACGATCCGGCCGCTGCTGGTGCGCAGTGAAGAGATCCTGGCGCGGTTCAAGCAGGAGATCCAGCTTTCGCGACGGGTGACCCATGCGCATGTTGCGCGGGTCTACGATCTGTTCCGGCACGAGGTGGAACTGGACGGACAGCGGCGCTCCGTCGTGTTCCTCTCCATGGAGTTGCTGGAGGGCGAGAATCTGGCGGAGCGGCTGCGCCGGGACGGGGCGCTGAAGCCGGAGCACGCTTTGGCAGTCGCCCGGCAACTCGCGGAGGCTCTGGATGCGGCGCATGCGGCGGGTGTCGTCCATCGGGATTTCAAGAGCGGCAATGTGGTGCTGGCCCGGAACCTGGACGGCGGCGAACGCGCCGTGGTGATGGACTTCGGCCTGGCGGCGGCGGCGCGGCCGGAATCGGACACTGCGGTGAGTGAATGGGATTCGGGGCGGATGGAACGGGGTGCGATGGAAGGCACGCCGATGTACATGGCTCCGGAGCAGGTGGGCGGGGCGCCCGTGGGGCCACCGGCGGACATCTACTCGTTTGGGATTGTGCTGTACGAGATGCTCACCGGGCAGACTCCGTTCCAGGGCACGACCGCGACGGAGACGGCGTGGCTGCGGATGACGCAGGATGCCCCGCCGATGCAGGGCGTGCCGCGGCGCTGGAATGAGGCGGTGCAGGCGTGCCTGACCCGGGATCCGGCCGGGCGTCCAACCAGTGCGGTGGCGGTGGTGCGGCGGATGGAAGGCCGGTTTGCCTGGACGCCCGCGCGCCGCTGGTCGGCGCTGGCTCTGGCGGCGATGATCCTGCTGGCCGTCGCGGTGTGGGTGATCCGGCGTCCGCATCAACCGGCGCCGGAAGCGTTGCTGGCCGCCGATGTGGCGCGGGTGAAGCAGAGTACGCAGACGAAGCAGGGGCACATCGAGGCGGTGGAGGGATTCCGCAGGGCGACGGAGCTGGATCCGAAGTGGGCGCAGGCCTGGGCGGATCTGTCCTATGCCTACGCGACCGCGGCCAACGCGGCGTCGTTGCCTTCGGCGGTCGCGACGAAAGAGGCGCGGCGGGCGGCCGCGGAGGCGATCCGGCTGGACAGCGATTCGAGCCGGGCCTATGGCGCCCTCGGGTGGGTACAGTCATTGGATCTGGAGGAGTGGCCGAAGGCCGAAAAGTCGTTCCAGCGCGCGGTGGAATTGGATGGGAACGACTGGCAGCTCCACTATTGGTTTGGCGTGCATCTGCGGAAGCGGGGCCGGTATCGGGATGCGGAGACGCACGACCGCCTGGCGCTGACGCTGAGCCGGCAGAAGGAGCCGATGGTGTGGAGCGAGCTGGCGTTCCTCTACTGGACGTCGGGGCGGCTGGACCTGATGGAGGAACACCTGCGCGAGCAACTGGTGACCTTTCCGAACTTCGGCTTGACGCGGTATTTGAATGCGCGGCTGCTGAAGCACCAGGGGCGCTATGCGGAGGCGCAGGAGGAGTTGGATTTCACCGAGAAACTGCAGTATCCGGCCGTGACCGTGATGGCGGAACGGGCTTCGCTGGAGGCGTTCCGCGGGCGCAAAGACGAGGCGCGACGGCTGCTGGCCCGCCTGGAGCAGATTTCGAAGACGAGCTCCGTGGACGGGTTGCTGATTGCGGGTGTCTACGCACAGTTAGGCGAAGCGGACCAGGCGATGGCATGGCTGGACCGGGCGTATCAACGGCGGGACACGACGCTGCTGTCGATTGCGACGAGTCCCGTGCTGAAGCCGCTGCATGGCGACGCGCGGTTTGTGGCGCTGTTGCGGAGGCTGCACTTCGACGATCAGATCATGCAGCAGATGGGGTTCAGCTCGTCCTCGGTCAACGGTCCTGGCAGCCAGCCCAGACGCGGCGGGATGTCGTAGAGACGGCCGGAAGCGCGTCGGTTCCAGATGTGGCGGAGGCCGGGTACGATGGCGCGCGCGGTGTGAAGGACGACGTCCGGGCGGCTGTGATCGACAGAATAGGCGCTGAGCCCCGCGGCCCGCAGCCTTTCCAGAATCAAGGCGATTTGTTCCGTCGTGGTGAGGGGCGGCGGCTCGGGTGGGGCGTCGATTTCACCGTGGTGCTCGAGGTAGGGCTGCGAGGAGAGCGTTTCCTGCAGCAGCCAGGGCCGCAGGGAGTCCGGCAGGCGGCCTGTGGTCTGGGCCGTGGTCCAGACCTGCGCCGCTTCACTGGCGGCCTTCCAGGCGGCGACGCGGGGCGAGGGGTGGGCGGCGGACGCGAAGAGGATCTCTGAGCCGTCGAGACGCGGGGCTACGGAGACGTAGACGGGGATGCCGAAGTCCGTTGTGCAGTCGAGCAGGTAGAGACGGCGTCCGATGGCGCGCAGGGACTCGGCGGCGGCCAGGAGCTGCGGATCCTCGAACGACTCCAGGCGGACGGCCGGGCGGCGGGCGCGGTTGTACCACCAGAGCGACATGGCGTCGCGTTCGATCCATTCCAGCAGAGCGTGGGCGAGGGCGTCGTCGACGGTGCGGCCGCTGCCGCAGCCGATAGTGTCGGCGCTGGCGAATCGCGGCTCGCCGGGTTGGAACTGATACCACATGAGGCAGCAGGCGGCGGGGACGTAACGGGACGGTCCGCTATGGAGATCGCGGGCTTCGAGCCAGTCCAGCGGACGGCCGGGATCGAACGGATCCGGGATGTGGAAGATCTCATCGGGCAGGGCATTCCAGTGGGCGCGCCGGGCATACTGGGCGGCACTGTAAAGCTGGATGGAATCAGGGTGGAGGATGTCGAGGTCAGAGGCCCTGGCGCGGATGAGGGGCTCGTCCCCGCGATAGATGAGACTGTAGCGTTCCAAGGCTTCACCGATGGCTCCGTCGACGGCTTCCGCGGCGGTGCGTCCGCGTCCGTAAGAGGCCTGCCGGCGCAGCGGCGGCCGGGCCCGGTTGACAGGCAGGGGACTGTTCCAGACGGCATGGGCACGAAAGGCTCCGGCGGAGGATGCGGCGCTCACCTCGACACGGTCGACAATGCCGGTAACCGGGCTGCAATGGGCCTGCAAGGGAAGATCACCGGAGAACTGGCTGGACGCGCACGCCTGGCAGTTCCTGCGCGGATACACGAAGTGGCGGGAGATCTTGCCTGAGTGGTAGTGGTGCACGGTCACAGTGCCCGCCGGAGGCTCGGCGGCCTCGAGGGAGCGCCGGAGCAGGGCTCCCATCAAAGGAGCTACTTCCGAGGGTGGAGTTTCCGGCGCCGACTGCCGATGAAACTGGGTAATCGAGAGCCAGTGCAGGAGACATTGGCCACAGGAGCGTGAGTCCTGAAAGCGGGCCAGGACGACGCAATCAGTCAGGAAGAGGAGAAGGATCGACGGCTGCGGCAGACCCGGCAGCAGAAACCCGTAATCGTGCAGGCCCTGGCAAAGGCACAGGACAGCGTCACGGGGTGCTTCGGTCCACCAGGCCGTGACTTCGTCGCCAAAAGCGCGGGCGAGTCCAGTCAGGGGCGCGGGGCTGTAGAAGGTGCCTGGCATGGATCCGTTTGATCTTCACGATCGACGCAATGGGTGGGGCTGGGCTTGCTTGCCCGGTTGTCTGCCACAGAAGAGTAAGGCAAAGGGAGGAAGAGGTTCATGGGCGCAAGGATTGATAAAGGGACGACCGTCACCATCGATTTTAGAGAAAAGGATGGCAGCCAGAGCACCAAGCCATCGATTGTGACCGAGCACATCCAGCTCTTCGGCACCGACCGGTGCAATGTGCTGACCAAGGGCGGGCTGGACATCCCAGCCTATAGCGATCTGGGGAGCCAGGACTGGCTGACCGTGGTGGCCATCGCGGATTCAACCGAGAATCTGGCGCAGCTGAAGACCTATCTGGGGGAACAGGATTACTGCCTGGAGCAACCGCAGACATCGGCTTCCAGTTATGGTGTGGCGATCGCGGAGTACAAGCCGGACGGCACGATTGAAGTGAATGAGGGGTGTGTCACGCTGGCAACCGGTAGCGATGTCATCATTCCGCCGGAGGTAACGGGTGGGGTTGCCGCTCTGTATGTGAACGTCAACCACATCTATGTCTTTCCTCCGGGTACCCGTATGAGCTCGGACAATCCGTTCGGGCTGCCCTGGGCGGCGGTGGCGCCAACTGCCACGCCTTGAGACGGTCGTCTCCGGATGAGGCAATGGCGAGGACAGACCCGCGGGCCTGTCCTCGCCGCAGAATCCGGGTGCCTAATCGGCCTTCCAGCCGTAGGCAGCCATCATGATGTCGAAAAGGTCGGTGTTCACAAGGAAGCCCTTCACACGGCTGGAGCCGGGTCCGGTGGCGGCCACCAGGACCTGCTCGCCGGAGTGCTTCCCCTGGATCACGACACCCTTGTTGGAGACCGGCTTGCCGTCAGCGCCGGGCGTGAAGTAGGGCGTGCCCTTGGCGAGACCGACAGTGCGCAGGTCGAAGGAATGGTCGGCGGTAAAGAGGACCAGGGTGTTCGACTGCAGCTTCGTGGCCGTGCTTTCCACCAGTTTGTCGACGACGGGAATGCGGGCCAGGCCGCGGTCGATCTTGTCGGTGTGCAGGTCGGATTCGACCATGAGGAAGAAGCCCTTGGGATTCTTCGACAGGATCTCGATGGCGGCGTTGGTGGCCGAGGTGACGTCAAAGTCGGCGTCGTCGGTGAGGACCACCGCGCGTTTGGTGCCGGCCGGCACGTCCTTCAGCGCGGAGCCGTAGAAGTAGCCCTTATTCTTGAGTTCGGTCTCCATATTCAAGCCCAAAGCGGTGGTGGCCGTGGTGATGGCTTTGCGGCCGGGTCCGAACACGATGTCGACCCCGTCGCCGAAACGCGGCTTCCACACCTGGGCAAAGATCTCGCCGAGCATTTTGCGGCTGGGGGCGTGCGCATAGCAGGCGGCGGGCGTGGCGTCGGCCATGGCGCTATTGGAAACGACTCCGGTGGAGAGGCCGTGCTCTTCGGCGTATTCGAGGATGGTCTTCAGGGCGGCGCCGCTGGTCTGGCCCGCGGCAGGCGCTGCTTCCGAGATGACACCGTTGTTCGTCTTCTGGCCGGTGACAATGGCGGTCATGCCGGCGGCCGAATCCGTTACCCAATTGTTGGCGGCTGAAGTGTCGGACAGGCCGATGTTGGGCATCCGCTGAATAAAGAGGGCGTTGGGCTTGCCGTAGGCCTGGATGGAACCGGCATGCAGTGTGGGGATGCCGCCCGCGTCGCCGAGGAAGAGGACAATGTTCTTTGCCTTTTTTTCACCGGCAGAGACGAGGGCGGAGAAGGCCAAGGCGAGGGCCAGAGAGGTACGAAGAATGCGCACGATGGTAAGAACTCCTCTCTTTAGAGTAGTGATTCTCGCCCGTCGAGTTTGGACTAAGCCGTGCAAGTATTCAGGCTGGACAGCTATGAGAATCGATCGTGCAGGCCAGTCTCTGGGTGAACTGCTCTCGGCCATGGGCCAGGGCAAAGGATTAAACAGCGCGCTGGAAAACAGCCTCAAAGGCAGCTTTAGCGACGAGTTACAGTCGACCAGCGAGCAGACGGCCGCGGACGCCTCGGCCGAGACGACGACTCCGGGAATGACTCCCTTTCTGGCTGTCGCCCTGGCATCGAAGAATGAAGCGTCAAGTTCCACGGCGGGGAGTCAGATTTCTGACACCACGACGGCGACCAGCCCGGCCAGCGGTTCGGCGGCCGGCAGCACGGCCACGGCAGACGACGGCTCCGCGGTGGCGATTACCTATAGCCTGGACAACACCGAACTGGACCCCAGCCCGGCGGCGCAGTGGAACATGACGCGGGTGAAACCGTCGGTACCTTCCACGCTCGGCCCGGAGACCCGCGCGGCGTTGAATAGCGCGTTGACCAAGGCCGGCGTGGATCCTGCCAATGTGAAGGTGTCGTACTGGGAAGAGCTGGTCTGGTATCCGGGCGGCAACTACATCAACAAATCCATCACGGTGCAGACGCCGAACGGGCAGAAGATGGATTTTGACGCGGCGGCCACGCTGCGGACGCCGGATGTCACGGTTTCGTCGGTCCAGCAGATGATGCAGATGGCCAACGCGCCCGCGGCCGATACGCTCGTCAGTTAGTGGTGGCTGCCCTCGGCCTTGGGTTCAGACTTGCCCTCGGCCTTGGGCTCGGCCTTACCCTGGCCGTGACCTTGCTCGGATCCGGCCTTTTCATCCGTCCCCGGATCGTCTTCAAAGCGAACGATGACCGAGACGCGGCGATTCGAGTCAGCTTCCGGATCGTCCTTCTTGCGCAGGCGTTGATCCGCAAAGCCGCGCACCTGGGCGATCTGGTGATTCTCCACGCCGTGCGTGACCATCAGGCGTCGTGCTGCGTTGGCGCGGTCGGCGGAAAGCTCCCAGTTGCTGTACCCTTCGGGGGTGCCGAACGCCTTGGCGTCGGTATGGCCTTCGATGACGAGCTTATTCTTCAGATGGGCCAGCTGGGCGGCCAGCATCTCGATAACTTCCTTGCCATCGGCGGTAGGTTCGGGGCGGCCGCGTTCGAAGAACGTGCTCTTGGCGGACTCCATCAGTTCTACACGCAGACCTTCCTCGGTGATGGTGATCTCGACAAACTCGCGCAGCTTGTCGAAATCCTTGATCTCCTTCTTCATGGCGGCTTCGATGCGCTGCTTCAACTCGGACATCTCTTCCTTGCGGATGGACATGCCCTCGCCGCTGGCTGATTTGGTGCTGCCCACCATCTTGCCCTGGCCTTTGGGGTCGTTGAAGTAGCCGCCGACGGCCTTCTGGATCTTCTGGTTGGAATTGAGAAGCCAGAGGACGATGAAGAGGGCCATCATAGCCGTGACGAAGTCGGCGTAGGCGACCTTCCAGGCTCCTCCATGGTGGCCGCCGTGGCTGATCTTCTTGACGACAATGATGGGTTGTTGGGAATCGGCTGCCATGAAGTCGCTTCCTTAGCCGGCGGACTTGCGGCAGGCCTGGTCCATTTCCTTATAGGTGGGGCGGACGTGCGCAGGAATGGCCCGGCGCGCCGATTCCACGGCGATGAGCGGAGCAATGCCCTTGGTGAAGGCGGCGATGCCTTTGCGCAGCACCTGATAATAGTGAGCCTCGGACTCGTTGATCTTGGCCATGTTGGCGGCCAGGGGTCCGACGAAGCCATAGCACAGGAGAATCCCCAGGAATGTGCCGACCAGCGCGGCGGCGACCTTATGGCCGACCTCCTCCGGCGGTCCGCCCAGCGCGCCCATGGTGATGACGACACCCAGCACGGCGGCGACAATGCCCAGGCCGGGCAGGCTGTCGGCGACGGTGGAAAGGGAAGCCACAGGGACCTCGCGCTCGTGCTGCTGGACTTCCATGTCGGATTCCATCATCTGGTCGATGTCGAAGTGGCCGACGGTGCCGCTGGAGTAAGTGCGCAGCGTGTCGCAGACGAAATCGAGCGCGTGATGATCCGCCAGCAGCTTGGGAAACTGCGAGAAGACCGAACTGCTCTTGGGATCCTCGACGTCGGCTTCCGCCGCGGCCGGGCCGACTTTGCGGATGTAGACGAACAGGTCGTAGAGCATCTTCAACGTTTCCGTGAAGTAAGCCTTGCCGAACTTGCTCCCTTTGATAGTGCCTGGCAGGCCTTTCAGGATGCTCATCATGATGTGCGGCGGATTGGCAATGAGCAGCGTACCCAGCGCGGCTCCTCCAATAATGAGCAGTTCGGCGGGCTGCATGAGCACCAGCAGGTTGCCCTTCTCCAGCAGATAGCCGCCGACGATCGCACCAATGACGACCAGGACTCCAGCAATAACCAACATGCGATTGACTCCTCCCCCTCTTTGCTAAACAGGCCGGGTTTGCACGGCGGATTGTCCAGACCGGAGCCCGGCAATCTCTTCGATCTCCGCCCGGACCACGTCGCGCCGGAGAGGCTTTGACATAAAAGCGTCCAGACCGCTCGAGAGGAGCTGCTCCACCAGCTCCTCGTCGGCGTTATAGGACACGCCCACGAACGGCAGGGCGCTGTAGCGGGCGTTCCTGCGCAGTTCGGAAACCAGTTGTGGGCCGCCTTCGATGTCGAGATCGACAAAAACCATGTCGAAACGTTCCCGGGCCAAAAGGTTTTGGGCTGCGTCAGGTCCGCCGGCCGTGAACGACTGCCGCACGACGGAGGGATTGGCGCGGAGCGAGGTTTCCACCACGTGGCGGTCCGCGAATTCATCCATGACAATGAGTGCCGATAAAGACATGCTTTGTTTTTCGATTCATTTCTCTATCGCAGGCGGAAGGGAAGAATTGAGCGAATCTCGACGGGGCCGTCCTCAGTACATCGAATTTCGCATGCGATGCACATAGGCGAGCACTTCGGCCACGGCACGGTAGAGCGCGGGCGGAATTTCCTGGCTGATTTTCACAGCCTTGTAGATGGTGCGCGCCAGGGGTGGATTCTCCACGATAGGCACACCATGCTGCCGGGCGATCTCCTTGATCTTCAAGGCCATAAAGCCGCGGCCTTTGGCGACGACTCGCGGTGCCGACGACTTGCCGTGATCGTAGAGCAGGGCGACGGCGTAGTGGGTAGGGTTGACCACCACGGCGGTAGCGGTTTCGACATCCTTCATCATGCGATTGCGGCGCAGTTCCCGCTGCAACCGGCGGATGCGCATTTTGATGAGCGGATTGCCGTCCGTTTCCTTCATTTCGTCCTTTATTTCCTGCTTGCTCATCTTCAAGGACTGCATATGGCGCTTGAATTGGCGGGCGAAATCAATCACCCCCATCACGAAGAGGATGGAGGCGCCTTTCCACAGCAGGTCGAGCGACATTTTGGCGACCGAGCCGAGGCCGGCCTCGAAATCGGTCATGGAAAGCAGGATGACGGACTGAAGGCGCGTATCGATCAGCCAGTAGAGGGCGCCCATGAAAACCACCAGCAGAGCCAGCGCGCTCAGCGCCGACATGAAGGACTGTGAGTACGTATCCTTGAGCTTCTTGACCGGATTGAACTTGCTGGCGCTCGGCGTGAGGCGCTTGAAGCTGAAGCCCATGCCGGTGGAGGCCATGTGAAAGCCGACCGTGGCCAGCACCATTGCGCCGCCCATCACCAGCAGCGGTTTCACGTTGCGGGCCATCAGGAAGATGAAGATGTTCTGGACGGTCTCGATGGTGATCGACTGCTGGGCGACACCGGACAGGTGTTGGGCCAGGGCTTCGCGGCATTCGCGGAACCAGACGGCTCCGTACGCGCCGGTCATCATCAGGAAGGCCACGAACTGCACGCTGCTGATGAAGTCGCGGGAACTGACCCACTGGCCCTCTTCCCGGGCCTTCAGCTTGCGCCGCTGTGTGGGTTTCTCAGTTTGCTGTGACTTATCCGCCATGGGTCACCGGAATCACATGCCGCCAGGCAGCAGACGGTAGATGTGGGTCATGCAGCTGTTGGCGAGGCGTTCGAAGACGCGCGGGAAGAGCACCAGCACCTGGGAGTAGATGAACAGCGTCAGAAAGATCTTGGCCGGGAACGACAGGCTGAAGAGCTGCAGTCCGGGATTGATGCGGCCCAGCAGAGACAGCGCCATGTCCAGCATAAAGAGGAATGCCATGACCGGCAGGGCGAGCCGCAGGCCGGTGGAAAAGATGGCTCCGGAGTATTGCAGCAGATCCAGCAGGGTGGCGCGCTGAATGACAAAACTGCCGGGCGGCAAAAGCTCCAGGCTGCGGGCCAGCGCCATGATGATCTGGCGGTGCAGCCCGGTGGCAAAGAGCAACAGTCCGGCGGTGAGGTTGGCGGTGAGGGTGAGGGCACCGGAATCGGCGAGCGAATTGGGATCGACGGAGGAAGCGTAGCTGAGACCCGACTGCAGGCTGAGTACCTGGGCGGTGAGCAGGAACACCTCCATCACAACGGCCAGGCAGAGACCGACGGCGATACCAAAGGCTGCTTCCGAGGCGATCCAGCCGAAGTAGACGCCGGTGTTGAGGGAGCCGGGCGGCATGGCGGGCCACATGGGCATCAGGGCCAGGGTGAAACTGAGCGCGAAGAACGCCTTGATCGGCTCGGGCCCTTCCTTGAGCCCTGGCAGCGAGAGGAACGCAAAGATGCCGCTGACGCGCACAAGGACGGCCAGGAAACTGAGCAAGGTCGAAGTGCCGATGGCGAACTCAGCGGGCATACTTGCCGAGGTCTCCGAAGATGGACGCGGCGTAGGTGATCATGCGGCTGAGCATCCAGGGCAGGATGGCGAGAAAGGTACCCAGGATGGCGGCGAGACGCGGCACGGTGCCGACGGCGTTGTCCTGAATAGAGGTGGCGACCTGGAAGAGGCTCACCGCGGCGCCCACGACAAAGCCAACCAGCAGCAGGGGCGCGCCCAGCAGCAGGGCGAGCAGCAGGGCTTCACGGATGATATTCACTACGGATTCTGGCGTCATGTTTTAGACCTGAAGACTTTTGAGCAGGGAGCCGATCACGAGGCTCCAGCCATCGACCAAGACAAAGAGCAGCAGCTTGAAGGGGGCTGAAATCATCACGGGCGGCAGTTGCACCATGCCTAGTGAGAGCGTCACCGAAGAGACAAGCAGGTCGATCACCAGGAAGGGCAGAAAGAGGACCGCGCCAATCTGGAACGCCGCTTTGAGCTCAGAGAGGATGTAGGCCGGGATGAGAATGCGGAGCTCGACGTCCTGCGGATTGCGCGGGCTGGCGGAGTGAGTGGCGTCCAGAAAGAGCCGGACGTCGGCTTCCCGGACGAACTTCACAAGAAACTGTTTCAACGGCACCGAGCCGGCGTCCATGGCCTGGCTGGTGGTGAGACGGCCCTCTTCCAGCGGCTGCCAGCCGTCCTTGTACATCTGGACCGCGACAGGCTGCATGACCAGCAGGGCGAGGAAGAGCGAGAGTCCGATAATAATCTGGTTCGACGGAGTCGACTGCGTGCCCAGCGCCTGGCGCAGGAAGTGCAGGACAACCACGACGCGCAGGAAGGGCGTGACGGACATGATGAGCGCGGGCAGCAGGGTCATCAGCGTCAGCATGATGACGATCTGCATGGGCGTGCTCAGCGTGGCTCCGCCGGAGGCGTTCACGCCAAAGGGGGAGAGAACCGGCGCGGCCGGAGCCGCGACGCAGGCCTGGGCGACGAGAAACCACGGCAGGGCGCGGAAGAGGTTCCGCATTAGCGTTGCTCCCGCGGCTGACCGGCATAAGGCTGGAGATTGCTGCTGCCCGGACTAAAGGAAAGAAGGTATTGCTGTTCGTCGATGCGCACAATGCAGATGCCCTGTTGGGCGGAGATCATAAGACGTTCGAGCACTTCCATACGCCTGCGTTTGGGAGACCCCAGGGAGAGGTCCGGCATGCTGATGGCGCCGCGGCCGCGCAGCAGTTTCAAGGTCAGATAGAGCGCGGCGATGACGAGCAGGGCGAGGAAGAGCCGGATGGAGAGATCCATAGTTTAGCGTTTGCCCCGGTTGTTGGTGTTGTTGACGATGCGGACGGCGAACTTTCCGCCGCTTTGGGCGAGCTCGGCGGAGGCCAGCCGGCGGCCTCCGGAGCGCAGTTCGATGGAGTTGCGTGGACCGCTGGTGAGGCGGAGCACGGAGCCGGGGCGAAGAGCAGCGATCTCGCGCAGACTCATATCGCGATGGGGCGCGGTGGCTTCCACTTCGATGGAAAGTGAACGCATGAGATGGGCCGGTGCCTGCTTTTCGTTTTCCCGGGCTGCCATGGCTTACCTCTTCAGGCTCAGGATTTCCTGGCTGAGTTCATCACCGGCTGTGACCACACGGGCGTTCGCCTGGTAGCTGCGCTGGTAGATGATGATGTTCGTCAGTTCGCGGGCCATGTCCACATTGGAACTTTCCAGCGCGCTGGCAGTGATGCCGCCGCGCGTGCCGGTTCCGGCTTCGCCGTAACTGACCGGGCCGGAGGCGGGCGTCGTGGCGTAGTTGTTGTTGCCGACGGCGACCAGCGAATCGGGATTCTGGATGCTGGCCAGCGCGATCACCGCCACCAGACGGCTGCTGCCGTTCGAGTACTTCGCCATCACCTTGCCGCCATCGGCCATCACGACCTGCGTGAGCTGCGCGGCCGTGGAGCCGTCGCCCGAGTTCGAATTGACCGCGGAGGCCTGGCCGTACTGCGTCAGTTCCGGATTGCCGGCCGTATCGAAGAGCTGCCAGTTGACCGTCTGGCCGCCGGCGCCGTTGGTGAAGGCGGGAATCGTGACCGCGACATTGGCCGTCGGGGCAGTGAGCTTGCCGGCGGTATCGAAGGTCAGTGTGCCTTTGCTCAGCGAGCTGGGCGTGCCGGCGGTGCCGCCGGTGACTTCGCCGCCGTCGATGGTGAGGTCGTAGGACCAGTTGTTGGCCGAGGTCTTGGTGAACGTGGCGGTCACCGTGTGGCTGGCGCCCAGCGAATCCACCACCTGCACTGGCGCGGTGAAGCTGCCGTTGGCGGCGCCCACGGTGCCCAGGGCATTCAGGTTCAGGTTCAGGCCGAAGAAGGTCGACGGCACGGGCGCGTTGGCGGAGCCGGGCGGGATGGTGATGTTGGTGGGCACGCCGCCGGGTGTGGCCACGCCGTTGGTGGCCATCCAGCCCTGGATGTTCTCACCGGTGGCGGTGGTGAGGTTGCCGGAGGAATCGATCTTGAAGTTGCCGGCGCGCGTGTAGTAGGTGTTGCCGTCGGAGGCCTGCACCGTGAAGAAGCCGTTGCCCGAAATGGCGGCGTCGAGCAGCCCACCGGTGACCTGCACGGAGCCCTGGCTGTACTGGCGCGTGGTGATGGGGGCGCCGATGCCGTTGCCGTTGGCCGTGGTGGCGGAGTTCATGCCCAGCGTCTGGGTGACCATCTCCTCGAAGGACACCGTGCCGGCCTTGTAGCCGCTGGTGTTGAGGTTGGCCAGGTTGTGCCCGGTCACATCGATGGCCGTGTTGTTAGCGTTGAGCGCCGTAAGCGCGGTGTTGAACATGTTGAGCATGGGTCGTCCTCAATTTCCTGTCTTCGTGGAGTCGCTGCCGGTGTAGGTGTCGGTGGCCGACGCGGTTGCGTTCAGCTGGGTGAGCTGGTTGTTGATCTGGGTCAACTGCTCGAGCTGGCTGAACTGGGCTAACTGGCCCATGAAGGCCGAGCTGTCCTGGGGTTCAAGAGGGTTCTGGTTCTTGATCTGCGCCACCAGGAGTTGCAGAAATACGTTTTCGTTGGCGAGGTTTCCCGTGCCCGACGTCGACTTGGATGAGGTTGACGTGCTGTCGGCGCCCGTTTGCGCTGAGTAGGAATTGTTGACCTGCATAATCAGTTTCCCTCCTTGTTCTGTTTCCGGCCGTGCTGCAGCCATTCGCGCCACTGGTGCGACGGCTGCCGTTTTTCGCGGCCCTGCCCGTGGGCGGGACCATCCTGCTGGGTGCTTCCCTGGTCGAACGAACTGGCCTGACGGTTGTCCGTCGACGCAGTCCGCACCGGGGCCGAGGCTGTTTCGAGATGAGCGGCGGGTTGGGGCTGGAAGTCGGCCTTAAAGCCGGAGTCTTCCAGACCGCGCAACAGCTGCGGCAGGTTGGCCTGCATCGTCTGGCTGAGGGCGGCGTCCGGAGTCTTGACCGTGATTTCGATCCCGGAAGATTGCTGCACCAGCCGCAACGTCGCGACCGGATTCGATTCCTGACCGATGGGAATCGTGATGGCGTGGACTGAGCCGCGGACCGCTGACTGCGCCGTCTGCACCGCCTCGATGCGGCGCGTCATTTCGACGCCCGGTGCGGGCCTGACTGCTTCCTGTTTCACTGCGGGTTCCGCGTTCTGAGTGCGCGTCCCCTCGGCGGAGGAGACCATGGACTGGAATGACTTTTGCTGCACGGGTTCCTTCGTGCGCTCCTCCGGGTGACGGTCGGTGGGAGCGGATTCAGCGGATTTCAGGGTGGTGACCGGGTTGATCGATTCCGTGGGCGCGGGCACGGTCTGCGCCTGAGCTTCCGGGATGGCAGCCGATTGCGCCTGCATGGCGGCCGGCTCAGCGGCGCGCCGCGTGAGGGCTTCGGCGTCGGCGGTCTTCAGCAGGGACATGGCCCTGTCTGGCGCCGGCGGGGGTGTGGCGGCCTGGGGGGCGGACTCTTCGGCGGTGCGCACGGTCAACACGCCTTTCAGGGCGGTGTGCTGCGGTGCCTGCGTGGATTCCGGGTTTGTTACCCGGGCAGCCCGGTTGGAGGCTGCTGCGCCCGCGGGCTCGGACAGATGACGATCCGTCAGCGCAACTTGCGCCAACTGGGATGCCGCGGGCTGTGTATCGGACCCCGCCGCCTGCTGTGCAGCGGCGAACTGGAATGGAGACGACGGTTCCACAGTTTGTGGAGTGGAGATTTCTTCAATGGCCTGACTTTCGTTGTTGGACGCCGCGGCCGCTAGGGCCGGGTTCTGTTGGCTTGAGGCGCCGGGCTCCTGGAACTGCTGGCCCCAGGCGAAATCGAGAGACGGCGCCGGTGCTTCCACCGGAACCGGGACGACCGGAACAAGGGCCGCCTGCATTAATAAGGTGTCGCCGGCGTTTTCGGAATCCGCGTCCGGCTGCTCCGCTTCGTCGGTCCTGCCGGCCCGGTTTGCAGTCTGGTCCTGGCGAAAGGCTCGGGATGCGCGGGATTCCGTCTTGGCCGGATGACCGGCCTGCGCGCCGCGGGCTTGAATCTGTACTGTTTCGTCCTTGAACGATCGGCTCGAATCGAGGCGGCTGCCCGTTTGGGTGTAGCGGCTGGCCGGTAAGGAGTTTTCGGGGATCCGCAGCGAGCGGGCCGGGTTGGGTTTGGCGTCTGTGCCAGGGGTCCGCGGCCGGTTCGTGGCGGCGGGCGCATCCGCAACAGATTCAGCGGGATGCTGGTCACCGAGGATCGCGGAAAAGGAGCCGTGCTCCGAACGGGTTTGACCGGCGGGTACAACTCTTGCCGCGGCGGGCGACACTGCCTGCGTATCGAAGATGCCGGCGGCCAGGTTGCAGTTCATTCCCGTCCATGAATTGCACTTTGCGCGCCATCTCAAAAAACCCTTGAAAAATGGCGGATCCGGGCAGGATGAGCGTCAGAGAACCGACGGCAACGGCAGAATTCTGCCGTCGACATTAAGGGGTGCTTATCGATCTGGTCCTGTTGTCGAAGGAATTGGCGCGGATTTGAGGAAAAAGTGCACCCCCGCGTTTGGCATGCGCCGTGCAGTACCCGGTTGCGTCATGGATAAGCTCTCGGTAATGGCGGCCAGCGGACTGCGCGGCCGGTTGGAGGCGCTGGATGTGTTGGCCAATAACCTGGCGAACGCAGCCACCAGCGGCTTCAAGGCGGATAACGAGCTGTACAGTACGTATGCCAGCGATGCGGCCGAATCCATGACGGGCGGCGTAATGTCGGCGCTGCCCGATATCAAAGGCCGGTGGACAAACTTTCAACAGGGCACTTTGGAATTGACCGGGAATCCCCAGGATGTCGCCATCTCTGGTCAGGGATTCTTTACAGTAAAGTCCCCCACCGGTCCGCTATATTCGCGCGACGGCCACATGAAGATCGGCAAGGACGGTCAATTGACCAATGCCGACGGTTACCCGATGGTGGACGCCAGCGGCAAGGGCATCACTCTGGTGGCGTCGCAGGCCTTCGAAGTGAGCACCAACGGTCAGGTGCGGCAGGGCGGGCAGGCCGTGGGGCAGTTGGCGGTGGTCCAGTTCGATAAGCCGGACGCGCTGGAGAAGACGGGTTACTCCTACTTCAAGGCGAACGAAGCCAGCGGCAAGCCACTGCCGGCCACGGATGCGGACGTGCACCAGGGCAAGATCGAGGCGTCCAACGTGGCTCCGGCGGAATCGGCCGTGCGGCTGGTTTCGCTGATGCGGCAGGCCGAGTTCCTGCAGCGGGCCATCACGATGGGCGCCGACATGGGCAAGCGGGCGATTGAAGAGGTCGGCCGGGTAGGGAATTAGAGGAGGAGACGAATGATCCGAGCACTATTCAGCGCTGCCAGCGGCATGACCGCCCAACAGCTCAACGTGGATAACATCGCGCACAACCTGGCGAACGCCAATACGGCCGGATACAAGACGCGGCGCGCGCAGTTTCAGGACCTTCTCTACCAGAGCATGATCCAGCCGGGCGCTTCGGCCAGCCAGCAGACCGCGATTCCAACCGGTCTTCAACTCGGCCTCGGCACCCGCGCTTCTTCCAACGAAATCCTCTTTACCCAGGGCAACTTCGCCGCTACCGAGAATCCCCTGGATGTCGTGATCCAGGGCCGGGGCTTCTTCCAGGTCCGGCAGGCGAACGGCGAACTGGCCTACACCCGCGCCGGTTCGTTCCATACCGACCGCGACGGCAATCTCGTTACTTCTGATGGAGATCCGCTGGAACCGCAGGTCACCATTCCTTCCGATGCTCAGTCGATCACCATCGCTCCGGATGGCACGGTGAGCTACAAACAGCCGAATCAGACCGCCGCGCAGATCGCCGGACAGATACAGTTGGCCCTGTTTGCGAATCCGGCCGGTCTGGACGGGCTCGGCAAGAACCTGTATAAGCCGACGGATGCCTCGGGCGACCCGCAGGTGGGGCAACCCGGTGGCCAGGAAGGACTTGGCGCGCTGTTGCAGGGCTATACCGAGCAGTCGAACGTCAGTGTGGTGGAGGAGTTCATCAACCTGATCGTGAGCCAGCGAGCGTACGAAGCCAATTCCAAGGTGGTCAAGGCCGCCGATGAGATGTACCAGCAGGTCAACAATCTTTCAGGCCGATGATCACCGCGCTTCTTCTTAGTGTGGTGTTGGGCGCTCCGGAGAGCTGCGTCATTGTGGATGGCGACCGCATCGAAATGCGGCATCTCCGGAGTTATCTTCAAGCGGCACCGGAAATCTCCAACGAGACCGTCTTCGGCGCTGCGCCCCAACCAGGCGTCCGCCGGACCGTCAGCGCCGGGGAACTGGTGCGCTGGGCCAGGGCGCATGGGGCCGGGAATCCGGCCGCGCAGGACGGCTGTTTCGAGTGGGCCACCCGGCAAGTCACTGAAAAAGAAGCGACAGATGCGATGCGTGACAGCCTCGAGCCGGAAACCGAATTGAAGGTGCTGGAACTGAGCCGCTTCAACGTGCCGTTGGGCAAAGTGGTCTTTCCCCGGAACGGGCTCCGGGAGCCAAGCCTGGTGATGCAGAGCCAACCTTCTATATGGTTCGGCTACGTGCAGTACTCGCAGAATCAGAGAGCGAAGATCTGGGCCAAAGTAATTCTAAGTATTGCTTCATCTAAAGTGACCGTCGTTTCCGATTTAAAGGCCGGCGAGCCCATTCAGTTGGAACAAATTAGTCAAGAAAAAACTAAGGGATTTCCCTATATGCGCCTGAGAGCGCTGACGGCCGCCGACTTTGTGGGACGGACAGCACGCCGCAGCCTGCGGGCCGGCACGGTCTTGAGCGAGACCGATGTGGTGGCCGACCCCGATGTGAAGAAGGGCGACGTGGTGGAAGTGGAAGCGCGCTTCGGGCGGAGCGTGCTGCGGACTCAGGCGGTGGCCGAGGCTCCAGCACGCATCGGGGAGCGCATCCTGCTGCGGAACGCGGATAGCGGCAAGGTGCTGCAGGCGAAGCTCGTGAGCGGGAACAAAGCTGTGGTGATGCCCGGCCTGATGCCGGTAGGCACGAAAGGACTGAATCGATGAGAACCGCTGTGGCCTGGGGCCTGGCGCTGGCGTTGTTCGCCGCGGGTGCGCCCGCCAAAGATAAGAAGAAGTCTGGCGAGCCGACGGTCTCCGAGATCGACCGGTATCGCGAAGAAGTTCAGCGTTCTCAGCGGTCTATGGAAACTCAGCCGGGCTCGTTGTGGACGCCCACGGCACGCCTGCTCGACAACGGCAGCGACCTGCGTGCTTCGCGCGCCGGTGACATTCTTACGATTGTCGTGCAGGAAGACGCGTCGGCTGTGGCAAAGGGCACGACCAAGACCTCACGCAGTTCCGCGGTGAAGGCGGGCGTGAGTTCGGTCGCTGGAATCAGCACCCCGGCACTCTCCGGCCTGGCGCAGGCCAGCGCCGATCATAGCCTGAATGGGGACGGCGCGACCAGCCGGGAAAACTCCCTGCGAGCCACCCTGAGCGCACGCGTGAGTGAAGTGCTGCCCAACGGCAATATGATCGTCGAAGGCTCGAAGACGATCACCGTCAATTCGGAGACGCAGGTGGTGACCTTGCGTGGCGTGGCGCGGCCCTACGACATCAGTACAGGAAATACGATCGATTCCAGCAGATTGGGATTACTGGACATAAAAGTGAACGGAAAAGGCGTGGTGAATGATGTGATCCGCCGGCCGAACTTCGTCTACCGGCTCTTGTTGGGGCTCCTTCCTTTTTAGCCGAAGGATAGCTCAAATTTTCCAAAAACTCACATCGGGATCTACAGCCATCGTCCCTCCCGTCGATATACCACTTGTACACCCGAATAGTCTTTGGTCATGGACTGGGGGTACTTGTAGTCGATGGATGCAGTTTGGAGGATGAATGAGCAGAAGGCTGCTGTGCCTCGGAGCCTGCCTGTTCGCTGCCCTGGCCAATCCTACGTTGGCAGGGACGCGAATCAAGGACTTTGCGTCAATCGAAGGCGTCCGTGAGAACCAACTCATCGGCTACGGGGTTGTTGTTGGATTGAATCAGACCGGCGACCGCCGCCAGACGGTCTTCACCACCCAGACGCTCACCAACATGCTGCAGAAGATGGGTGTGCAGATCTCCCCCACCCTCATCCGAGTCAACAACACCGCCTCCGTCATGGTGACCGCTACGCTGCCGGCTTTCGCGCAGCCCGGCACCAAACTGGACATCACGGTGGCCGCGATCGGCGACGCCTCGAACCTGCAGGGCGGCCTGTTACTCCTTACGAATCTTCGCAGTGCGGACGGCCAGCCTTATGCGGTAGGCCAGGGTCCGGTGGTGACCGGCGGCTTTGTCGCAGGTGGCGGAGCCACGAAGCAGACCACCAACCATCCGACAGTCGGCCGGGTCCCCAACGGAGCCACCGTCGAGCGGGCCCCTCCCTCGGTGGCGCCGACGTCCGAGGTCAAGCTCCAGCTGCATCGCGGCGACTTCAGCAGCGCCAACCGCATGACGGAAGCCATCAATAAGAAGTTTGGCCCGGAGGCCGTGGCGGTCTCTGAGAATGCGGCTCTGGTGCGCGTCAAAATTCCAGCCGCGTTCACCTCCAATCCCGTCGGTTTCATTGCTCAACTCGAGTCGATTCAGGTGGATACCGATACCGTCTCGAAAGTGGTGATCAACGAGCGCACCGGCACCATCATCATGGGCAAGCAGGTGAAGGTGAGTCCGGTGGCGATCATGCACGGCAATCTCTCAATCCAGATTGAGACGACCATGGAAGTGAGCCAGCCGGCTCCTTTCTCCCAGGGGCAGACACAAGTTGTGCCTCAGGTAGGCGTCGGGGTGAAGGAAGAGAAAGCCCGCAACCTGGTCCTGAAGGATGGAGC
Organism: Acidobacteriota bacterium; assembly: GCA_017307505.1. GTDB lineage: Bacteria > Acidobacteriota > Terriglobia > Bryobacterales > Bryobacteraceae > Paludibaculum. The sequence goes on along the minus strand of JAFKEE010000065.1, from coordinate 1,476 downwards.
CACGGTGGAAGAACTGGTGAAGTCGCTCAGCGCCATCGGTTCCACGGCGCGCGACATCATCGCAATCTTGCAGAGCCTGCAGTCCGCTGGCGCCTTAGAAGCGGAGATTGAGGTCATTTAATATGAACATTAGTTCACCTGGCCTCAACACGAGCGCACTGGCAGAAGCGGGTTCCACGCTGGAAGGTCCGCGCAAAGCAGATGACCCGAAGAAGGTCCGCGACGCGGCCCAGCAGTTCGAATCGCTGCTCATTGGACAGATTTTAAAAGAGGTTTCCGACTCCGCCCAGAACTCAGGACTGGGCGAGTCGGATTCCGCGTCGGGTTCGATGATGGAGATGGCTCAGGAGCATCTCGCCCAGGCAATTGCTACCCGGGGCGGGTTTGGCCTGACGGCCATGGTGATGCGTGGACTGGAGGCAGCGCCCTCCACTGCTACAGGGTCCACGAACGGAGGGCCGGGGACGCTTCCGGTTGCAGCATCATATGATCGGCCGTGAAGCTGTCGTAGTTGTGGGTGCTTTCGATGGGCCGGGTGGCTTCCCGCCAGCCGTCCAGCATGTTCTGGAGGATTCGCTCTACCTCCACCAGGCCGGCCTCGCTGCCGAAACGGTGAGCCTCGGTCAGTTTCACGATGGAATACTCGTAGAGCCGCTGCAGATTCACAGCGATCTCGCCGCCTTTTTTGGCGTCGAGCGCGTGGTTCAGTTCGTTGATGATCGCCTGCACTTTGGAGATCGCCTGCCCGCGTTCCACCACTTCGCCAGCGCGAAGGTGGAACTGCGCGGAGGCCATGTGCTCCAGCGCCTTCTCGTACAGGATCTCGATGAGGCCCGCTGGTGTCGCGGAGAGCACTCTGCTCTCGATGTATTCGCTATCGGTTCCGACGAAGTTTCTCACTGCGTATGCTTTGTCGACGATCCCGGCCTCCGTTTGAGGGCTTTTGTTCCCTCGGCGCCGGAGATTACTCGGAAATTCACAGGAGCACAGGCTCAATGACTGGGAAGATGTATTGCGTGATCGACGAGCTCGCCCACGCCACCGATGACATGTTGCGTATGGTTCAGCCTGGAGACACGATCCAGCGGTTCCAGCGGCTGGAGGATGCCGTCAATACGGCAGTGCGGGAAGACGGCTCGCAATTCCTCATCCACTGGCCGTATCTGGACTGGACGGAGTCCAGGCTGCGGGGCCAGCTCCTGAATCTTGCGCGGTCCATCCAAATCTCCATTTACGATCCTCACGAACTGATTGCGGAACACGAACAGTGGCAGGGCTGCAATATCCATGTTTTCGGACGCAGCGGCCAGGCGCAGACTCCGGCGCGCGCCGGAGGTGATCCCTGGGCGGGCTGGCGGCGCTGGCTGATCGGCGAGAGCGACACGATGCGCAAGATCGTGGAAATGATCCGCATTGTGGCCGACCGGCGCACGACCGTGCTGCTGCTGGGCGAAACCGGAACAGGCAAAGAGGCGG
>JAFKEE010000021.1:31948-367705 GCA_017307505.1 Acidobacteriota bacterium | reverse complement strand
TGGATTGGGATGCTGCCGGAGGTGAATCTCGCCGAGGATAAGGGAAGGGAAGAAAGGAGGAAGAAGTGGCTTTGTTCGGCCAAAGTTCCGTGGCTGGCTTCCCCTCCGGGTTGCGACGCAATACGCGCTTTGTGCGGAGTGGAGGTTCGGGATTCAAAGATCGGGCTGGGTGCGGACTAGCCGCGAAATCCAGCGTGGGGATTGTAGTCCCGTGTCCAAAGGCTTGGAGCGGAAGCGGGCTGGAAGTGATTGAGGGCGTGGGATTAGGGAAATTTTGACTTGGCGTGACCGGTGGCGGGGCGGGGGTCAGATTGGGGGCTGGGGATCGGTTCTGAGTGCTCCGCCCTGACCGAGTATGGCCGGGGATTCGGCGTCGGCGCGGTTCAACACGGGGGCGGCGCACCGCGACGTGGGGTCTCGCATGTGCTCGTGTGTCTCTGCAGTCCAGTGCGATGGAGATGCGACGTGATTCCACCCGACCCTGGGACTCGTTCTGATGCATTAGCTGCCGTTTATCGGATGGGGAGCCCACAGATTGGCACTTGCTTACCTGTCGGAGTGACTCGCAGACTCCCCAGCACCAGCAGCGATCTTCAGGCGCGTTCTGCCTGTCGTTTCTGCCTTTGCCTTCGACAGAGTCTGCGAGAAGTTCCGATCCCCGGGCACCTTTGGGACTGCGATTCCTGGTGCGGCGCGTGCCGAGTTGGGCAAGATGCCAGTTGACACATCCGGCCGGAGCCGATCGTTTGTACTTGGATGCTGCATGTTGGATGTGGCGTTGCCTGCTGCTCATGCTGGTATGCTGAGTCCCATCTCCTTGATGAAGCGTGAGGGTTTCTTCTGCCAGCCCCGATATTGTTTGGCTGTGCTGAGGGTAAGTTGTTCTTTGGTTCTGGTGATGGCGACGAAGCAATTGCGTCGTTCTTCTTCCATCTCTCTGCTCTCGTTCCCCTTTTTGATGCTTTGGAATGATGGGATGTTGTCTTCTGCCATGCCGATAACGTAGACGTATTCGGCTTCGGTTCCTTTGGCGGCGTGGATGGTCATGAGTCGCACGCTGCCTTTCGGCGGGCTTGGTTCTTTAGATCGGAGGTCAAGTTGTTGGAGGAACTGGTCGAGTCCTGCATTGGGGTCGATGGTGTGTGAGATGTTCTTCTTGAGTTCAGTCCATGCTGAGCAGTCTTCGGCGAGATCGTCATATCCTTCTTCGACGGTGGTTTTTTTGAATTGCTGTACGAAATAGTCTGAGAAGGCGGAGTGGTTGTCGGGGTGGCGACGGAGTCCGGTGATGTACTCTCCTGTTGTTCGGTGGACGACTTCTGTCGATTCGGTGAGGTGGGTGGCCCATACCCCCAGGTAGTCCACGGATGTTTGTTCTGCTTCTCGAATGAGGTCGTCGGTAGTGTAGACTGCTCCGTTCATCTGGTTGTACGCGTCGACGACGACTCGGAAGTTGCGTTTGTCCAATGGGCGGGTGAATTGGTGAAGCACTGCCTGGAGCCATTGGAAGTGGGGAGTGAGGAAGTGGTCTCGTCGTTGTGCGATGAGTGCGGGCACGTCGCGTTCCTTGAGCTGTTGAAGGAGGTTCTCGAGGAGTGCTCGGGTTCTTGCCATGACGATCGTGCTTCCCCATGTCTCCCTGCCTGCTTGGTGAATGGTTGTCGCGATTCCGACGGCTTCGTCGTTGTCGGTGTCGTACGTGAGGACTCTGATGTGCTGTGATTCGGGGAGCTGTGTTGTGGTTCTTCCCGCGAGGAGTGGGGCCTTTTGTGGCGTGCGGGTGCTGTTGTGCGAAACGAGATTGTTGGCTGCGTTGACGATGCTGGGTGGGCACCGGTAGTTCGTAGGTAGTTGGATGAAGGTGGGGTTGAATTCTTCTCTGAACCGGAGAAGTTGTTGGTAGCTTGCGCCGTTCCACTCGTAGATAATTTGGTCGTCGTCGGCGACCACGAACACGTTGTTGAAGTCGTTCCCGGCGAGTTCTCTGATGATGCGGTACTGTGCGGTATTCGTATCTTGGAATTCGTCGATCAGCCAGTACCGATAGGTGCGCCGGTATCGTGCGGCGACAGCAGGGTATGTCGTGACGAGTTGGTGGGTTTGGTAGAGGAGCGAGTTGAAGTCGAGTGCGTTGAGGCGGCGGAGTTCTTTGTTGTACTGCTCGTAGAGTTTGGCGTATCGTGCTCCTTGCGCTTGGTCTCTGAAGAGTGTTGGAGTGGAATTTGGGGTGGCAAATCGGCTCATGAGTCCGTCGATGATCTTGAGAATTTGGTTCTCGTCGTGCCCGACAGGCTTGTTGTCGGGGTCGTGTTTGAGGACGTCGCGCAGGACTTGGCGACGGTCGTCTTCGAGGGAGTAGATGGTGAAGGTGGTTTGGACGCCAATGTGCGATCCGTGTTGGCGCAGGAGATTAGTGCAGAACGCGTGGAACGTCCCGATGGATAGTCGGTCCTCGCAGTCAGGGCAGAGCGTCGCAACCCTGTTGTTCATTTCGTCGGCGGCTTTGTTGGTGAATGTGAGAGCGAGGATCCGAAACGTTTGCTTGGGGGATTCTTGGATGATTCTGGCGATCCTGGTAGTCAACACTCTCGTCTTTCCTGATCCTGGGCCGGCGAGGACGAGGGCTGCGCCGTCTTGCCAGTAGACAGCTTGTCGTTGGTTGACGGTGAGTTCCTGGATGGCTTGCTCGTAGTGTGTGGTCATGCTTGCACCGCCTGGAGTCTGGTGATTGTTTCTTTGAGTATGGCTGGTGTTTTGGCGAAGAGTGTTGGGTCTGCCTGGAGGTCTGTCGCGAGTTCCGTCGCGTATTCGATCTTATTTGCTCGAAGCTCGCTGATCACATCGGGCGTGGGTATCGTTTGCGGGTTCTGGACTCCGAGTCTCTTGAGGATGGTGCGGAGTTCTTGTTCGAGGCCATTGGTCACGAGAAGTTCCTCCAGGTCCGTCGCAGGGATGACGATGCACTGTTCGGCGATGACTTTGGCTTCGAAGTTGCGCTTCTTGATCTGCGCCACGTAGCTTTGGCCGGCAGAGTCGCCATCGAACATTGCAATCCATGGAATGGCGAGTGCTCTGGCGAGTGCTGCAAACGTGCCCGGGTTTCCGTTGTTTTGTGCGTCGATGACACTGATTCCATGCTCGTCAAGGGGGTATCCCATGAGTGCGCCAATAGTGTGCATGATGAGGTAATCTGATTGTCCTTCAACGATGAGCCATTTCCTCGCGAAGAAGATTTCTCCTCGTATTCGTCGCGCCCAGGTTTCGAGTTGAGCGAGTTCATCATCAGCGATGTGATGCTCGGCTTGTTCCTTGAGCGCCTTGAGGTTCGCTACTATCTTCTTGACCTCGGCGTGATTGGCGTATGCGGTGAGCAGTCGTCGGTAGAGGTCTTCGGGAATGACCCCCTTCGTGGTGAGGGTGCTCGTGCTTGCGTCATGCGTAAGCAGGTCGGCGTGTTGTTGGAGGAGTTGGCTGAGAGCTGGACTGGCAGGGATTGTTGTCGAGTAGTTCGGTGGAAGCCAGGAGATAGTGGTTCCGGTCTTCGTCATGCGGAGTAGGCGGAGGTCCCTGAAGGGGACGCGTTGCACGAAGTAGGGAGAATGCGTGGTGAGGAGCTTCTGTCCGGATATGTTGAGAATGGTTGAGCACAGGCTCCTGGTGGCTTGTGGGTGCAGGTGGGTTTCTGGTTCTTCAAGCTCGAGGATGGCGGTGCTGTCCGGCCTGTATGCCTCGGCGAGGAGGAGTTTGACATACGCGTTGAAGAGGAAAATGACTGCGAGGCTTTGTACGCCGTGGCCGTGGCTGGTGAGCGGGAGCCATGGCTGGTCTTGGTGCGATTTGTAGATGACCTCGGTCTTTTGGAGCATGTCCCATGGTTGTAGTGCGACCGCTCGAAGTGTAAGGTCGCCGGGAGTTTCAGCTGGTGCAACTTTCGCGATATTCTTAAGGTCCGTCGCTACCGTATCGAGTCGTGGGTCGGCGGTGAGGAGCTGTTTGTTGAGGTTGTCGAGGCTGGTTCTGAGCGTGGCTTGGAGAGCTTCTGGGACGTTCATGGCTTTGAGGAGTCGTCCCCAGAATTGTGACCTTGCGGAGAATTCCTCGTCCGCGTCGCGGCTGGGTTTGAGGTAGAAGACCGGGAGGTATTGGAAGAACTCCTGGAGATTGGTGCTTCTCGCTCCCTTACCGGTCAGAGCCTGGCGGTCCATGTTGAGAAACTCCCAACGTGGCTCGAGTGTGCCCGTATCGTTGAACCCACAGGTGACCTTCAAAATGATGAAACTGCGCCCACTAACCGGCTCGATCTGGATAACGTCGTCGAGCGCGTTCTGGAGGTCAGCTGTCCATTCGTTCAGGGTGCGTTCCTGAAACTCGATATGGATTGTGATCGGGTCCGCTTGCTTTGGGTCGGTGATGCCTCCGGGGAGGTAGATGTCCGTCTCGAGAAACCCAGTACCGCTCCTCCCCCAGCGGCGGGAGAGGGCGATGCGGACCGCATCGAGAATGGCCGTCTTCCCAACGTTGTTCGGACCAATGAACACCGTGGTATGGCCGAGGACAATATCGGCCTGTTTGATCGAGCGGAAGTTCTCGATGATGACGCGGGTTATTTCCATGGTGATAAGAACTCAGCCCTCCCAGCATACTTGGCGAACGAGGTGCAGGTAGGCCGTCTGGCACTTCCATTTCCACTCTTGTCCAAGATAGGTTTCTTGCCCAGCGTTCTGGACAGGGCGGAATACCCGCCCAGCGCCGCCGGCTCTGCCTGAATACTTCCGAAACGTGCCAATATCGAGGTCCAGGGGCGATTTGGAGGCCGACGGAAGGCGGAATGCCGTCACCGGCTGTTTGGGCAGGGTCCTGAAGGTGACGGAGACCCCAGTTCGGCTGGAGGGGATGCCGCGATGAAAACAGATGACTTAACCTGTCCAAATCGCACACATTCAGCTTGTTTTGGACAACAGTGCTCGCAACCATCCAAAGTCCACTGAGTCGGAACCATCGGAGTGGGACAGCAGTGGCGCCCCCCAAAAGACCTCTACCAGACTTTACGGCTAGCGAGCAAATGCCGTAGGTTTTGGAATTCCACGTTTGCCGCTCGTTGACAACGGCTGATATCCTCGCCGCTGGTGCGGTTCTATCCATCCGAGATCCAAACGCCAGTATTACCCGACGAACCGGATTCCGTTGAGCGGTTGCGGTATGCTGACGGCGGCTGATCGCATGAATGCAGTAACGGCGATTCCGAATTCCCCGAGTGGATGTGTGTAACACGCTGAAGAAAGGCGTCCAATTGGCAGACACCTAGAGTAGGCTATTAGCAAATGCGCGCACGTCTGGGCTCCCTGAGATTTCGGCTGTTCCTTGTCGTTTCCTTGGTTGGGCTGGTTCTCCTGGTTCGGACTCTGGGCCAAGTGGCGCCGGCTGCAAAGGTGGTCCTGCGTTCCTTTGACCGGGTGGTGCTTTTGGAGGAGAAAGGCGAGACCTCGGCGGGCGTGAACGTGGGGGACCTGAATGGGGATGGCCGGCTCGACATCGTTCTGGGGAAGGGGCGGCACTGGCCGCTGTTCAACCGGGTCCTGTTGAATGACGGGCGGGGCGGCTTTCGCGCCAGTAATCTGGGTTCGGCTCCGGATCGTACGTATTCCGCGGCTTTGGCGGATCTCAATCGCGACGGCAGCCTGGATATCGTCGTCAGCAACGACTCGCCCGACCGGAAGCTCGTGTACCTGAATGACGGCAAGGGGCACTTTGCGGAATCCGGCACGTTTGGCCGTCCTACGTGGAGTACGCGCTATGTGACCTTGGCGGATTTGAACGGCGACGGGTATCCCGATATTGTCGCCGCCAATCGGGGCGACTATCCCGACCTTGTCGCAGGGAAGCGGGGTGAGGGGCCGCAGATCCCGGCCCCGAGCTTCCTCTGTCTCAACGACGGGAAGGGCCATTTTCCCGCGTGCGATCCGCTGCCCACTGAGTCGGCTACGTCCATCGTGGCCGCCGATCTCGATGGCGATGGCGCCCTGGACCTGTTTGTCCCCCATCGCGACGGCGGGCAGAGTCTGGTTTTGTGGGGCGATGGGCGAGGCCACTTCCCGACCTCCACGAAGGTGGGGCCGGCGGCTGCGTGGATCCGGATGGGCGCCGCGGGCGATTTCGATGGGGACGGCCGCCTGGATCTGGCGATCATCGAGGAACGGCAGCGGATGGCTTTTGTTCTGTTCAATCGTGGGCAGCGGCGGTTTGGCGAGGTGGAGGCACTGCCCGGTCCGCCGCGCCCGCCCTATGCGCTGGCGGTTGCGGATCTCAATCGGGATGGGCGGCCGGATGTTGTCGTGGGCCATGTCGAGATTCCGGGCTCGGTGTATTTCCAGACCGGACAGGGGAAGAGGTTCCAGGAAGTCTCGTGGAATGACGGCAAGGGGACTGTGTATGGGCTGGCGTTCGCGGATTTTGATGGGGATGGGTGGCCTGATATTGTGGCGGCGCGTTCGGATGCTCCTAATGGGATCTGGTTTAGTGGGGAGATGCGGCGATAGGAGGACGCGGGGTGGACGGCCAGCCAGCCAGTGGCCCCATGGGCCTGACACATCGACGCTTTCGCCCGGCATCTCGAATTAGGAGATTCCAAAATGCCATGTGCTCAGTTCGTCGATTCCTGCGCTATTCCTGCGCACTCCGGATTCGGTGTTCTTCTTCCGCAATTGGGGGGGAGGCTAATCCGGCCGGCCGTCGTCGTGAGGAGCACTGAGCGAGACCGGACGGGATTGGCCTAAGGCAAATCCATTAGTAGTCCTTCCCTCTTGGGATGAGTGCTTCTGCTGAAGCCTCGGCCGGACAAAGCAGGATGTCTTGTTGCGCCGGAGTCAGAACCGGACACTGGATCATGCTGTCCCTGAGCGGTTTCAATAGTGGAGGTGCATTGTGATCTAAAGCGCGCTTTAATATAAGGTACTTCCATGCCGATACGTACAGAGATCTGGAAAGTTGGAGCGCAACCCGAACAGCTTGTAGAGTCCCATCTCCCCAAGGAACAGCTTCTTGAGCAAATGATTCTTGCCTCACCGAAGATCTTGTCGGAGGAGTGGATGTTAATCGGCCAGCAGGAAGACACTGGCTACGGAGGGCGGATTGATCTTCTGGCGATCGCGCCAGACGGGTCACTCGTCTTGATCGAATTGAAGAGGTCTCGTACACCTCGGGATGTGGTGGCGCAGTCGCTCGATTATGCAACCTGGGTAGAAAAGCTCCGCGCAGAAGACGTTGCTGCGATCTACCGCCGATTCGCGCCTGCGGGGAATCTGGCCCTCGATTTTCGCCAACGATTTGAGCACGATCTTGACGAGGACGCGATCAATCAAAGCCATCAGATCATCATCGTTGCTGCTTCCCTTGATGACAGCACGGAGCGCATTGTCGCTTACTTGAGCGAGCGTGGCATCCCAATGAATGTCCTTTGCTTTCAGGTCTTCACCTGCGGCGGAGATCAATTGTTGAGTCGATCCTGGCTGCTTGATCCAGTACGAACGCAAGCGAGTGCCGCGGAAACGCCAGTCGGACCAACGGAGCCGTGGAATGGAGAGTTCTACAGTTCATTTGGACATGGGCCAGAGCGGTCTTGGGAAGATGCTCGTGAGTACGGTTTTATCTGCGCGGGCGGTGGTCCCTGGTACAGCAAGACGCTCCAACTGCTCAGTCCGGAGGATCGCGTGTGGGTGAACATTCCCAGCGTGGGGTTTGTGGGGGTAGGCCGTGTGGAAGGTCGCGCCCAACCAGCATCGAGTTTCTTAGTGAAGACAGGTGCCGGAGAACTTCCCGTTCTTGATGTTCTGAAGCGCGCCAACTACCACCGTCAGTTCGTGGGGGATCCGGAGTACTGCGAGTACTTCGTTCCCATCAGATGGCTGGACAACGTGCCGGCGGAGAGTGCTGTTCGAGAGATTGGTTTGTTCGGGAATCAGAATTCTGTCTGCAAGCCGACAACGTCAAAATGGAGGTCCACAATTGATCGGCTTAAGGATAGGTTCCCAGGTTTCGACAACTGAGCCATCAGGGACGCTGCCGACTGAATTAAACAGTCAGCGTCGCCATGCTGCGAGAGAGCGTGGTCTGTCTCGTTGGGAATGGCCCGACGACAGAATTGTCGGTCACCACTCAGTGCCTCAGGCAGTGGGTACCTTACCGCAATTCGTGAAGTGCCGCGCCAGGATGCCTTCTCGGGTGCCTTGTGATGATTCCGGACGTCTGATGTCGATAATTGTCCCAAGCGACAGTAGTGCCGCAGTAGTGGTGTCCAAAGTGACGGAGAGAGGTGAGCCGCCTTGATTCGAATGGGTGAGTGCTTTGGTTGATTGAACCGTTGAATATGAGGCGGTATTATTCTAATGAGGAGTTCTGTATTGTCATGAATCGCCTTAGTGTGTTTGTTCTGTTTGTTTGTCTAAGTATTCCAATATACCCACAAACAGCTCCTTCTGTGCTTGTTCCTCATATCGCAGTTGGCGACTCCTGGAAGACTACTTTTCGCGTGAGAAACCCTCGCGCTGGGCTCCAGGAGGTAAAGATTGAGGTTTTTGATGTGAGTGGGGCGCCTCTTCCAGTCGACATAAATGGTCAGAGAAGTACAGCTCGCACGTTTGTCGTGCCAGCCGCCAATCTTTTTGATATAAAACTGGCTCTCCCTGGTGGTGTTGTGACCGGGTTTGCTAGAATGACCTTCTTGTCAGGACTAAGCTTGCCGTACATTTTGTTTTACTCGGATTTTCTGGGGCGAGAAGGCGCTATTTCCAAAGCTACACAGGGAGGTGATTTTGCCACAGACACGATATATTTTGATAACGTTGATGGTGCCTCAACTGGAATTGCTTTTAACTATGCTGCTCACTGGTCGGTTGGGCAGACCGAACAAGTCGTCTGTTACGGCCCCGATGGTGTTCAAGTTGATTCATATAGTTTCTTTGTTCCACCTTCCGGATTGGCAGCTGGAACCGTAACCATTCGTCAGACGTCTTTCGATCTCGAATCCAAGTTGCCAGGAACAGCTAAAACATTTGGATACTGCAGATTCTTCTATACTAATTATACAGGACAAACTACCGCAGACTCGCATCAGGCACTTTCTCTGCGCTTCTACAAGAACTCGTTCATTCCGCTTTCTCAATAGTTGTTGGCCAACGCCCCGGAGTTTTTCTAGAGGCCCCTTCCCTCGGCCATGCCGATCCGCGCGTTGTTCTGGCACGGGGATCATCCGCAGGGCCGGTTCAGGCTGCGATGCTTGCAGAGTGTGCACGGCGAAGCGCCTATTCGGCGCGGAGCATCGTGACCGGGTCTATGCGTTCGGCGCGGTGGATGGCGGGTAGGGCGGCCAGGAGGGCGGCGGCTAGCAGGACCAGGACTGGGGCTATGAGCATTTCGGGGGCGGTGGCTTTGACTCCGAATGAGAGCGCCTGGACGTAGTGGACTGAGGCCATGCCCAGGACGATGCCGGCGGCCGCTCCGATCGATACCGACACAAAGATTCGCGAGGTCACCAGACGTGCGATGCTGCCGAGGTTCGCTCCCCGAGAGAGACGGCCGCCGATCTCGATGGGGATGGCGCCCTGGACCTGTTTGTACCGCAGCGCGATGGCGGGCAGAGTCTGGTGTTGTGGGGCGATGGGCATGGCCACTTCCCCACGTCTACCAAAGTTGGGCCGGCGGCTGTGTGGATCCGGATGGGCGCCGCAGGCGATTTCGATGGGGACGGCCGCCTGGATCTGGCGATCATCGAGGAGCGGCAGCGCCTGGCTTTTGTGCTGTTCAATCGGGGACAGCGGCGATTTGGTGAGTTGGAGGCACTGCCCGGTCCGCCGCGCCCGCCTTATGCGCTGGCGGTTGCGGATCTGAATCGGGATGGGCGGCCGGATGTGGTCGTGGGCCATGTCGAGATGCCGGGCTCGGTGTATTTCCATGCCGGGCAGGGGCACACGTTCCAGGAGGTCTCGTGGAATGACGGCAAGGGGACTGTGTATGGGCTGGCGTTCGCGGACTTTGATGGGGATGGGTGGCCTGATATTGTGGCGGCGCGTTCAGATGCTCCGAATGGGATCTGGTTTAGTGGGAGGCCGAAGACGGGGCGGTGAGCTCCGTACGTGTGTTGGCGCGGTCGTACTCGCTTGTTTGTGCGGAATCGTCGGCTGCTGAGGGAGCCCGGACTCTACGGGACACCGGCAACGCGAATCATCAGCGCTGGATGCGCTACTGTTCCCGCTTGGAACCCTTCCGTACTCCGGGGTGTCAAAACGACTTTGAAACATCCATGAGAAACCGCCGACTCCTGCTGATCCTGTATGCCCTGGTTGGGATCTCGTGCAGCCGGCCCCCTCTGCTCCCCGACGGTGTGAGTTGGGACAAGGGCACCAATACATTCTTGTGGTGGGGGAGCCAGGTGAAACTACCGCGCGGATTCACTTTTCACCTCGACCAAGGGGGCGATACTCTGGCTGGGCACTTCCGCGCGCCTGATGGAAAGCTGACTATTTACCTCGACATCGGCTGGTATGCGGGCGCCTACGCGAGTGCCAAAGACGCATCCGCCTTCGAAGAACGGATCATCGAAGGAGCACGGGTCTGGAGAGCAATCCGCGACCTCTCCGATGGAAGAGGAGGAATTTCGCGGCGCGTTGCAGTCACTTTCCCCGACAGCGGGTGTGCCAATTTCTTCCTCTATTCGGACAGAGTTGAGGATGCCCAAGTGATTAGTCAGCTTGCCCAAACCTACCGTCCCGGCTCTCAGCGAGACACAAGCAAGAATGGCGCGTGTCCTGGCGTCTCCGTTTCGGGAAAGTAGTGGAACTCAGCGACAGCCCGCGTCATTCGAGCAAAGCGGCGGTTTGGCGAGTTGGCGGCACTGCCCGGTCCGCCGCGCCCGCCTTATGCGCTGGCGGTTGCGGATCTGAATCGGGATGGGCGGCCGGATGTTGTCGTGGGCCGTGTCGAGATGCCGGGCTCGGTGTATTTCCATACCGGGCAGGGTCACACGTTCCAGGAGATCTCGTGGAATGACGGCAAGGGGACTGTGTATGGGCTGGCGTTCGCGGACTTTGATGGGGATGGGTGGCCTGATATTGTGGCGGCGCGTTCGGATGCTCCGAATGGGATCTGGTTTAGTGGGAGGCCGAAGACGGGGCGGTGAGGCGGCGGTTTGTTGGGCGTCCGCGCGGTAGCGGTTCAGAGCTTGCGCTTGGAAGAAGTGACGGAGACGGGTGCCCGCTTACTGACGTGCGCGGTTCGCAGGTGGACCCCTCCCTTGCGGTCGGTGTGCCCTGATTGACCTGTCGGCACTCATCGCGGCGCTCTGTCCGACGGAAGTGGGGCCGGCGGGCCGGTTCGCCGTCATTTCCTGTCGTAGGCGAGTTGCGGATACCAATCCGTGCCTCGCCCCTCCGGCGTCCAATCCAGCATGAGCCAGAGAGGATCCAGATCAGGCGCGCCCCTTGGATCCTGTCCGGGATCGGCCATTGAACCGGAAAGCTCCGCACTGCAGAAGTGGCGGATCTGCCCGTCCTGCCGGGTGAACACGGAGAAGCCAGGCACATCGGCGTCCTCAGGGTTGACGTACGTGCGTGTGTATTGGCCTGACTCATCGGAGAAGAAGGGCAGGTTCGTGAAGCCGCGCTGGCGCCGGTAGTCGAGCAGGCGTTCGATGGGTGAACGGGCTGTGACCGCGATGGCGGCCCGTTCGCGCAAGTTAGGGGCGGTCCCATTCCAGGAACTCAGAAAGGACGTGCACATGGGGCAGGGGGCCTTTCGTTGCGGACCGTACATCATGCTGTAGACGATGAGGGTGTTTCTGTTCCCGAAGAGACCGGACAAGCTGGTGGGGCCTTGCTCCCCGATGAAGGCAAAATCCTGAGGGATCTGGCCGCCTGGAGGCAGGGCGCGCCGCTGTTCGGCTACGCGCTCAATGTGCCGGCGCAGTTCGATCTCCTCGGCGAGGAGCGCATTGCGCGCCTTGCGATATTCCGCGCTTTCGTTGGGAAACCGGATGGTATTGGTCGCGGCCAGTTTGCGTGCGGGTGTGAGTGTTTGCGTGTTGCTCATGGGTTCTCCGTGGTGGGCCGCTCCTGGCAGCCGTGTGTTTGCGGTGGCCCGGTTGCCGGGGTTCGCTGCCGAGGAGGCAGACCTGGGCGAGCAGCGTATCCTGACGCGGGCGATGTGGATTTTGTGCTGTCGCATCAGCCGACTCCTGTTTGTCCGTACAGGATGATGGCGACTGTGATGCAGAGCAGGCCGAGGGCTGCGAAGACGGCCCGAATGATGTGTGAGTATTCCCAGGTACTCCGGCGGCGCTGCCATTCGTCGGCCCGCGGTTCGACCTGAGATCGCGTTTGGTTTCCGCCGGCCTGAAAGAAATGCTGAGCAGCGCTGGATAGCTTCAGATTCGCCGTCCAGTAGCGATTGACGGGTTGCGTGACGAACCAGAAGATTGCGTGCATGGAGGCGAGGCAGAGGAAACCCATGGCGCTCCACCAGAAGGCGGGGCCGTCATGAGGCAGGAAGAGCGTCAAGGCCAAAGTCACGACAACCGCGAGCGCCTCGCCGATGCCACCAATCGTGAAGCCTGGATAGTAGATGGTTTGGGTGACGAGGTAATTCTCGCGATTGAGCCTCATCTTTCCCGGATATTCCAGGGCGTGTGCGACGGCCAAGGCCATCGCCAGGGCCGTGAGGAGCACTGCTGCTACTTGCAGGTAGAGCATAAGGTGGTGGGCTCCGCTATGGACACTGTTTTCCGGAGCAAGGAGTATGCCACTGGCCTTTGCCTGTTGTTGAATGGACGCTGAGAGTGAGCTTTCAGGAAGTTGCCCGTGCCGCAGTGGTCTTGCGAACCGGAAAAGATTACAGGCGGGGTAGGGGCGGCGCCCGAGAATTCCTCAGGTGGGCAAAGGAGAATTCCCCATTCATTTGCTGTGAAACTGGCAGGAAGAAGAAGCCAGGGAGGACGCTGGCGGTGCGTGCACGGCGAAGCGCCTATTCGGCGCGGAGCATCGTGACCGGGTCTATGCGGGCGGCGCGGTGGATGGCGGGTAGGGCGGCCAGGAGGGCGGCGGTTAGCAGGACCAGGGCCGGGGCTATGAGCATTTCGGGGGCGGTGGCTTTGACTCCGAATAGGAGCGCCTGGACGTAGCGGACTGAGGCCACGCCCAGGACGATGCCGGCGGCCGCTCCGATCGATACCGACACAAAGATTCGCGAGGTCACCAGGCGGGCGATGCTGCCGAGGTTCGCTCCCAGGGAGAGGCGGATGCCGATTTCGCGTTCGCGCCGGAGGACCGAGTAGTGCAGCACTCCGTAGAGGCCGATGGCGGCGAGCAGAAGCGCGATGGTGGCGAAGAACAATGCCAGCAGCGCCAGGAGACGCTCGCGGAGGGCCTGGTTGTCGACGAGTTCCTGTTCGGTTTGCAGGTTGGTGACGCGGTAGGCGGGATTGGTCTGCGCGATCAGGCGGCGGAGTGTGAGCGAAAGAGAGAGCGGCTGGATGCCGGAGGTGCGGAGGAGGAAAGTGCCTCCTTCCGCCGGGTTGACGGCTCCTTTTTCGTCGAGTTGGCGGAAGGGTACGTAGGCGACGGGCAGGATGGGGTCGTGGAGGTTGCTGTAGACCGCGTCGGGTACGACGCCGATCACCTGGCAGAGCTGACGCCGGCCGGCCGGATTCACCTTTTCGAAAGCGCGGCCGATTGGGTCGGCTCCGTGAAAGAAGGTCTTCCCGAAGGTCTGGTTCACGATGGCCTGGCCCGGGAAGGCGTCAGAGGCGTGGAAGTCGCGGCCGGCTAGGAGGTGCATCTTCATGGCGCCGAGCCAGCCGGGCGAGATGGTCACAAACCAGCCCAGGGTATCGGTAGGTGGAGCGGCGTTGACGGAGATGGAGCCGGCCCAGCCACCGGAGAGGAGAGGCCAGCCGGCGATGGCAACGTCCGTGACTCCGGGTACGGCGCGAAGGGTGTCCGCCATCTGGGACCAGGCCTCCGGCGACTGGCCGTGCGGTGTGTAGGTTTCGAGCAGCAGGAGATTGCCGGCGTCGAAGCCGAGGGGCTGGCTGGAGAGATGGCGGAAGGCGGCGACGAAGAGGCCGGCGAAAAAGAGGACGACGAAGCAGAAGGCGACCTGGGCGGCGATCAGCGCATACATGGAGCGCTGCCGGGCGTGCGGCTCCTCGCCCCCTTTGAGGGCCGTGACCGGTTGGATGGCGGAGGCACGGAGCGCGGGCGAGAGTCCGAAGAGAAGCGTGACGGCGAGGGTCAGGAGGGCGCCGAAGGCGAAGATGCGCCAGTCGGCGGGGAGGATGAGGCGGGCGGGATTGCCGGGCGGGTTGATGTGGCTGACGACGAAGGGGGCGGCCCACCAGGCGAAGACCGCTCCGAGGGCGGCGGAGAAGAGGGCCAGCATGGCATTCTCCACCAGGACTAACTGGAGGAGGCGGGCGCGGCCGGCTCCGATGGAGACGCGGAGGGC
The DNA here is from genome assembly GCA_017307505.1 of Acidobacteriota bacterium. Lineage (GTDB taxonomy): Bacteria > Acidobacteriota > Terriglobia > Bryobacterales > Bryobacteraceae > Paludibaculum. The sequence goes on along the minus strand of JAFKEE010000021.1, from coordinate 353,215 downwards.
CATTTCACGGGCTCGCGAGGCGGCCTGGGCGGTCATGAGATTGGCGACGTTGAAACAGGCGATGAGGAGCACGAGGGCGACGAGGACTCCGAGCCAGACGAGGGGGCGGCGGTAGTCGTCCTGCAGGCGGGAGACGCCGGCGGCCGCGGGCTGGAGGAGGAGCTTCCGCTGGAGGAACAGCTCGATGTTGTGAGGCGACATGCCGGCGAAACCCTTGGCGCGTTCGGTTTCGAACTGGAGGCTGACGGCGTTGAGTCTGGCGCGGAGGGGCTCGAGGGAGACGCCGGGGCGGACGATGGCGAGGGTGCGGAGCCAGCGGTTGTCCTCGCGAGCGACATCGGGGTTCATGGCGGCGGGGAGGAAGATGTCGGTGATGGCGCCGGGCTCGGTGCCGGTGAAGGAGACGGGGCCGACGCCGATGATCTGGAACACCTTGCCGCCGATGTGGACGGTGCGGCCGAGGACGGCGGGGTCGCTGGCGAAACGGCGGGACCAATAGTTGTGGGAGAGGACGGCGTAGGGATTGGCTCCGGGCGTGAGGTCGTCTTCGGCGGTGAAGAGGCGGCCGAGTGAGGGCTGAAGGCCGAAGAGAGGGAAGGCCGTGCCGGAGAGGAACTGGACGTAGCCCTTCTCCATTTCCTCCTCAGTGGTGTAGGTGAGGTCGGTGCGATGGGTGAAGGAGGCGGCGATGAGATCCGCCTGGCCCTTGGCGGCGGCGCGCAGGCGGGTGAAGTTGGGGTAGGCGAAACCGTCGAAGATGCGGAGCACGCCGAGGTCGTCGGGCCCCTGCCGGGCGAGGGCGTAGAGACGGTTGGCGTGCGCAACGGGGAGCGGGCGGAGGAAGAGGGCGTCGATGAGGCGGAAGACGGAGGTGCAGGCTCCGATGGCGAGGGCGAGCGAGAGGATTGCGGCGGCTGTGGCGATTTTGCGCTTCAGCAACTGGCGCCAGCCGAAGCCCACATCGGAGCGCAGCGCGTCGAGCCACGCAACGACACGCTGGTCCCGGCTTTGTTCCCGGAGACGCAGCTGCGGTCCAAAGGTGCGGTTGGCTTCGGCTGGATCTTCTCCTGCAGCGATTGCTTCCTCCAGGTGTGCCTCGAATTCCTCGTCGATCTCGCGGAGCAGGCGTTCGCGGCGGAATACGTTTTCCAGGCGTTGCCAGAAGGACATGTCAGGCCTCTCTCAACAGTCGATTGATGGCGGAGCTGACTGTGTGCCAGCGAGCTTCTTCCGCAGCGAGTTGTTTTCTGCCGGCAGGGGTCAATTGGTAGAACCGCATCCGCCGCCCGTCGTCGCGCTCCGCCCATTCGGCGCGGATCCAGCCGTCCTTTTCCATGCGGTGCAGTGCCGGGTAGAGGGAGCCGACTTCGGCATTCAAGGCGTCACCGGAACAGACTTTGATGGCTGTGAGGATGGCGTAGCCATGGAGTTTGGGTTGGCGGGAAAGGATCTTGAGGGCGAGGAGGTCGAGCGAGCCTTGGAGGGTGTCGGCCTTCTTCATACTAAGACAGCTTACTACATAGATGACTTAGTAGTTGTTACATGTGGGGGCTTCTGCATCCTGGTGGCGCGGGGGCACCTTGTTGTACTTACGGTTGCCGGCTGGATGGGGGCCGGTTCCCGTGCGTGCTGCCTGCGTGGCGGCTAGGCCCTGGTCACGAGCTCTACTTCGGGTCAGGTATGGTGAGCGGAGTGTCTTTGGAATCGACGACAAAGACAGCCAGCAGGCTGGCGGGCGCCTTATCGCTGGCGTTCTCACTGATGCGGTGATGGGCGCCCGGTGGTTCATAGAAGCCTTCTCCGGTCTGGTAGACCTTCGCGGGCTGATCGTCGACCTGGCTGCGAATGGCGCCTGACAAGACATACGCGTAGATAAACGCCGAACCGGCGTGGCGATGTCCTTGCGATTTGGCTCCGGGCGGGTAGGTGACGACGACGGCAACCATGGACTTGCCGTCGACGTTGGGGAGGGCGTGTTGGAAGACCGGCTTCACCTGCTCAGTGTTCTGGGCCAGGCCGGTGGGAACCCCCAGTGCCAAGGCCGCTATCGCGAGCCGCAAGAAGTTTGTTCGTATTGTGCTTCGCATACTGCCTCCTTGTGTTGAGATGCGTGAACTGATTCGGCCGCACCTGCTGTTTCTAGTCGGGGAAGGGGGATCCGATCACCATTTCGCACATGTTGAGGTTTTGGAAGCCGGGGACAAAGCGCTCACAGACGGGTGCGTTCACGGTGCCGTACGTCGTTTCGGGCTTATGGGCAAAGCCTGCGAAGTAGGTCTCGAGAAAGCGGTCTTTGAAGTGATTGCGGGGATATTTCGCCACGATTTCCCGTCGCAGTTCCTCAGGAAAGCTGTCGAAGCCTTTTCCGAGGACGTCCAGGCCGACACCCGAATAGAGCAGTGCGATCTCGGGGCGCATGTGGTGCGTGATGCCCGGCGTGGTGTGCAGGGCAATTGCCTGCCAGGCTGTTTGAATCTGATCCTCCGGGACCTTATGAGTGCTGAGGAACTGACGCACGGCGTTGGCGCCGTCGACTTCGAAACGCTCGTGGGGGCTGGAAAATTTCGGGGTGAGTCCGAGATCGTGGAAGGCGGCCGAGACGTAGAGGAGTTCCGGGTCGAAGCGGAGTTTCTGCTGACGGCCGTGCCCGGCCGCGAACAGGTAAACGCGATTGGAGTGATTGAAGAGCAGGTCGTTGGCGTGCTCGCGCAGGATCTGCATGGCCTCTTTCGCGAGTAAGGAATCGGGAATGTTGAGGGTTGAACTGGTGACTGACATTTGGCTGTTGTTGCATCCTTTCGGTTGGAATTTCGGGCCTGGTGAGGAAGGGCCCGATTCTATGTGCGTCGGCGTGCAGCCCTGGCAGACAGGCACGCGGGATTGCGGAACTGAGCTGGCGGGATCCGGGCTGTTTCCCGAATCGCTATCTTCGCCGTGAGCCTTTCCGTGTCCCTCACAATTCCACGATAGGGTCGGGCGGGCCAATGAGCCACGACACGAATCAGTCAATTTAGGACATGGGCGCGCCGTTGGGACGAGGCCGCCGGAAGCGTTCCTTGTACTGCCCGGCGGTGACGCCGAGGACGCGGGAGAAGGTCCGGCGCATGGCGTCGGCGTTACGGAAACCGCAGCGGTCGGCGATTTCCTTGAGGCCGAGATCCGAGCTGTCGATCAGCTGCTGGGCGGCTTCGACGCGCATGCGGTCGACGAACTGGCCGGGGTTCATTTTGGTTTCGCGCAGGCAGACTCGCGTGAAATGGCGGGGGCTCATGCCGATGCGGTCGGCGAGCTTTTCCACGGTGAGGTTCTCGCGCAGATGCTGGAGCATCCAGACCTGCAGCTCGCGCAGCGGCCGGGAGGTGACGGCCTGGTGGGAGAGCATGTGGCTGAACTGGGACTGGCCGCCCGGACGGACCAGGAACATGACGAGGGTTCTTGCGATGCGCAGGGCCACTTCGTGGCCGAGATCCTCTTCCACGAGAGCGAGGGACAGATCGATGCCGGCGGAGATGCCGGCGGAGGTGTAGATGTTTCCATCCCTGATGAAGATGGGGTCGGGGCGAACGATGGCGCGGGGGAAGTCCCGGGCCAGGCGGTCACAGAGGCGCCAATGGGTGACGACCTGTCTGCCGTCGAGGAGCCCGGCGGCGCCGAGGAGAAAGGCTCCGGTGCAGATGGAGGCCACGCGTCGGGCGCGCTGAGCGGCTTGTGTGAGCCATGCGACGAGGGCGGAATCGTAGATGCCGGTTTCCGCGCCAGGGCCTCCGACGACGAGAAGGGTGTCGATGGGGCTGTCGAGTTCCTGGATGGGGACTGCTTCGGTGAGCGCCAAGCGGCGATGGGTCTGCAGTGTCCGTTCCGGTCCGGGCGTCGCGATGATGACGCCGTAGTCTCCGGCGGTGGCGAACACCTCGAGCGGTCCCGCGACGTCGAGCAGATGAACAGGCGGCGCACCGACGATGACTACGCTGCGCGTTGGGGGCATCCCAGTGCTCGTATTTTGACATATGAACCGGGGTCGTACGGGTGGGCTGGATGATGACGGGTGCGCCCTTGGTTTGAGGCCGATGGCGTTGCTCCACCGGCCTTCGTCGTCAAGCTGGTTTGGAGAGATCGCGGACTCGTCATTCAGAAGGGCGGCAGCCGCTGGCTTCCGCTGAATGGAGCGCCATCCGGATGGCGAGTTCGACGGGCGAATAGGCGCCGTCGGCGCGTTCCAGGAGGAGAGGTTCGCGCGGGAGCAGCGGAGGTTGGGCCAGGAAACGAGGGTTTGTGCCACGATGCGGTTGGGCGGCGTGTACGAGGAAGGGGTGGCAGAGGTAGACCGTGCCGGCGGGGCCGGTTGCCAGGACTTCCGGGCAGCCGGCTGTGCTCGCGAAGTTGTCGGCGGCCAGCTCCCGCAGGGTCATGCCCTGGTCGCCCGCCGGTTGGAGTTGCCGGGCGATCTGCAGATGCGAACCGGCGCGGATTCTCGTGGGCGCGTCCGCTTCTTCAATGTCTGAGAAGAGAAACAGCAGGAGCAGTGCGCGTCCGCGGCTGGTGACGTTTGCTCGCCACTCGAGGAAGTCCGGGTGTTCGTAGTTGAAGCTGGTGTCGATGTGCCAGCCGGTATCTTCGGGATCGACGGGGTCAGGGAACCGGATGGGGAAGGTGCCGAGGGTGTTGAGCGGATACCAGCGGCCCGGGCCGGCGAGCTGGTCGAAGGCCGTGTGGAGGACGGGGGTGTTCGCGGCTTCGCGGAAGGGGGGCTGGCCGTATTGGCCGAGGCGGATGACGGGCCGGGTCCAGGTGGATGGATCGGTGGGCGCGCAGCCGGTGTCGCGCCAGAGGATTTCTCTCGCGTCCGCGGCGCATTGCGGCGAAAAGGCTTCTTCGAGGCGAACAAAGCCGTTATCGAGGAAGGAGGTGATTTCCGCGGAACTCAGCGAAAAAGACGGTTTCGGTTCCGTGCCCATATGGAATAGTTTCGCTGGGGGCCTTGGAGGGGGGCAAGCGGAGTGGGGTGACCTGAATAGCCGCAGGACTTTCCAGCCGCTCGGCGAAGGCGACTTCGGCCTTACGCCTGACTTCCCGCCGCGTTCTCGAACAGGTAGTGGGCAACGATCCACTCCTGGCCTCCGGCGTAGCCGAAGAGTTCCGCGCAGGCCAGAAAGAAGATGCGCCAGCGATGGAGCCAGCGGGGGGCTTCCGCCTGGCCGTATGTTTTCGCGAAGATCGCCTCAACTTCGGACTTGTGTTGATCCAGGAGTTGCAGCCAGGCTTCGGAGGTCTTCTGGTAGTGGACTCCGCTATGCCTCCAATGGTTGCGGATGCGGAAGTGATCCTGGAAGTTCAGCAACAGATCGTCGCTGGGCATGATGCCTCCGGTGAAGAAGTGCTGCGCCATCCAGTCGGACGCGCCGCGGACTTCGAAGGGATAGGCAACGCGGCTGTGGGCAAAGATGTGGACGAAGAGGAGCGCGTTTGGACGCGACCAGGAGGAGATGCGCCGCAGGAGCTCCGCGTAATTCCGCATGTGCTCGAACATTTCGACGGAGACGATGCGGTCGAAGCGCCGCTCCGTGGAGAAGACGTTCATGTCTGACGTGACGACTTGCAGGTTGGACAGTCCGCGGCGGGCTGCCTCGCCGTCGATGTAGGCTTTCTGGGAGCCGGAGTTGGAGACCGCGAGGATGCGGCTGCTGGGATAGCGCGCAGCCATGAAGAGGGACAGCGAGCCCCAGCCGCAGCCGAGTTCCAGAACATCCTGGCCGTCTTCGAGACGGGCGCGCTCGCAGGTGAGGGTGAGCATGGCCTGCTCGGCCTGGGCGAGGTCGCGAACCTCGTCGGTCCACAGGGCGCAGCTGTACTTCCGGTGCGGTCCGAGCACGAGGCCGTAGAATTCCGCGGGTACCTCGTAATGCTGGGCGTTGGCGGCATCGGCGTGGATGGCGATGGGGCTCTGGCGGAGCAGGGCAACGAAGCGGGCGAGCCGCTCGGCCTGGGCTTCGACGCCGCCCTGGAGCTCTTCCGTCAGGCGTCCGGCGACCAGATGCCGGATGCCGAGGCGCAGGAGCCAGTCGGGCAGGAGACCGGTTTCCAGGATCCGGTTGTAACCGGCGTCGAGGACGGGGGAGGGATTGACAGCTTGTGTGTGCACTGGATTAGCTCCTTGGAAACCACGGGACAAAGGCGCTGGTGGTTTGCTGATAGCGGCGGTAGTCGTCGCCCTTGGTGCGCAGCGCCTGGGCTTCGGTGGCTGGAATGCCGGTCACGCGGAACAGGAAGTAGAGCATGAGCAGCGGGCAGGCGATGGAGATGTAACCGTATTCCGCGTTCCAGGCGAACAGCGCGAAGGCGACCCAGATGAGCCACTCGAAGAAGTAGTTGGGATGGCGCGAGTAGCGCCAGAGTCCGGCGCGGCAGGTGGTGCCGCGATTGGCAGGATTGGCCTTGAAGGCGTTGAGCTGGGCGTCGGCGAGTGTCTCGCCCAGCATGGCGATCAGCCACAAGGCGGTGGCCGCGTACTCGGTCCAGGCCAGGTTGGGCGCTGGGTTCATGGCGGACTGGAGAAAAGGTGTCGCCAGGATCACGCACAGGAGAGCTTGGAATTGGAAGAACAGGAAAAACTTTGCGGAGATGTTGGTGCGCCATTCGCGCCGCAGTTGGACGTAGCGGCCTTCTTCGGGGTGGCCGATGACGCGGGTGAAGAGCAGATAGAAGGACAGGCGCAGTCCCCAGATGACGGAGAGCGCGGCGATGATGAGGCGGCGGGTGCTCCAGCCTGTGCTTAAGAGGGCGTAGAGCGCCCCGAGCAGGGCGAGGCCGCCGGCCCAACCGGGGTCGACGACGGAGGCGTTCTTCAGACGCAGGTGGAGGAGCCAGAGCAGGGTCATGAGCAGGCAGACCAGGACGGTGCCCAAGAGGATGAGGTTCGTCATGCCGGCGTCTCTCCGGGGTTTTGAGATTCCGGGCGTACGCGCTTGAGGACTGGCACCAGGGCGACGTAGAGGAGACCCGTAGCCACGAGGCCCGCGGCCAGCCAGACGAGGAGCGCGTGGAGGGTGGCTGTCCACAGGACGGCGATGGCGCGCAGGGCATCCGTGCGAATCAGCTGCAGGATGGCAGAGAGCGAGAAGTCGCCGGAGTCCCTTCCGAAGAGGTGGGCGCCGGCCCGCAGCAGGGGCACCAGCAGCGCCAATTGCAGAGGATAGACGAGCCAGTTGACCAGCTGGATGGCGGGTAGATTCAACCGGAAGGCGAGGGCGGCCAGGGTGCAGAGGAGTCCGGTGGAACCCAGGACGGGTGTGACCCCGAGGGTGATGCCCAGGGCGATGGTGAGCGCCAGCTTTTCCGGCGAGAGGCCCTGCTTCAGGAGGGTCACGAATGGATCCAACGCTCTGCGCCGCAACCAGGGGGTGTTCATGCAGGCCGCCTGAGCAGAAGGGATTCCAGGTCCTGGCCGGGCTTGAGGCGGGAGAGTTGGATGAGGATGTAAAGGGCCGTGGCGATGTTGCCCAGTGACATGATCAGGAAGAACCACAGGATGCGGGCGCCGAGAGCGCGCTCCTTGTACAAGACCCAGACGTAGAAGACGAGGAAGCCGCAGTAGGCGTCCCAGAGCGTGGCGATGGCCCAGGGGTTGGCCGCGTAACCGGGCCAGGCGGCCCAGAGGCTCACTTCCATCGAGGTGCGAACGGTGACCGTCAGCATGGCCGCGCAGATCGCACCGAAGAGGAGTTTGAGGGCGAGAATCACAGAGCCGTGCCTTTGAGCCGGGCGAGGTGGGTTTCGAATTCCTCGAAGTTCCGCAGGGCGACCAGGCGAGATCCACGCAGGGCGTGCAGAAGCTGCCCGGTGTCGCCGCCGCCAATCCAGAGTTCGGTGTTCATGGGTCGTTTCGAGGCCACCAGTTTCAGTTCTCTGATGACGTCTGCCGTCGAAGAACTTGTTTTTATTGCAACGACGATGGCAAGAGGCCGGGTGCGTTCACTGGCGGCGAGGATCTCGCGGGCGGGCAGGTTGGGTCCGAGGTAGACCGCCTCGAAGCCGCTCGAGGCGGCGAGCATCGCGGCGGCCAGGATCCCGAACTCGTGCATCTCACCGGCGGGCGTCGCAAAGAGGATGCGGGCCTGCGGCAGGGAGGGCGTGTTGAGCCGGATGAGTCCTCCCAGCAGGTTGCGCAGGCAGGAGGACACCATGTGTTCCTGGGCGATGCTGAGGGTGCCGTCGTGCCAGCGGTCGCCTACCTCGCTCATGAGCGGCAGAACCACCTGGCTGAGCAGTTCCCGGGCCGGCAGCAAAGCGGCCAGGCGGCCGAGCAGGGCATTGGCCTGGGCGAAGTCGAACGCCTCGATGGCGTCCATCACCGGTTTGAGGATTTCGGGCGTGCCAGCGGGTTCAGTGGCAGGCTGGACCTGGCTTTGGGTAGAGAGAGGTGCGGCGAGCAGCGCTTCCAGGGCGGCATCGTTGAGTGACGCTACCTGGCCGATCGCGTGGCCGCGTTCGATTACATCCCGCAGCAGACGGAGGCGGCGGATCTGGCTGGTGTCATAGACTCTGCCGCGTTCGCCGCGCAAAGGGACGACTGCCTGATAGCGGCGCTCCCACGCGCGCAGTGTATCGATACTGATGCCGGTCAGCTTGGCTGCGGCCCGGATGGGGTACTGAACCGGACTCTGGTTGCTCACCTATTCAGACTAATGCAGCGGCCAAATATCGTCAAGTGTTTGTCCTGGACAAATGCTTGACAGTCTCTTTCGGGCGCGCTACGCTCAAGGTGCGTTGTTGAAGGGAATCAGGCTGGGAGCGTTCATGGTTGGCACTCTGCGCAATTACCAATTTGGAGTTGTTTCTCTCTTCGTTCTGATTCATGCCGGCGCGCTGGCGGTCTGTTTTGTTCCATTCCAGGCGAGCCTTGTGTGGTGGATGCTGGCTACCTATTCGATTCGAATGTTTGGCGTGACGGCCGGGTATCATCGCTACTTCAGCCATCGCAGCTACAAGCTGGGGCGGGTCTCGCAGTTTCTGATGGCTCTGCTGGCGGAGACTTCGGGGCAGAAGGGTGTGCTGTGGTGGGCGGCCCATCACCGGCAGCATCACCGGTACGGCGACGAGGAGCAGGATGTTCATTCGCCCTGGCAGCGCGGGGTGTGGTGGTCGCATGTGGGGTGGGTGCTGTCGAACGAGCACGATGCCTACGATCCGAAGCTGATTGGAGATTTTGCCAAGTTCCCGGAGCTGCGCTGGCTGGACCGGTATCATTGGGCGCCTCCGCTGCTCTTTGCAGCCGCGGTGTTCCTCATCGGGGGGCCGGCGGTCTTCGTGTGGGGGTATCTGGTTTCGACGGTGCTGCTGTATCACGGAACGTTCTCCATCAACTCGTTGGGGCATCTGTTTGGCAGCCGTCGTTTCAACACTCCGGACCAGAGCAGGAATAACTGGGTGCTGGCGCTGCTCACCTTTGGAGAGGGCTGGCACAACAACCATCACTTCTCGATGGCCAGCTGCCGGCAGGGTTTCCGCTGGTGGGAGATCGACATCACGTATGGCGTCCTCAAGCTGATGAGCCTGGTGGGGATCGCCAGAGACCTGAGGCCGTTCCGGGCGACGGGCCAGGAACTGCGGAGAGCTGCCTGATGCGCATTGCAGTGATCGGTAGCGGTATCTCCGGTCTGGCCGCGGGGTGGTACCTGAGCAAGAAGCACGAAGTCTCCCTCTTTGAGAAGGAGAACCGCCTGGGCGGGCACACGAATACGGTGATGGTGGAATCGAGCGCCGGGCCTGTTCCGGTCGACACCGGCTTCATTGTGCACAATGAGCGGACGTACCCGAATCTGTGCCGTCTTTTCGCTGAGTTGGGCGTGGAGACGCAGCCGAGCGACATGTCCTTTGGGGTGTCCTGCCGCCGCACGGGCTTCGAGTACTCCAGCCGCGGGCTCAACGGCTTCTTTGCGCAGCGGTCGAACCTCCTCAGTGTCCGGCACTACCGGCTGTTCCGGGAGATATTGCGGTTCAACCGGACCGCGCCGAGGCTGCTGAACGAGCCGGGCGCGAAGGGAGCGACTATCGGCGCATTGCTGGACGAAGGGCGCTATGACGAGGGTTTCTGCCAGCACTACCTCTATCCCATGGCGGCGGCTGTGTGGTCGATGTCGCTGGAGGGTATACGGTCGTTTCCTGCGATGACCCTGCTGCGGTTCTTCGACAACCATGGGATGCTCGGCATCGATACGCATCCCCAGTGGAAGGTGATCCGCGGCGGCAGCAACACGTACATTCCCTTGCTGGCCGCTCCGTTCCGGGAACGGATCCAATCGGGCGTCGTGATCGAATCCGTCCGGCGGAGCGAGACGGGGGTGACCCTGAAGTTTCGAGATAGGCCTGAGATGGATTTCGACGAAGTGGTGTTCGCGTGCCATGGAGATGAGGTGCTGCCACTTCTGGAGGCGCCGACCGAAACGGAGCGCGAGGTCCTGGGCAACTTCCGGACCAGCCGCAATGTGGCGGTGCTGCATACGGATTCGTCGTTGCTGCCGGTCCGGCCGCAGGCGCGTGCGAGCTGGAACTACAACCTGGGTTTGCCGGTAAAGGACCTAGTCACGCTCACGTATCACATGAACCGGCTGCAGTCGCTCAAGACTGCTGAGGAATACTGCGTCACGCTGAACGGTGAGAAGGCAATTGATGATGCCAAGGTGCTGCGCCGCATCGTTTACACTCACCCGCTGTACACGCGTGAGGCCGTCAGCGCCCAGGATCGATGGGCGGAGATCAGCGGCCGGAACCACACGCACTACTGCGGGGCGTACTGGTTTTACGGATTCCACGAAGACGGGCTGAGGTCGGCTATGCGAGTCGCACGCACACTCTCGGTGGAGTGCTAGAAGCATGGAATCCGCTTTCTATTTCGGCTGGGTGCGCCACCGGCGGTTTCGTCCCGTGCCGCATGAGTTCCGCTACGGCCTGTTCATGGCGTTTCTGGACATTGACCGAATCCCCGAACTGACGGGCATCTCGCGCCTGTTGAGCTACAACCGTTTCAATTGCGCCAGTTTTGAGGAGCGGGACCACTTCGGCGACCCGCGACTGACGCTGCGGGAGCGGCTGGAAGCAGAAGCGAAGGAGCGCGGGCTGAGCCTGCCCGATGGTCCCATCTTCCTGCTGACTCATCTGCGGTACTACGGCTACAACTTCAATCCCGTATCTTTTTTCTACTGCTACGACTCCAGCCTGCATCTCAACTGCATCGTGGCGGAAGTGAACAGCACGTTTGGGGAGAGCCGCAACTACTGGTTAGAGCCAGGCAGCGAACTGTCCGCTTCCCATGCGAAGCGGTACCAGGTGCGGAAGGAAATGCACGTTTCGCCCTTTATGGGCATGAACCTGGACTATACCTTCACCTTCAAGCCACCGGCTGAGGATCTGGCCGTGCACATGGAGACGATCGAGGATGGCCGGGCGTTCTTTGATGCAACGCTGGTGCTGGAGCGGCGGCCCTGGTCGGCGGCTTCGCTCCGACACGCGCTGCTGGCACACCCCTGGATGACGGCCAAGGTAATCGTGGCGATCCACTGGGAAGCGCTGCGGCTGTTGGTCAAGAAGACACCGGTGTTCACCCATCCGCGTCACAAGACGCGTGAGGTTTGAGGAGACGACGAAGCCCATGAACAAGCTGGCAAAGCGCATGCTGATGGGGGTGCTGGAAGGCATCCAGGGGGCGGAACTGGAGTTGGTGTCGGAGGGTCGGACGTACCGCTTCGGCCCATCCGGTTCGAAGTTGAGGGCCCGGCTTGTGGTGCACAACGAACGCTTCTTCCTGCGCGCCCTGACGGGCGGCGACACGGGCATGGGCGAGTCGTTTATGGACGGCGACTGGTCTTCGCCCGACCTGGTTTCTCTCGTCCGCCTGGCGGTGCGCAACAGTGCGGCGCTGGAGCGGTCGAATGGTTTCTTCGCGTCGCTGAACCTCTTCCTGAACTACGTACGCCACCGGCTGCGGAAGAACACGATCGCCGGCAGCCGCCGCAACATCCAGGCTCATTACGACTTGAGCAACGACTTTTTCCGTCTGTTCCTCGACAGACGCATGCTCTATTCCTGCGGCTGGTACGAGACTCCGCAGGACTCGCTGGAGACGGCCCAGTTCCAGAAGATCGATCGTATCTGCCGGAAGCTTCAACTGCAGCCTGGGGATCATGTGCTGGAGATCGGAACAGGCTGGGGCGGCTTCGCCCTGCATGCCGCGCGGGAGTACGGCTGCCGGGTGACCACCACCACGATCAGCCAGCAGCAGTACGACTATGCGAAGCAGCTATTCGAGTCCACCGGCATGGACGGGCAGATTCAGTTGCTGCTGGAGGACTACCGGCTGCTGACCGGCCAGTACGACAAGATCGTCAGCATCGAGATGTTCGAGGCCATCGGGTTTGAACATTACGACGACTACTTCGCTGCCTGCGACCGGCTGCTGAAACCGGATGGCTCGATGCTGCTGCAAACGATCACGATGAACGAGCAGCGGTTCCCCGCGTATGTCAAGCAGAGCGATTGGATCCAGAAATACATCTTCCCGGGCGCGCAACTGGCTTCTGTCCGCGGGATCCTGGACTCGCTGGCGGGTGTGACGAGTCTGTCGATGTTCCATTGCGAGGATATGGGGACGCACTATGCGCGGACCCTTGCCACCTGGCGGGAACGGTTCCACCGGTCCCTGGAGCAGGTACGGGACCTGGGTTTCGACGAGCGGTTCATCCGCATGTGGGACTACTATCTCGCGTTCTGTGAGGGCGCCTTCCTGGAGCGCCACATCAGTGATGTGCAACTGATGTTGACGAAGAATTACAACCCGAAGACGCTGTTCCAGGAACCCTGGCGGCAGCAGCGCAGTGTGGAGCGGCGGGGCTCCCTCGTCGAGCAATAGGTCTTCGCGAGCCTACCGGCGCATCAGCCGCGGCAGCAGGATCAGGCCGGAGCCGCAGAAGATCAGGGAAAGGACGAGCAGCAGGGACTGGCCCTGTTGGAGGTCCTCGGCGATCAGTTTGATGCCGGCCAGGCCGAGCAGCGGGTAAGCGAGCCGGGTGATTTCGGCACGGCTCCATTTAGCTCCCACCCAGGCGGCCGCAATGGCCAGGGCGGTCAGCATAGCCGTGCGGATGGGCGCCGCCGGCGAGAGATAGCGGCAGGTCCAGGCAGCGGCCAAGCCGGCTGTGCCCCACACGACCAGGGCCGCCATCACCACGTGTTCCACCGCATCGGTCCAGTGGCGTTGTTTGCCTGCGAAGATCAAAACCGCATAACAGGAGGCGGCGCCCGCCAGCGCGAGGAGATACTCGGCGGGAACGTTCGCGGCGAGTCCGCCACTGACGCGAATGATTCTCGAGGTCGCCTCCGGCATCAGGCTGGAGTGCCAGACTCCGAGGAGGAGGTACAGGGCGGCGTGGATCCGCAACGTGTCGCGGTCGCCGTGAAGGCCGGCCAGCATGAGCAGGACCGCCAGGAGAGACCAGGCGGCGACCAGTGCGGCTCCGCTGAGGAGAACGGCGCAGCCCGTGGGAATCAGGAGGGCCCCGAAGGTGGAGTAGGTGTGGAAGTTGCGGTCGCGCTTGTGCTCCTTGTTGAGGAAGGCGAAAGACACGACGTAGCACGCTGCTCCTGCGAGCAGGCAGAAGAGGCCCACGCTGAGGGTGCCGACTGGCGTGGAGCCGGAGAAGCGCAGGGCTCCGCCCATGGAGATAGCGAAAGCGATGGCGGCCTGGCCGATTTCAAACCAGGTGATGTTGAGGCCGCGGAAAATGGTGCGGCCCACGGTACCGGCGAGATAGATGGTGAGCAGGGCAATCTGCGCACCGGCGACGGTGCCGGGCCGGATGGGGGCCAGGAATTCGCTGCCGGCTGCCGCGCGGGTGGCCAGTTCAGCCAGGGCGATGACGGAGAGATCGGCGGCGATGGCGGCGATCCAGCGCAGTCCGAGCCAGTGATCGCGGAAGGCTGACATTTCGACGGCGGCGGCGACGACCAGCAGAGTCACCGTCCAGAGGGGCGCATCGTGCGTTTCGCGGAAGAGGGCGCAGGCGGTGAGCAGCGCAGCCGGAGTGACGATCCAGCCGATGGCGGTGACGTTCTGCTTCCAGCCGATGGCCAGGCCGAGGAAGGCAAAGCCGACGACGACGGCGGAGGCGCTCGGAGCGGAGATCAGGTGGAAGCGGATGGTCATCTCCCACAGCATCGGGACCAGGATCAGTGCCGCTGTCAGGGCGTGGACTGTGCTGTAGATGGGCCGTTCACTAGCACGCCGCGCGGCCAGGTAGAGCCACCACGCGGCATACAGAATGCCCGCCGCGGCCGCCGCCGCGCCTGCGATGCCGCCTGATTCGGTGAACGTGCGCAGGAGATAGGCGCCGGCGATACCCATCACGGCCCAGCCGAAGAGGGGCATGAGATTGGGCGCCGCATCGAGCACGGTTCCGCCCGTGGTCAGGGCATTGACTTCGTCCGCCTCCACACGATCCGGCGGCGGCTCCAGCCGGGCTGGTTGCGGCAGCGTGGCGTGCTCCAGAGACGCTACGCGAGACTGAAGTTCCGAAACGGTCCGGCTCAGGTGCTCCAGCCGGACCAGGATCGTGTCATGAGACTCCTCCATGCTGTCCTCCCACTACTCGGGCATGCGTGGCCGACCAGGGGGGCAATAACGTGATCAACCCCCAGATGATGACGAACGGAAGAATCATTAGGAAGACCGCGGGCAGGAGTCCTTCGCGGGTCGCGAACTCCAGTTTGTAGGTGGTGTAGCCGAGAAAACTCTTGGAGAACAGTTGTCCGCCGATGACGACGTTCCAGCGCATGGCGAAGATGCCGATCAGCGTCAGGCCGCCGGCAGCACCGTACATGAGGCGGCGCGTGGCGTCACTGAAGCGATAGACCTGGTTGGCGGCGAGCAGGGCCAGGGGGACGCAGGTGCCGGCAATGATCTGCAGCAGCACCTGCGAAAAGAAGAGCCTCGTGTGGACCATGAAATCGAGGCTCTGGAAGGATTCGCCGGATTCGTACATGCGATGGATCAGGTCGAGCATTTCCAGCGAGAAGTCGATGACGAACGTATAGAACAGGTAGCGGGCGATGGTGTCCAGGCAGCGCATATCGATCTGCTGTTTGCGGATCTTCACGGCCGCCATGTACATCAGCATGACCAGAGCGATGCCGGAGACCATGGCGGAGAAGAGGAAGACGATGGGCATGAGTGGCGTGGACCACCACGGGTTCGCTTTCACCGAGCCAAAGATGAAGCCGACGTAGCCGTGTAGCAGGAAGGCTGAAGGGATGCCTATGACGGTGATGATGTAGCCGGCGCGCTCGTCGATGGCGAGCGACTTGTCACTGACGTTGTAAGAGCCGAGCGTGAGCAGGCGGTAGATCCAGCGCTTCAGGCCCGTAGCGGATTGCGCGAGCAGGACAATGTCTTTGCGGTAGTCGAGCCAGATCTCCAGGAACAGGACCACTGCCAGGTACCACATGTAGACGAAGCCGAACATGGCCATCGCGGAGGTCTTGTGTGGGGTGGTGAACATTTCGTAGGAGCGCTCCGGATGGCCCAGGTGCAGTTGCAGCGGCAGCGGCGCCACCAGCATGAAGCCAAACGCGGTGAGCAGTGCGAGACGATATGTCGGCTTCACGGCCTCCACGCGAAAGACGCGCTCCAGCGAGGCGAGAATGAACGCGCCGGCCACCAGGCCGGTGATGAAGGGGTAGAGCACAATGAGAATGCTCCACTGCAGCTCCACCTCGTTCGGATACATGAACCCTTCCACGCCGTGCATGTTGGTCCTCCCCTAACGCACCGATTGGTCCAAAGACTTGTAGTAGACCTTCGAGCCCGTAGCCATATGCGGCTTCAACACCTGAACGGCGTTGGTGCGCAGAATCTCATGCACGGGGTCTTTGGGATTCTTGAGATCGACGAGCAGCCTGGCTCCGGTCGGACAGGTCTCGCAGCACGCCGTGGTGAGGCCCTGGCTGATGCGGTGGTAGCAGAGCGTGCATTTGTCCACCACCTCTTTGTGCGGATCGATGTAGCGGCAGCCGTAGGGGCAGGCCTGCACACAGTAGCGGCAGCCCAGGCAGTAGGTCTTGTCGACCAGCACCAGTCCGTCTGGCGTTTCAAACGTGGCGCCGACCGGGCAGACCTGCACGCAGGGCGAGTGCTCGCAGTGGTTGCAGAGCTTCGGAACGAAGAAATTCTTGGTGTTCTTGTGCTCGGTGTTCGGGAAGCCCTCCATCCCGCCGTTGGGTGATTCCACGATGGGATGCTCTTCCGGATAATCGGGGACACTGTAGCGTTCCACCCAGGTGCGGAAGTACCCGCTGGGCACGGCATTTTCCTGGGAGCAGGCGCGGACGCAGTTTCCACAGCCGATGCACTTCGCGATGTCGACGATCATGCCCCAATAGTGGTCGGCCAGTTTGTATTTGGATTCGGGGGCGGCGGCCGAGACGCCATTCCGGTGGTCGAGAAATGCCGCGGCGGCTGGGGTGAGAAGGAGGAGAAGATGTCTGCGGGTGACTTCCATGAATTCGTCTCCTTAGCCGATCTTCGGGCTGTGCGGCTGGTGGCAGCTGTTGCAGGCTTCGCCGCCGGAATGGTCCTTGGAGAGAACCTGTGGAAACTTGGGAGGCTTGGCCGCGTTTGCCTCATGGCAGCGTGCGCAGAGGAGTTTTGTGTCGGGCAGGATTGGCTTGGCCGCTGCTGTGTCATCGGCGTGTTTGGCCTGGGGGCCGTGGCAGGCTTCGCAGCCGATGTTGGCATGCTTGGAGGTCTTCAAAACCTTGAGTTGGTCGTCATGGCACATCTCGCAGGTGGGTCTGCCGGCGAAGGCGATGGGCCGGGCCCGGATCTCTTCCAGGGCCGAGCCTCGGAAGTGGCCGTACTGGCCGAAGGTCGCGGGCATCACTTTTTGCCGGACCAGGAGAAAGACGAGCAGTGCGGTCACGAACAGCGCCGCAACCCGGATGAGATGGGCAGCCTCTTTCATTCACGGCTCCTATGGCCGAGCAACGTATGCAATCGCTGGTCCAATTGCAGTTTGGGGCGTGAATCGATTCGTAATCAGGAGAAGTGGGTCGAAAGACCCGAAACATGGGGCAAGTTGCGCGGAGAGTGTTCCAGGAGACCCAGTGCTTTGGAGCCTTCTTCCATGGTGCTGATGTGATATGAGAGCGGAGGGAATATATTGTGCTGTTTATTTCAACAGTCTCTTTGTATTGAACTGCGGGAGTGGTGCTTTTCTTCCATCCCGATGGCGCGACCCTGTGCGCTGGTTTTGTGTGATCGTATGCGCTTACAGTAATTCGGTGCTATCTATCGGCTGTTGGGTTGTTACCAGAGTGCACGGCACGAAAGCTGTGTGCGTGGTCCGCGGGGCTGTGGGACGGTGTGGACGGCACGAACAAGTGTGGCGAGTCCGTTTGATTGGAAGAGGAAGGCCGTGATTTACCACGGTCTGGGTTGAGATGGAAATCTGAGACCTCCGAATATCTCGAAATTGCTGGATGGAGGAAAACAGAAAGTCTAATTCAGAAGATATTGCGTATAGCGAAGCAGATTGTATGCGATGAACGAAAGCTGCTCGATTTGCCTGTTGGGCCAAACGGAATCTACTGTTTGAAAAGAAGCCGGCCGTACGCTGACTCTGAAGATCGATGGTCGCGCCGGTGGACGATGGACTCGGGCATTGTGCGGGGTGAAGATGCAGGCTTCGAAGCGGGTCCGGGCTGGAGGGCCGCCTGCTGGCTCGGATTGAGGAGGCCCGGTCGCATCGGTGACACGGCCCGGGCCCCCAGTCGCTTCCGACCGTGCTATCTCGGCGTGATCAAGCCGCCCAACTTGTCGCTCTCGCTCTCGGAGGTCCTCGGGAACAGGGTGGAGTACGCCTCCAGGTATTTCAACCCGGCGCCGGTGTTGTAGACCACGATCTTCTCTTCCGGCTTGAGGAAGCCAGTCTTCAACAGGTGATCGAGGGCAGCAAAGCAGGCCGCTCCTTCCGGCGCCGCGAAGATGCCTTCCCGGCTGGCCAGTTCCGCTCCAGCCAGCAGGGACGCCCGATCGCTCACCGCCACGCAGGTTCCCTTGCTGGCCCGAACCGCCTGCAGGATCAGGAAATCGCCCAGCGGCTTGGGCACTCGCAGTCCGCTGGAGACGGTCATGGCGTTCTCCCAGAACGTGCTGCGCTCGGCGCCCTGCTCGAAGGCGCGCACCACGGGCGCACAGCCATCGGCCTGCACGACGATCATCTTGGGCCGCTTGGACCCGATCCAGCCCAGGGCCTCCATCTCGTCGAAGGCCTTCCACATCCCGATGAGGCCGACACCACCGCCCGTGGGATAGAAGATGGCGTCCGGCAGGTTCCACTGGAACTGCTCGGCTACCTCGTAGCCCATCGTTTTCTTGCCCTCGATGCGGAACGGCTCCTTCAGGGTGTTGATCTCAAACCAGCCTTCGGCCTCTTTGCGTTCGACCACGATGCGGCCGCAGTCGCTGATCAGCCCGTCCACGAGCGTCACTTTGGCGCCGAAGCTCTTGCATTCGATGTAGTTGGACTGCGGCACATCCTTCGGCATGAAGATATGGGCTTCGATGCCGGCGGCCGCCGCATAGGCCGCGGTCGCACTGGCCGCGTTGCCGGCCGAGCCGAGAGCTACCTTTTTGATCCCCAATTCGTGGCACATCGAGATGCAGCACGCCAGGCCGCGTGCCTTGAACGAGCCCGTCGGGTTGATCCCCTCGTCCTTCACCCACAGGTTTTGGGCTCCAATGGCCGCGCCGTAATGCCGGGCCCGGATCAGCGGCGTCCAGCCTTCCCCCAACGAAATCATGGAGGTTGGCTTCGAGACGGGCAAAACAGGCGCATAGCGCCACATCGACGAAGGACCACTGGCGATCCACTCCCGGCTCCAGCCATTGCGCGCGGCATCGAGGTCGTAGCGGACCAGCAGCGGGCCGCCGCACTCGCAGAGATTGTGCGGCTGGTTCGCCGGATAGGTTTTTCCGCACAGGCTGCATTCCAGGTGTGTGAGAGTGGTCATCTCTTGCAGCATACTGAAAACATGTCTCGCGTGACTTGTCCTGCGGCCCTCTTATTCCTCGGCGCCAGCCTCGCGCTGGCCCAAACCCAGAAGCTTGACGACGGTTACGCGAAGAAAATCCGCGAGTTTACGAC
Source organism: Acidobacteriota bacterium (assembly GCA_017307505.1). Taxonomy (GTDB): domain Bacteria; phylum Acidobacteriota; class Terriglobia; order Bryobacterales; family Bryobacteraceae; genus Paludibaculum. The sequence goes on along the minus strand of JAFKEE010000021.1, from coordinate 334,025 downwards.
GGATCCGATGTTCCTGACGGAACTGGTGGACCATCTGCCGGCCTCGGACAAAGTGCCGACTCCGGAGAAGTTCCTGGGCTACATTGCCGGAGCGGAGAACAAGCTCACTTACGCGAAAGACATTTACCGCTACATGCGCGAGGTGGAGAAGACGTCGCCGCGCGTACGGGTCCTTTCCCTCGGCCAGACCGAAGAGAATCGCGAGATGGTGATCGTTGTGGTATCGAGCGAGGCCAACCTGGCCCGCCTCGACCGGCTGAAGCAGATCACCGCTACGCTGGCCGATCCGCGCAAGACCACCCCCGCCCAGGCAGAGAAGCTGATCGCCGAGGGTCTTCCGTTTTACTGGGCCACGGCCTCCATCCATTCGCCCGAGACCGGCTCGCCGGAGATGTCGATGGAGCTGGTCTACCGCCTGGCGGTCGAGGAGACGCCGTTCATCCAGAAGATCCGCGACAACGCGATCATCCTTGTGACCCCGGTGGTGGAGGTGGATGGCCGCGAGAAGATGGTCGACCTCTACCGCTGGCGCAAGGAGAATCCGGGCAAAACCGCCCCCAGCCTGCTCTATTGGGGCAAATATGTTGCCCACGACAACAACCGTGACGGCATGGCGCTCTCCCTGGCCCTTAGCCGCAACATAACAAAGGCGTTCCTGCAATTTCACCCGCAGGTTCTGCACGATCTGCACGAGTCCGTACCGTTTCTTTATACGTCCACCGGCATGGGACCTTACAACGCTTGGCTCGATCCCATCGTCATCAATGAGTGGCAGAAGCTTGCCTACTACGAGATCGAAGAAATGACGAAGCGGGGTGTGCCGGGCGTCTGGACCCACGGGTTCTACGACGGATGGGCCGCTAACTACCTCATGGAAGTCGCCCACGGGCACAACTCGATCGGCCGGTTCTACGAGACCTTCGGCAACGGGGGCGCGGACACGCGCGAGCGGACCGTGCCTGCTGCCCAGACCACCCGCGCCTGGTTCCGGCCAAATCCGCCGCTGCCCAAGGTGAAGTGGTCGCAAAGGAATAACGTGAACATGCAGCAGTCCGCGCTGCTGCTGGCGATGAACTACACGGCCACGAACAAGGAAACGTTCCTGCGCAACTTCTGGCTGAAGAGCCAGCGCAGCGTGGCCAAGGCGACCACAGAGGGTCCGGCTGCCTACATCATCGACGCAACGGTCCGGCCGAACGAAGCCGCCTCACTGGCCGATCAACTCGCCATGCACGGGGTGGAAGTGCAGCGTTTGACCCAGGCCTATCAGGGCAATGCCGCCGGATCTTATGTCGTCCGGATGGATCAGCCCTATTCCCGGCTGGCGGATATGCTGCTCGACCGGCAATATTACAACGCCAATGACACGCCGCCCTATGACGACACGGGCTGGACGATCCAGGCCCTGCGGAACCTAAAGAGCACGCGGGTCACGGATGTCGCCGTGCTGAAAGCGCCCATGGCGCCGGTGACGGGCGCCGCCAAGCCCGACGGGAAGCTGACCGGGGACGGCGCCGTATACGCCGTGAACCACAATGGGGACCGCGTCCTGGCCACCCTGCGCTACAGGCTCAAGGACGTGAAGATGAACGCCGCTGAGGAGTCCTTCGAGGCCGAGGGACAGAAGTTCGCGGCGGGGTCGTTCCTGATTCCCTCCGACGGCAATCCTTCCGATTTGAAGCAGCGGCTGCAGACGGCCGCGACGGAACTCGGCGTGAACATTGTTGCCTTGAAGGCCGCTCCGGAGACAGCCCAGCATGCGTTGGCCGCCCCGCGGATCGCGCTGGTCCACAACTGGCTGAATACCCAGAATGAAGGCTGGTTCCGGCTGGCGATGGACACGACGGGTGTACCGTACACCTACATCTCCGACCACACAGTGGCCGCTACTTCCGACCTGCGTTCGAAGTTCGACGTCATCATTCTGGGGCCTATGGGCGGCACGGCCCAGCGCATTGTCAACGGCATGCCGAAGCGCGGTGATCCGGTGCCGTGGAAGGCTTCCACGCTGACTCCGAACTTCGGGACGTCGCCCGACCAGACGGATGACATCCGCGGCGGACTGGGGTTGGAGGGGGTCCAGCACATTCGCGATTTCGTCGAGGCGGGCGGCCTGTTCATCACCATTGGTGGCAACGCATCGCTGCCGATTACATACGGCCTAATTGACGGAGTGACCATCCAGCCGACTCGGGAACTGAAGGTCCGGGGCAGCGTGCTTGATTCCGCGATCGCCGACGCGCGCAGCCCGATCGCCTACGGCTACAGCGAGCATCTGCCCGTGTACCTGGGCTCGGAGCTCGTTCTCAATGCCAGCGCCACGGCCGGCTTGGGCGGAGGCGGCGGCCAGGCGGGCGGGGTGAGCGGCCAGAATCGGCCCAGCGGCCGGGGCGGGGTCACCGATCCGGACGTCATCCAGGGCCGTCCTCCGTCGCCGCCGGTTCCTGAGCCCAAGCCGGGCGAGCCGAGCGCGGAGATGCTGGAAAACATGCGCCCCTACCTGCCGGCCCCAGCCGAGCGTCCGCGCACCATCCTCAAATTCGGCGAGGAGAAGGAACTGCTGATCTCCGGTCTGCTGGCCGGGGGCAGGGAACTCGCGGGCAAGCCCGCCCTGGTGGACGTACCCCAGGGCAAGGGCCATTACGTCCTGTTTGCTATCAACCCGATGTGGCGGCAGCAGACGCAGGGCAGCTTCATGTTGCTCTTCAACGCAGCGATGAATTTTGAGAACCTGGGAGTGGGCCGCCCAGCCGGTAACGGCCGCTCGACCGAGACGCCGACCGCCGGTGACGACGACTACAACGATCTGATGCAATGAAGCGCTTTGTTCTTTTTCTTGCTGTCGCCACATGGCCGCTCGCCGCGGCGGAGATCGCCGTGCTCCATTCGGGCGCGCGGATTCGTGCCCAGCGGATCGAGAAACTGGACGACCGGTATGTCCTGACAACGACCGACGGCCGGATTGAGTTGAAAGCGGATCTGATCGCGGAGCTGGAACATGAAGAGCTTCCGCCTTCGCTGCAAGCAGCTTCGGCGGACAAGTCGGCGGACAGGTCCGCGGACAAGCCTGACCAACCCGCGCCTCTTGTGCTCAAAGAGATGGATCCGAAGAAACTGGTTACCGAGGCTGCTCTGCGCTATGGCCTGCCGCCCGCCATCGTCCACGCCCTGGCGATGACGGAATCCGCGTATCAGACCAACGCCGTTTCCCGCGCCGGGGCGATCGGTGTCATGCAGCTTATGCCCGGCACCGCCCAGTCGCTCAATGCCGATCCTCGCGACGTTGAACAGAATATCGACGCCGGCACGCGCCTGCTGCGGGAACTGCTGCTGAAGTATGAGAACGACCCCAACCCGGTGCGCCGCGCGCTGGCCGCCTACAACGCCGGATCAGGCGCTGTCGCGCGGTACAACGGGGTTCCGCCTTATCGCGAAACCCAGGCGTATGTCGAGAAGGTGATCGAGCGCTACTGGAAGCAGGTCAACGCTCCGACACCGGTATCACTCTCAGTTCCAGGTTCTGCGGGCCAGACTCCCGCACGGTGACCTTCTTCGCCTTGGACAGCAGAGGCTTCAGGAATTCCTCGTCCTCCAGAGCGCCCGGCTCCAATTGATCCAGGGAGAGAATTGCATATTCGCCCGGGGCGACATTGGGCAGTTTGAACGCGCCGTTCTGGTCTGTGCGCGTCATCCTCATACGGAAGGGTTTCCTGGGTAGCGGGACAAGGCCGACGTTCACCGACGGGACCGGTTCGCCTTTGTCGTTTTGCACGACTCCGCTGACATCCGCGGTCGCCAGCCCGAGCGCGATGGCCACTGGCGTCGCCGCATTCGAGATCTCCGCTTCGTCGGTTTCCAGTGTCTTCTCGCCCAGTTTGATCTCTTTCACGTAGTGGGTCGCGGGCATCCCCGTGAACGCAATCCGGTAGCGGCCCGCCACCAGGTTGCCGAGCACGAAATCTCCGGTGTCGGCTGCAGAGGACATTGCGAATGTCGCCACAATGTCGTCGGCCGGCACGGCTACGATCTTGATGGCTCCGATCTTTAGTTCGGGGGCAGGATCCGCCGTCAAATGACCCTTTACCTCGAACGGCGCCGCCGCCTGGACGGTCATCTTCTCGAGAGGCTGGTCGCCGATCTCGATGGAGGATTTGACGACGTAGGGGACATTGCCCAGACCGGTCGGCAGCGTCTGCAGAATATAGGAACCGGGCGGCACGTTCCTGAAGGTAAACTTGCCATCCGCGCCCTGCAGGAGCGCCCGGGGCCCCATGGCACGGCCCATCGGACCCATGTCCTTGGGCACCAGACTCAGATAGGTGACGGACGAGGTGCCGGGCGGCACTCCGGCGATTTCTCCGGTGAAAGTGACTTTCTTAATCCGGTTGAGGCGGATATCGATGCCTGGCACCTCGGACGCGTCCTTGATTTCAATCGACTGCGCTTCCGTCAGCGTAGGGACGGAGGGGAAGCAGGTGTTCGAGAGCGCCTCCTCCACACCCGTTTTGACGTCCTTGGGGTTCAGTTGCGGCTGATAGGAGCCCTCCAGCACCGCGCACACGATGAACTTGCCCGGAGGCAGTTGGCCGATGCGGTATTCGCCGAGGTCGTTGCTCATCACGGGCACCGTGCCTGCCGGCAGGCGCACTTTCTTGCCATTGGCGTACATGCTGTTCATGGCCAACACCAGAGCCTTGGCTACGGGTTCTCCGTCATTGTCTGTAATCTTGCCGGCGATCACGCCCTGCTTGGGGAGCGGGATGTTCATACCGGTCAGCGCGGCTCCGGCGTCGATCCTGAGGGTCTGCCCCAGTGCTTCGCCCGGATTCTTCGCGCCATAGGCCGTGGCCTGATAGCCGGCCTTCTCGGCCGACAACCGGTATCGGCCGGGCTTCACGTCTTTGAGCGTATACTTGCCGTCGTCGCCCGTTTCGGCCGACTGGGCCTGCTCACTGCCGCCGATCAAGGTCAGCGTGACCTTCGCCTTGCGGATCGCCGTCTGCGTGGCCGCATGGGTGACGGCCCCTTCCACAGTCGCCGGTTTCACTTCCTGGGCGGCCGGAGCCTGCATCAGCATCGCCATCACGAACAGGGAGAACATGTTAGGAACCTCGCAATAACACCTTCAGGACCCCGCGTTCCTGCGCACGGGCAAACGCCCGCGGCGCTTCGGCCAGCGGGCATTCTTCCGAAATCATCTGATCCAATTGGAATCGGCCGGATTTCAGCAGTTTCAGCGCCGGCTCAAACCGTCCACAGCGGGAACCCACCAGAGTGATCTCATTCACGATCACCGGGGCCGCATCCAGCGGGACTGTTCCGTGTACGGTCGACTTCATGACGATGGTGCCGCGCGGCCGGGTCATCCCCACGGCCTGCATCAGCCCTTCGCTGGAGCCGGTTGCTTCCACCACATAGTCATACGCAGCGGCCGGCAATTTGTTCGACAATATCGCGTCGATGCCTGCCGCTTCCGCCACCCGCAGTTTCTCCTTGTGGCGCCCGTACTGGTGGACCTCCAGGCCCGATAACTGCAACGTCTGGCCGATGAGCAGTCCCAGTTTCCCGTCGCCGAGCACCGCCACCTTCTCGCCCTGTGGAATCTTGACCTGATCGAGTATTTCGCACGCGGCCGCGATGGGTTCGGTGAAGACCGCATGCTCCGTCTTCACCTTGGGCGGCACCACGCGCAGGTTCGCCTCGGGCAGGGTCAACAATTCGCGAAAGGCGCCAGGGTGCCGGACAATGCCGAGCACGGTGCGCCGGGGACAGTGACGGCCCAGGCCGCGCCGGCACCAGTCGCAGTGCCCGCAAGGCAGATTGATCTCGCCCACCACGCGGCGGCCCACCCAGCGCGGATCGTCGCTCTCCACAACTTCGCCGACGAACTCGTGTCCGGGCGTGCCTTTGAACCCGTAGTAGCCCCGCAACAACTCGATATCGGTATTGCAGATGCCGCCGCAGATCAGCCGGATCAACGCCGAACCCTTCGGCCTGCGTGGGGCGGCCATCCTGCGCACCGTCACCGAGCCCGCCTCGAGGTGGACCCCGAGCATCAGATCTGACCCTTCCTGACCCGGCTCCAATACCACCAGTTGCGCTGTTCGGCCGGCAGGTTGGGATCCTTCGCCTGCGCCACCGCACAGACGAACACATCGAGCACGCACGGATCCTGGCGCTGTCCGGTGAGTTCACACAGCCGGTCGTACATCTTCCGGCCCGTCTGCTTCTTGAGCTGATCGATATTGGCGACGCCCAGCAGTTCGAAGTCCTTCAGCATCTTTGGACCGATGCCGTCCAATTCCTTGAGTTTTCGCATATCGGGCATGGCAAGGGATATGATGCCAGAGATGCAACGCGTCTGCTTCCTCCTTCAAGTCAAGAAAGACCGCCTGGCCGAATACAAAGAGCGCCACAAGGCCGTCTGGCCCGAGATGCTGCAGGCTCTCAGCGACACGGGCTGGCACAATTACTCGCTGTTTCTGCGGGACGACGGTCTGCTGATCGGCTATGTCGAGACGCCGGATTTTCAGAAAGCGCTGGACGGAATGGCTGGGCTCGAAGTGAATGCCCGCTGGCAGGCCGAGATGCGGGAGTTCTTTGAAGACACCACGGGCCGCAATGCGGACGAGCGGATGCGCCCGCTGGAGCAGGTGTTCTATCTGGCTTAGCGGCGCACGCGCCGCGAGTAGTTCAGCGCCTGGCCGCTAGTCGAGGTCGAACGGCTTCGGCGGCGGCTTGGTGGGATCTTCTTCCTTGGCCTGCTTCAGCAGTTCGTCGAACTTGCGCGACAGTACGTCTTTGCTCGACTTCATCGCCTGGAACGACTTCTGGAACGCGTCCTCGCGCTGCTGTTCCGCATCTTTCAGCTTGGCGATGCCGGTGCTGATGTCGTCCAGCGTGCGGGCCGCGGGCTTGGCCTTGTGGCTGAGAATGGCCTTCACTTCGGGATCGATCTTCAGCGTGGCTCCGCAGCACGGGCAATCCACTTCAAATGCGACGGACTTAGTCTTCGCCATGGCAATCCTATTGTAGTGCGCGATTACAGGCCTTGCAGCAGATCGTAGCCATGATCCGGGATGTGCGCCCAGAGGATCTCGCTGCCGTGGCCGTGCTTCTGGAAGATGCCGCGCATCTGCTCGCAGACTTCCTCGTGGCCGCGTTCGTAGAACACCAGGACGCTGGGACCCGCGCCCGAAAGCGCGCAGCCCAGCAGGCCTTCCACGCGTAGCTCCAGCATCTCGCTGAGGCCGGGCACGAGGCGGGCGCGGTAGGGCTGGTGCAGCCGGTCCATCAGCGCTTCGTGGAACGCGTCCGTCGTCTGTGTCAGCATCGCCGCGATCAGCAGCGCCGAACGCTGGATGTTGAACACGGCATCGGCCCGCGAGTAGCTCTGCGGCAGCACGGCGCGCGCTTCCGAAGTGGGCAGGATGAAGTCCGGCACGATGATGGCGACGCCGTAGCGGGCAGGCAACTGCATGCGCACGGCGCGCGTGATGCCGTCCGTGTCGATCGCGCTGGCCACAATGGAGCCCAGGGCCGCGGCGGCGACGTTGTCCGGGTGTCCTTCGATGCGCGCCGCTTCGTCCAGAATCTTGTGACGGTCCCAACCCAGGCCCAGCACCTCGTCGGCGATGACGACACCGGCCACCAGCGCGGCCGCGGACGAGCCGAGACCTTTGCCGATGGGGATGTCGTTATTCACCTGCAGCTCGATCATGGGCATCGGGCGTCCGGTGTGCTCGCTCACCTGGAGCGCGGTCTGCCAGATCAGATTCTCCGGACCGGGCGAGATCATGTTGGCATCCCGGCCCGAGGGCGTGATGATCAGCTTCTCGGCGGGCCGGAACCGGCACTCCAGATAGATGCTGAGCGCCATGCCCAGGGCATCGAACCCCGGCCCCAGGTTGGCGCTCGTCGCCGGAACACGTACTTCGGTCCAGCTCATGTTGCTAGAACTTCACCGGCAGGCCGCTGCGGCAGCTCTCGTAAACGCCGGCGACGATCTCCAGCGCCTTGAGGCCTTCTTCGCCGGAGACGAGCGGAGTGGTCTTATTCTTCACCGCGTTGCCGAAGTCGAGGAACTGGCGTTCGAACGGCGTGAGTGGGATCGCCATGGGATCGGACGAGCCGCTCATGACTTCCTTTTCCACAGGCGCGGGTTCGCCCGTATCGCCTTCCACATCCCACGTGGTGAGCTTGTCGCCGGTGAAGATGCAGGTGCCCTTCGTACCGTGAATCTCGATCCGTTCGGAGTAGCCGGGCCAGAAGGCCGTGGACGCCTGGATGACGCCCGTGGCGCCGCTCTTGTACTTCAGCAGCGCGTTGATCACGTCTTCGCTTTCGATCTTGTGACGCGCGGCGAGCTGCCACTGTCCGTAAAGCTCGGCCACGCCGCCGACGAGGTAACCCAGCACATCCACCTGGTGGACGGCCTGATTGATCAGCGCGCCGCCGCCTTCCACGGCCCAACTGCCCTTGATCGAACGGGAATAGTAGGCTTCGCTGCGCCACCATTTCACATACGCGTCGGCCTGCAGGATCTTGCCCAGGCGGCCGTCTTCGATGGCCTTCTTCACGAAGATGGTGGAGTCGTCGAAGCGGTGCTGGCTGACGACGCCCAGCACGACGCCGCCGGCCTTGGCCGTTTCGATCATCTTGCGGGCGGTCTCGACGTTCGTCGAGATCGGCTTCTGCACCTGGATCGCCTTGCCGTTTTTGGCCGCGATCTCAATGGGCTGCAGGCGGAAATCGGGGAAGGTGCAGACGTCCACATAATCGACGTCGGGATGGCTGCAGATTTCCTCGTAAGTGGGCACGAACTCGCAGCCATACTGCTGGGCAAAGCGTTGACCTGCCTCCGGAAACACGTCGGTACAGACGGTGATCCGGTAACCGATGTTCTTATAGGCCTGCGCGTGCTTATGAGAAATCGCGCCTGTGCCGATCATGCCGACTCGCAAAGGAAGTACCTCCAGAATGATGAATTTTCTAGCATATCAGAGGCGCTTCGGCAGGGTCATCGCGGGCGCCAGCATCCCAGACGAAAACGCGCCGGGGTTCGCCCGGCGCGTTTCGAGTTCGATGATTGTGGAAGGGCGCTATTCGCCCAGTCCGTGATTGGTGCCGCAGACGTGGACGTCGATGCCCAGTTCGCGGAACATGGCCGCCTTCACGGCGAGCGCCTTGTTGGCATCCTCGGCCGTAGGCGCATAGGCCACATTGATATGGTTGGACTTGTGCCGGCCCATGAACTGGTCGCGCGACACACCGTAAAGGACGGCGTGCATGATGGGCCACGGGGGCGTGGTGAGCTTCCAGCGCCGGTCGGTCTCTTCCGCCGGAAGGTCGATCGCCTTGGCGCGCCCGATGTCGGCCTTGAGGATGCCGGAATCGATGAAGACGCGACTCCAGACCAGTTCGCCGGCCTTGGAGATGCCCTTCACCGTGCCGCCGCCCTTGCGGAAGTACATCGGAGGCTGGCGTTCGCTGGTGGTGCCGGCGTAGCCGCCCTGGTTGTGGGCCGGCGGGACGGCGCCCGAGATCAGGTACACCCAGACGTACTCGCCGTTATACTGTTCGCCATAGCGGACATCGTGCAGCGTCGTTTCGGGATCGTAACCGAGCTTCGTCCAGACGCGGTTGGTGATCAGCGCGTCCAGGCCGCAGCACTCGTCCACCTCGTTGAAGTGAGGAAGTGCCTTGCCTTCATAAAGGACGCGCGAGCCGTCGCGTGAGGTGACGGGCGGGCGGTCGACGTTGTTCAGAAGCCCTTCCACCAGATCCGAAGCGGGGGCAAGGTCCTTGAGGCCCTGCTGGTATTGGATGCCGACAGTGGCGCAGCCGAAGTCGTCGGCGATGCGCAGCGCGGCGATGTACATCTTGCACTGGTCGAGAATCTGGGCGTCGGTGAGGTCGGTGTCCGGATTCGGGCCGGTCATGAACTTCATGCCCTTGGCGTCGAGCCAGTCGCGGACGGCCTGGGCTTCGGCGTCGCTCACGGTAAGCATCTCGGCGTAAAGGGCACTCTGGCTGAGCCGTTCCTTGAAGACGCCGGTGCGATGCAGCAGTTCGTCGGGGATGATGGCGTTGTACATGCCCATGCAGCCCTCGTCGAAGACGCCCATGATGGCCTTGTCGCGATAGAGTTCGCGCGCCATGGCGGAGCCGGTCTCTTCGGCCTGCTTCGGCAGGCGCAGGGCGCCCAACGGGCGGACATGGCTCGTGTCATGAACGACCTTTTCGCCGTTCAGCCACCGCTTGAGGCCGCCGAGGAAGGCCTCGTCCTTGAAATCCTCTGACCAAAGGGTGGAGTAGGGGACGCCGGCTTTTGTCAGGCTGGCGTTAAGATTCAGCATGCCGACCAGGCCGGGCCACTGCCCGCTCCAGTTGGCGATGGTCAGGATGGGGCCCTGGTGGGTGTAAAGCCCGTGGAGCACATGGTGACTGTACTGCCAGACGGCCTCGACGACGATGAGAGGCGCAGTGGGAGGAATCTGACGGAAGACCTCCATGCCGTGCTTCTGGCTGTCAATGAAGCCGTGCTTCTTGGTCTCATCGTAAGGATGGCCGCGTTCGATTTCATGACCGAAGGCACGCACCGCCTCGATGACCATCTGCTCTACTTCTGCCTGCGCCGCCCAACACGTCTGGTTGGCTGAAAGGCGCAGATCCCCATTAGCGATTAAGATGACCGGGTCTGCCATGCCCCTATTCAATCACAAACAAAGGCGCGATTGTGGGCCACTTTAGCGGTAAATATGGAGAAGGGTGGGCCCAGGGGTACTGATTGTACGATGTTTGATTGTACACCTAAGGGGTACCCTTGGTATCCTAGTTGAAGGTGCCCGCCCGCCGGGTATCCCAGAGTGGGCCGGTAGCTCAGTGGTAGAGCATCTGACTTTTAATCAGGTGGTCGCGGGTTCGACCCCCGCCCGGCTCACCAGTTTGTCTTAACCTGCCTTGCCGAGAACATCCTCCACCACTTCCGGATGGTGTGCGATGACGGCGAGCAGCACGCGTGTCGGTGTATCCGGCCTCGCCCGCCCCTGCTCCCAGTTTTGAAGCGTGGCCAGTGGAAACCCGAATTTCGTCGCGAATTGAGACTGGCTCAAGCCCATGCGGCGGCGTATCGAGCGGACATCCGTCAGCGGCACATGCACGACACTGGCTCGGGCACCTCCTGTCTCGCCCTGGCTCCATGCCACCGCTTGCTCCAGACCTTCAATAATGCGTGCGCCCACCGAAACACGGTGAACAGCCTGCTTTTTCGCCGCCGGTCGTTTGGTCGCTGCCTTGCTCGCCATCGTCGTTGAGCCTCCTACCTCCCCGCAGTGTAATTCGCTACCAACAAGGGGATGATCCGCTTCATCGCATTGCGCTCAGCCTGAGTCAGGTTGGCTTTCTCGTTTTTGCCATACGCCGCGAGGAGAAACACCGGAACGCGCTGGCTGTGAAAGTAGTAGATGACGCGCGCGCCGCCCCGCTTGCCCCGGCCCGGAAGCGCCCATCGAAGTTTTCGAACACCGCCGGTATCCGGGATGAGATCTCCAGCCTCCGGGTTCATTGCCAGGAACCAGATCAATTCCGATCGGGATGCCGGCGGCAGAAGGGACATCGAGTCCTTCAGAAACCGCTCGGTTTCTACGACCGTCATCGGTAGCCCGCCGATGGCCTCCCGCATAGCCCCATTGTACGCAATTTGCGGAGAGTTCGGACACGGGCGGCAACCACCGCAGCGAACGGCAGGGACCAATTGGCCGGGCAGTCAACCCGCCCACCCCACCAAGTGACCGCCCGGCTCACCAGTTTGCCCAAACAGGCAAATCAGGCATTCGCAGCTTCCACTCTGCTGGCGAAACACACGGCGAAGCCACCCGGCTCCCGAACCACGATCTCCCTCATTCCATAGAACGCCGTCCGTTCCGGCATCACCACTTCCATCCCGGCCACACGGCTCAAAAGATCGTCAAAATCCGGAACCTCAATGAAGAGGCCCACCCCCTGGCCCGTCATCGCCGGAATCATCTGCGGAACATCCTTGGCGACGCTGTCGCGTGTCTGGAACATCAGTTCCGCCGAGTCCTTTTGGAGGATCACGAAGCCCAGGCGATCCCCTTCCGGCACCTCCACGGTCTTCTCAAATCCGAGCCGGTCGACCCAGAACGTCAGGCACGGCTCGATGGCTTCCACGATCAGAACGGCTGTAATCTTCATGCGGTCATGGTATCCGCGGCGCTACGGCTCCGTCTTGGAAAAAACGGTCATGGCCGGGCGAGGTAACCGGTGGGCGTCAACCCGCTAAGCTCGCGGAACTCGTTCACCAGATGGCTCTGGTCATAGTACCCGTAGTCCAGCGCCAGGTCCGCCCAATCCGCCTCGGCTCCGGTCGACAACCGGCTGACCAGGCTGCGGAACCGCACCACCCGGCAGAACAGCTTCGGCGACACGCCGGTCTGCTCCAGGAAGACCCGCCGCAGGTGCCTCTGGCTCAACCCCGCAAACCGCGCCAGATCGTCCAACCGGACGCGCCCGGCCTGCTCCGCCACCCACAGCACCAGTTGCTGGGCCGGAGTCTCCTCCACCGGCCGCAACTCGTCCGCCAGCAGAGCCACCGCCTCTTCCCCCGAAGCGGCCGAACTCAACCGGTCTCTCAACTGGTTCCCTCTGGCGCCCCACAGCCCGCTCAATTCCACCAGTTGGTTGGTCAACTCACTTGCGGCGACACCCAGGAACTGCCTGGCCATGGAAGGGTGAAACCGCACGCCCACCAGTGTTTGCGGCTGGGCATGCGTGTAAACCTGCGCCTTGGTCATTGTGCCCACCGCCGCCAGCAGGCCCCCCTCCGGCATGAAGACGATGTCCTCGCAGGCGTCGGGCAGCACACGTTGCGTTGGGTGGGCGGGGTCGGCTGCGTAGGTCCAGAAACATTCCACGGCGCCGGCAAGACGGGCTGGTGGAGCGTGTTCCCGGTAACGCACCCTGTCAGCTTAACCCGAAACACGCCGACGAGCCATACCTGCGCCCGCATTCCACATAGGTACGAAATCCGAACGCCGCCGGATTGCAGGATTCCGCCTATATTTTGAGTTTTCTTTTTGCGCGGGATAATCGCGAAATTCTCTCGCAATCGAAATCCGTTCCTCACCCGATGCCGTACCTCCACATGACAACGGCTTCACAATTCCGCGAGGAACAATCCATGCTGCTCAGATCAAAAACACTACGAACCACGCTCGCCATGCTCATGGCGACCCTCACCATCCAACAACCGGCGGTCTTTGCCGCCAGCCATCGCGAGGCGCCCATCACGTCTCTCGACCAGAAGGCCGACATCACAGACTGGTACACCTTTGTCAGCCCCGAACGGCCCGACAAGGTCATCATGATCCTGAATGTCGACCCCTTCCTCGAGCCCTCCAACGGCCCGAACTATTTCCCCTTCGATCCCGGTGTCCTTTATGAAATGAAGGTCGACAACAACCGCGACGGGGTGCCCGATGTCACCTTCCAGATCCGTTTCAAGACGGAAATCCGCGCACCCGGCGTCTTCACTGGCTTCGTCGGCAATCTGGCTGGAATTCCCGCTATTACCGCGCTCGACGGCTCCGGCTCGGAAGGTTTAAACCTGCGCCAGAGCTACACCGTGACCATGGTGACGAACTCCGGTTCCCGTGAACTCACGGCCGGCATGAACACCTATGCCGTGCCCGCCAATGTCGGACCCAAGACCATGCCGGACTACAACAGCCTGCGCGCGCAGGGCATCTATGACCTGGGCCAGGGCGTACGCGTCTTCGCCGGCACCGTGGCCGATCCCTTTTTCATCGACCTCGGCGGCTTCTTCGACTCAGTGAACCTGCGCAAAGCGGCCGGCGGCGGTGTCATGCCCGCCATGGCGGAAGGCGATGACCAGCACAACTACGCGCCCAACGCCCTGGCCGGCTTCGACGTGAATACCATTGCCCTGGAACTGCCCATTACCATGCTGACCAGCGACGGCAAGATGCACTCGGCCGGCGACAAGGAAGCGGTCATCGGCACCTATGGCGCCACCTCGCGCCGCCGCACCACGGTGTTGGGCGACTCCACCACCGAATCCTGGGGCCAGATCCAGCGCATGGGCAATCCGCTCATCAATGAAGCCATCATCGGCACCGGTTCGAAGGACAAGTTCAGCATGGATCATCCGACAAACGATTCGCAGTTCGCTGACTTCGTGCTCGACCCGCTGGCCGCCAAGATCCTGGCCAGCATCGGCGTACCGACGGCGCCCGCTCCACGCACAGACCTGCTGCTGCTCGTTCAATATATGGCGCCCATCTGCCCTGGCTGCGGCGCCGGCGATGCGGGTCCTGTTGCGGATCTGCTCCGCCTCAACACCGGCATCCAGCCCACTGCGATGACCCAGCAGAAGCGCCTCGGCTTCCTGGCCGGTGATGTTTCCGGCTTCCCGAACGGGCGCCGCCTGGGTGACGATGTGCTCGACATCGCCTTGCGCGCCGTGGCCGGCATTCTGGTGGACGGCAAGAAGTACGGCACTCCGCTGGGCGACGGCGTCAACACCGGCACCGCTCCGCTGCAGCCGGCGTTCCCCTTCATGGCGCCCGCCTACAGCGGCCGCGACAGCGTCCATGCCGGACCCGGCCAGCCGGGCTGCCCGTACTTCGAAAGCGGTATCTGTCCGAGCCTCTAACCACAGCAATGGGGCAGGTCCGAGAGGGTCTGCCCCGAACCTTCCACAGAATCCCTGCATCGACCCCTGGACGCCACCATGAATAAGACACTGATTGCTTCTCTCGCCCTCTTCGCCACAATCGCCCTGGCGGGCACTCCGGCCGAAAACGCGATCCAAAAGGCTCAGGCCGGACTGAAGGCCCACCCGAACCATGTGCCCTACTTGAACAGCCTCGCGATGGCCTATGCCCGGCGCGCCCGCGAGACCTCCGATGTTGACTACTACTCGAAGGCCGAAGAGACGCTGAAGCAGTCACTGGCGGCCGCCCCGGGCAATTTCGAAGCATTGAAAGTACAGGCCTGGCTCCAGCTCGGCCGCCACGAATTCGCGAAGGCACTGGAAACCGCTACCCGCCTCAACAAACAGACGCCCGACGATGTGACCGTCTACGGCTACCTGGTGGACGCCAATGTCGAACTCGGCAACTACGCGGACGCCATCAAAGCCGCCCAGTGGATGCTCAATCTGAAGCCCGGCAATGTCGCCGGCCTCACCCGCGCGGCCTATCTGCGCGAGCTGCATGGCCGCCTGCCCGGAGCCATGGAACTGATGCAGGCCGCCTACGATTCCACGCCCTTCTCCGAATCAGAGGACCGCGCCTGGCTGCTCACGCAGATGTCGCACCTCAGTTTCGTCAGCGGGGATCTCCCCAAGGCCGAGATGTATGCGGCTGGCGCGCTGGGGGTCTTCCCGAACTACCACTACGCCCAGGCCGCGCTGGCGCGTGTGCGCAGTGCTCAGGGCCGGCACGAAGAAGCGGCCGCCCTGCTGCAACAGCGTTACGCCGCGGCTCCGCATGCCGAGAATCAGTTCGCCTGGGCGGAAGAGCTCGCGCTCGCCGGAAAGAAGGACGAAGCGGCCAAGGCCTTCGCCGAGTTTGAACAGAAGTCGCTGGCGGAATCCATGCTGGGCGACAACTCCAACCACGAACTGATCGCCTACTACATCGATCACGCAAAGCAGCCCGCCAAGGCGCTCGAGATTGCCAAGCGGGAAATCGCCCGCCGCCAGGACGTCTTCACTCGCGACAGCTACGCCTGGGCCCTGGCCGCCAATGGCGAGTACGAGCAGGCCGATGCCGAGATCCAGAAGGCGCTGCAGATCGGCGTGAAGGATCCCAGGCTCCTCTATCACGCCGGAGCCATCGCACATCATTTGAACCGGCCGGAGCAGGCGGCGGCGTATCTGAAAGACGCGGCGGGGCGCAACTCCGCCGAAGCCGCCAAACTGCTTCGGGAACAGTTGCAGACCGCCGCCCGCTAAACCTCGAGGCAGATTGGGCCGACTGTGCTGCCTGAGGCTTGCACCTGTGTGCGAACACCCATGGGGCATTGGCGCGCCCTTCTCCTCTGAAGCCGCATCGGGACCATGCGCCATGACTAGCACAGGGCTGCCGTAAGCCAAGGCCTCCGGAACTGAGCCTCGTCGTGCGTGGTCCCCGCTTCCACCGAGCCGAAAAATTGTTATTTACATGGCTGATTTGTCGCTCGATGTCTTGGTTGCGTTTTCCATGTCAGACGGACGGAAAACCTCTTCGTTACCGCACTGTTGCAAGGTGAAGCGAGAAGATTTGCAAGCAATCGCTCGAAAGCGATAATAGAATCGCGAAAAATCTAGTTGACGCTGGATGCAATACGTGCTATTTCCTGAGTGTGCGCCAAAGCTTGCTCAAAGGAGGTACGCTTGAAGTTCTCAATTCTTAGGTTTCCATTGGCTCCGAAGAGGAAATATCTAGCGGGGGCCTTTGTCGCCTCTGCCCTGATTTCGTGCCTTGCGGCGGGCCTTCTGTTCGTAAACAGCCCTGTCAAGGCTCAGGCGTCTGCCTCAGGCGCTGTCAACGGAGCCCAGAATCCTGAATTGATATCAGACGAAGTGATGTACTCGCTCCTCTTCCTTACTGCGACAACACCGCCCAACACGGTTAAGGAAGTAGAGAAAGCTCGCGCTGCCACTTTCGTGAGTGGGCTGCCGCTCAGCATTCGGGAGAAGACCGAATTCAGCAAGAATGCAGAAATGTACCGGGCCGCTCACAGTGAGCTCGCAGCCCGTCCTTCAACTACAGATTCTGCAGTCATGCAACAGCGCCGGGAAGAGGGCTTCGTCTAGTCCAGAGGATTATGCAATCCGTTCAGGGTGGACTGACCCCGATGGGTGCCGCTAGGCTTCACGGTTTTGCAGATGCCCAGAAACGATCAGTGGTGCTGATCCCGATTCCAGCGATGCATCCCCACGTAGCCCGGGGGTGGGTTGACCGTTTAGAAGAATACCTATCGGTCCGGCCCGTCCACGCACAAGGAATGATACCTTATTCGAGTCTTTACACCGTTGTTACTGGTGTTGACGACGACGGAATCATCTACGCGACGGGAACCACAAATGCATTCTCGGGATGCAATTGCCATAGTGTGAGTACCTACACGCTAATTACACTCCCCAGCGGGCACCAAGCCGGTGATACCGACCCCGGTGGACACGGAGAGGTGGCACAGACGACAGCGTCTCTGGCTATGTCGGGGAGCGATTTCCAAGTAGATGGGACAATAAATGTAAATACAACCCACAATGCATACTGCCCTATTAGCTACACTCAGTTTGTAAACAATGAACAGACCGCCGTGACTCCGCCGTTGAAGAATATTCGTGCTTACTATCGGTGTGATCAAAGTGGCGGCCAGTGTACTACGAATATGGGGTTTCGCGCACATCGGCGATGCAATCCAGGTAACGTTTGTGATCTGTTACTGAGCGTGCAGAACAATTGGCTATACACTCTGCAAACGGTCGCTCAGATTTCCATCAATGGGGGGTTGACTTGCGCTGCGGAGAAGTCTATGGCGCAACAACAGACGTCCTGTCATTCTCCTGATCCTGTACCCTAGAAGTTCGTTGGACAGACGGCTAGAAGTGAGCGGCCACTATCTGACGTCAATCGTTTATCATTTTCACGCGTCAGGTATTGCGACATGAACATAAGGCTGTTTTCAACAGAGTTTCGAATCCACGGTGGTGCCTGCGTGTTCTCGAACGGAAACCCACTCTGGCAGTCGGGCGCAGATCTCATGCGATCAGGGCATTGTAGCGAGAATCTCCTGATGGACGCGGAAATAGGCCAACCCGGAACTTATTTTCTTTGGCTAGTTGGTGCCACTGTGGAGCACGTGGCCAGTCGAACCCGGACCGCGTTCGACATGGTTTCGCCATGGAGACTTACTCTCCTTGAGGAAGATCTACGGATAGGCGAGGTCACACTGCCGCTCGAATCCGAGCAACTATTTATGGTGACAGTGACGCGATCCGGATTGCCAGTGCGAGGAGAGCCGGTGCTCTTCTTGAGTGAGATGGAAGAGGGCGAAATTACTTGCGAGATCCATACCAACGCCCAAGGAACTATTGCCGTGCTCGGCAGATCTCTTCAAGCAAAACCACTTGAGGGAAAAGATCTTGTACTGACGATCGAGCGGCTTCGGTAGTACAGTTGTCCGCCGAGTTCGACTGCGCCCAGGAAGGGATCGGGCGGGCTCCGCCGCCTGGACTCGCCTGCACCAGCGAGCCTCCATCCGGCGGGACCGGCCCGATGTGTGTCTACTGCTCTTCCGACGCTCCGGTCATCACAGGCGGTCCAAATCCACGGCCCGCCGGCGGAGGATGCAGTTCATACTCCTTGGGCGGCTCGGCCCCCATCAGCCACTTCACGAAGTAATCCCAACGCCGCCGGATCATGTACGGCTCGGCCGCAAAACCATGGCCGCGATTCGGCAGCATCAGCAGGTCGAAGTCCTTGTTCGCCTTGATCAGCGCGTCCACCACCAGCAGCGTATTGTTCGGCGGAACGTTGCTGTCCATCGTGCCGTGCGCCAGCAGCAGCTTGCCCTTCAGGTTCTTGGCGTGGTTCTGATTCGCCTGGTCGTCGTAGTTGGTGGTGCCGTCCGGGTTCTTCACCAGCAGCCCGTGCCACTTCTCGGCCCAGTCGTCTTCATACACGCGGTTGTCGTGGTTGCCTGCTTCCGAAATGCCCACTTTGAAGAACTCGGGATAACGGAACATCGCGTCGGCGGTCGCAAAACCGCCGCCGGAGTGGCCCCAGATACCGGCCTTGTCGATGTCGATCCACGGATACTTCGCGGCCAACTGCTTCATGCCGGTGATCTGGTCCGGCAGGGTGTTGTCGCCCATGTTCGCGTAGTAGAACTCGTGGAATTTCTTCGACCGGGAAGGATTCCCCATACCGTCGATCTGCACGACGACGAAGCCCAGTTCCGCCAGCGCCTGCGTATCGCCGCGGGTCGGTTGGAACGACCGGCTGCCCACGCTGCCGCCCTGCGGGCCCGGGTAGATCTGGTTGATGATCGGGTATTTCTTCGAAGCATCGAAATTCAGCGGGCGGTACATCAGCCCGTAGAGGTCGGTCTGCCCATCGCGCGCCTTCACCGTGATGGGAATCGCCGGCTTCCAGCCCGTCTCCAGCAGCTTCGAGATGTCAGCCTTCTCCACCGTGCTGATCAGCTTGCCGTCGGAGTCGCGCAGTACCACCACCGGAGCCACATCCGGCTTCGAATAGCTGTCGACAAAGTAGGCCCCGTCGGGAGAGAGCGTGATCTCGTGATTCGCATCCTCCGGCGTCAGCAGCTTCAGGCCCTTGCCGTCGAAGCCAATGCGGTAGAAGTGGGTGAAATAGGGATCGCGGCCCTTCTCCTTCCCGACACCCAGGAAATAGAGCAGCCGGTTCTTCTCGTCCACCCGCAGCAGTTGTGTGACGTTGCCCTCGCCCTTCGTGATCTGATTCTTCAGTTTTCCGGTGGCAAGGTCGTGCAGATACAACTGGCCCCAATTGTCGCGTTCCGAGAACCAGATCATCTCGTTGGACCCGCGCAGGAACCGCCAGTTCACGCGGCCGGCGCCGGATTCGAAGAAGGTGTCGACTTTCTCCTCCAGTACTTCGCCGATCTCGCCGCTGGCGGCGTCCGCAACCCGCAGGTTCTCCTGCTTGTGATCGCGCGAGGTGGAGACAAACGCCAGTTGGCGGCTGTCCGGGCTCCACTCGACGTCGGCCCACTCGCCGCCCCGGCACGAAATGTCGTCGCACAGCGTGGAGCGGTGCTGATCGGGCGCCATCTTCAGGCGCACCACCTTCGGCTCATCCACTTCAATGACGACCCGGTGGATCATCGCCACCGTCGTGTCGCCGGGCAGAGGATACTTCCAGGCCTGCAGAGTCGGATGGCCGACCTTGGTGTCCACCAGGTACATCTCGCCCACACCGCGCTGATCCTGCTGGAACGTCGCGATCCGCTTGGAGTCGGGCGACCACAGCAGGATGGGCCGGTCGCTCTTCGTCCAGCCGGCGTTGTCTGTGGCGTAGCCGAAATCCTTCACGCCATCGGTGGTCAACTGAGTCTCTTTACCGGAGGCGACCTCGCGCACCCACAGGTTGTAGTTGCGGATAAAGGCGGCCTTGGTCTTGTCTGGCGAAAGGACATCGTTGCGCATGCCACGCATGCCGCGCGGTGCGCTGCCGGCCGCTCCGCCCGCCTCGGGCGCGCAGGCATTCCCCTGTATGTCGCAACGGAACCGGCGCATGCGGCCTGGATTCGGACGCCCGCCCGCCGGCTCCTCGGCAGCGTTGGCCGCCCGCGGCGGCGTCACGGTGAAGCTCAGGTTCTGTCCATCCGCTGAAAGCTCGAAATCGGTGAACGGCAGATGGAGCCCGTCATACTTTGTCCCCGCTGCGTCTGACAGTGCCGACGCCAGCTTGTCGTGGTCGAACGCCGGAGCTTTCGCGCCTGTCGCGGCGGTCACCATGACGAACTGACTCCCATCAGGCCTGACGTCCCGGTACCAGAACCGGTCGTTGCCGGCCCAGGTGGCCCGCACGTTCGAATGAAACACCAGCAGGCTGGTGTTGTAGTTCATCATCTTCTCGGCACGCGCATAGTCCGCGGCCGTCAGGGCCTGAACCTGTGCAGGTGCCGGAGCCATCGCGGCACAGGCCGCGGCAGCAAGTAATCTCAAGCTGATCAAGTGAAGACGCCCTGGCATTCCATTCCTTCCCGAAGTTGGCGGCAATGAGTTCATTCTAGTGTGTCCGGCTGGGCTTTCCTTCTTGGCGTCGCAGCCGCTGTCTCTCGTTACTCCCTCCCCGCAACCTTGCGGCGATTCCGCGCCTCTCCTGCGATCGCCTCCCGCCCGGTCCCCTGGAACAACTATCGAATGACTTGATTTTTCTGAACTCAGGTCAAATAATTGTTGCAGTCCCGCTGCAGGGGCGTTTGGTGGTAGGAGTCCAACGATGGTTTGTCCGGCCTGCCGGAGTAGCCGAATGCTCCGGCAACGGAGATCATTTACGGAGAAATTCAGATTTGCCGCAGTCTACGTTTGCCAGGACTGTAAGCAAAGCCACAGGGTACCCATCCGCCGGCGGTACCCCATGCTCTCCCTGAATGTCTGCTGCCCCCGCTGCGGCACTCGCGACCTGCGTATCTTCACCCGCATCGACAACATCGAAGGCATGTACAACAATCCCTTCAGCCGCATCCAACAGCTGTTCGGCGCCACTCTGTGGTACTGCCAGTGGTGCCGGTTGCAGTTCTTCGATTGCCGCAAACTGCGCCGCTAAGCCGCCCGCGGGATGCGTTACTATAAATGCCGCGGAGGAGGTCCCCACCCATGCGGCTCGTGTTCTTTGTGCTTGCGCCTGTTCTGATTGCAACCGCGACTGACCGCCGGAATGTGGAGTGTCCCAACACAGACACGCATGTCACTTTCCAGGCACCGGCGAGTCTGGAGAAGTGGCAGCAGCGCCGCCAGCAGTTGCGGCTGCAGATTCTCTCCGCCTCCGGACTACTCCCCCTGCCGGAGAAGACCCCCCTCAAGCCGCTTGTCTACGACCGGCTCGATCGCGAAGGCTACACCATTGAAAAGGTCGCCATCGAGACACGGCCGGGCTACTGGCTAGGGGGAAACCTCTATCGACCCAAGGGAAAATCCGGTAAATTCCCCGCTGTATTACATCCGCATGGACATTGGAATTACGGCCGGCTGGAGAACCAGCAACTCTGTTCCACTCCGACACTGGCCATCAATCTGGCGCGGCATGGCTTTGTTGTCTTTGCCTACGACATGGTGGGGTACAACGACACGGCCCAGACCCCGCATGATTTCAGCACGCCCGAGTATCAGCTCTGGGGCTTCACCCCGCTCGGCCTGCAACTCTGGAACTCCATCAGGGCGCTCGACTTCGTGGAATCCCTGCCGGATGTGGATCCGCGCAAACTGGCCGTGACCGGCGCCTCCGGTGGGGGCACCCAGGATTTCCTGTTGACCGCCGTCGATGACCGCGTCGCCGTCTCCGCCCCTGTAAATATGGTTTCCGGCATCATGCAGGGTGGGTGTGTCTGCGAGAACGCGCCGGGCTTGCGCGTCGGGACCAATAATATTGAGATCGCGGCCATGACGGCGCCCCGGCCCATGCTCATGGTGGCCGCCACCGGCGACTGGACCCGCAATGTGCCGAAGGAAGAATTCCCGGCCGTTCGCAAGCTCTACGCCCTGTTCGGCAAGCCCGAGCTTGTGGAAAACGTTCAGTTCGACGCGCCCCACAACTACAACAAGGACAGCCGCCAGGCCGTCTACAACTTCCTGCGCAAGCACCTGCGCCCCGAAGAGCCCGAGTTCCAGGAGCGCGGCGTCAACGTCGAATCCCTGCAGGACATGCTCGTTTTCTATGGACGGAGCCGCCCGGATCACGCCCGTTCCTTCAACCAGCTCTTCGACGAGTGGAAAGTGGAAGCCGTGAAGATGCAGGAAGCCGCCACTCCGGCCGAATTGAGGCAGCGGCTGCAACTCGTCTTCGAGAGCACCGAGCCTATGCCGGCGCTCGGCGACCCCATTCCTTACAAGTTCGTCGAAGGCAAAGGGCCCGCGGTGCTCTACCTGCACCCGGACGGCATGGCCGCTGCCGAGGCAAGTGCGAACTTCCAGAAACTAAAAGGGCAGGGCCGCGCCATCTTGCTCATCGACGCCTTTCAGACCGGCACCGCCAAAGCCGCCCGCGACCGCTCGCACCGCCACTTCCTTACTTTCAATCGCAGCGATTCCGCCGCCCGCGTGCAGGACGTCCAGGCCGCGCTGAAGTGGCTCGCGGCGAAGCGACCGTCGGAAACCGTCGAACTGGCGGCCGAAGGCGAAGCCCAGTGGTGGGCCCTTTTTGCGGCGGCGACGACGCCGGTTGCCGTCCGATTTAGCCCCTCACCCGTTGCGTATAAGGTGTCTGACCTAGAACTGACTAAAGTGTTTTTCGTACCTGGATTGCAGCGCGCCGGCGGGGTAGAAGCTGCGGCGAAAATATTGAAAGTCAGCGGCCGCTGACGGCATTTCCCGATTTCGAGGTACCTATTTCGTGGAATGGCTACTGTTCTTTGTGCTGGCGTTTGCGCTCTGGATGAGCCGCCGCCGGGTCGCCCGGTTGGAGCAGTTGATCGCTGACCTGACTGCCCGGGTCTACCTCCTGGAACAAAGACCTCAAGCCCGGCCGGAACCCGTGGCCACATCGATCGTGGCGCCGCCCCCAATACCCGCAGCCGAGCCGCAACCTCAACACGCAGAAGTGTTTGCCGCCGAAACGACACCCGTCGTTGAACGGCCCGAACCCGAGCCGCCTGTTTTCCCGCCTCCCCCGCAGCCGGAATTTGTTCCGGAACCCGGCCCCTCGCTTTCAGACCGTCTCCGCAAGCTGGTGGGGGACGACGAGTGGGAATCGCTGGTGGGCGGCAGCCTGTTGAACAAACTGGGCGCGTTTGTCCTGGTGATCGGGCTCGTGCTCTTCCTCGGCTACTCGTTCACCATGATGGGGCCGCCTGCCCGGGTCGCGATTTCCCTGGCCGTCAGCGGCGGGTTGCTGGCCAGCGGCTTCTTCGTCGAGCGCATGCAACGCTACCGCGTCTTCGCCTGGGGTTTGCTGGGCGCGGGCTGGGCCTGTTTGTACGCAACCACTTACGCGATGTTTGCGGTCGACGCCGCCCGCGTCATCCAGAACGACACCCTGGGCGCCTTGTTGCTTGTGGCCGTCGCGGCAGCGATGATCGCCCATTCGCTGCGCTATCAAAGCCAGACGGTCACGGCGATCGCGGCCGCCAGCGCCTACGGCGCGCTCGCCTTGTCTCCCTCGAAACAGCTGGGTGTCGGCGCGTTGATCCCGCTCTCCGCCGCGCTGCTTTTTCTGGCCGACCGCCTGCGCTGGCACGCCATTGGAGTCCTCAGCGTTGCCGCCACTTACGGCATCATCATCGCGCGCGGAGACCAGGGTTCCCCCGTCGCCACCACCCAGGCGTTCCTGTTCGCCTTATGGCTGATTTTTGAGGCCTTCGACATGGTGCAGCTGCGGGCCGCCGACCCCCGGCCCGCCTATGCCTCCGCCATCTTCCCGCTCAACGCGTTAGGCTTCCTGCTGCTCTCCGCAGCCAAGTGGGAGAAAGCCGATCCGGCCCACCTGCCGCACTTCTTCGCCGCGGCGGCTCTGCTCTATCTGGGCGACTCCGTGCTTCGCGGCCGCCTGCGCGCCAACGCCTATCAGTACTCGATCGTCCTGGCCTCCGGTCTGGCTGCCCTGGCGGTTGTTCGCCATGCCGGCGGAGCCTGGGCCAGCGTGATGTTGGCCGTGGAAGCTGAGTTGCTCTTCCTGGCTGCCTGGCGCTGGCGCCTGCGGTTCCTGGAATGGCTGGCCGCCGTCGCCTTCGGCGGAGCGCTCATCCGCATGGTCTGGACAGCCGCCGAGTCCGGCGCGCTGGTCACCTGGGGCGGGCTCACGTTCCACAACTGGACCCCGGCCGCCCTCCTGCTGGCGCTGGTTGCCTACGCCAACCGGGAGCTCCGAACCGTCCCGATTCCTTACGGTTACGCCGGCTCCGCCCTGGTCCAGCTGGTGCTGGGCGCCGAGACGCCGCACCGCTGGCTGGGCCTGGTTTGGACATCCTGGACGGCCATTCTGCTGGAGCTCAGCTTCTGGCGCACAGCGTCCGATTTCCGCCGCCAGGCGTATGGCGCCTGGGTTCTGGCAGTGGTGGCGGTTCTGTTCAACATTTTCGACCACATGCAGCGCCCGGCCGCCCTCAGCGAGTGGGTTTCTCTCGCCGGCGCCTCCGCGCTGGGATACTGGATGGCGTTGCGCTTGTGGACCAGGGAAAGCCGGCTCTGGTTCAGTAGCCAGGCCGCGATCGCCACTACTACCTTCGCGATGATCGTTCTCTGGCTGCAACTGCCCGACGTGACGGTCGCCGTGGCCTGGGCAGCGCTGGCGGTCCTGCTGGTCGAAGCCGGATTTCGCTTTAATCACAGTCTGTTGCGAATGATTGGCCACACGTCCGGAGCAATGGCCTTCGGCCGCCTGTTTTTCGCGAACTTCACCAATGAGGGCACGACCGGAGGCCTTTCCCACCGGCTCATCACGGTACTGCCGGTCTCCGGTTCGTTTCTGTACCTGTACCGCCGGAGCAGGGAAGACGCCTGGCCCGGGCTGCGCATGCACCTTTGGCTCGCCACCGCCTCGATTGCGATTCTCCTGCGGTTCGAAATGGGCCACGTGTTTACGGTGGTCGGCTGGTCGCTGCTCGGGTTGATTCTGCTCGTCCTGGGCCAGAAGTACGAAACCGAGGACTGGCGCTGGCAAAGTCTCTTGCTGGCGCTGATGGCGGCAATCCGTTGTGTCGCCACCAACTTCGACGATCCGCAGAGCTTTGCCGGCCTGCCCGGCCGCTTGCTGACGGCAGGCATCGTCATCGCTGCGCTCTACGCGCAGGAGTTCCTGGCTCCGCGCGACCAGCGGCCGCGCACGTTCTACAGCCTGCTGGGCAGCCTGCTGCTGGCTTCGCTGCTTTATCGCGAAGTCTCGGGCAGCGGTCTCACGGTCGCCTGGGGACTGCAGGGTCTGATGTTGCTGGCGGCCGGTTTTCCGGCCCGCGAACGAATCCTGCGCCTGACCGGTCTCGTCCTCCTGCTGAGCTGCATTTTGAAGCTGTTTATCTACGACTTACGGAATCTTGAGACACTGCCCCGGATTCTGTCGTTCATGGCGCTCGGCGTCATTCTGCTGGCCGTTTCCTGGGTCTATACGCGCTTCCGCGAGAGAGTGAGGAAACTGCTGTGAGCGACCGGATCCTGCTCCTGATCACGATGGGCGCACTCGCGCTTTCGGCGATTCTTGTCCGTGCCGGCAAGGTGGACAACAAACAGGATCTGGAAGCGGTCGCCCGGCTGTGGGGGGATGCGTTTTTCGATGCCGCGCGGACCACCGGCTCGGTGGCCCACGTTTCCATCCAGGACGAAATCATGCTCGGCAACCGGCTGGCTGCTTCCACCAGTGGGGCGTGGATGGAAGATCCGCAAAGCCTGCCCCGCGTGGCCGGCATTACCGCCAATCTCAGCCAGTATGTACGCCGCCGGATGCCCTACCAGGCACACGTGATCGCCTGGCCGGAGATCAACGCCTTTTCACTGCCCGGAGGCCACGTTTACGTCACATCCGGCCTGCTGGGTTTCGTGAGGAATGACGACGAACTGGCCGGGATCCTCGGCCATGAGATCGCTCATATCGACGTGGAGCATTGCCTCGACCGCCACCGGTACGAGACCGCCCTGTCGCGCCATTCCATTCCGAACGCAGGCGTCCTGTTCGACATGGTACGGCAAGCCGCGTCCGTCACGTACAGCCAGCAGCAGGAGTTCGACGCTGACGCCCGCGGCGCTTACTTTGCCGGATTAGGCGGCTTCGACACGAGGCAGATGCCTGGGGTCTTCCGGCGGTTGGAGCAGGTGGCACCGAACCGCACGGGACAGGGATTCTTTCGCCCTTATTTCGAATCCCATCCCAATTCAGCCGACCGAGCCCATCGTTTGGCTGAAGTGGTGGCACAGCCCATAACCCGCTAGATTCAGCGCCGCTTGGTGCGGATTCGAATTTGGCTGTAATTCTTTCCGGCCCTCTCAGACAGGTCTACGCCATGTGGTAAATCTTACCTGATCTTCGCCCTTATCTATATCAGCTAAGTAATTGTAAATAAACGGATCAAGCATTTGGCCAGGGAGATGCATTGTCTTGCATGAAGGCAAGCACCACATGAGCAGCGACAATGTGACTACGAATGTGACTGGCGACAGCGGCGACGATTCAAAAGGCCGCGGTTTCCCGTGGGCTATTGCCACCCTCGGCGTTGGCTTGGCAGCCAGCCTGGGGGTCGGTGCCTATCAGCACATGAACCTCGTGAACACGCGGATGCAAACTGCCGCGCTGGAACGGGAAGTAGCCACGTTGCGCCAGACTCTGAACTCCTCTGATCTCAACACGACTCAGAGCCTGGGTGCGCTGCGAGCCGAACTGGACTCCACCCGCAAGGAGACAGCGACGAGCACTGAGAAGGCCAAGGAGTCCGCTCGACGGCAGGCGGAAGCCATCGCCGCCCGGGTGACCAACAAGCTTTCCCAGCAACAGGATGAGCACCAGAAGGTGCTGACGCAGGAGCTGGATCAGATCAAATCCAGAGCGGATCAGGCGACCGCACGGCTGACGGACATCACCACCGAAGTGGGCTCAGTCCGGACCGACGTTGCCTCCACCCGCAGCGACTTGGACAAGACAGTGGCTGAACTCCACCGCACGACCGGAGATCTGGGTGTGATGAGCGGATTGATCGCCACGAACAGCAAAGAGCTTTCGGCGCTTCGCGAACTGGGCGAGCGCGAATACTTCGAGTTTACGTTGACGAAGACGTCGGCCCCCCAACGGGTAGGCGACATCCTGGTGCAGCTGAAGAAGGCTGATTTCAAGCGCAACCGCTTCACCATGGACATCGTGGCCGATGACAAGAAGGTTGAAAAGAAAGACAAAAACATCAACGAACCAGTCCAATTCTACGTGGTCTCCAAGGCACGCCAGCCCTACGAGCTGGTGGTCAACGAGGTCAAGAAAGATCAGGTAATCGGCTATCTGGCTACACCCAAGGTAAAGGTGGCGGGCCGGAAGCTGTAAGGGTGCATCGATGACTGGGCGATCAAAAGTGTGTCAGGTTCTGTCACTCACCCTGGCACTGGCTCCCGGGCTCGGCGCGGCCACCGCGCGGAGGGGATGGAGTCTGACGCCCGCCATCAAGGTGCGAGGCGCGCTATCGGAGGGCTGCCCGAGGACCTATTCACTGGCCCCCCGGGCAGCACGCGCCACGCATCAGCGAACTTTAAAACGGAATTTTACGACCTTCCCCGCAGCGAAGGATTTATCGAATCATCCGGTGCGAATCCGAGGCCGCATCGGGTGCGGAGTAACGGCACCCTCCTCCAGCCGTTTACTCCATGCTCCTTGGCATTCCCCGTCCTACTCCCCTCGTCTCGAGACGGCCGAAGACTTGACCGATCTTCGACCAAGCCGTGGCGGGGCGGACGGGGAAGCCACGGAGGTCGATAACTCCGCGATTGCAAACGAATGGAAGGTGGAACAGAGCCGGGCGAATCCCTATTCACCCACTCAGTTCCTGAAGCCTTCCTTTCTTCCCTAGCCCGGCGATCCCCAATCGCCGTTCCGGCGGGCCGCGCCCACACGGCCCGCCTTATTTTCCCGGTTTCTTCTCTTTCGCCATCTTCTCCCCACCCGGCCCAGGTCCATTTTGGATGAAGCTCTCCTAATTCGCCCCGGCCGGCCCCGGAGGCCTGTCATACTATTTGCAGATCTTCTACTGCCTCAGGTGATTTGTTTGCAATCTGTTGCAGACAAAACTGAAGGCTGTGGCGGGTTTGTTTGACACGCCTGACACGCCCTCCGGCTACAATTGGATCCTTGACAGCCCTTGCGTTGATTGTTACCGTAAGGTTTGCGTTCCGGTGTCCTCGAGGCCCGCACGCAAGCAGGCGGGCCATCGCAGTTCGCTTTGGCTTTCGGATTGGAAAGGCAAAACGAACCGGACCGCAGTCTCGCGATCGAATGTAAGTCATGAATCAGCCCTACTTCATCGTAGTTCTGGCTCACTCCCTCCATGGGCGTCTCCGCCGCTTCCAAATCGACCAGAAAGTGATATTTGCTGTCCTCGGCCTCGCGCTGCTGGGCGGATTCACCCTGTTCGGGATGGTCTCCAGCTACCTCCGGATGGCCTGGAAGGTGGGGAACTACAATAGCCTGCGGGAAGAGACCGAGTTTCTGCGGGCCCGCTACCAGAAGTTGCTGACCGAAGCCAATCAGACCAACGAGCAGATGGCGCGGCTGCAGATGTTCGCTTCGGAAGTTTCTGTCGCATACGGCCTGAACAAGCGGGTGGATGCCACCCCGGATACGGCTCTCGCTTCAGTGGGGCAGATGCCGCTGATGCCCACCCTGCGCGACACCCTGGAAGAGTACAACCGCCTGAAGACCGCCTCACTCGGCATGGGCGGCCGCCTGACCAGCCGGCGCTGGCTGGTGAACACCACTCCCGGACTGTGGCCGGTGATGGGCCGCCTGCTCAGCAGTTTTGGAACCCGCGAAGATCCGTTCTTCTCCCACCAGGCTTTCCACACCGGTGTCGACATTTCTTCGCCCCAGGGCACGCCGGTTCACGTGGCTGCTGATGGGGTCGTGACCGAAGCGAACTGGGGTGGCGCCTACGGCAAACTGATCGTCGTCGACCACGGCAACGGCTTACAGACTTACTACGCCCACCTCTCGCGCATCGACGTCATTCCGAACCAGGAAGTAAGGATGGGGCAGGTGATCGGCGGGACGGGTATGACCGGCCGCGCGACCGCGCCGCATCTGCACTACGAAGTCCGCCGAGGCGGCACTCCGGTGAATCCGCACTATTACCTGGAAAAATCCGCGCTGGCGACCTCCAACGCCTCACGCGACTTCGGTTTCTAGGATTTCGCCCCATACCTCCTCGACTCGTGTAGAATCGTCCCATGCGTTTCTGGGCCGCGATTCCCCTTTTCCTCGTGGCGTCCATGCTGTGGGCGCACGATGAACACGACCACGCCTTGCCGCGGATGGTCGCTACCGCTAAGAACTTCCTTGCCTCGCTCACTCCGGAGCAGAAGGCGAGCGTGGTGTTTCCGTTTGAGGATGACGAGCGCTTCTTCTGGCACTATATTCCCAGTGCCGACATTCCGCAGCGCTACAACCGGCCCCGCAAGGGCCTGACCCTCTCGGAGATGACGTCCCATCAGAAAGCCCTGGCCTCCGCCTTGCTCAGCGCCGGGCTCAGCCAGCAGGGCTTCATCAAAACCACCACCATCATGAGCCTGGAAGACATTCTGCGCCTCATGGAGAAGGACACCGCCGGCCGCCGCAATCCGGAACGTTACCACTTCAGTATTTTTGGGGAGCCCTCCGCCGAAGGCACCTGGGCCTACCGCATCGAAGGGCACCATGTGAGCCTCCATTTCACGGTGGTGAAGGGCAAGGCGACGGGCAATCCCACCTTCCTGGGTTCGAATCCAGGAGAAGTGAGGGAGGGGCCACGCGCCGGGCTTCGCGTCCTGGGCGCCGAAGAGGACAAGGGCAGGGCCTTGATGACCGCGCTCACGCCGGAGCAGCGCAAGGTCGCGCTGGTGGCCGAGAAGGCTTACGCGGACATCCTTACGGAACGCAGCCGCAAAGCCGCCCTGGCCGGACAACCCAGCGGCCTGCTGCAGTCCAAGATGACTCCAGCACAACGTAAGTTACTGGCAGCATTGATCGATGAATACATTGAGAACCTGCCGGGCGAACTGGCCGAACAGCGCCGGCAGAGGGTGAAAGAGGCGGGGCTCAATGTCTACTTTGCCTGGGCGGGCGTGGTGGAAAAGGGCGGTCCGCACTACTACCGCGTCCAGGCCCCGACGTTTCTGATCGAATATGACAACACCCAGAACAACGCCAATCACATCCATAGTGTATGGAGGGATTTCGAGGACGATTTTGGCGTCGATCTGCTGAAGGAGCACTACACTTCGGCTCCGAAGGAGCACGGCCACGATCCGCACAAGTAGGCGGCGTGGATGTGGCTGCGCCGCCTGCTAAAATCCTGGGTATGGAGCAGTCGCGGCGTTCATTTCTGGCCGGTGTGGCCGTGGCTTCCCAGGAGTGGTTTCGCTACCAGGACCCGTCCACCGAATTTGACGTCCGCCGCCTGACCAGTCCGGAGCACGAGAGCACCTTCTCCCCGCCACCGGCGCGCTGCATCGACCGTCGCAGCCGGAACCTGCTTTTCTCCGCCGTGTCGGGGGAAAAGTGGGCGCCGTTCCAGATCGATCTGTCGAACGGGCAGATCAAGCCGGTGGCCACGGTGGAGGAGTACGCGCCTGAATCGTTGACTTTTTCGTCCGATGACCGGGCGGCCCTCTTCTTCAGCGGGTCCAAACTGGTTTCCATTCAACTCCACAACCAGCACCGGCAGGAGGTGGCGGAACTCCGGGAGGGGTGGAAGCACTCCGGTCCGCTGGTTTCGACCGAAGATGGACAATCCCTCTTCTTCGTGGAGACGCAGGGCGGAAACTCGAACATCCGCCGCCTGCGCCAGCCCAAGGGGAGTCCGGAGACGGCGGTGGAAGTCCGCGGAGCGGTGACTGGCTTAACGCCGAATCCGAAACGGGCTATGCTCCTCTGGCTGAACGGAGCCGGGGAACTGTGGGTGGCGGCGTTCGATGGGGCGGGGCAGCGGCGGGTAGAGACACCGGCGGGGCGGGTGCTGCAGGCCCTGTGGTCCCCGGACGGGCAGACACTGCAGTATCTGCTGGAGCCGGTGGAGACGAACCAGTTGATTGCCATCCGGGAACAGGGTCTGGACTCCCGCGCCGACACCCTGCTGGCCAAAACCAGCCAGTTTGTCAGTTTTGCCCGCAATGCCAATTCCAGCGTGTTTGTGGGCGCTAGCCGCAGTAAGGCATCTCCCAATATTTTGTTGCTGTTAAGGGCTACAAAGAGAGAATTTACTTTATGCGAGCACAAGGCCAAGGATCCAGCCTTGGCTACGCCCTGTTTCAGTGCCAACAGCCAGCGAATCTTCTTTCAGAGCGACCGTCACGGGAAGATGGCGATCTACATGATGAACGTCGAGAAGCTGATCGAGAAAACAGACTCCTAGGTCCACCATTACATCCTGCGATAATGGAAGTTGAGCCCCGGCTCAGGGGCCCATTCCTTATCTCATGACCTACGACTGCGATGCAATTCTCTTCGACCTCGACGGCACTCTTGTCAATTCCCACGCAGTGGTGGTCCGCTACTGGCAGCGGTTTGCCGATCAGCACGGCATCGACGTGAACCGGATCCTGGCTGTGTCGCACGGCCGCCGCACCGCCGAGACGATCCATCTGTTCGTGCCTGAGATCGATGCCACGGCGGCGGCGCTGGAGTTCAATCGTGCCGAGGAGTTGGACACCGAGGGGGTCGTCGC
Source organism: Acidobacteriota bacterium (assembly GCA_017307505.1). Lineage (GTDB taxonomy): Bacteria > Acidobacteriota > Terriglobia > Bryobacterales > Bryobacteraceae > Paludibaculum. The sequence continues at coordinate 301,907 of JAFKEE010000021.1, read as the reverse complement.
CATCAAGGCTGCCGCGGCGCTGCTGGCGGGCCTGCCGCGGGAGCGGTGGACCATCGTCACCTCCTGCCCCCGCAAACTCGCTGAGGTGCGCCTGAAGGCCGCGGGCCTGCCGGTTCCGGCCGGGATGGTGACCTCGGAAGAGGTCGTGAACGGTAAGCCCGACCCGTATTGTTTCCTGCTGGGTGCCGAACGCCTGGGGGTTCGTCCGGAGCGTTGCCTGGTGTTCGAGGATGCGCCGGCCGGAGTCCAGGCAGGCCGTGCGGCCGGGATGCAGGTAATCCAGGTGGGGGTGGACATCCAGGACTTCAACGGCCTGCGCATCATGCTGCCCGGCAATGCGGGCTTTGGACTGACGGTGCTCAGCCCCAACGGCAAGGGCCGCTAGCCGCAGGCTGGGGTGTTTCAGGCGACAGGATCTTCCAGGACACTGACGAACTGGGCGATGGTCACCCAGCGGTCTTCCTCGCGCAGGTCCCAACTGGAGAACTCGGGGTTGCCGGGCTGCATGCGGATGCTGGTATGGCTCCAACCTTCGGCCGTCACCTGCTTGGAGCTCTCATAGCGCTTCAGGGTGAACTCACCGCCTTCGTCCATGGTGGCGATGCGCTGCACGATAAAGATGCCGCCTTTGCGCGAGCCGCCGTAGTAGGAGCGGAAGACGCAGATGGACCCATCCGGAATCTCCGGTTCCATGGAGCGGCCGTGAATTCGCACCAGGAACAGGTCTTCGGTGAGCCCGCGTCGGCCGGGCACTTCCGCTTCGATCCATTCCTTCGCGCCCGCGGCCCGATCCTGGCCCAGCCCGCCGGCGGCCAGGTCGATGGGAATCAGCGGCAGGTGCGTCTGGAAGCGGTGCACGGTGGACCGGACATAGCGGCGGTAGAGTGCCTGCGCGGTGCGTTCCAGGTCGAGGCAAAGGGCTTGCTGGGGCGGTTCCACGCTGAGCGTGTTGGACAGGTTCTCATCGATCCAGTGCAAAAAGGCGCCGGTGCCCAGTTCCTGCTGTTTGGCCGGAAGATCTTCCGCCAGAGCCTGCAGGATTTCCGCTTCAGCCGGAGCGAACTCGTCCCAGTCGCGGCGGAAGCGCATGGCGCAGGCTCCGGTCACGGGATCGGTAACGACGACGCCGCAGTTCTCGCCCAGGGCCTGGAACACCCGGTATTCCGCGGTGCGGGTTTCCAGGGGTGCGGCGATGTCGGATGGCAGCGACATGAAATTGGACTTATCGGCCGTTAGGGGGCGAAAGGATAATAACCTTCTCGCGCTCTGACCTTCACATTGGCCAGGTTGACCCTGACCTCGATTTTACGGAATTTCTTGGCCACATCGGTATTGCCCGGCGTATACCTCAGGATGTATTGGGTGGTAATTTCGCCGGCGGTGGCGGAGATGGCGTTGACGATGCCGCGCATGATGGCCGCCGCGTAGCCGCCCGTGCCGACCTTATAGGCGAAATTGCCTTCATCGGACGGGGTGGAGAGGTAGCCGGAAACGTCGGAGTACAGATTTTCCAGCGGATAGACCACGCGCCCGCCGGAGGACTCGCAGAGCCTCTTCAGGTTGGGTTCGCCGTCATTCCGGAAGCCGAAAGCGACGGTCGACACGCCGTAGATGGTCACCAGGTTGCGCTGCGCGATTTCGACGACTTCTTCCAATGTTTTCTTGCTGTTGTTGTCGTGGCCGTCGCCCACGATGACGATCACCCGGCGCGGTTCGATGGGCTCGCCTTTGACGAGCGTACGGCTGGTGCACGACTGGTAGACGGCGTCGAACAGAGCGGCGCCGCCGCCGGGCTTGGTCTTGCGGAACCGTTCCAGGATCTTCTCCGGATCATCGGTCGTGTTCTGAAGCAGTTCGGCTTCCGTCGAATAGCCGACGAGGTAGCCCGAGAAGCGCGGATCCGGCTTGCCGTCCGGCTCCATCGTGGCCAGCACGAGATCCTGGATGGCTTCCTTGAACTTGTCCCAGTGCAGGCGGTTGGAGTTGGAGAGGTCGACCAGGAACCCGATGACGACGGGCTGGTTGCGTTCGCGCGTAAAGTAAGTGATCTTCTGGACTTGCCCTTCGTCGCGGAGCTCGAAGTCCTTGAGGTCCAGGTCGCGCACGAAGCGGCCTTTGTCGTCGGTCACCGTGACCGGCACAATGACTTCGCTGACGCCGGATTTGAAGGCTTCGGCGGAGGCGATGGGTGGTTGCGGTGCGGCTTTGGGCGCCGGCGCCTGGGCTGCGGCGGTGGCGGAAGAGAGCGCGAGTGCGGTGCCCCCCAGAATGACTTGCCTGCGAGAGTACATGAGTGATTCTGACCTTGATTATAAGGGGACGCGGTGCTCCGTTGCGGCGTTTCTTTCCGCCGGTGGTCTGTCCTGCCCCTTCCGGCTGTCCGAAAGGGGGGCTGGCGGAACGGTCCTGCCCGGCCGAAGCTGTAGACATAGCCTGTGTTCACTCCGGATGAAGGATTACCCCTTTGCGGTGTACCATGTCCTGAACCTATGATGACTATGCGGGCGGGCTGACGGTTGGTATGACGCGGCCCGGTCAGGCACACGGAGACTGAAAGTCATGAAACTCGCAACTGTTTTGCTGCTGAGTGGCTGCCTAACGCTGGCCCACGCGCAACAGAACCCGTTTTTATTCTTCTCGCCGCAATCGGCGGTTCTAAACGCGGATGCCGGGGCCGGCGCCAAGGTGAGCACCACCATCCGCATGCTCAATACGGGGCCCGGCTTCACTTTTTCCGTGCAGGGCAACCAGGGGTGGATGGAGGTCTTTCCCTCCAGCGGAACAGTCTCGGCCAGCGGGACTTTTGATCTGCTGGTGACCTGCAACCCGTTCCAGATGCAGACGGGCAACTACTCGGGCAAGGTCACGATTACGCCTGCTCCGGTCACGGGCCAGCTGCCTACCAGCTTCGATGTCGTGTTCAACGTGAAGGGCATTGCGTTTCTGCTCAACCCGGCCAACCTGGACCTGACCCTGGGGCCGGAATCTTCCATGACTTCGAGTTTCAACGTGGCCAATTCGGACGGCACCGTCCGCGAGATTCAGGTGACGCCCTTCACGTCGGACGGGGCGAACTGGCTCTCGGTGAGCAATGCGGCGCCCATCCTCTCGCCCCTGACCGTTGGGATTCGCGTGAACTCCTCGGGCTTTGACGTCGGAACTGTCCTGAACGGCGAGCTGCGGGTTTCCGCCGCCACGCTGCCGGGCGTCCTCGGTGTCGTGCCCGTCAAAGTGACGATCGTCGATCAGCCGCCGGGCTTCACGGTGGTGCCGTCGCAGTTGAGCTTCTACGCCTTCGGGCAGGTGGCCGCGCCGCCGCAACCGGTGCAGGTGGTCGCCAACGGAGGGCGCCTGGCTTACTTTGACGTCACCCAGGTGGTGCCGAATCCGAATCTGACGGTCTCCATCAACCGGGGTCTGACTCCTTCGACCTTCGCGGTCCAGATGGACACACGGGCCACGGTCCAGCTGCCGCTCGACGACAGTATTCTCGTGACGCCCACCGACTCCACGCCCGTCGTGCAGTTGCCCGTCCGCACACAGCTCGAACCCACGCGGGTCTACTCGCTGCCCCAGGTGGCCGACGGCGGCGACTTCAAGACATCCATCACGCTGGTGAACAACGACACGACGCCGGCCTATGTCACGGTGAAGTTCTATAAGTCGGATCCCACCACGCACGCCACGGTGCCCTGGAATCCGCCCATTGAGAACGGCGACAAGGTGGAGAACGTCGTCATCCAGCCGAACGCCAGCTGGTCCGTCCAGACCGCGGCCACGGACTCTGCCGTCTCTTCGGGCTGGGCCGAGGTCGTGTGCAAGGAGAAGATCAGCGGCGTGGCGGTCTACCGCCAGTCGCGGCCCGACGGCCGGTTCCAGGAGGCGGCGGTTCCGCTGAATTCCACGCTCATGCAGCGCAGCCTGCTGCCGTTCGACAACTCGAACGGGTTCGTTTCCGCCCTGGCGATCGCCAATGTCAGCCAGACCGAGACCGCCAAGGTGCGAGTGGCGTTCCGGGATGAACTCGGCCGCATCATCAAGGTCGACCGCCTGCCGGACATTCCGGCCCGCGGCCACTATGCCACCTCGCTGGCGGCGCTCTGGCCGTACCTGTCCGACAAACGCGGAACAGCCGACCTGTGGATCACCACCGGACAGATCTCGCTGCTGGGGCTCCGATTTAACCCCACCGGCGCGTTCACTTCCTTCGAAGCGCAGACCTTCAACCGCTATTCGCTGGGCAAACGGTCGCTGCCGCAGATCGCCGATGGCGGGGATTCCGCCACGTCCTTCCGAACCAGCATCACGCTGGTGAACAACGACGCGACCCAGGCCACCGTCAAACTGCGCTTCTGGCGCGAAGACGTGAACAAATCGGCTGTAGCATGGCCGCTGCAGTTCCAGAATGGCGCGGATCCCTCGAACGTGACCATCGCGCCCGGCGCCTCCGTAACTCTGGAAACCACCGGCGCCAGCCCAACCGTGCAGAGCGGCTGGGCCGAGATCCTCAGCGGCCAGTGGGTAACGGGCTTTGCCGTCTTCCGCCAAATTGTACCCGGACGCCCCGACCAGGAGGCCGCGGTGCCCATCTATGTGGCCACGCCCAACCGGACGATCATGCCGTTCGACAATACCGGAGGCTTCACCACGACCGTGGCTGTCGCCAACATGAGCGCCGACGTCGCCTCGATCGTGAATTTCACGTTCCGCGACCTGCAGGGCCAGCGCATCGTGCAGGTGCAGCTGCCTGAGATCCCGCCCAACGGCCATGCCGCCTTCCGGCTCATCGACCTGAACGGAATCGTGGACGGCAAGAAGGGCAGCCTGGAGATCTCCGCCCTCGCGGGCGAAATGAGCGTGATGGGGTTACGCTTCGCCAGCAGCGGAGCCTATACCAGCTTCAAGGCCAATTCGCTCCAGTAACCGCAAAGCACAAGGGCCGCCGGGAACGCGATCCGTTCCCGGCGGCCCTTTTTGTTTTTGGGGAGAACCGGCTTAGCGCTGCACGCGGCCGCTGCCGCCTTCCTTAATCAGCGCTTCGACTTCGGCCTTTGTGAAGCGGTTGAAGTCGCCCGGCACCGAATGCTTGAGGCACGAACCGGCCACGGCGAACTCCAGCGCATCCTGGTGCGTGGGCAGGTTGATGAGCCCGTAGATCAGCCCGCCGGCAAAGGCGTCGCCGCCGCCCACGCGGTCGACGATGTGGGTGATGTCATAGCGGCGGCTCAGCAGGAACTGCTCGCGATTGTGCAGGCAGGCCGACCAGCCGTTGTGCGACGCACTGAAGCTCTCGCGCAGCGTGATGGCGATGGCCTTCAGATTCGGGTAAGTGTCGAGCACCTTCTTCGCCAGCGCCTCGTACTGCGCCTGGTCCAGCTTGCCGGAGTGCACGTCCACGTCGATCTTGATGCCGAGCGCCTTCTGGCAGTCTTCCTCGTTGGCAATGGCGAAGTCGACATACTTCACGAGCTCCGACATCACTTCCTGCGTGGATTTGCCGTACTTCCACAGGTTCTTGCGATAGTTGAGGTCGCAGGACACCGTGACGCCCATCGCCTGGGCGGCCTTGGCGGCCTCGATCGACAGATCGGCGGCCGACTGCGTCAGGGCGGGCGTAATGCCGGTGATGTGGAACCAGCCGGCGTCGCCGAAGATCGCCTTCCAGTCGAGATCGCCCGGTTTGGCCAGGGCGATGGAGCTGTTGGCGCGGTCGTAGACCACTTTGGAGGGCCGCTGGTTGGCGCCCGGCTCGACGAAGTAGATGCCGAAGCGGCCGGAAGCGCGCTTGATGAAGCTGGTATCGACGCCGAAGCCGCGCATCTGGTAGACGAACGCGTCGGTGATGGGGTTGTCCGGCAGCACAGTGACGAATCGCGCGGGCTGGCCGTAGTTGGCCACCGACACCGCGACATTCGCTTCGCCGCCGCCGTACGTAGCCACCAGCATGGGCGACATCATGAGCCGTTCATAGCCGGGAGGAGCCAGGCGCAGCATGATTTCGCCGAACGTGACAACTGGTTTTTGTGACATGAAGGAAGACCTCTTGAACTGTTATGAATCAGGGAGCAGGCGAACCTAGAGTGATCGCTTCCAAACCGAAGCTGGCGTCCATCGACGGCAGCCCTTCGTACGGCAGCGACGTGCCGGCCGGCAGGCGGTTGCGGTCGAGAAACTCGAGACGGATGCGGGCCACCATTTCGGCGAGCTGGGGCGAGAGCGGGTAGGCATTCAGCGAAACCGCCTGCTTCAGCGAGCCGCCCAGCGACTGTAGCGTCTTCTCCAGCCGCTGGAAGGCCAGGCGGGCATCCGACTCCTGGTAGCGGAAGGCGAGCTGGGCACCGCTGAAGACCAGCTTCGGCGAAGAGACGGCAACAGCACCTTCCTGGAAGCGGGCGCCTCCGGCCGCGGGCTGCGCCAGGCGCGCCACGGCTTCACACGCCGCCGCCGGCTGGACGACCGAGCGCTGGGCCTGGTAAAACACCGCCTGCGCCCGAGGGAACAACCCCGCCGCGGCGGTCCGGGCAGCAGCAATCTCCTCCACCGTTGGCGCCGCGCAGGCCAGCATCTGTACCTCATCGCCGCCGGCGCGTGACTTCAACTGTTCCATCGCCTGCTGCAAGGCGGTCTGCTGCGCGGCCAGGAACAGGATGCCCGAGGGATTGACGGTCTTGCGGTCCTGCAGGGTCGCCACCATTTGGAGTTGAGCGCCTTCCAGCGGCAGGCCTCCTACCAGCACCACGGCCACCACCGGCAGCGCAATCTTCTTCTCCGTGAACATTTCGCTCACAAGGGAAGGGATCCGGCGCAGATCGCCGGTGCCGGCCACGTAGGCGCGGATCTTGACGACCTGCGAGCCTTTTGTGTTCTGCATCAGCCACTTCAGCGCGTCGCGGGTCTGCTGCGAGAGCAGCCCTTTGGCTGAGAGCGGAGTGGCCAGGAAGGTCAGCCGCGCCGTCTCGGCGCTGATGGCCGCCGGCGGGTCTGGCGTCACCGCCAGGGTCTGGGTGAAGTCCTCATCCTTCTTGTTCTTTTTCTTCCGTTGCGAGAAGGCCTGGGACTGCAGCAAGGCCCCCAGGCAAGCCAGTACCACAGCCGCTCGAAGCATGCGAGTCATGGCAGTGAACTTGTATCGTATCAGACCGCGGCGCGCCTCCGGCCCAAAGATCAATTGGGGCTTGACTTCAAATCGGACGTACATATCCTTAAAGACAGTTTGTACCCGTCGAAGAAAGGAAACCGCCGTGAACAGGTTCGTCATCGCAGTCGTGATCCTGGCTGGCTTTATCCTCCTGTACGGGGTGGGCCGGGCCTGGAAACTGAAGCCCGAAACCCCGGAGAATCATACTTTGCACAAAGGGGAGGTCGCCATCCTGACCTCGACTACCGGGCAGGCCATCTGGCTGGGCGAGTCCAAGGACGCCACCCGCCGGCTGCAGAATGCGATGGGCAGGCAGGACCGCCAGGAGCTGGAGAAGGCCGAGGCCGCCCAGGCTGCGTTTCCGGCCACGACCGGCACGCAGGCGCGCGTGGTGGTGGAGGACGGCAGCCGCTACCAGGTGGAGATCCTCGACGGTCCGGCCGCCGGCCGCCGCGGCTGGGTGGAATTCGAATACCTGCGGCCCATCCGCCCCTCGGAAACCCACTAACCGGCAGAGGGTTGCACGGTTGGACGGCCGGTGGCGTCCAATGCTTTAGCGAAGCCGCTCAGGGCTACGTCGAGCTGTGTTCGCTGAAGAATCGCTATCATAGAAACAACATGCACGGCCCGGAGGCCGCGGTCTCGGCCGCAACCAGATTGGCAGAACTCGAAGCGTCGCTGAACGCGGTGATCCGCGGCAAGGCCGACGTGATTCGTATGTCCGTAGTGTGCCTGCTGTCGCGCGGACACCTGCTGATTGAAGACGTCCCCGGCGTCGGCAAGACCACCCTGGCCCAGGCCCTGGCCAAAACCGTCAGCTGCGGCTTCCAGAGGCTGCAATGCACGGCCGACATGCTGCCCGGCGACATCCTGGGCGTCACCATCTACAACGCCCGCACCGGCGAGTTTGAATTCAAGCCCGGCCCCATCTTCACCAGCTTTCTGCTGGCCGACGAGATCAACCGGGCCACGCCGAAGACGCAGTCCGCACTGCTGGAAGCGATGAACGAACGCCAGATCTCCATGGACGGCCACACGTACCCCATGGCGGAGCCGTTCCTCGTCATCGCCACCCAGAATCCGGTGGAGCACCACGGCACCTACCCGCTGCCGGAGTCGCAGCTCGACCGCTTCCTGATGCGGCTGCGCATCGGCTACCCGGACCGCGCCAGTGAACGCGAAATCCTGCGCCAGGCGCCCGGCGCCAATGCGCCCTCACCGCAGGCCATCCTGACCCCCGAGGAACTGCTCAGCGCGCAGCTCGCCGCCGAGCGCGTCAGCGTCGACGAATCCCTCGTCAGCTACATGCTGAGCATCGTCGAAGCCACGCGCACGCACGAATCGCTGCTGCTGGGCGTCAGCCCGCGCGGCGCCCAGGCACTCTACCGCGCCGTGCAGGCCCTGGCCCTGCTCGAGGGCCGCGACTACGTTCTTCCGGACGACATCAAACGCCTGGCCGTGCCGGTCTTCGCGCACCGCGTGGTTCTCAACCAGCGTGTGTCGCTCTCCAACCGCTCGACGGAGACAGCCGAGCGGCTCCTGGCCGAAATCCTGAACCGGGTAGAAGTTCCCCTATAAGTTTTATGAAAACAGCCATTCTCGGTCTCCCCATGACGGGCAAGACCAGCTTGTTCACTATCCTCACGGGCGTACACGAAGCCACCCGCGTGGGCACCATGGAAGCGCGCGTCGGCATGACCAAGGTGCCGGATCCGCGCATCGACGCCCTGGCCAGGATCTTCCTGCCGCCGAAGATCACCTACGCCACCATCGAATTCCTCGACTTTCCGGCCATCTCCAAGGAAGCCCTGCGCGACCCCAGCTATCTCGCCAGCCTGCGCGTTGTCGATGCCATCGCCCACGTGGTGCGCGTCTTCGAAGACGACACCGTACCGCACGAAAAGGGCAATGTCGATCCGCGTCGCGACATCGAAGATCTCGACATGGAGCTGGTGCTCAGCGATCTGGTCGTCGTCGAAAAGCGTCTGGAGCGCCTGGAGAAGGAACGCAAGAAGATCCGCGACCAGTCGCTGGACCGCGAGTTCGAACTGCTGGAAACCGCCAAGGCCAAGCTGGAAGCCGGCGAACCCCTGCGCGCCTGGGAACTCGAGCCCGCCGACGAGAAACTGCTGCGCGGCTTCCAGTTCCTGTCGCAGAAGCCCATCCTGCTGGTGATGAATCTGGGCGAAGCCGACGCGTCCACCCTGCCTGAGAAGGAAGCGAGCTTCCGCGAACAACTGCTGTCCGGCAAGGCCAACGCCGAGCTTTGCGCCGTCTGCGGCAAGATCGAAGCCGAACTGGCGGAACTGTCCCCCGAAGAGGCCGCCGAGTACATGACCAGCTACGGTCTGCCCGGCAGCAGCCTGGGCCGCCTGATCAATGTCATGTACCGCCTGCTGGGCCTGATGAGCTTCCTCACGGCCGGTGAGACGGAAGTGCGCGCCTGGACGATTCCGATCAACTCCACCGCGGTGAAGGCGGCCGGCGCCATCCACTCCGACTTCGAGAAGAAGTTCATCCGCGCCGAAGTCGTGAACTGGCAGACGCTGGTCGACCAGAACGGCTACGGCGGTTTGCGGGAAAAGGGCCAGCTCCGCCTGGAAGGCAAGGAGTACATCGTCAAGGACGGCGATGTGCTGGTCATCCGGCACAGCTAGGGAACTTGTGGTCCGTTCTGAGGCAGGACGGACCCTCCTCTTTCCACTTCCATTCGAACTAGCCCGTCAGGGAGGATCCGCATGAAGCAGTTCCGGACAGCCGTTGTGTTGTCGATGGCCCTGTTCAGCGCCGCCTGCCAGGCCCAGCCGCGCGTCGAAGTGGGCACCCTGAACGGCGCCAGCTACCGCATCGACGTGCCAGCCCGCTGGACCGGCGTCCTCCTCGTCTACTGCCACGGCTACGACGGCAATCCCATCCAATTCGCTCAGAACGAGAAGCCGCAGTTCTCCGGCTTTCTCGAAGGTGGAGTCGCGGTGATCCAGTCCGGCTACGCCGCCGGGGGCTGGGCGATCGAGCAGGCCGTTCAGGACACCGAAGCCCTGCGCCGCTATTTCACCGGCAAGTACGGCAAGCCCGTCGAAACTTTCGTCATGGGTCACTCCATGGGCGGCTTCCTCACCATGACCCTGCTGGAGAAGTACCCCAGCGCCTACGATGGCGGACTCGCGCTGTGTGGTCCCCTCGGCTCGGCCGAGCAGTTCATCCAGCACCGCGTCTTCGACATGCGCGTCGTCTTCGACTTCTACTTCCCGGGCGCGCTGCCCAACCCGGCCAAAGTCCCCGCGTCCTACCGCATGTCGTCGGAGAAGACGGCGCAGATCGAAGCGTTGCTGAAGTCGAAGCCGCAGCAGGCGGCCGCGGTCCGCCAGTGGGCCGGCATCCCCACCGACCACGATCTCGCCGGCACGCTCGTCTTCTGGACCTACGTCCTGCTCGACCTCCAGCAGCGCGGCGGCGGCAACCCCTTCGACAACCGCGATACCCTCTACAGCGGCTCGCCCGACGACAACAAGCTGAACGATGGAGTGGTCCGCTACAGCGCCGACCCGCGCGCCGCCGAGTATCTACACACCTTCTACACGCCCACCGGCCGGCTGACGCGCCCGATGCTCGCCATCCACACCACCTACGATCCGCTGGTGCCGCCCTCCGTGCCCAACGCCTACGCAGACCTCGTCCGCTATGCCGGGGCAGGGCAGTGGTTCGCGCAGCAATACGTCCGCCGCGGCGGACACTGCTCCATCACGCCCCAGGAGACCGAACGCGGCTTCCGCGCGCTGCAGTTGTGGAAGTCGTCCGGAAAACGCCCGGTTCAGCCCACCAACTGAAACACCCGTCCCGAGTGCGGCGGCATGTCCGGCACTTCGCAGTCACCCTTGTGCTTGCCCATGTCCTCGCCCGTGAGAAAGTCCTTCACCTGGACCAGCCCCGGCAGCAGAAACGATTGCGTCACCGTCTTGTCCGACCAGTTCAGCACGAACACCAGTTCGTGCCCCGGCCGCTTCATCCGGCCGATCTTGAACTCCGGATCAAACGCCGCCGCCTGAGCCGTGGGCCGCAGTTTCAGCAGGAGCGCCTTGCGCTCCGGCGTCATCTTCGTCAGATCGTCGCCCGACAACAGCATGCCGCCCGTGGCGTAGGTCGCCGCGGCATGGAACATAAACTCGTCCTCCGGCAGGTCGCCCAACAGCACCAGCGCATCCGGATCGTTCCACCACAGCCGCCCGTTCTGCCAGGCGCGGTTCAGATTCTCGCCGGCGACCTTGCTGACCGTGCTCCACTTCCTCGAAATATCACCCGATGACCGCGACCCGTGGATCAGCCCCAGCGACGGCCACATGGGATGATTGCAGCCCAGCAGGAAGCTGCGCCCCGCGCCTTCGATTATCGCCTCCATGCCGCGCCGGTAGGCCTCCACGCGCGTCGCCTTGCTATCCGACAGCCGCCCGCCGTGCATCGCGCCCCAGAAGTTCGCGTCCATCTTGAAGTACGTGACGCCCCACTCCTGGTTCATCGTCCGGAACACTGTCTTCAAATGCTGCTGCACCGCCGGCTGTGTCGCATCCAGCGCGTACCACGGCCCCCGCCGCCACCCGCCGAAGGTCACCTTGTTCGACGCCAGCGGCGCGCCCTGCGCGTCCTTCATGAACCAGCCCGGATGCTCCTGGAACAGCTTCGACTTCTCCTCCGCGATGAACGGAGCCACCCAGATCGCCGGCTCAAACCCGCGCGTCCTGATCTCCTTCAAGACCGCGCGCACGTCGCCGCCGAACGCCGTGCCCGTCTCCAGCCAGTCGCCCATCGCAGGCTGATAGCCGTCGTCGATCTGCACGTACTTCAGATTCGGCGCGTTCTTCGCGATCCACTCCAGGTTGTCGCGCACCTGCTGCGCTGTCACCCGCGGCCCGAAGCAATACCACGAGCACCAGCCCTCCGGCGGAGCCGCCCACTTCAGCGGAGGATGATTCTTCGCGATCAGCCCACCCAGTTGCTCGAACAACGCGGCCCGGTTCGCTCCTTCCAGCCGCACGAACTCCTCCAGCGGCCACGTCTGCCCAGGCGCCAGCTCCAGCCCTTCGCAATCCAGCGTGACCTGCAGCGTCGAGGGACGGAAGTGGAACCGCCCCACAAACCGCCGCGACGACGTGAACGCCATCAGCTCATGCCGGTTCGCCGCCGGCGACAGGCACGCCACGCTGTACACCGTGGTCGCGTCCTCCGGCTCCGGGATCCGGTAGTGCTTCTTATCCAGATACCCGCCGATGGCCGTGGGCGCGCCCAACGTCCCGCCGGTCTGGCTCAGCATGGTGAAGCCTTCGCCGTAGAGCTTCGTCTCCGGACCGTACCCGTGCGCGCCCTCGAACAGCACAATCTCGCGCAGCCGCACCGCCTGGGAGCCGCTATTCGTGACGCTCGCCCGGCACACCGGCCCGGTCCATCGCCGTGTCACCTTGCACGCCGCCGCCTCGGCTCCGTCCAGCCCGATGGCCCGCGCCGGAGTCTTGTCCAGCGCGCTGCCCACCACGGCCGGAGCCGCCAGCATCGAAAAGTGGAATTCGCGTCGAGTCAGCATGGTTAATTCATCGTCCTCAATTCCGCGAACAGGGTACGGAAGCATTGCACCGCTTCCGGCACGCCCTGCTTCGGCGGCTCTCCCTCTCCAAAATACGCGCGCACGAACGGCCCGAAGCCCACCCAGGTCGTCTGCAGCATGCCCAGCATGCGGTCGCCCACGAGCTTAGTGGAATGCGCGCGGGCGTCGCGGATCTGCGCCAGTTGGCCCAGCGCGACCTGTGGCTTCTTCCACGGCGAACTCACCACGCGAAAGCCCGACAGCGCGAAGTAAGTGCCCGTGGCGTGCGGAGCCTCGTAGTGCCAGTCGTTGATCACCACGTCCTTCGGGATCAACGCCAGTGCCGGAGCCGTGTCGTTTACGCTCGCTTCCCATTTGCCGATGCCCGTCACCTTGCCGTCGATCAGCCGGTCGCCCCAAATCCAGAGCTCCTTCTTCTGCTTCGCCAGATGCGCATGAATCGCCTTCACCTCATTCGCGAAGAGCTCCGCCTTATTGCGGCCCCTGCACCGCTTGCACTCCTTCTCACCCAGCAGGAAGACCTCGTCCATGCCCGCGTGAAACGCATCCGCGCCGGTGACGGCCATCAGTTCATCGATCAGGTCGAACAGCACGCCATGCACCTTGGGGTGCCGGGGGCAGCAGCTGCGGCAGTAGATGTCCTTGTTCTCGGGATACATCTTCGGCGTTTCATCGAACTCGGGATGCGCCCGCAGCAGCCCAAAGGTCGTCTTTGCCCACGACTGGTGGCCCAGCAGGTTGATCAGCGGAATCAGCCGCACGTTCGCCTTGCGGCAGGACTCCGCCAGTTGCCGCACCTGGTCCGCCGACAGCGCGTTGGCATCCACTACCTCAGGATGGCTCGTGTACTGATAGCGGTAGTTGAACTCCAGAATCAGCGTGTTCACGCCCTCCTTCGGCAACGCCTCTTCAATGAAGCGGATCGCCAAAGGCATCTCTTCCGGCAGGGGCGCGCCCAGGTGGATGCCGCGCACCGGCAGCGGAGCCGCCTGCGCACACACCACCAGAATCATCAGCAGAAACAATCGAAGCATGGCGCGCCCATTTTACTGCGCCGGGCTGCTACTCCGCCGGACGATAGGTGGGCAGTTGCGTATACACCACACCGGCCAGTCCGGCCGCCAGGCACAGCCACGCGAACCAGTCGCCATATTCCGTATAGAGCGTCTTCGTGCGGTTCCAGCCAAAACGCAGCCGGCCGCTGGTGAGCTTGAACTCGGGTAGCCGGTCCCAGATGCGGCCCGCCGGATCGATCGACGCCGTGATGCCGTCGTTCGCCGGCCGCAGCACCCAGCGCTGGTTCTCCACCGCCCGCATCCGCACCAGTTGCAGATGCTGCTCGCGCGCGACCCCGTGCCCGAAATAGCCGTCATTCGTCAGATTCACCAGCACCTCGGCGCCGCTCTTGGCGAACTCGCGAATATAGCTCGGGAAGGCGGATTCGTAGCAGATGAACGCCCCCAGCGTATGGCCTTCCGTGATGAATACCTTCGGACCCGCCCCCGGAGCGTAATTGCCCGCCTCGCTCGAAATCTTCTGGATCCAGCCAAAGCCCGCCGGGATGTATTCGCCAAACGGCACCAGGTTCACCTTGTCGTAGCGGCCCAGCAGTTGCCCTTCCGGTCCCAGCAGGATGGCCGAATTGAGCGGCTCCTTCTGCGGTGTGTAAGCCACACCCGTGAACAGCAGCGGAGCCCCGGCCAGCCGCGCCGCGCCGGTCACCTGCTCGCGGAACGCCGCGTCATCGTAGTAATAGAACGGAGCCGGAGCCTCGGGCCACAGCACCAGGCCCGGCTTCGGCTTGGCCACGTCGAGCGACTCCTGCAGCGTCAGCAGCGACAGCCGCTTCACCACGCGTTCCTTTTCCTCCGCCGTCCACTTCACGTCTGCACCGATATTGGTCTGGATCGCGGCCGCCTGCGTGTCGGGCGCCTTGGTCGGACCGGCAATTGGCAGCACGTACAACAAGACCAACGGCAGCAGCCAGGCCAATTGGCGCCGGTCGCGCCGCAGGGCCACCATCGTCAATCCGGCCGCCAGCATGGCAAAGATGAACGACAGCCCATACACCCCAAATACCGGAGCCGCCCGCAGCGGAGCCGCCATCTCGATGCCCGCATTGCCCAGCGTCAGCCAGGCGAACCCCAGCGGACCATGCGTCCGCTCAATCCCCGTCCACAGCGCCGCCACCGCCGGAATCGCCCACCTGCGGTTCAGGACAAACCCCGCCAGCCAGGCAAAGACCGCCATATGCAGCCCCTTGGCGGCGGCAAAAAGGACCACGGCCAGCCAGCTCAACGGTCCGGTCAATCCGCCGTACGCTGCCAGCACATCGCGGATCCAGTGGCACACGATCACCCAATAGAGGAACCCGCACAGCCAGCCCCACAGGAAACGGTGCTTGCCGTCGGGCTCCTGCGCCAGCGCATACAGCAGCGGCGTCAGCGCGACCGGAGCCAGCAGGGAGATCTGAAATGGAGGAAAGAGAACGATGAGAAAAACGGCCGTCAGGATCGATCCGGCCAGGGACAACTGCCAGCGGTACATTACACCTGCGCCTCTGGGCGCGCCTCCCGGGCCGAATGGTTCACCAGATCGGCCATATAACTGGACCGCACAAACGGCCCCGCAAACACCTTCTTGAAGCCGATCGACTCGCCGTAGGCCTGCCAGCGCTCATAGCGGTCCGGCGGAACATGCTCGGACACTTCCACATTGCGCCGCGTCGGCTGCAGGTACT
Source organism: Acidobacteriota bacterium (assembly GCA_017307505.1). Taxonomy (GTDB): domain Bacteria; phylum Acidobacteriota; class Terriglobia; order Bryobacterales; family Bryobacteraceae; genus Paludibaculum. The sequence continues at coordinate 286,436 of JAFKEE010000021.1, read as the reverse complement.
GTCCGATGGTCGCCACATCGGCGTGGACGCCGCGCAGGTCCCGCAGCAGCCCGTTGACCTCGTCTTCCGTCTCACCCAGCCCCACCATCAGGCCGGACTTCGTCAGCACATCGGCCCGATAGCTCCGCGCAAATCCCAGTACATCCAAGGACTGCTGATAATTCGCCTGCGGCCGGATCCGCCGGTAGAGCCGCGCGATCGTCTCCATGTTGTGGTTGAACACGTGCGGCCCGGCATCCAGCACGCGCGCCACGGCGTCCAGGTCGCCGCAGAAGTCCGGAGTCAGTACCTCCACCGTAGCCTCCGGCAGCGCTTCTCTCACCCTTCGCACGGTCTCGGCGAAGTGATTCGAACCGCCATCGGCCAGGTCGTCCCGATTCACGCTGGTGATCACGACATAGCGCAGGCCCATCTGCGCCGCCATGCGCGCCACATTCGCCGGCTCCAACGGATCGATGGGCATCTCCTGCTTCTCCGGCGAACCCTTCGGCACTGAGCAGAAGGTGCAACCGCGAGTACAGATATTGCCCAGGATCATGAACGTCGCCGCGCCGCGGTGGAAGCATTCGTGAATGTTCGGGCAGCGCGCCGACTCGCAGACCGTGTGCAGGTTGTGCTCGCGCAGGCCGTTCTTCAGCAGCTGCACCGAATGGAAGTGCGTGTCCGGTTTGCGCAGGAATTCCGGCAGCCGCAGGCGCTGCTTCTTGGGCCGTGGGTCCAGCTGGACAAGGGAATCCATCAATACTTCACGACGTACGGAGATTTGACACCCAGTTCAATCAGCTTCACACGCGCATTCGCGACAGACTCGTTGCTGCCCAGCGGTCCAATGATCACGCGGAACAGTTCGCTCGACTTCGGCGACGGCGTGACGTAGCCGCGCAGCCCGGTCTTGCCCGCAATCGCACCCAGCATCGATTCCGCTTCGGCCCGGCGCGTCGCCGCGGCCTGCAGGTAGGTGCCGCCCGGCGGCGTCTGCGTGTAGCCGCCCTGCGCCGCCCGCACCGGTTCCGGCTTCGCGGCCTCTTTCTTGGCGGCTTCCTTCTTGGGGGTCTCTTTCTTCGGAGCGGGTGGCGGCTCCACCTGCCGCTGCGGTGCCGGTTCCGGCTGGCGCTCAACCGGCTGCTCGACGGGCGCTTTCTCCGCCGGCTTCTCCGCCATGTCCGCATCCGAGGCCGGCGGGATGGTCTCCTTCTGCGGGTTGGGCGCGTCCACCGACAACGGCAGCTTGTCCGCCTGCTTGTTCTGCGCCACCGTTGTCCCTGCGCCGGTACTGCGGCCGGCCAGGAAACCCATCGTAAAGAAGACACCCAGTAACACGATCACTATGAACAAAACGCTGAGCAGTTGTTTGTTACCGAGAATCAGTTCAAACTCGCCGTCGTCTCTGGCTGCCATAACCTCACCGCCGTCTCCCTAAAACATCCATCCGGCAAAATGTTGCGCCAATCGGCCGCGCACTCTGCCTTATTGTCGAGAATACCCCCCATCGCCCGGCTGGCACAACCGCGGGTGGGCTGGAACCGCTATCCTGTCCGGTATGGAAGGCGTTCGTTTCACCTGCCAGCCCGGCTGTACCCGCTGCTGCGATATGGAAGGCTATGTCTATATAACTGAACAGGATCTCAAGAACGCCGCCCGCCACATCGGCCTCACCCCGGCCGAATTTGAGAAGAAATACGTCTACCGTACCCGCCACCTGCTGCGCTTCCGCAAACCGCGCGACCGCCAGTGCCACTTCCTGCTCCACGGCGGCTGCTCCATCCACGAGAGCAAACCCACCCAGTGCCGTCTCTTCCCCTTCTGGCCGGAGCTGCTCGAAACCCGCCAGGCCTGGGAGAAAACCGGCCGCCGCTGCCCCGGAATCGGCAAAGGCCGCCTGATCCAAATCGGAACAGCCCATGAAACCGCTTCCGAAATGAAACTCGCCTATCCCTCCATGTACGAAGACTAAGCGCTTTCCCCTCTCCAGCTCCAACGCATACATTCTAAAGGTCCGATTCTCCTATTACCCGCCCGCCCCGGGCCGATAAGCTCTTGGCCACACATCTGCATGGGGATCACCATCATGCTACCGGCCATCACCTCTCGCCTCGAAGGCTACATGGACCTGCTGGCTGACCGCCAGAAGCTCGTCGCGGCCAATCTGGCGAACCTCGATACCCCCGGCTATCGCACCAAGGACCTCGACTTCCAGTTCGAGTTCCTCTCCCAAACCCCAGGCGGCACGCCCAATGTGATCGAGCCCACCGGCCTCACCATGAAGAACGACGGCAACAACGTGAGCCTCGACCGGGAATCGCGCCTGCTGGCCGAAAACGCCCTGCGCTTCAACGTCGCCACCAATCTGCTGCGCAATGAACTCCGCATGGTCCGCAAGGCCATCGACGAGGGCAAGGGCGCATGAGCCTCTTCAACCTCCTCTCCGTCAGCGCCTCCGGCATGGCCGCCCAACGCGCCCGCGCCGAAGTCATCGTCGAGAACCTGGCCAACTCCGAGACCACCCGCACGCCGGAAGGCGGTCCTTATCGCCGCAAGGATGTGGTCTTCGAATCCGAAGCCCAGGGCTCGCCTTTTTCGGCGGTCTTCCAGACCGAGATGTCCGCCGGGTCCATGGGCGTCGGCGTCTCCCAGATCGTGGAAGACAGCCGCCCTCCGGACCTGCGCTATCAGCCCGGCCACCCTCACGCCGACGCCCGCGGTTACGTGGCCTTCCCTCACATGAGTCCCGCCGAGGAGATGGTCGACCTCATGGGCGCCACCCGCGGCTACCAGGCCAACGTGGCCGCGATTTCCGCCGTGAAAGACATGGTCTCCAAATCCATCGACCTGATGAAGTGATGCGCCCATGACGATCCCGCCCATTACTCCCATTCAACTGCCGCCCGGCATTGGCCAGGTCCGCACGCACGTGCCCGGTGGCGGCGAGTCCTTCCGCGCCGTCATGAACGGCGCTGTGGAGGCCGTCAACACGATGCAGAACGAAGCCCACGCCAGCATGGAGAGTTTCCTGAACGGCGAAGGGCAGGACCTCCACAAAGTCGCCCTCGACCAGCAACGGGCCGGCATCGCCTTCGACCTGTTTCTCCAGGTCCGCAACAAGATGGTTTCGGCCTACCAGGAAGTGATGCGCATGCAGGTCTGAGTGACCGCGGGTGCCAGAAGAGATGGGCCAGTTCAAGCAAATCCTCGCCGGTCTGACGCTGCGCCAGCGGATCGTCATTCTCGCCGCCACCGCCGCCGTCGTGGCGGGCATCGTGTTCGGCATCCGCTGGAATAAGGAGCGTGATCTGCGCCCGCTCTTCACTGAGGTCAGCGCCGAAGACTCCGGTGCCCTGGTGGAACGGCTCAAAGCGGCCAATGTGCCCTACAAGGTCGCCGACAACGGCACCATCCTGGTTCCTTCCGCCCGCGTGGCGGAACTGCGCATTGAGATGGCCGCCGCCGGGTTGCCGCGCACCGGACGCCTCGGCTTCGAACTCTTCGACAAGACGAACCTCGGGACGACTGACTTCGCGGAGCACGTGAACTTTCGCCGTGCCCTGGAAGGGGAACTCGAGCGCAGCGTCATCGCCCTCGCCGAGGTCGACCGCGCCCGCGTCCACGTCACGTTTGCGAAGGAGTCGGTCTTCCTGGAGAACCGCCAACCGGCCAAAGCCAGTGTCATGCTGCGCCTGCGCCCCGGCGCGAAGCTCTCGTCAGCCAATGTCGTCGCGATTCAGCATCTGACGTCCAGCGCCGTGGAGGGCCTGACACCCGAATCCGTCTCCGTCCTCGATATGAGCGGAAACCTGCTCAGCAAACCGCGCCGCGACGCCGATTCCGAAACCGCCAACTCCAGCGCCATGCTCGAGTTCCGGCAGGGACTGGAACGCGACTACCTGGCCAAGATCCGCTCCACCCTCGATCCCCTGCTGGGCCCCGAAAAGTACCGCGCCGGGATCAGCCTGGAATGCGACTTTACCAGTGGCGAGCAGAGCGAGGAGGTCTTCGACCCCAACCGCTCGGTCATGCTGTCTTCCCAGAAAACGGAGGACGCCAGCGGCCTCGGGGCGACAGCGGGCGTGCCCGGCGCCGCCTCGAACCTGCCCCGGCCGGTGCCCCGCGCCGGCAGTTCCGGCGGCGGCGTCTCGCGAAAAACAGAAAACGTCGCCTATCAGACCAGCCGCACTATCAAGCACCTGAAGCTGCCTCTGGGCACGGTGAAACGCCTCTCCGTCTCCATCCTGCTCGATCAGGCCCTGCGCTGGGAGGGCACCGGACCCAAGGCGCGCCGCGTCCTGGAACCGCTCTCGCCCGACACGCTCAAAGTCGTCAGGGATGTCGTCGCCGGCACGGTGGGTTTCCAGTCGGAACGCGGCGACTCGCTGCTGGTGGAGACCCTGCCCTTTGAGGCCACCCTGGCTGTCCAGCCCCCCGACGCGCCCCCGTCCACCCAGGCTCCTCGGAGCGGACCCGCCGGCTTCACCATGCCGTCCTGGATGAAACCGCTGCTCGACAAGGCGCCGTTGCCCGTCTGGCTGGGCGCCGCGGCAGCGATGCTGGTCGTCATCGGCGTGGTCATCTTTATCGTCACCCGCGGACTGATCAAGCGGCGCCGCCCGTCGGAGCCCGAAGTCGATCCTGGAGCTCCTCAGCTTCAGGAAGGAGCGAAGGCGGACGAAAAGAACTTCGAGCAGAAGGCCCTGGCCGTGATGGCGGACAACCAGTTGGAACAGGAACGTCTGGACCGCGAGGCGCTGCTCTCCCTGCAGCTGCCGCCGCAGACCAAGAAGGCTGAGGTGCTGAAGAAAGTGATCATGGAGGAGGCCAAGAAGGATCCCGCCGCGGCGGCTCAACTGCTGCGGACCTGGCTGTCGGAGAAGCGTCCATGATTACCAACATGACGCCCGATGCGGAGGCGGCCGCTCCGAAGTATACCGGCGCCCAAAAGGCCGCGGTCCTCATGCTCACCCTGGGAGACCAGCTCGGCGGCGAGGTGTTGAAGCACATGGAGGAGGACGAGGTCGCCGACATCGGCAAGGAACTCGCCCGCATTCCCACCATCACCGCCGAAGATGCCGAGTCGATTCTGGAAGAGTTCTACCAGATGTCGATGGCGCACGACTACGTCCTGAAGGGCGGCATCGACTACGCCCGCAAGATCCTCGTCAACGCCTTCGGGGCCGAAACCGCCAAGAAGATCCTGGACCGGCTTGTGAAGATGCTGGGCCACGAAGCGGCCAGCTTCGATGCCCTCCAGAAAGCCGACCCCCAGCAACTCGCCAAGTTCATCCACAGCGAGCATCCGCAGACCATCGCCCTGATCCTCAGCCACCTCAATCCGTCGCAGGCGGCCGGACTCCTCTTCTCCCTCCCGGTCGATCTGCGGGCCGATGTCTCCCTTCGCATGGCCAGCCTGGATCAGATCTCCCCCGAGATCATCTCCAAGATCGCCATCATCATCGGCCAGAAACTGAAAGCGCTGGGTGAGCTCAGCCGCGAGTCCTACGGCGGTGTCCGTGCCGTCGCCGAGATGTTCAATCGCCTGGACTCCTCCTCCAGTAAGGAGATTCTGGACAACATTGAACACAATGACGCGAACCTGGCCGAGACGATCCGCCACCTGATGTTCGTGTTCGAGGACCTCCTCCTCATCGATCAGAACGGCATTAAGGAAGTGTTGGGCCGCATCGACCGCAAGATCCTCACCGTCGCCCTCAAGGGGACCAGCGAGCAGTTGAAGAACCACTTCCTGCAGAGCATGTCGCAGCGCGGCGCGGAGATGATGCGCGAGGACATGGATGCACTGGGTCCGGTCAAGATCAAGGAGGTCGAGGCCTCCCAGCAGCAGATCATCTCCATCGTGCGCCAGTTGGAGACGGAGGGCGTCATCAGCCTGAAAGGCACCGTCGGCGAGCAGTATGTCGTTTAAGGCCATGGCGTCGAGAATCCGGCCGGCGAACGCGGAACTCGTCCTGCCGGTCGTCGAGTGGCCGCGCATCGGAGACCCGGTCCCCAAACCGGAGTCCCTCCCGGCCCGCCCGCAGGAACCGCAGGCGCCGCAGTCGGCGGAGCGCCAGAAGGCGGAGATCCAGAAGATGGTCGATCAGCAGGTGCAGGCCAGGCTGCAATCCGAACGGCAGGAATACTTCCGGCAGGGCGAAGCCGCCGGGCGTCAGAAGGCCGCCGCCGAAGCGGAAGCGGTGGTGGAACGCCTGGCCCGCTCCATCGAAGAGACCGCCGGCATGAAAGGCCGCCTGCGCCGTCAGGCAGAACGCGATGTCGTGGCCCTGGCGCTGGCCATGGCCCGCCGGGTCCTGCGCCGCCAGATCGTGATCGAGGAAGAGGCGCTGCTCGGCCTGGTGAAGGCGGCGTTCGAAAACGTGTCGCTGCGGGAAGTGACAGAGGTTCGAGTCCATCCCCAATTTGTCGCCCGGCTTCAGGGTCATCTCAGCCGCATCGGAGCGCCCGAGGCCATCCGCATTCAAGGCGATCCCAGCCTCGAACTTGGCGGGGTGATCGTCGATACGGGGCGGGGCAGCCTCGACGCCTCCATCGACACCCAGATGGACGAGATTGCCCGGGGACTCACCGACGCGCTGACCCTGCGGGAGGGCGCCGCATGAGCGCGTCCTGGATGGACATGGCTCGCCTCGAGCGCGCCATCGCCAACAGCAAACCCGTGCGTTCCCTCGGCACCGTCACCCGGACCGTCGGCCTGCTGGTGGAATCGCGCGGGCCCGCTGTGGGCGTCGGCGAGTTTTGCGAGATCCTGACCCGCGCCGGCACTCAAATCCGTACTCAGGTGATCGGATTCAGGGACGGGCAGGTCCTCTCGATGCCTCTGGAGGAGGTCGCTGGCCTCCAACTGGGCGACACGATCGTGGCCCGGGCAGGGGAGTCCCGCGTAGCCGTTTCCGATGCCCTCGTCGGCCGGGTGCTCGACGGATTCGGCCGGCCCATGGACGGCGGGCCGCCGGTGGAAGCCGCGGCCTGGTACGACATCTATGCCGCCCCACCCGGACCGCTGGACCGGGAATCGATCACCGATCCGCTGGTTACCGGCATCCGGGCTCTCGACGGATTCCTCACCTGCGGGCGCGGCCAGCGTGTCGGGATCTTTGGCGGCAGCGGCGTCGGGAAGAGCACTCTATTAGGAAGCCTGATACGCCACCACAATGCTGACGTGGCGGTCCTGGCCCTAGTGGGCGAGCGCAACCGCGAGGTCCGCGACTTCATCGAGCACGAGATCGGGCCGGACGGGATGAAGAAGACGGTGCTGGTCGTGGCGACATCCGACCGGCCGTCGCCCCTCCGGGTCCGGGCCTGCTTCCTGGCCCTGGCCGTCGCCGAGTACTTCCGCGACCAGGGCAAGGACGTGCTCCTCATCGCCGACTCGGTCACCCGGCTGGCCATGGCCCAGCGCGAGATCGGTCTCGCTGCCGGCGAGCCGCCCAGCCAGAAGGGCTACACACCCAGCGTCTTCCAGATGCTGCCGAGGGTGTTCGAGCGCGCCGGCCGGTTCAAACAAGGTTCCATCACCGCCTTCTTCACTGTGCTGGTGGAAGGCGACGACATGAACGAGCCGATCGCCGATGCGGTCCGCGGCATTCTCGATGGACATATAGTGCTATCCCGCGCGCTCGGCCAGAAGGGCCACTACCCTGCGATCGACGTCCTGCAATCCGTCTCCCGCCTTGCGTCGCGAGTCGCACACGCAGAGCAGAAGGAGGCGGCGAACCGGCTGCGGGAGACCCTAGCGCTCCTACAGTCGTCAGAGGACCTGATCCGCATTGGTGCCTACGTCGGCGGCAGCAACGCTCAGCTCGACGCCGCCATCGCCCGGCAGAAGGGGATCCAGGAGTTCCTCCGCCAGAGACCGGAAGAACACACGCCCATCGGGGAGACCCTGGCACGCATGAAAGGGCTGGTCACGGGAGGTAATCCATAAAGTGAAGAAGTTCCTGTTTCCACTTGAAAAATTACGGATGTTTCGACAGTCGTCACTGGACCAGAAGCTCATCGAACTGGAGAATGCTCTAGCCGAGGCACGCGCACTAGAGGAGCGGCACGCCGCGCTTACCAGGGAAGAGCGGCAGGCGACCACCGCCGTGCGCAGCCTGAGCGTCGTCCCAGTTCAGGAGCTCCTGGCGCTGGAATCCTTCCGCCACTGGACCGAAAAGGAACTTCAGAAGCTGCAGAGGGACGCCCGCCAGCTGGAGGAGAAGATTCAGCAAAGGCGGGAAGCCGTGGTAGCGGCGCAGATCGAAGTGGAATCGCTCACCACCCTGCGCGAGCGCCGTCTGGACGCCTGGCGCTCAGAGGTCGACCGGGAAACCGAAGCGACGGTCGCGGAACTGGTTGTGGCCCGCTGGGGCCGCAAGGACAGCTAAACGGCCGCCAATCAGGAACCGCTGAGCCCGGAGTTCAGGAACTTGAGGAACTCCTGCGGATCCTTGGTGAGACCGGCATAGGAACCCTTCGGCTGCTGCTCGGCATCGAAGATCGCATAGTACGGAATGGCGACGGTCTTGAACAGATTGTCCTGCCTCTGCTGGTTCTGCTCGCTCACCGCATCCGTCCCGTCGGTATACAACTCGACGAGGACAAAATTACCGAGGGCCTCGGCGATCTCCGGCCGGGGGAACATGTTCGCCTTCATCCAATGACAGTTCGTGCAGGCGTACCCGGTAAATGCTACCAGCACTCTCTTGTTCTCTGCCTTGGCTCTGGCTACTGCCCCATCGAAGTCATTTTTCATCCACTTAGCAGAAGAAGTTGCAGTGGAACTTGAAGCGGATCCTTCCGGCGGCGCCGGAATGTAGGCCTCCAGTTCGCCCAGGCGGCCGCCGCTCATGCCGGGGATCAGGCTGAGGGCGAAACCGAGTAACGCGACCCCCACCAGTAGCCTTGCAGGGGTTACATCTTCATCCGCGCGGATGCCTTCCATCCGCAGGAAGCCCAGCAGGTAGAGGCCGGGCAGCGCGAAAAGGACCACCCACAATGCCAGGAACCGTTCGCGGGTGAGCAGGCCCAGTTGCAGCACCTGGTCGACATTCGACAAGTACTTTAACAAAGCGGCCATAACCAGAAAGCCCAGAACGATTTTGACGCGCGCCATCCAGCCTCCGCTGCGAGGCATCTTTTTCAGGAAGGAAGGGAAGAGCGCCAGCAGGAAGAATGGCGACGACAGGGCGCTGGAGAACGCCAGCATGCCCAGGATCGGCTGCATCTTGTCCCCGCCGACGGAAGCCGCCAGCAACGTCCCCATGAACGGCCCGATGCAGGCGAATGACGCCAGGCTGAAAGTGAGCCCCATCAGCAGCGTACCGACGATGCCGCCCTGGTTCGAAGCGATATTCAGCTTTGTCAGCAAACCCGTAGGCAGGGTGATCTCGAAAGCACCTAACAGACTAAGGCCAAAAGCAAAGAAAACAATACAGATGAGCCCGTTCACCCAAGGGTTGGAGCCCAGTTGGACTACGGCGAACGGCCCCAGGGCCGCACTCAGGCCAAAGCCGATGCCAGTGAACAGGACCACAATCCCAAGACAGAATACGATCGCCTGCGTCAGCGCCTGGCGACGTCCGCCTTCCCCCTGCTGGTTCAGGAAGAAGGACATGGTGATGGGGATCATCGGGAAGACGCACGGTGTGAAGATCGCTGCGAGCCCGAAGCCGAAAGCCAGCAGCAGGAAGGAGCCCAAGTCCTGTTTCTGGCCGCCCGCTGGTGCGGGAGCAGCCGCAGCGGCAGCCGCTGCCGGGGGCGCGGGTGTGGTGGGATCAAACTTCACCAAACCAGCTGGAATCTCGCTCTTGGCCGCCGCGGCGTTCGCGGCTACCTCAACGGTCGCGGTGGCCGTCACCTTCTTGGGCGGCAGGCATTCCTTCTCGGTGCAGAGCTGGTACCGCATCTGGGCGGTGAGCTCCAGAGGACCCGCCGGAGCGTCCTTCGCCAGCTCCACCTGAAACACAAAAGTCTGCTCGCCAGAATAGGTTTCGGTATCCAGGTTAAAGTTCGGGTCGAAGTGCCTGACGGGCTTCGGGGTCCAGATGTCGAACCTGGCGATTGCCGGCGATTCCGCTAGTTTGACGGTTGTCGTAGTCGGACCGCCCGTCGGACCCGGCTTCGGTGTGGTCAGCGAGTACATGTGCCACGGTTCCTGAAGCTTGAGCTTCAGTTCCGCCGTGAAACTGCTTCCAGGAGCAACGCGAGGGGCGGTCGGAGTCAGACTCCAGGTAGCGGGTGTAGGCCGTTGGCCGAATGCGGTGAGAGTGGAGAGGAGGGCGAGGACGAGCAGTCGGCTAGGCTTCGGCGCTGTCTGCGGAACTGGCCTGCCAGCGCTGGATCTCGGATTCGATCCTGTCATTGACGTGTTCCGAAGCGGATTCAGTAGCCACCCGGATTGCATTGCGAATCGCATTGTCATTCGACCTTCCATGGCAGATGATCACGACCCCTTTGACGCCGAGCAGCGGAGCTCCCCCGTACTCGGAGTAGTCCATGCGCTTGCGGAAGTCTTTGAATGCCTGGCGGCTGAGCACGTAGCCAATCTTGCTGGCGATCGTTGACTCCAACGATTCCTTCAACATGTGCTTGATGACATCAACCAGACCTTCACTGACTTTCAGCGCCACATTGCCGATGAAGCCGTCGCAGACAATGACATCGGTGACACCGGTGTACAGGTCGCGTCCTTCCACATTGCCGATGAAGTTCAGCGGCAATGCCTTCATCAGCGCGGCAGCGCTCTTCGTGAGCTCGTTACCTTTATGATCCTCTTCCCCAATAGATAAAATCCCGACCGTCGGCGATTCGGTATGAAAAACAAGACGGGAGTAAATCTCGCCCATGACAGCAAACTGGGCGAGCATCTGTGCGGAAGAATCCACATTGGCGCCCACGTCGACCATGACGGCTGGTTTGCCTTTGATGGTGGGGAAAGCTTGCGCCAGCGCGGGCCGGTCCACGCCGGGGATCATGCCAAGAACGGTCTTCGAAATCGCCATCACCGCGCCGGTATTGCCCGCGGAGATCCAGCCCTGCGCTTCGCCATCCCGCACAAGACGTGCGGCGACACGCATACTGGAGTCGCGTTTGGTACGGAGCGCCTTGGCCGGATTGTCCTCCATGGTGACCACCTCAGTGGCGTTCACAATCCGGATGGGGAGCTTCTTCCAGCCGTCGAACTTCTTAAGTTCGTTCTGGAGAACCTGCTCTTTCCCAACCAGGAGAATGTTGACGTCCTGGGTGCTGGCAGCCTGAACGGCTCCGCTCACTTCGGGGACGGGGGCGTGATCGCCCCCCATGGCGTCGACAGCGATGGTGATCATTCAATCGACAACAATTGTGGAAAGTTCAGGAGAGCCCGAGGCTACTCCTGGACCACTTCAATTACTTCCCGGGTCTTGTACCAACCGCAATGGGGGCAGGCACGGTGGGGCAGTTTCATCTCGTGGCACTTCGGGCACGCGCTCAGGCCCGCGGCCTTCAGGGAGTCGTGCGTGCGGCGCGCGGACGTACGGCGCTTGGAGTGGCGTCGCTTCGGATTCGGCATGGCTTCCTTCCTTTGGAGGCTATCCGTCTGGACGAAAAGCCAGAATCGGATGAAAGATAAGACCCTTACAGTATAAGTGATCGAAGCTTGCCCTGTCATCCCGTGGAGCCCGTAGGGAACAGATTGCAGCTGTCTCGAAATGGCGCACACGGCGGCGGCGGGCGCCCCACCCGGCTTCTTCGATTTTAGCGATAGGATGTCACCATGCTGTACGCCTGCGTGCTCGCTGCTGTGCTGACTACTTCATTTGTACAAGCTCCGTCGGCCGAGGACCGCTTTGCCGCAGTCCGCTTCCTGGAAGGACGATGGAAGGGCATGGCCACCGGCGAACCCGGGCGCGGCGTCAGCGAGCGCGAGTATCGTTTCGAAATGAAGGGCCGATACCTTTCCGTGAAGAATAAATCGACCTAGGCTATCGTGGAGGGCAAGACCGAACCCGAGATCCATGAAGACTCGGGCATCGCGGAACCGGGCAAGGACTTCCAGCCCTACTCGGAGACACGCTTTCGGCGCGAAGCCGGGGCGGTGAAGTAGCTCAGGGTAGCCTTGGCACTTTTCACGAGGCGGGGGTGTCTTTGAAAGGCAGTTGGCTGAGGGGCTGTCCGGAGCCGGTCCAGGCAGTGAATCGCCGCGCGGGCTGGCTTCACTCCACGGCAATCGGAGGGGAATAAAGATGACCTTACGCCGCCATTACTCGATGTGGGTAAAACTCGGCGCCGCCGTCGCTGTCCTGCTGGCCATTCCAGCGGTCCCCGGCTGCTCTTGGAGTTACCGTCTCTGGTCGATTCGTAGTCGATCGGCGGATCCACTCTTTCAGTTCTCGCAAAATGGAAATGTGGGTTACATCGATGCCCAGGGCCGGGTGGTCCTACCTCCTGCTCTGAAGATTCCTGGAAAATTTGGCGGCGAGTTTCACGAGGGGCTGCTGGCTGTAAAGGACGAGATTGGTTACCGCTATATCGACCGGACGGGCGCCACGGTATTGCGTGTGGACGCTTGGTCCGCCTATGACTTCTCCGAAGGCCTGGCCGTCGCCGCGCTTTGGACCGGCACACCGAAGCAAGCGCGATATGGCTTCATCGACCATACGGGCCGATTCGTGATCGAGCCCAAGTACTTTAGCGTCGCGAGTTTTTCCGAGGGCTTGGCGGTGGTGGAGGTCCATGGCCAATACGGTTCCACAGGCTACCTCGACCAGTTTGGAAACTTTGCGATTCCCCCTGGGTTGACCTATGCGACCAGTTTTCACGAGGGACTCGCCATCGCTGTCATCGATGGTCCCTGCCTGAACGCCACCGCCGGATCCTGCAGTGGATCCCGTTTTCGACCGTTACGCTCCAACTCGACCGCCGACTGTAAGTTCCGCTTCATCGACAAGACCGGGCGGCCTGTCTCCGATTTGCGTTTCGATGCCGCCAGCAACTTCTCGGAGGGCATGGCAGCGATCGAAATCGGCAAGAAGTGGGGGTATGTCGACAAATCCGGCCGAATTGCCATTGAGCCTCGCTTCGAGTACGCCCAAAGCTTCTCCCAAGGTATGGCCGCAGTCAGGGTGGAGGGGAAATGGGGCTTCATCGACAGTTCCGGAGATTTTGTGATTCCGGCGCGTTTCGATTCTGTCGCTGCGTTCTCGGACGGGCGGGCGCTGGTCGACGATCGAGCGGAAACCAAGGAAGGCGCCTACTGGTTTATCGATAAGACAGGCGCGGCTGCCTTCCCCGCCAGATTCGCATTTGCCGAGTCATTCACGTTCGGACTGGCCGCCGTGGAGTTGCCGCGCACCGAAAAGTCCGGCCGGCAAGCCGCCTGGATTGACACCGCCGGACGTATCGTCCTTCAGTTCCCGCTAGAGTGAGCGGCTGGGGCGCCAATCGAGACAGCTGCGAGACAGAGGCGATTGCAGGATTCGCAAAATCCAAAGCAGTTTAGGCACTGCCAGAGTTTAGAGAATGCTCCGCGGAAGAACCGGCGAAGTGAGACTGCGGCCCACTATCGCTTAACCTAAATCCAAGCGTGTTTATCCTCCCTTCCTATCGCGGTGGTGATTCAGCAGACGAGCCGGTCACTGTCGGCGTTCTCTGCCTCTCGCTCATCACTCTTTGCGTTTGGATCGCCACAGGGTTCTCCTCTGAGCCGCTATTCACCAGATATGGGTTCATTCCGGCGCACCCCCGCATGCTCACCGCGCTTACCAGCATGTTCCTGCACGCCGGATTCTGGCACATCGCCGGAAATCTCTGGTTCCTCTATATGTTCGGGAGACGTGTGGAGCGCTCGCTGGGCACGCCTCTCTTCATCCTTCTTTATCTCGCCTCTGGACTGGCCGGAACCGCCCTCCACTTCGCCCTCAATCGAACCTCGGCCATTCCGTGTGTGGGCGCCTCTGGAGCGATCTCGGGCATCCTCGGATGCTTCTTTGTTCTTTTCCCCAACGCGAGTTTCGACCTGGAGATCTATTTCGGCTGGTGGCGCCTGAAGCGGATACGGTCGAATACACTGGCAGCCGTCGGGGCATGGTTAGTCGAGCAGATACTCCTGGGACTCCTCAGCCAGGCTGGACTCTTCGCTACGGTGGCGTTTTGGGCGCACGTGGGCGGATTCGTCCTTGGCGTTCTGTCGGCATTGATACTGAAGTCTCTGATCGCCGGGGAGGCCGCGAAGCCGTTCACGGGTCGCGCAGTCATGTCCAAGTCGGACCTCGCGAGACTCGATCTCCGCTAGCGCACGCCGGCGGGTCCCGGTCATTTGTTGGCAACCTAACGACGGCCTCGCCAATCTAATGGGTAGGAAGCCTACGGCTCTCGCAGGTCTCTGTGCGAGGCGAAAGAAAGCAGCCCTTCTACTGCTTTTCCGGGGTCCAGACCCTTCTACTGATCCTCCAGGCGCCGTTTGCGCCCGATCTTCCCCCTGTTCTTGCTGCCCCCTAACTGATTGAAAAATATAGAGAGGTTCGACCCCTCTCCGCCCCGGTACTCCCCGTACCGGGATTCCGTGACCCCCGTACAGTGTTCCTGGGATATGCCCAGAACGCCCCCGCCCCTACCCTGGAATGGAAGGAGGCAAGACTGCATGGCGGACTTCTATCAAACCGGATTAGTTCCTACGCTACACAGCCTGCGGAGAGACGCGGCGCACCATTTGGACGCCGAACTCAACCGGCTGGGCCGCGAAAAGTCCATCGGCCTCGTTTTGCCGGCCCTCTATTCCGAGTTCGAAACGCCGGCAATGCACGGCATCCTCGATCAGCTGCAGCGCGTCAACTGGCTGCGGCGCATCGTGCTGGTGCTCTCCCGCGCCGACGAAGAGCAGTATGAGCAGGTGCGCCGCCTGTTTGAGCGCCTGCCCGTGGAATCCACCGTCCTTTGGCTCGACAGCGAGCCCATTCAGGATTTCCTGCGCACCTCGGAAGAGGCCGGCCTCCATGTACAAAGCCCCGGCAAAGGCCAAGCCTGCTGGCTGGGTACCGGCTACCTGCTGGCCAAGGGCGACTGCGACGTCATCGCCTTCCAGGATTGCGACATCAAGACTTATCACCGCCACATGCTGTCGCGGCTGGTCTATCCGCTGGTGGCCGAAGATTGCCAGTTCGAATTCGCCAAGGCTTTCTATCCGCGCTTCACCGCCCAGCTGAACGGCCGGGTCACCCGCCTGTTTCTCACGCCACTGGTCCGAGCGCTGCAGGACGCCGGGGTCCACAGCGGATTCCTGCGCTTCCTGGATAGTTTCCGCTACGGCCTGTCGGGTGAGATCGCAATGACCAGGACTCTGGCGAAGAATCTCCGGGTTTCACCGGACTGGGGCCTGGAAGTCTCCACCCTGTCGGAAGTCTGGCAGAAGGTGCCCGCGATGCGCACCTGCCAGGTGGATCTCACCGATTGCTACGACCACAAGCATCAGGTGCTGTCTCCGTCCGACGCCTCCCGCGGCCTGAACAAGATGACGCGCGACATCGCCAAGGCGTTGTTCACCGCCGTCTGCCGCGACGGTTCCGTCATGCAGGACGAACTGCTCAAGGCGACCCTGCCGCACTCCTACGCCAAGGCGGCCGGCGAAATGGTGACGCGCTACGCGGCCGATGCGCTGTTCAACGGCCTCGACTACGACCTGCACTCCGAGGAGTTCTCGGTAGAGCTGTTCAGCGAAGCGCTGGCCGATGCCGGCCGCGAATTCGTCGAGAATCCGATGGGCGTGCCCGCGCTGCCCAGCTGGCTGCGCATGGAGCACGCCGTACCTGAAGCCTTCTCCCGGTTGATCACCGCCGCTGAGCGCGATCCTGCCTGGCTGCAGGTAGCTACGGCCTAGTCTGCCGGCCTGTGCCCTCAAACCAACAAGCGGAGCGAATTTGGCGGATACTGGTTTCACACCGGTCTGACCATGCTCCTCCACTGGAACCTTACGTCCCCCTTCGCACCGGCGGAACCGGCATGAGTCCGCGCTTCGGCTTCGCACTCATCGCCGGCTTCGGTTCCATGATGGTGCTGACGGCCATCCTGGGTTTTTCCCAGATCCGCCGCACCTCGCAGAGCCAGGCGGAACTCATGGCGGCGCAGGAGGCTTACGCCGGTACTGAGGCCCTGCTGTCCCAGATGCGGGCAGACCTCTACAGCATCAATATTGATGTCCGGGACTACCTGCTGGATCGCAACGCCGCCAATGCGGCAGAGCTGAAACAGCAGGTGGTCAGCAGCCGGGAACGCATCCTGAACACGTTGTTCCAGTTGGAAAAGCGTCTGGGCCATTCGGTGGATGCCGACACGCTGGCCAAACTGCGCGACCAGGTGGAAGACTACATTGCGGTGCTGCGCCCGCCCCTGGAATGGTCGTTGGACGTCAAGAACGCCCTGGCCGGCAGCTATACGCGCAACCTGTTAAAGCAGCGCCACCAGATCACCCAGTTGGCAGCCCGTCTGCAGACCATCAATACCGGAAACCTGCGTCAGGCCGAGGACCGCCTGGAAGAGTCGCAGCGCGAATTCCGCTACTGGCTGCGGCGGCTCACTTACAGCATTCTGTTCCTCAGCGCCCTGGTCGCGGCCCTCAGCGTCTGGTGGATCGTCCGCTTGGAGCGGCGCGCCCGCAACGCCGAGCGGGCGTTGCGCAATCTCTCCCAGAAACTGGTCCGGGCGCAGGAAGAGGAGCGCAAGGCGCTTTCGCTGGAGCTGCACGACCAGGTGGGCCAGATGCTGACGGCCCTGCGCGTGGAGATCTCGAACCTCGGCCGCATCGGCAACGGCGATCCGGAAAAATTCCAGACGCATGTGCGCCAGGCCAAGGATGTGGCGGAAGGCGCCATGAAGACCGTTCGCGACCTGGCGATGGGCCTGCGGCCATCCATGCTGGACGATCTCGGCCTGGGGCCCGCCATCGGCTGGCAGGCGCGCGAGTTCTCCCGCGTGAGCGGGGTTCCGGCCAACGTGCAGATCGAAGGCGCCTTGGACGGACTGACGGAACCGCAGAAAACCAGCCTGTTCCGTGTGGTGCAGGAGGCGCTGACGAACATCACGCGCCACGCCAAGGCCACGGAAGTGAACATCCGCATCAAGTCGGAGAAGGACCGCGTCCGGCTCACCGTGAAGGACAACGGCAAAGGGATGGACATTGCGGCGACACGGCGGCGGGGGCTGGGTATGCTGGGGATGGAGGAGCGCATCCGCGAAATGGACGGCGATCTGCAGATCGAATCCGAGCCAGGGCGGGGCACTGAGGTCAAGGCCACCATCCCGAGAAAGAACGCATGAGCAATATTCAGGTTTTGTTGGTGGACGATCACGGCGTGGTCCGGAAGGGACTGCGCTTTCTGTTGGAGCAGGAAGCCGATCTGGCCGTAGCCGGTGAGGCGGCGGATGGGCGCGAAGCGGTCCGGCTGGCCAAGGAGCTGACGCCACAGGTCATCGTCATGGACATCGCCATGCCGCAGTTGAACGGCATCGACGCGACGGCGCAGATCGTGAAACAGAATCCCGCCATCGGCGTGCTGATTCTGTCGATGCACAACGATGAAGCTTATCTTCTGCGCGCCCTGGAGTGCGGCGCGCGCGGCTTTCTGCTGAAGGACAATGCCGAGGAAGACCTGGTGCGGGCCATCCGCATCGTGGCCAGCGGCAAGCCGTTTTTCAGCCCGGCTATCGCGCAGGCGCTGCTCGAGGACTATATGCGGAACCTGCAGCAGCGCAATCTGCAGGACAGCTACAGCCTGTTGACCGATCGCGAGCGCGAAATCCTGCAACTGCTGGCCGAGGGCCGGTCGAATAAGGATGTCGCGAATCTGCTGGACCTCAGCGTCTACACCGTCGAGACCCACCGCACGCGGATCATGCAGAAACTGAACCTGCACAACACGGCGGAACTGGTGCTCTACGCCGTCCGCAAGAAGATCATCAGCTGAGGCCGGCGCAGCCGCCCGTTACTCCAGGGCGGAAAGAATGGCCGGCAGGTAGCGGCCCGGATCCCACGTGGCGCCCCTGCGCGTGAGCCCCATTCGAACCATCACCAGGTTGTAGGTGGGCACGACGATCACCAGTTGCCCCTCGTAGCCCTGGAATGAGAAGGCATCGTCGGGCAGGCCGGGCCACTGCCGTTCGGCCTGGGCTCCGAGATTGAGCCAGACGTGCGCTCCATAGCTGCCGTGGGGCGCGGCCGGCGCCGGCGTTACGCTGAACCTCGTCCAGCCTTCCGGCAGCAGGCGGCGTCCGTTCACCACGCCGTTCTGCAGAAACAGGTTGCCCAGGCGCGCCCAGTCGCGGGCGGTGGCATAAGCGAACGAGGAGCCGACGAATGTGCCGCCGGCATCCACTTCTAGCGTCATGTTCCGGGCGCCGATGGGTTCGAAGAGTGCCTGTCTTGGAAAACTCCAATAGGCGCGCAGGTCGCCGTGGAAGGTGCCGCGCAGGATGCGGGTGAGGATGTTGGTGGTTCCACTGGAGTACTGCCAGCGTGTGCCGGGAGGGGCCTCCAGCGGCATGCCGGCGGCATAGGCGCCCGCGTCCGGACGCCGGAAGAGCATGGTGAGGGCGTCGGTGGGCAGGGTGGCCGGCGATTCGCGGAAGGCGAGTCCGCTGGACATGCGCAGCAGCAGCTCCGGTGTGATGGCGTGGCGCGGATCCCTGGGATCCGCCCATTCGGGCACGGCGGCGGGCTGATGGAGGTCCAGCGCGCCTGAGGCAACGCGCAGGCCGGTCAGGGCATTCGAGATGCTCTTGGCCATCGACCACGAGAGCAGCGGCATGTCGCGGTGGAAGCCCGGCGCGTAGCGCTCCGCCACAAACTGGCCGTTCTGCATAATTACGATGGCGCGGGTGCGTAGCGGATGCGCCCCCGCCGGTTCCTCGAAGGCGAATTCCAGCAGGGGATCGATCTTACTGGTCGGCAGCGGGGTCTCCGGCTGCGGTGGGGCGGCGGGTTCCGGCACAGGCTGCGCGCGAAGTTCGGCTTCGGTGACTCCGATGAGCAGGGTGCAGCCGAGGCCGGGCCGGTAGATTGCGCGGCGCGTCCAGAGGCCGAGGAAAGACGTCGAGGCGGAGCCGGAGTCGACAGAGTAGCGTTGGAACGGGGCCAGCGGATTGTCGGGGCGCAGGTCGTTGTCGATGAGGTGCTGCGCCGCGCGCCGGGACAGGAAGACGCCGGAGCACAGCGTTTTGGCCGCGACCGCATTGGCCGTAGTGACGGTGGCGTGAACGAGAAACGCGGCGGCCGCCAGCAGCAGGGTAAGCGCGGCAATCAGGCCGTAACGGCGGACGGGCCCTTTAGACATGGGCTCGGCCGGCGGGGGGAAGCATCGAAGATAGGTTAGCATCGCACCGCCCGCGCCCGGCGGGCTCAGTGCGGGATGCTGCCCACCAGTCCGGCGTCGAACAGGCGCTGGTCCATGCGCGTCAGGCGGCGGACCTGTCTGGGCGTGATGAGCTTGGTGTGCGGCACCCAGCACAGGTGCTCGGCGATGTACCAGACGGGCTCTTCGTCGGCCATCCACTGGCGGCTGTCAAAGCGGGCCAGGTCGATGGGGCGGGTGGAGTAGGCGCGCAGCGTGCGTTCGCCCTGCAGGTTGAAGTAGTGTGGGAAATAAGAGAGGACGAGTTCCCGGAGGGTGCGGTAGACGGGTTCGCGGTAGCGCAGCCCGGAGTAATTGGACTTGGCCACGGCGCCCCAGCAGCCATCCACCTGGTAGAGGGCCAGGACGTGGTCATCATCGCGGACTGCTTCCAGATCCAGCAGCAGGGCCCGGGCTCCGTTCACTCGGAAGGCGGCGGCGGCCAGCAGGGCTCCTTCCATGCAGTGGCCGCGCATGTGGCGCAGCACCAGGCGGGGGGAGAAACAGGAGGGCCCGTCGGGCTCCGTGTTGTAGGCGACCTCCTCGTCGAGAAAGCGCTGCAGGCGTTCCGGCTTCTTCAGGGTCCGCAGGATCCGCAGCTCCGCGGGCGTGAGTCCACTGTGTGGGATCATCTCGGGAGTAGAGTAGCGCATCGAACACATATGGCGAACATAGCTTTCGACCCAGGCATCACAGAGCGGTTTTCGGGCCGGATCCGGCGGATCATCAACGAGGACGGGTCGTTCAACGTCCGGCGCGTGGGGGGCCGGCTGCGCGACGCAGGCTATTTCCTGTATTTCATGAACCTGAGCTGGCCGGCGTTCCTGGTGCAAGTGCCGCTGATTTACCTGGGGATCGAACTGCTGTTCGCCGTCGCCTACTACATGGTCGGAGTGGAGAATCTGTCGGGTGCGCCCCGCGGCT
This sequence comes from Acidobacteriota bacterium, assembly GCA_017307505.1. Classification (GTDB taxonomy): domain Bacteria; phylum Acidobacteriota; class Terriglobia; order Bryobacterales; family Bryobacteraceae; genus Paludibaculum. Next base: position 266,166 of record JAFKEE010000021.1, on the reverse strand, counting down.
CCGCTGTGCAGTCGTTCACCAGCGCCTTTTTCTTTAGTATCCAGACGTTTACGACGGTCGGCTATGGGCACATCGCGCCCAACAGCTTCCTGGCCAGTTCCGTGGCGGCCGTGGAAGCAATGTCCGGCATTCTCAGCCTGGCGATCGCCACGGGTCTGATTTTCGCCCGATTTTCGCGCCCTACGGCTTGCCTGGCATTCAGCGACAACGCCGTGATCGCTCCCTTCCAGGGCGGGCAGGCGCTGATGTTCCGGGTGGCGAATCGCCGGCCCAACGTGCTGTTGGAGTTAGAGGCGCGGATCCTGATGATGACCGTGGAGAATGTGGACGGTGAGTTGAAGCGCCGCTACGCGCCGCTCGGCCTGGAGCGGCCCAACGTTTACTTCCTGCCCCTGGTGTGGACCGTGGTCCATCCCATCAATGAAGAAAGCCCGCTGTGGGGCCGGACTCCGGAAGACCTGCACCGGCTCCAGACCGAGTTCATGGTGTTGGTCAAGTCGTTCGACGACACCTTCAGCCAGACGGTGCATGCCAGGCGGAGCTACGTCGCGGGCGAGGTCAAGTGGAACGCCCGCTTCGTGCCGTCGTTCAAGGCCGATGCGGCAGGCGAGATGGAATTGGATCTCGCCCGCTTGAACGAGCATGTCGAACTGTAGCCGCGATTACTGAAACCGGCCGCGATAGGCCCACAGGCCCAGGGCCGGATTGGAGATGTAGAAGATCTCTTCGCCGTCGACTTCGTTGAAGCCATCCTGCAGGCTCTCCGGGTTGTACTTCTGCGTCATCTCGGCCAGATTCCCATACTGGTAGTGGACGCTCTCCACTTCCTGTTTGGTCAGGTAGCCGGGGCAGTAGGTGATGCGGAAGCGGCCTTCCGAGGTGCCGTGGATGAGATGGGCCGCGGCACTGAGATTGCCGGCCAGGTCGGGGTTGTTCTTCACGGCATCGAGCACGTCCGGCGTGTTCCGGTAGCCGTACTTGCGGATGAGCTTGTCGATGGTGGGATCCTCGCCAAACTCCTTCACACCAGGGGCCAGAACGATCAGGTCGCCGCCGTCGGCCAGCGCCATGCGGGTGCGGTAGACGCTCTTGTTGCCGAGCCAGGTGCTGCGGAATTCACTGGGATCGAGGAAGACAACGGCCTTCTTGATTTCGCGATCCATCATCACGAAATTGACCTTCAGGCTGAGGGCCGAGGCCTGCTCGAAGCACTCCACGTCGTCGCCGACATACAGGCCGCGCAGGGCGAGCTGGCCGGCGTTGTTCTTGCCGACCACGGTCTGTACATAAACGATGGGCAGGTGCTTGGCGAAGTGGTCGGAGGCGTAGTTCAGGACGCGGCGGACAGGCGTGTCCGCCCGGCCCATGATGCGTTCCATTCCATACACTGCGCCCAGGAAGTGGCTCTTGTTGATGCCCTCGCTGCCGCCGGTGCCGACGAACACATTCTTGTTGTAGTTCGCCATCCCGATGACTTCGTGGGGGACCACCTGGCCGAGGGACAGGATGAGGTCGAAGCCGCCTTCGGCCACGAGGTTGGCCACCTGGGCAGGCCAGGTGAAGTCGAGCGCGCCTTCTGAAACTTCGCGGATGAAAGACGCGGGCACTTCGCCGAGCGTGGTGATGCCGGTACGCCAGTCGTGCACCCGGAACAGCGACAGGGGCATGTCGCCGAACATGTGGCCGATTTCGGCCTCAGTCATGGCTGTATGGGTGCCGAGGGCGGGCAGGACAGCGGCCAGGCTGTCTCCGTAGTATTCCCAGGCCAGCCGCGTGAGTTCCCCGGCGCGCGAGTGGAAGCGCGTGATGTCGGGCGGCAGGCACAGGACTTTTTTGCGGGGGCCCAGGGCGTCGAGGGCCTGGAAGAGTGCGGTTTTGAGCTCGGCGGAGGTGAATTCCGTGGTCTCCGAGCCGGCGGCGAAGTACAGACTCATGCACCCTTAGTATATTCCGATTGACATTTCAGTCACGAGGCCGCGCCGCGCTGGCACAATGGAAGCAGGAGCACCGGCTGGCCTTGATCACTACCTCTTTCCTGTTGGCTGTCCAGTTGTCCGCCTGCGTCCCGGCCCGCTGGCCGGCGGCGGACGTCGACTCGCTTTCGCTGTTGAAGCAGTCGCCCATCAACTGCCTGCTGGTGGACTCCGCCGTCTGGAAGAAGGAGTTCGCCTCCGCCGCCCAGGCGCAGGGCGTCACCGTCCTGGCGACGAAGCAGGACGGCGCTGCGCTCAGCATTCTGGACGCGCCCGGAGGGGCTGTCTTATTTAGTTTGACGACGCGGGCGAAGATGCCCATCGAGCATCCTGGCGAAGTGTTGGGCACCACACAGGGTGTGTGGCCGGGCGTGCGGGCCGAGGAGAAGGGCGCCGTACAGGCGCGCCCCAGCAGTTCTCCCTGGGTGGATACGAATTCGGGCTTCCTGCGATTCACCAGGGCGGTGACGCCGCCGGCGACGGCGCTGTGGCTGGCAAATACCCCTCCGGAGAAGAACATTCTGGGGCCGGAGCGGTACATCCAGGCTGTAGCCGACGCTGCCATGGCCGGCGCCCGCTGGGTGGTGGCGTTGGATCCCGGCTACTGGGACCTGCTGCGCAAGGGCGACGAGAAGGCCGTGGCGGGCTGGAAACGGATCAACGGCGTGCTGAAGTTTTATGAGGAGCACAAGGACATCGCTGCCTGGCCGGACTTCAGCGGCCTGGCGGTCCTGCAGGACGCCTCTTCGGGCGCACTGATGTCCGGCAGCATCCTGGACATGATTGCGGCCAAGCACATTCCAGCCCGGGTCGTGACGCCGGAACGGCTGCCGGTGGCGGCTCCGAAGGATGTGCGGCTGCTGCTGAACATCGATCCGTCGGCCCTGTCGCAGGAGCAGAAGGATGCCGTGCGCGGCGTGGCTCGCAAGGGCGCGATGGTGTTGAGCGGACCGCCGGCCTGGAAGATGGCGATCCCGGAAGGCGACTCCATCACGTTTCCCGAGAGTTCGCTCAAGCAGATGGAAGACATCTGGCGCGAGATCAACGGCGTCATCGGACGGCGGAACTTCGCCGCGCGGCTGTTCGGCGCGCCCAGCATGTTGTCCAATCTCAAGGGCGATCCCACCAGCGGCAAGCTGGCCCTGCACCTGGTGAACTACTCGGACTATCCGGTGGAGAACATCACCGTGCACCTGCTGGGCAAGTACAAGTCGGCCACGCTGATCACGCCGGCGGGTATGAAAAAGCTCGAGATCTACGACGCCGAGGATGAGACCGGCATCGATATCGAGAAGGTGACCGATGTCGCCATCGTGATGCTGGAGATCTCGCAGGTCAACTGAGATCGCTTTTTACCTCGTGGGCCTCCGGCGTTGCATATGATGATTGGAGCCCATGATCCAACGCATCGCCCTTCTGGCTCTTACTGTCTCTACGCTTACAGCGGCCGATCTGTCCCAGGCCGTTGTAGTTGCTCCTTCCGCCCTCTCGCCCGTCGAGAAAAAAGCCGCCCAGGTCCTGGTCGAGGAGGTCGCCAAACGGTCGCGGCTCCAGTGGCCCATTGTGGCCGCGCCCACGGCGGGCCGGCCCTCCATCACGCTGCGGCGCAATCCGGCCGGTGGTCCGGCTGACGGCTTCACCATCCGCACCTCCGGTGCGTCCGTCGAGATCCTGGGCAATGATGAACGCGGCACGCTGTTCGGCGCCGGCCGCCTGTTGCGCGAACTGCGCATGTATCGCGACTCCGTCATCCTGCCCGACGGATTCCAGATCACGACCGCGCCGAAGTACAAGCTGCGCGGCCACCAGTTGGGCTACCGTCCCAAGACCAACAGCTACGACGCCTGGACCGCGGCCATGTGGGACCAGTACATCCGCGACCTTGCCATCTTCGGCACGAACGCCGTCGAGCTGATTCCGCCGCGCTCGGATGACGATGCCGACAGCCCGCACTTCCCCATCCCCCAGATGCCGATGATGGTCGAGATGTCGAAGATCCTCGACTCCTACGGCATGGATGTGTGGGTGTGGTACCCGGCCATGGATCGCGATTACAACGATCCGGCCACCGTGACCAAGGCGATCGACGAGTGGGCTGAGGTCTTCAAGAAGTTGCCTCGGCTGGATGCCGTGATGGTGCCGGGCGGCGATCCGGGCCACACGAAGCCGGACGCGCTGATGGCGCTGCTGGAGAAGCAGGCCGCCAGCCTCCGCAAGTACCATCCCAAAGCCCAGATGTGGGTCTCGCCGCAAGGCTTCGACCAGAAGTGGATGGACGAGTTCTATTCGATCCTCGACAAGCAGCCCGCGTGGCTCACCGGCATCGTGCACGGGCCGCAGGTTCGGGTGTCCATCCAGGAACTGCGGCGCCGCGTTCCGGCCCGCTATGGGATCCGCAACTATCCCGACATCACGCATAGCGTGCAGTGCCAGTTTGCCGTGCCCAACTGGGACGCGCCCGAAGCGTTCACGCATGCTCGCGAAGGGATCAACCCCAGGCCCACCGAGATGCGGGCCATTTTCCATGATCAGCAGCCGTCGACGATCGGCTTCCTGACTTACTCAGAGGGCTGCAACGACGACGTCAACAAGATCCTGTGGAGTGAGATGGGCTGGAATCCCGATGTCGACCTGACGGCGGCTTTGCGCGAGTACGCGCGCTATTTCATCGACGCCCGCTTCGACGAATCCTTCGCCGAAGGCTTGCTGGGGTTGGAGAAGAACTGGCAGGGCGCGCTGGCGACCAGCACCAGCGTCGAGCCCACGTTCAGCCTGTTCCAGTCGCTGGAACGTCAGGCTTCGCCGGCCGATCTGTTGAACTGGCGCTTCCAACAGGCGCTCTACCGCGCGTACTACGATGCCCTGAACCGGCGGCGCTGGCTGAGCGAGACGGCGACCGAGGAGTCGGCCATGAACGCGCTTCGCGACTTCCCGCGGAGCGGGTCTTTGGCCGCGATGGATGCGGCCTCGCGGATCCTGCACGAGCCGGGTCCAGTGTCGCCCTTGCGGCAGCGGGTGTTCGAATTGGCCGAGGCGTTGTACCAGTCCGTCCGGATGCAATTGAGTGTGGAGCGCTACAAGGCGATCGGCCGCGATCGCGGAGCGACGCTCGACAATATCGATACGCCCTTTAACAACCGCAACTGGCTCGACAAGCGCTTCGCGGCGATCCGCTCGATGCCGGACGAGCCCAGCCGGCGCAACGCGCTTCGCGAGATCGTGCAGTGGACGGATCCGGGTCCGGGCGGCTTCTATGACGACCTGGGTAATCCGGCGGCGCAGCCGCACCTGGTCCGGCCCAAGACCTATGAGCAGGACCCCGGCAGCCTGCTGTCGCCCCGCAACGCGTTTGCGCGGACGTCGGCCCCCGGAGTCGACTGGCGCATCTCCACGATGAGCCACGCCGAGGTGATGTATGACGGTCCGATGGAGATGCTCTACCCTCATCTGGATCCCGCGGCCAGCTACAAGGTGCGCATCATCTATGGAGGCGAAGTGTCGGCGAGCCGCATCCTGCGGTTGACGGCCAATGGCAGCTTCGAACTGCATCCGTTCCGCAAGATCGAGAACGTCACGGAGCCGGTGGAGTTCGAGATCCCCAAACAGGCCACGGCCAGTGGTTCGCTGCGGCTGCGCTGGGAGAAGACCCCCGGCCTGCCTGGTAACGGGCGTGGAACGCAGGTGGCGGAGGTGTGGCTCATCCGGCAACCGTAAGGGTCATAATGAAGGCAATGTTCATCGTTCATGTGCATGTCCACGTCAAGGCCGAGAGCGTTGACGCCTTCCACCAGGCCAGTCTCGAGAATGCGAAGAACAGCGTCCAGGAGCCCGGCATCGGGCGCTTCGATGTCCTGCAGCAGCAGGACGACCCCAGGCGTTTCGTGCTGGTGGAGGTCTATCGCGACACCGCGGCCGCGGCCGCTCACAAGGAGACGGCCCACTACGCCACCTGGCGGGATGCTGTCGCTGACATGATGGCCGAACCGCGCTTCAGCGTGAAGTATGCAAATTGCTTCCCTGGGGACGCCGGCTGGTGATGCGCCATGCGCTTTGACATTGCCACGCCCCGCCGCATCGTCTTCGGAGCGGGGGCTCTGCGGGAGGTGGCTCCGGCCGCGAAATCGATGGGTGCGCGCGCGCTGCTGGTGAGCGGCCGCACCCCCCGGCATGCGGCCCGGTTGGTAGTGGAATTGCATGCGATGGGCGTGGGCGCGGCCCATTTCCCGATTGAGGGAGAGCCGACGCTGGAGGTGGTCACGGCCGGTGTCGCCGCGGCCAGACGGGATCGGTGCAATTTCGTGATCGCCTGCGGCGGAGGCAGTTCCATCGACGCCGGCAAGGCGATCGCCGCGTTGTTGACGAATCCGGGTGAATTGCTCGACTACCTGGAAGTGGTGGGCCAGGGGAAGGCCTTGCCCAATCCTTCGGCTCCCTTCATCGCCGTGCCGACGACCGCCGGAACGGGGAGTGAGGTGACGCGCAACGCCGTCCTGGCATCGCCGGCCCATCGAGTGAAGGCGAGCTTGCGCAGTCCGCATATGCTGCCCGCGCTGGCTGTGGTCGATCCTGAGTTGACCCTGGATCTGCCCGCGGATGTCACGGCAAGTACAGGCTTGGATGCATTGACGCAGTTGCTGGAGCCGTTGACGTCCGTCCGGGCGAATCCGATGACCGACGCCTGGGCTCGGGATGGACTGCGCCATGCCAAGGCTCTGCGCAACGCCTACGACAATGGCAAGGACCTGGAGGCACGTACGTCGATGGCCTACGCCAGCGTCCTGGGCGGATTGTGTCTGGCCAACGCCGGGTTGGGCGCCGTGCATGGATTCGCGGCGCCGGTGGGGGGCATGTTCCCGGCTCCGCATGGGGCGGTGTGCGCCGCGCTGCTGCCGCACTGCACGGCGGCGAATCTGGCTGCCTTGCGGGCGAGGCAGACCGATAGTCCGGCCCTGGCTCGCTATGACGAGGCGGCGCGGATCCTCATTGGCGATCAGGCCCAGGCCGACGATCTCGTGCCGTGGCTGATGGCCTTGACGAAGGATCTGGGGATTCCTGGACTGGCTTCGTACGGGCTGTCAGCGTCTGAAGTCGATGATGTCTGCGAGAAGGCAGCCAAGGCCAGCAGCATGAAGGCGAACCCGATTGTGCTGACGCCGGAGGAGTTGCGGGCCACCCTCGCCGCGGCGCTTTGATTTCAGTATGATCTGACTGATATGTCTGTAACCCGACGCCGCTTCTCCGCCGCACTGGCCGCGCTGCCGCTGTTTTCCGCTGATTCCAAGGGTTGGGCGCTGCGCGACCAGATCCTGGCCCGGATCAAGGCTCCGGTGTTTCCGAAGAAGGACTTTGACATCACAAAGTATGGGAACTCGGTCAGCCAGGCGGTGGAGGCCTGTGCCAAGGCGGGCGGAGGCCGGGTGGTCGTGCCTGCTGGCGAGTGGCTGACCGGGCCGGTTCACCTGAAGAGCAACGTGAATCTGTACGTCGCCAAGGGGGCGACGCTGAAGTTCGATACGGATCCGAAGAAGTACCTGCCGCTGGTCCTGACGCGCTGGGAAGGCCTGGAGTGCATGAACTACTCGCCCCTCATCTACGCCCGGGGCCAGAAGAACGTGGCGGTGACGGGCGAAGGCACTCTGGACGGGCAGGCCGACAGCCAGCACTGGTGGATGTGGAAGGGGTCGCGGGGCAACAGCGGTGGTCCTAACCAGAACACGGCCAGACTGGCCCTGGCCGAGATGGCGGAGCGGGACGTACCCGCCAAGGACCGGGTCTTTGGCGAGGGCTCGAATCTTCGCCCGAACTTCATCCAGCCGTTTGAATGCCAGAACGTCCTGATCGAGGGCGTGACCATCGTCGGGTCGCCAATGTGGGAGATCCACCCGCTGCACTGCCGGAACGTGATTGTGCGTGGGGTGAAGATCAACAGCCATGGTCCGAACAACGACGGCTGCGATCCGGAGAGCTGTTCGGATGTGCTGATTGAGAACTGCCAGTTCGATACGGGCGACGACTGCATCGCAATCAAGTCGGGCCGCAACCGGGACGGGCGCCGGATCAATGTGCCGAGTGAGAACATCATCGTGCGGAACTGCGACATGAAGGACGGCCACGGCGGGGTGACGATCGGCAGCGAGATTTCGGGTGGATGCCGGAACGTCTTCATCGAGGACTGCCGGATGGATAGCCCCCATCTCGACCGGGTATTGCGGTTGAAGACGAACTCGGTGCGGGGCGGGTTCATCGAAGACATCTATCTGCGGAATGTCACTGTGGGCCAGGTGGCGGCGGGTGCGATTGACGTCGACCTGACGTACGAAGAAGGCGACAAGGGCAAGTTCCCGCCGGTGATCCGGGGGATTCACGTGGAGAAGCTGACGGTGAAGAAAATGCGGTCGGTACTTTATCTGCGCGGGTACGCCAGCGCTCCGATCAAAGACCTGACGGTGAAGGATTCCGTCTTCGAGAGTGCGGCCCAGCCGGACACGCTGGAGCATGTCGAGGGCCTGAAGATGACCAATGTCCAGGTGAACGGCAAAGCTCTACAATAGGGTCAATGACCCGACGTGAACTGCTCGCCGTTCTGGGCACGGCCGCCGCAGGCACTTTGCAGGCCGCCCCTCCTACCGCTCCGGTCGCGCTGGCGCGCTGCCGTAGTTACGACGAAGACCTGGTCTCCACCATGGGGACGATGTTCGACCAGATCGGCGGACTGGAACGGCTGGTCAAGGGCAAGACCGTCACCATCAAGCTGAACCTGACCGGGAGCCCGGGCCTGCGGTTCCAGGGCCGCCCGTTGGGCGTCACGCATTACACCCACCCCAAGACCGCCGGCGCCATGGCGCATCTGCTGGGCCGGGCCGGGGCCAAACGGATCCGGTTTGTGGAGAGCGCCTGGGCCTCATCGGGGCCGCTGGAAGAGTACCTGCTGGAGTCGGGCTGGAATGTGCGGACGTTGAAAGCGGCGGCTCAGAATGTCGTTTTCGAGAACACCAATGCCCTGGGGTCGGCTAAGAAGTACGCGCGGTTCAAGGTGCCGGGCGGAGGGCTGATCTTCCCCAGCTACGACCTGAACATGGCCTATGAGGAGACCGACGTCATGGTCTCGATGGCCAAGTTGAAGAACCACGAGACGTGCGGCGTGACCCTGGCCATGAAGAACATGTTCGGCATCACTCCGGCGTCGATCTATGGCGACGACGCGGGCAAGGACGAGCCCAACGAGAAGCCGGGCAACGGGCGGGTGAGTGTGTGTCACGAGGGCAAGCGCCAGCCGGCGACCGCGGCGGCCGGCGAACTGGATCCGAAGTCGAGCCGGGTTCCGGGGCACCGCATGCCCAGGATTGTGGCGGAGCTGAATGCGGCGCGGCCCATCGACATTGCGTTCATTGACGGGATCGAGACGGTGACGGGCGGGGAAGGCCCGTGGATTCGCGGGCTGAAGATCGTAAACCCGGGTCTGCTGATTCTCGGGACCAATGCCGTGACGACGGACACGGTGGCGACGACGGCGATGGGGTACGATCCGCGTTCGCCGAAGGGCACGGGTCCGTTCAAGACCTGTGACAACATGCTGCTGCTGGCCGAAGGGCTGGGCTTGGGGTCAGCCGACCTGAAGAACATCGAAGTTCGGGGTCTGAAGCTGGCCGACGCGACGTACCACTTCGGGTAATTCGAGCCTCGCGGCAGGCGAAGAAACAGCAGAAGTCGGCCTTTTTTGAGGCTTCTCAAAAATCGGTTCAGGACTTCAAAAAAATTCGTACGCCTGTTTTCAATCACTTAGCAATATTTTTTTAAAAACCGCTTTTTCGGCTCCTGTAGCCTTTTGTGCGTCGAGGGCAACTCGTACGGAGAAAGGCTGATGGAACAGAGAACGGTTGGGCGGGCAAAGAACGGACGCTTCCTCAAGGCGGGCGAACCGGTGGCGGAGGCTGCGGCCCCTGCCGCGGAGAAGCCGGCGGAAGCAACGCCAAAGACGCCACGGAAGCGCAGGTTCCGGGCGAAGCAGATGCGGCAACTGGTGGACCGGATGCTGGTCCAGTTTGCCGAACAGGTGGAAGACGAGAGCGTGTCGTTCTCAGTGAACGATGCGTTTAAGCTGATCCAGCTCAGGGAGAGTGTGGAGCCGGAGAAGCCGAGCTCCGTGAAGGTGGAGTGGGTGGAGCGGAAGGACAAATGAAGATCCGCCGCGAAATCCAGTATGAGCCTCTGCCGTCGCAGTTGCGTTTTCACGACTCGGCGGTGCGATTTAAAGGATTTTCAGGCCCGATTGGGTCTGGAAAGAGCCAGGCGCTTTGCAATGAAGCGATCAAACTGGCGTATCTGAACGCGGGGCGGGCGGGGCTGATTGGAGCTCCGACGTACCCGATGCTGCGGGACGCGACGCAAACGTCGCTGTTCGAAGTCTTGAGGGACAACGGGTTGCCGTTCGAATTCAACAAGGCGGAGAACCAGCTGACGCTGAAGGACACGGGTTCGAAGATCATCTTCCGCCCGCTCGATGATTTCGAGCGGCTGCGGGGGACGAATCTTGCCTGGTTCGGGGTGGACGAGTTGACCTACTCGCCCGAGCAGGCTTGGATCCGGCTGGAAGGGCGATTGCGGGATCCGCTGGCGACGAGGCTGTGCGGATTCGCGGTGTGGACCCCGAAGGGGTTCGATTGGGTGTACGAGCGATTCATTCAGAACCCGGTGGACGGGTATGAGTGTGTGCAGGCGCAGCCGATGGAGAACCGGCACCTGCTGACGCGGGTGCCGGATTTTTACGACCGGCTGAAGAGCAGCTATGACGAAGCCTTCTTCGCGCAGGAGGTCCTGGGGCAGTATGTGAGCCCGAAGGACGGCCTGGTGTATCCGGCGTTCGACCGCAAGGTGAACGTGGGGCCGACGGAGAGGGATCCGGAACTGCCGCTGCTGTGGGCGCTGGACTTTAACGTGAATCCGATGAGTTCGGTGGTCGCGCAGCAGCAGGAGGACCGGCTGGTGGTGCTGGACGAGATCGTGTTGTCGCGGGCCAGTACGCGGGATGCGTGCCTGGAGTTTGTCCGGCGGTATCCGGAGTGGCCGGCGGGGCTGGAGATCTTTGCGGACGCCTGTGCGTCGCACCTGCAGACAGCGGGGACGACGGACCGGGAGATTCTGCAGGGGTTCTTTGAGGAATACGGGGGTCCCGCACCGGTGTTTCGAATTCCGAAGAGGAATCCGCCGGTGCGGGACCGGGTGGGCCTGGTGAACGCGAAGCTGCGATCGGCCGGCGGAGAGACGGGGCTGATGGTGGATGCGCGGTGCAGGGAACTGATGCTCGATTTCGAGCGGGTGCGGTGGCTGGAGGGAACGGGTGAGATCGACAAGGCCCGCGACCTGAAGCGGACGCACCTGAGCGATGCGGTGGGTTACCTGCTTTGGCAGGAGAGCCAGCCCGAGCGGAGCGTGGGTGAAAGAAGCAGACGGCTGTTTTGGTAAGGGAGAAAGGCAGTGTTCGACATTAACCGGGAACATCCCGAATACACGGCGTGGAAGAGAGTGTGGCCGCGGTATCGCGACCTGTACGTGGGCGGCGAGCAGTTTACGGCGAACGCGGACCGCTATCTGATTCCGAGGCAGAAGGAGCCGCCGGAGGTTTACCAGGAGAGAGTGAGCCGCGCATTCTATGAGAACTACATCGGCTCGATCATCGACTGGTATGCGGCGACGCTGTTCCGGCGCGAGCCTCTGGTGACGCTGGAGGGGCGCGACGGAGGGGCGCGGCAGTTCTTCAACGAACTGGCGGAGGACTGTGACCGGCAGGGGTCGACGTTGAGCGACTTCTTCCGGAAGCAGGTGATTGAAGCGCTGGTGATGGGACGGAGCTATATCGTGCTGGACTTCCCCAGGCTGGGGGTGCAGGCGGGCTCCAAGGCAGAGGAGGACGCGTTGGGGTTGTCGCGCGGCTACTTCAGCCAGTATCCGGCGCAGAGCGCAATTCACTGGCAGAAGGACGAGAGCGGCGAGTACGAGTGGGTGGTGCTGCGCGGGGAGCGGCTGGTGGGCGGCGCTGACGATGCGGGGCACATTGAGCGGCAGTGGGTGCGGTATGACCGGGAGCGGTTCACGATCTTCCGGCAGGACGACCGGGACGGCGCCAAGGCGGCGATCGTCCAGGTGGACGAAGGGCTGCACGGGCTGGCCGGCCTGGGCAAGGTGCCGGTATTCGAGTTCTCGCTGGGCGATGGCATGTGGCTGATGAACAAAGCATCGTCGCTGCAGCTGGAGCACTTCAACAAGTCGAACGCTCTGGCGTGGGCGCTGACGATGGGCTTGTTCTCCATGCCGGTGATCTATTCGGAGAAAGAGTTCAAGCAGACGATGGGGGAGAGCTATTACGTGCAGCTTGGCAAGGACGACCGGTTTGGTTGGACCGAGCCGGAGGGGCATGTATTTGAGATCGCGCTGCAGAATACCGACCGGCTGAAGGAGGAGATCTACCGGATCTGCTACCTGATGGGCCAGGCGGGCGGCGCGCTCTCGAAGAACTCGGCTTTGACGGGCCTGAGCAAGCAGAGGGACTACCTGGTGACGCAGGAGGTTCTGCGCGGCTTCGGCGACAAGGTGAAGGACACGCTGAAGAAGCTGTTGCGAACGCTGGCCGAGGCCCGTCAGGACGAGATCGAGATCGGGGTGTCGGGTCTGGATGAATTCGACATCGGTGAGTTCAGCAGCGAACTGGAAGATGCGCAGCGGCTGTTGTCGCTGGGGATTCCTTCGAAGACCCTCGAGACGCAGATCCAGAAGAAGCTGGCGATGAAGTATCTCTGCGATGCGAGCCAACAGGTGAAAGACCGCATCGCGCAGGAGATCGACGCGCAGGCGACCGCCTAAGCGCGCGAGCAGACAAGGAAGGACAGCAATGGAGCAGAAGTCGCAAGACCAGACGCCCGAGGTGTCTCCGCAGACACAGGGCGAGGACTGGAAGAACGTGGTGCGTTCGGTGATTCAGGAGTACGTGACGGTGGAGCGGCGCCAGACGGAGCCGGCCTACAAGAACGAACTCGTGGAAGAGCGCCGGCGGCGGGAGTCGCTGGAGCGGCGCGTGAACGAACTGGTGGAAGAGAACAAGCGCAGCCGCCAGATGGCGGAGGAGACGGACCGGGGCTCGCAGATTCGCGCGGAGCTGCAGCGGCTGGGCGTGGCCAAGGTCGACCTGGCTTTCAAGATCGTGAAGGACGAGATTGTCCGCACGGCGGAAGGCGCGCTGGTGGCGAAGACGGCGGAGGGCGAGCGCGGACTGCGTGAGCACCTGACGTCGTTCGTGCAGGAGAACCCCGAATTTCTGCCGGCGCGGATTGCCGGCGGCTCGGGTGCGTTGAGCCCGCAGAGAGCGGGCGGTGGGAGCTACGGCGTGGAGCTGGAGCGGATTCATCCGGGCATGAGCGCGGACGAGCTGCAGCGCGTGCGTGAGCAGATCTCGCAGGTGGCCATCCAGAGCCTGCGGGGCGAGTAGCGCGGCGGTCTGTAGAGACGCGGCGCGGGTCAGAAGAAAAAAGAAAGAGGAACTAGAAAATGTCAGCTATTACTTCAGCCAATCTGGCGAATGCGATTGTGAAGCTTGTGGCGGTGGACGCCCTGCCGGCCCTGTCGGGTCAACTGGTGATGGGCAACCTGGTGAACCGGGACTTCGAGCCGACGCTGGCGCAGGCCGGCGACACGGTGAACGTGCCGATTCCGCCGACGATGGTGGCGAACAACATCGCCGAGGGCGGCTCGGTGCAGAGCCAGAATCCGGATGTGGCGAATGCGCAGATCGTGCTGAACACGCACGCCGAGGCGACGTTCCAGATTCCGGATGTCACGAAGGTGATTGCGGTGCCGGACCTGCTGCGGTTGTACATGCAGCCGGCGATGATCGCTCTGGCGGAGAAGGTGGAGAGCGACCTGCTGAACCTGTACAGCCAGTTCACGGCGAACACTCCGCTGGGGACGGGTGGGACGGCGCTGCTCGAGTCGGTGGTGGATTCGGCGGAGACGGCCTTGTTCAATGCCAAGGTTCCGGCGAGCGAGCAGAAGTACCTGGTGGTGGACGGGAACGCGTATTCGCAACTGCGGCAGATCTCGCGGTTCAGCGAGTATGCGACGGCCGGAGACGCCGGGCTGCGCGCCCTGATCGACGGCAGCATCGGGCGGATCAAGGACTTCTATGTGTTCCGTTCGCAGTTCGTGAAGAAGACGGGGACGGGGCCGACGACGACCAATAACATCGCGTTCGCGAAGAATGCGCTGGGCCTGGCGATTCGCCGGCTGCCGAAGCCGCTGCCGGGGACGGGGGCGATTGCGGAGTACGCCGAGCTGGGCAATCTGGGCATGCGCATCACGATGAGCTACCAGCCGAATACACTGGCGCAGCAGTTCACGGTGGACATGCTGTACGGGGTGGGTGTTCTGCGGAACGCGCACGGCGTGCAGGTGAGGAGCTAGAGGGGGGCTGGGGCGGGACGGGTTAGCCCGTCGCTGGCTCTCCGGGACTGGTGGGGGTGGGCTGACGAGGAGGCTTGGGTGACGAGCGGATTCGGGGCCCGCTCCCTTTGAAAGTCAGGCGTGATGGCGATGGTGCGGAACCTCGTGGTCGACCAGGGGGTCGACCGCAGACCAGGGGGTCTGCTTTACTGTGCGGTCCGCTGTCGAGGGGCTTCCTTCGGTTTCGCGGGGTACGGGCCTTTGGGGACTGCTTTCCAGTCGCGGGTTCGCAGTGGGGGGCTCGATTGGTTCATGGGGGACACTCCCGCTGCGGCGGACGGGTTAGCCCGTCGCTGGCGCTCCGGGACTGGTGGGGGTTGGGCTGACGAGGAGGCTCGGGGACGAGCGGATCCGGAGCCCGCTCCTTTCCAGTCGCGGTTCGCAGGACGGGTGGGCTCGATTGGTTCGTGGGGACCGGTGGCTTGCGGTGGTGGCTCGTTGCCTGGGTTGCTCCGGGTGGATGGATTTGCTGGATCAGCATTCTGATTCGAGTTTGAAAGGAATGGATATGGATTTGAAGGGCTATTTCAGAAAAGTGAAGGAACTGGAGAAGAAATTCCAGGACCGTGAGTTTTATGTGGTCAGCCTGGCAACCCAGGATGGCGGGAAGGCCGGCGTTCTGACGCAGGTCTCGCGGCGGGTGGGCTGCCAGTTGATTGTCGAGGGCAAGGCGCGCCGGGCGGACGAGGACGAGGTGGCCAAGTTTCAGGCGGACCTCGCGGCCCGGCGGCTGGCGCACGAGAAGCAGGAGGCGATCAGCCGGATCCAGGTGCAGGTGATCTCGGATCCGATGGGCCTGCTGCGCAACGAAACGGAGACGGGGAAGGAGTAAGTGTCATGGCATTGCTGGTAGACGGTGAACTGACGCGCCTGGAAGATTTGAAGGCGCAGGATTCGGGTGTTTTCGATGTGGCCAGCGGCGAGGGCCTTGATCTGCGCGCCAAGTTGGATCTGGCGGCCGGCGAGATTCAGGAGGAGGTGGATACGTTTCTGGATTGGGAGGAGCAGGGCCGCCTGGAGCAGGTGGTGGCCAGCGTGAGTCTGAAGCGCTGGCACATTCTGAAGACCCTGGAAGCCGTCTACCGCGATGCCTACTTCAGCCAGTTGAACGACCGGTACGGGCAGAAGTGGCGGCACTACGAATCGCTGGCCGAGGAGCAGAAACACCGGTACTTCTCATCCGGGGTGCAGTTGGTGGCACGTCCGGTGAGGCGGCCTTCGCTAGTGTCGGCGCAGGTGGTGGAAGGGGTGGCGGGCGCGGCGACCTATTGGCTGAAGGCGACCTTCCTGGATTCGGAAGGACGCGAGAGCGCACCGAGCGCGGCGGTGACGGTCAGCTCTCCGGTGCCGCATTCGCTGCAGGTATCGGTGATGGCTCAGGAAGAGAATGCCACGCACTGGAACTTGTATGCGGGCACGGAAGAGGCAGGGCTGGGCCTGCAGAACGCTGAGCCGCTGCCGGTGGGCGAGGTGTGGATGCTGCCCGCGGCCGGGTTGGTGGACGGGCGGGCGCCTGGCAACGGGCAGCCGACGGATTTCCGGGTGGTCCGCAGCGGACTGCTGAGGAGGGGCTGACCATGACGTTTCCCACGATGGAGGTGGTGTCGCGACTGCGAGGGTTGCTGGCGGGCGAGTGGGGGCTGGGGCCGAGTATGGCCGCTCTGCAGGGCTACTACGGGCTGGGCCCTGAGGTGGTGGAGGGTGTGGTGGTCGGGGTGACGCGGGCTCCGGCGGAGTTGCAGGAGAAGGCGGGGCCGATGCGGTATCCGGTGATCCAGACGTTTTGCGATCAGATCGAGAACAAGCGGGACGAGAAGTTCCGGGTGTTCTCGGGAAGGATGCGGTTGGTGACGGAGGTGCGGGTGTCTGCGGACCGGTTGGAGGGGCTGGTGGAGAAGTTGCACTTCTATGTGGACGCCGTACGGGATGTGTTGGAGCGGAATGCCGGATGTCTGGGGGAGGGCGTGTTTCTGGAGCCTGGGTATGAAGTGGAGTTCGATGCCGTGAAGAAGGGTGGGTTGAGTTTTCTGCAGGTGGGGCGGGTTGTGTGTTGGTTGGGGGTGAACCGGTAGGACGGGGAGTTCGGGGCGGACGCTCCGGGATTGCGGGAGGAAGGGCGATGCGGATCCGGGTGGTCGACCTGGGGGTCGACCGCAGACCTGGGGGTCTGCCTTACTGTGCGGGCCGGGCTTGAAGGGTTCTCCTTTGGTTTCGGGGCCCGCTCCATCGAGGATGTCCTGGCTAGCCCGTCGCTGGCGCTCCGGGGCTCGGGGTGGGTTGGGCTTCCTCTGCTTTGTCGGCCGGATCCGTTGGAGACGCTGGGGAGACAGGCGCCCGCTTACTGACGTGCGCGGTTCGCAGTGCGGTTGGCAACAACTTGGTGCGGCCGGGCCGGTAGCCCGTCGCTGGCGCTCCGGGACTGGGGCAGGGTGGGGCGATTGGTGCGGATGGGGCGCGGGGCCTGCGGTGGTGAAGATGCTTGGGTGGCCGTGGCCCGCTCCTTTCCAGTCGCGGTTCGCAGCGGGTGGGGACCACTCCCTTACGGTTGTGGTTTGTTTGGGTGCTTGGTGGTTTGTTTTGAATTTGAAAGGGCGATGAAGAGATGGCTTGTTATATCAGTTCGAATAACAACCGCCTGTATGCGGTGCTGGAGAGTGGCTTTGGCGCGGTGGCGGGCGTTTCGGCGGCTGAGCGGTTCACGGCGATGAGCCTGGCCGTCCGGCAGGAGACAGAGGTCCCGCGTCGAAAGGACAAGACGGGGTCCCGCACATTTCAGGGGATCCAGGGTGGTTTGCGGCGGCGGACGTCGTTCGACCTGCGGACCTATGTGTACGGGCGCGGGCCGGGTAGCGCGGCACCCCGGTATGGAGCGCTGATGCAGGCGGCGCTGGGCGCGGCTCCGGTGGCGTCGATGGACTTGGGCGTGAGTTCCATTGTCGGAACGACGGTGACGTTTGCGCAGGCCCACTCGCTGGGTGCGGGGTCGGCGGTGGTCGTCGGAAGCGAGGTGCGGTTTGTGTGCGGAGTGGTGGATGCGCAGAGCGTGGTGGTGAATGCTCCTTTCACTGACTTGCCCTCCGAGGGCTTGGTGGCGTGCGGCGCGATGGTGTACGCGCCGGGCGTGGATCTGCCTTCCGTGAGTGTCCACGACTATTGGACTCCGGGCACGGCGGTGCAGAGGATTCTGCGTGGTGCAGCGGTGGATGAGATGGAGATCCGGGTGAACGGGGATTTCCATGAAATCCGGTTTTCGGGTGAAGCCGCGGATTTGATCGACAGCGCCAGCTTCGTGAGCGGCGAAGGCGGCTTGACGCAGTTTCCGGCGGAACCGGCGCTGCAAACGCTGAGCGAGATGCCGGTGCCGGGCCATCTGGGCCAGGTGTGGATTGGGACGGGTCCGAGCCGGTTGTTTACGTTGAGCGACGCGCGTGTGGTGGTGAAGAACAACCTGGAGTTCCGGACGCGCGATTTCGGCTCGCTGATGCCGCGGTGCCTGGTTCCGGGGCAACGGGAGGTGACTATCGATCTCGAAATGTACGGGCAGGACAAGCCAATGTTCGAAGAGATTTACCAGGCGGCCCGGCAGCGGACTCCTCTCCCGCTCATGCTGCAACTGGGTGAGCAGGCAGGAGCACTGTGTGGAGTGTTCCTGCCGAGCTTCGTGCCGGCGGTGCCGGAGTTCGATAGCGAAGACTCGCGGCTGCGGTGGCGCTTGAAGGGCTCCCAGGCGATGGGGAGCGGAGAGGACGAGATCTATGTCGCATTCGGTTGAGCAGGTGGAGTGGGCGAGCAGCGAATGGGTGGACTCCCGGTTAGTGCCGGGCGTCCGCTTTGCGGTGGCGAAGATCTCGCTGGCGCGGCGGGCAGAGATCAGCCGGCGGATGCGCGGGTTGATGAGCGAACTGGAGTTTCAGTCCGCGGGCCAGGGGCTGACGGACCGGTTGGCCGCAACGGAAATGGAAGCGCGGATTGATCGCGTGTACATCGAGTGGGGGTTGCAGGAGGTGACGGGGCTCGAGATTGACGGGGCGGCGGCGACGGTGGAGACCGTTGTGGAACGGGGTCCGGAGGCGCTGTGCCGGGAGATCGCGGCGTGCGTGCGGAAGCAATGCCACGTGAGCGGAGAAGAAAGAAAAAACTGATCCTCGCCTTCCATTTCCATCTTGCGAATGCGGCCGGGTGGAGGTGCGGGGAGTGCAGGCGGCAGGGTTTGGAGCAGCGGCGGCGGTGCGCCTGGATGGGGTACGAGCCGGGGTCGAAGATTGTGTGGGCGCACGGAGACGTGGTGCGGTTTGCGTGCCCGAAACCGGAGATTGCGGCGGAGAGCCTGGCCTGGCTCGAGCTGTATCCGGTGTGGCAGGCGCGGAAGGAAGCGGTGGTGTGGGCGCGGGACGTGGAAGCCATGATCCTGCTGGACCGGGAATGGGAGAAGGCACGAGATGAGCAACAACACAGGAAATGACTGGGTGGAGGTTTTGCGGCGGGTGGTGGAGGAGGTGGCGGTGCCGGTGTCGAGGGATTCCGATGTGACGCCATTGTTGCGGCAGATGGAGGAGACGATGGCGACCGGCGCGTCCCCGGTCTCCTCCTCGCTGGTGGCGTCGATGGTTTCGAACAGCGTGGCTCCGGTGCTGTCGAAGAGCAGCAACGGCAGTGGAGCGGCGAGTTGGGTGTCGTGGGTGAATCCGCTGGTGGGCGGGCTGATGAGCCTGTTCGGCGGGGCTTCGGAAGAGACGCCGGTTCCGCTGGCTCCTTTCAGTATGCCGGCGAAACAGAAGTACGACGTCGCGTTCTCGGAAAGCGGCGGAGGTTTGATGATGCCTCTGGACCGGGGGGAAGACGGGCAGGTGCGGAGCCTGGGGACGAACGTGGTGGTGCAGGTGGAGGCGTTGGACAGCCGGTCGTTTGTGGACCGGGCTCCGGAGATTGCACAGGCGGTCAAGCGGGCGCTGCTGGAGTCGCACGGGTTGAGCGGAGTGATGCAGGAGTTCTAGGAGAAAGACGATGCCGGAGTTTCCAAGGTTGAAGACGGGGGCGGTGGCGCAGTATCCGCTGGGACGGGGGATCCGGACGGGGACGACCGTGGTGGAGTTCCTGGATGGGGGCGAGCAGCGGTTTGCGTCCCGGCGGATGCGGCGCCGGTGGGTGGTGCGGATGGAGCAGTTGGATGAAGGGGAGGCGATGCGGGTGGCGGCGTTCGCGGAGCAGTACCTGAACACGCTGGAGCCGTTCCGGTTTGCGGATCCATGGGATGGGGCGGTGGCCGAGAGGTGCGTGCTGGAAGGCGAGGAAGTGGCGGTGCGGGCGGTGTCGCGGATGGAATGCGGGGTCGCGCTGGTCGTGGCCGAGGAGGTGGGTTGAGATGTTGGTCTATCCCTTTTTGACGGCGGGCGCGGTGGCGCAGTATCCGATTGTGCGGACGGCGCGCAGGCAGAGGTTGGAGACCGTGACGCCGGGCGGGTATGTGTCGCGGAGGCTGGCGGACGGTCCGGCGGAGGTGACCTGGAGATTGGAATATGCCGAGTTGTCGGACAGCGAAGCGGGTGCGATTGAAGCGCTGTATGCGGCGGCTCGGGGCGGGTTGATGACGTTCACATTCGTGGATCCGCTGGCGAATCTGCTGGCGGCGAGCGAGGACCTGACCACTGGGGCGTGGAGCAGGGACGCGCTGCTGAATGTGAGCGTCACGGCACCGGGCGAGTTCGGCTTGTCGAACGGGAGCCTGGCGGCGCAAGGAGTGCAGCAGGATGTGGCGATGCCGGTGGGCGCCCCCTGCTGCCTCAGCGCGGAAGTGCAGGGCTCGGGTGTCACGTTGTCGCTGGGTGGAGTGTCGCGGCACTTTGGTGCGGCGAGCGGCTGGCAACGGGTTTGGGTGAGTGGATTCGGGCTTGGCGAAGGGACCGCCGCGCGGTTGGACGTGGACGGCGGGGGCCAGGCGATGGTGCGCGGTCTGCAGGTGGAAGCGCAGGCCGCGCCGTCGCCCTACAAGCCAACGTACGGACGAGGCGGCGTATATCCGCAAACAAGATTCGCGACGGATGGTTTGGAGGTATCGGCGACGGGTCCGAACCGGAATGCGGTGCTCGTAATTTTGAAAAGCAAGGTGGCGGAGTGAACCATGGGGACGATTCATAGCAGGAAGAGGCAGGAGGTGCTGGACACTCCGCTGCTGGTGTTCGATTGCACGCTGGCCGACGGGCGCGTGGAGCGATGGTCGACGCACCGGGTGACCGTGGATGGCGAGGAGTATGCTGCGCGGCTGCTGCGGCACGGAGGATTCGACTTGCGGCTGGCGGGCGATGACGCGATCGATGCGGGGTCGAGGTTCTGGCTGGAGCTGTCGAATGTGGATGGCGTGGTGTCGCAGATCGACCGGAGCGTTGGGTGGAAGGGCGCTCGATTGAAGGTGAGATTCGGGTTCTTCGACATCGAGAGGGGCGAGCCGGTGTCGGAGTTGACTGGCGTGTTCCTGGGCAGTGCGAATCCAGTTGATGAGCTGACGGAGACGACGGCGCGGCTGAGCTTCACCAACCGGTTGAGCCTGCAACGGCTGGCGGTGCCGGCGCTGCGGATTCAGGCGCGCTGCCCCTGGCGGTTTCCCTCCAGTGAAGAGGAGCGGATGGAAGCGGCGGGTAATGATGGGTACTCGCCGTTCTTCCATTGCGGGTATTCGGCTGGTGTGGAGGGTGGGGTCGGGAATCTGGAGAATGGCGCGCCTTTCACTAGGTGCAACCGGACTCGTGGGGATTGCGCGGCTCGGGGGATGTTTGCTCAGGACGCGGCGGGCAACGCCACCGCACGATTCGGCGGGTTTGCGTTTATCCCTCCCAGTATTGCGGTGCGGCCGCATGGCGAGCAGACGAAGGTCGCCGAGGCGGCGGACGGGCGGGCCAAGGCAAACGATGCGGTACCGGTTTTGTATGGGACGGGGTGGATGGCGGCTCCGGTGATCTTTTCGCGGAGTGATGGGAATCTGACACATGCCGAGGTGCTGGTGGGGTCGGGGCCGATGGAGGGTGTGCTGAAGGTGGTGGCGAACGGGGTGGAACTGCCGCTGGGGCAGGCAGGCCAGGATATGACGGGGACGGGCTGGTACAACGTGTTGAGCCTGGGCGAGCGGAATGGCGGGTTCAATCTGAGCTTTACGGATGCGCAAGGGCAGGCGTTGGGCGATCCGCATGGGGGCATGGCGTGTCTCGAAGTGGTCTTGCCAAATTCGCTGCTGAAGTCCGGGGCGCTGCCCAAGGTGGATGTGCTGGTGAACGGGTTAAAGCTACAGCGCTACGACGCTGAGGGGGCGGCGCTGGATGTGGTGTTCACGAAGAATCCTGCGTGGGTGCTGCTGGATCTGCTGCGGCGCAGCGGGTGGACTGAGGGCGAACTGAACCTGAAGAGTTTTGCGGCGACGGCGGCGTACTGTGATGAATTGGTGACGGCGCGGACTCCGGAAGGGACGGAGGTCCAGGCGCCGCGGTTTGCGACGAATCTGCTGCTGACGCAGCGGAGGAGTCTGAATGACGTGATCGGCGGGTTGCGGCTGGCGTCCGCCCTGATGATCACAGTGGATGAAGGCGGGCAGGTGAGGGTGTCGCCGGAGACGACAATTGCACGGCAGCAGGGGGTCCAGAGCGAGGTGTCGAACTCGGCTGCGCCTGTGGCGGGGGGCTGGCCGGCTTACGAGTTTGGTGACGGGCTGAACGGGTTCTCGGGCATTGCGCGGGATGGGCGGGGGCGGTCGACATTCCGGATCACTCGTAAGGGGCAGAGTGAGAGTCCGAACCGGCTGAGTGTGGAGTTCCAGGACGAGTTCAATCAGTATCAGCAGGACAGCCTGTCGCTGGTGGACTTCGAGGATGCAGCGGCGTCTGGGTGTGAGGTGGCGGCTGCGTTTGGGGCGATGGGGCTGCCGCACTTCGACCAGGCGGCGCGCGTACTGAGGCTGCAGATCCAAAAGAACATTCAGGGGAATCACTATGTGGAATTCGAAACGAGTGTGCAGGCGATCGGGCTGCGGCCGGGCGATCTGATTGCGTTGTCGCATGGGAAGGAGGGGCTGGATCGGGCCTTGTACCGGGTATTGCGCCTGACGCCGGCCCTGAACTTCGAGCGGGTGCGGGTTGTGGCCCAGCGGCATGACGACGCATGGTATGCCCTGGCGAGCGGTGATCCGGAGGATGCGCAGGGTCGGGGTAATGAGCCACAGGGAGGATTGGGGACGCCGCGGCCGCTAGGCGGGGCCGTGGTGCGGGAGGATGGCGGGCAGGACTTCGGCGTCACGGAGAGCGAAGACGGAGTGGGCGCCTTCGTTGAGTTGACGGTGAAGTTCAGCCCGCCGCGGCGGCCTGTGCTGGCGGGACTGGCGGCGCCCGTCGTGGGATTGGCACCCGCGTTGCATGCCGGTGGCGGGACGCTCGCCTCGGGATCGACCTATTACTACGCAGTGAGCACGGTGGATGGGTACGGGGCCGAGTCGGGGTTGTCGTATGTGGTGCGGGCCACAGTTCCGGCAGGGCCCTCGACCTACTCGGTGGAGTTGACGGGACTGCGATTCGCCCCTGGCAGCGACCGGATGCGTGTGTACCGGGGGACGAGTCCTTCCGTAATGGGCCTGATCGCGGAACAGGCGGCGGCGAACGGGTCGTTTGTGGATGCGGGGCTGGCGGCGCAGGCAGTGGCGGCGCCCGATGTCAACTATGACCATGCGCGGTTCCAGTGGCGTTTTGAGCTGGGACCGGAGGTGGCGGCGACGTCGTACGGGGCCCGGATGATCGGGCATGACGACCTGGGATTGGAGGAAGATTTGTGGGCCGGGTGTGTCGTGCGGATCACTCGCGGAAAGGGGGCAGGGCAGGAGCGGACGATCGCCAGTCATACCGAGGAAGCGCTGACTGTGACCGAGGATTGGGTGGTGGTCCCGGACGGCACCAGTTTCTTCACGATCGTGGAAGCGGGGTGGAAGCCGATTGGGATTACGCAAACGGATTCGATCGATTTTCTCGTGCCGAACCTGGCTGGGCAGTGGGTGCAGGTAGCGGGTGTGGCTGTGAATGCCCTAGGCGTAGAGAGCGCCCTGCGCGAGGCGATTGTCACGAGGGTTGAGATTGGGGGCTCGGCGGAATCCGGAGACAAGGATGTGCCGGGCGCGGCGACGTTCGGGTTGGCCACGGATGCACGCGGTGAGATCGAAGTGAGCGGAATCAGTTTCGAGAACCTGGAGAACACTCGCTCGATTCAGGCCGGGACACTCCGGCTGCACTACTGGAACGAGCTGTCGAGCCCTGGATTGCTGAATCTGGCAGTGGAGGTACCGGTGGATGCCACGAGCATTTCGTTGAATGCCCGATTGGGCAGCGAGGTGGGCGACCTGTTGCAGGTGGGTGGTGAGCTGATGCGCGTGTTGACGGTGGCGGCGGACCGGATGTCGTGTGAGGTCGAGAGGGGCTGCTTCGAATCGGCGGTGGGGGTTCACCTGGCCGGGGAGACGGTGTACCCGCTGCTGAAGAATGTGACAGTGCTGCCATTTCCTGTGGGCTTCTTTGGGAGCGCGATTGCGGCTGGATACTCGCAGCGGCTGGCTCTGCCGGAGGCGCGTGTCGCGGCGGCGGAGTTGTACTTCACGAATTCACGAGGAGACGGGCCGGCGACCGGACAGTCGTACGCGATGCTGCTGGAAGGCGGATTGCGGACGATGTCGGGGGGGCAGTACACGCTGCAGTATGACGGGGTGCCGGCGGTGATGACCTCAATCGCTCCACCTCTGGTGGTGGATGCGCAAACGGCCGTGCGGGATGTTCGGGCACGTATGAGCGTGGCTCCATCAGGGCAGCCGGTGGTGGCGCGATTGAAGGTGAACGGCTCACTCTACTGCGAACTGACGGTGCCCGCGGGCAGCAGGAGTTCGGATGGGGTGAGCGGCTGGGGCCGGGCTCCCCTGAAGGAGGAGGACGAACTGCAGGTGGATATCGTCTCTGTGGGGACGAATGGCGGGAGCGATCCGGGGCGGGACCTGACAGTGACGGTCCGGGTTTGAAGACAGAAACGGCGCGGCTGCGATGAGGTTCGCGGCCGCGCCGTTTCTGCGTTTGCGGGACTAGATCAGGCCGCCCTGACGGGCGATTTTGAGCGCCTCGACGGCGGCGCCGCGGGCTCCGGCGGTGTCGCCGTTGGGCATGATGTGGATGGGGATGTCGGCCTGTTCGGCGCGCTGTTCCGGCATGCCGGCGCGGATCTCGGAGATGAACCACTGCTGGAACTCGACCGAGGTTTCGATGGCGCCGCCGCCCACGATGAGGGCATCCGGATCGAAGGTGTTGACCATCTCGTCGAAGAAGACGCCGAGGGCATGAGCCTGCACGCGGAAGATCTCCTTGCACATGGGGTCGCCCTTTTCGGCCAGTCCGCGGACGGCTTTGGCCGCCTTGTGGATATCGCCGAGTTTCTCCAGATCGTGGCCCGGATACTTCTTGAAGAAGTAAGGCAGGAACGTCTTTTCGATGGCGGTGAGAGAGCAGACCGACTCGAGGTCGCCGACGCGTCCGCAATTGCATTGCGGGACGATGCCCTCAATGCCGCGGATGCTCTGATACGGGATGAGCACGTGGCCCAATTCGCCGCCGAAGCCTTTGCGGCCCTTCACCACGTTGTCTTCGATGATGACGCCGCCGCCAAGTCCGGTGCCGACGATGGCGGAGATCGAGGTGGATCCGGAGCTCCCGCCGAACAGGGAGAAGTGGCCCCAGAGCGCGCCCGCGTTGCCGTCGTTCAGGTAGGAAACCGGCTTGCTGAGCTTCTTCGCCAGGTTCTCGCGAATATCGTAGGAGGCCCAGTCGGCGTGGACGAAGTTCGTCGAGCCTTCCGCGCTGAGAACGCCGGACGCGCTCGCCGGGCCGGGCGTGTCCAGGCCCACCACAGCGACGTTGTCCATCGTCAGGCTCAATTTCTCGACGGCGATCTTCAGCCCGTCCACAATCTGCTGCAAGCAGATCTCAGGGCCCTCTTTGGATCGCGCGGGATGCTCCTGCAACCCTTCGATCAGAAACTGTTCTTCCGCGTTAATCAGCGTGTAATTGACGGCGGTGCCGCCAAGGTCCACACCTGCTACTACCTGCATCGCTGCTACCTCGGTTTGAAGTGAAATCCGTACCCGAATTCTCCACAGTAGCAGGACTCAGGGGGCTCATTCATAGCGGAGTGCGATCACCGGGTCCACCTTCATGGCGCGCTGAGCGGGAATCCAGCACGCCACCAGCGAAACCAGCAGCAGCACGGCCGCCACCATCGTGAAGGTGAGGGGATCCTGCGGCTTCACGCCATAGAGAAGCGATTCCAGAAGCTTGGACAAGCCGAAGGCTCCAGCCAGGCCGAGGGCCACGCCCAGCAGCGCCAGTTGCATACCCTGGCGGACGATCATTTTCAGGACGTCCGCCCCGCGCGCGCCCAGCGCCATGCGGATTCCGATTTCCTGCGCCCGCTGCTGTACAGAGTAAGAGAGCATGCCGTAGACGCCGATGGCTGCCAGGAGCAGGGCGATCCCGGCGAAGAGGGTCAACAGGGTCATGTTGAAGTCCTCCCGCGCGGTGGATTCGCCTACCACGTCTGTCATGGATCTGACATGAGCTACGGCCACTCCGCTGTCGGCTTCGAGTACCTGCTGCCGCACGGCCGCGCTTACCGTCAAAGGATCCACAGTGGTCTTCACCACCCAGCTCACGGGGATGATGGAGTTATTCAGCGCCATGAAGCTGTCTTTCAGTTGCGACAAGGGGATGTACATTACCGGCGGCGCATCGTTGCCGAGTCCGCCTTCCTTGACGTCCCCGACAATCCCCACGATCTCGCGGGGTTCTTCGGCGAAGTCCGGGCCCATGCCTCGTCCGATGTCGATGCGTTCGCCCATCGGGCTGCCCTTTTTCCAGTACTGCTTCGCAAAGGCTTCATTGATGACGACCACGGGAGAGGAAGCGCGCGTATCCCTCTCAGTGAATGACCGGCCCTGGACGAGGGGAATCTCCAAGGCCTTGAAATACTCGTCGGAGACGTACATCCAGGTGGCACCGCCGGTGGATTGGGCTCCGCCTTCGAGAGGACGGCCGATGACCGTAAAGCCGAGGCCGAAGCCGCCTTCCAGCGGCAGGAACGGCACCAGCGCGGCGGCGGTCACCCCGGGCACGCCGTGGAGGCGGCGGACCACTTCCTTCGTGAGTTGGTCCACGCGTTCCGTCTGTTTATACTTCGCGCCCGAGAGGGAGGTTTCAAAGGCCAGCACCTTCTGGGGATTGAAGCCGGCGCGCACCTGGCGGAGTCCGGCGAAGGTACGGATCAGCAGCGCCGCGCCTACCAGGAGCACGAGGGCGAGGGCGATCTCCGTAACGACCAGTGCATTGCGTGCCCAGTGCCTGCGGCCGGTGCCGGACCGGGACGATGCTTCCTTTAAAGTGGCGTGGACGTCGGTGCGGGAAATCTGTAAGGCAGGAAACAGTCCGAAGAGAATGCCGGTGCCCATGGCGACGGCGAGAGAGAAGAGGAGCACGCGCCAGTCAAGGACAGCGGATTGCGCGAATTCTTCCGCTCTGGGCAGCCCAGTCGGACTGAGGGCGATGAGGCCGCGCACGCCCCAGGCTCCCAGGACGAAGCCGGCTGCGCCGCCCATCAGAGCCAGCAGGATGCTCTCGGTGAGCAGTTGTTGAATGACTCGCCAGCGGCCGGCGCCCAGGGCTACGCGGATGGCGACTTCCCGCGAGCGGTGGGTCGCGCGGGCCAGCAGCAGGTTGGCCACATTGGCGCAGGCGATGAGGAGCACGAGAGCTACCGCGCCAAGCAGGATGAGCAGCGGCTTCTTCACATCGCCAACCATGGCTTCACCAAACGGGACAGCGGTGGCCGATTCCTGCTTTCCGATGGCTTTGGGGTACGCGGCGCGGAAGCGCTCGGCCGCGGCGGCCATCTGGGACTGAAGGGCTTCGATCTGAACGCCCGGCTTGAGCCGGCCGGCCACCGAGAGATAGTGGCCCTGGTTGGTCGAGTTCGGGTCTGCCTGGAGCGGCAGGAAGATCTCAGCCGGCGGGTAGGCCCGGAAAGACGGGCGGAGCACGCCAATGACGGAATAGGCCTCGCCGTTCAACGTGAGCACGCGGCCGATGACGGACGGATCGCCGCCGAAGCGCCTCTGCCAGAGACCGTGGCTCAGAACGGCCAGCATGGGTCCGTTAGGGCGGTCTTCCTCAGCAGAGAAGACCCGGCCCAGCGCCGGGGTGGCGTCGAAGACGGGAAAGTAGTCGGCTGAGACGTGGATCCCTTTCACCTGTTCGGGCGTGCTGCCGCCGGTCAGGTTCAGTCCGGGGCCCGTGCTGTTGTAGGCGCAGATGTACCGCAGGCCGGGGGTGTTCGCTTTCCACGCCATAAATTTGGGTATGGAAATGGAGTTGCCGTTGCCAGTGGGAAACTTCATGGCCAGGCGGACCAGGCGGTCGGCCTCGCTGTAAGGAAGCGGCTGCAGCAGCACTCCGTTGACCACGGAGAAGATGGCGGTGTTGGCTCCGATGCCCAGGGCGAGGGCGGCTACGGCCACGGCTGTGAAGCCGGGACTTCGGGCGAGCATCCGGAGGGCATGTCGAACGTCTTTGAGGATCTTCTCCATTGCGCCTTAGACGTAACACGAAAGATTTCGTATGCGGAGAACCGTAAGAAACTGCACCGGGTTGGGCAATTCTTATGTGGCGGCGGGAGGGTTGCCCGATAGTCGAACGATCGCGGCAATGGGACAATGGGGGTATGCTCGATCCGGCGGTGTTCGAATTCTACGACCTCTTCGATGAAGATGCCCGCCTGAGCACGCCGGCTGGGCAGTTTGAGTTCACGCGGACGTTGGATATTCTGGCTCGCCATCTGCCCCCGCCGCCGGCCCGGATTCTCGACATTGGCGGGGCCACAGGTCCTTATTCAGAGGCGCTATCCGCTGAGGGCTACGAGATGCACCTGCTGGACCCGATCCCGCGGCACATTGAGATTGCGTCGCAGCGGGCAGGCATCGCCAGTGTCACGCAAGGGGATGCCCGGCGGCTGCCCTGGTCCGGCAATCAGGCGGATGCCGTCCTGTTGATGGGGCCGCTGTATCACCTGGCGGAACCGGCGGCCCGGCAGACCGCGCTGTTGGAAGCCCGGCGCGTGCTGAAGCGCGGCGGCATTCTGGCAGCCGCAGCCATCGGCCGGTTCACGGCTTTTCTGGACGGGTTGAACCGGGGATTCATCGACGACCCGCGCTTCCAGCCTATTCTGTTGAAAACAATCGACTCCGGTGTGCACGAGAACGATACGGGCGACCCGTCGTACTTCACTTCGGCGCACTATCATCTGCCGGCTGAACTGCGTAAGGAGCTCGAACTAGGCGGCTTTGTCGAGCCGCAGATCTTCGGGGTCGAAGGGCCTGCTTACATTGCACCGGACCTGGAAGAGCGGTGGCGGGATCCGGTGAGGCGGGCGTTCCTGCTCGAGGTGCTGCGGCGGGTGGAGCGGGAAGAGACGCTGCTGGGGGCCAGCCAGCACCTGCTCGCGATTGCCCGCAAACCCTAGCGGATACCCATCGTTTTATCGCCGTTTCCCCCTATCCTCTTTCCATAGTTTCTGTTAGCCTACCTTTACTTTGACGTCAGGACACGTCCTGCGCTGATTCTGGAGGATGCAATGCAGATAGTACCCGGCCTGTACGCCTTGGGCGACAGCAGTGGCGGCTACGTCCGTTCCTACCTGGTGGACGACGGCAATGGGCTGATCCTCATCGACACCCTGCTGGACAAGACCGGCAAGCTGGTGTTGGAGGAACTGGCCAAGATCGGGAAGAAGCCGTCGGACATAAAGTCGATCGTCCAAACGCATGCCCATCAGTCGCATTTCGGGGGACTGGCCGCGCTGAAGAAGGCAACCGGGGCGCGGGTCTACTCCCACAACTGGGAAGCGGACATCCTGGCCGGGCGCAAGAAAGCGCAGGTTCCTCCGACTACGACCCTCTGGCCGCAGAAGCCTTTAAAGATCTATTACTTGCAGGTGGCGTTCGTACTGGGGCTGGGTGTGCCGCCGCCCTGTGAAGTGGACGAAAACCTGAAGGATGGGGATCACATCGGGCCGCTGACGGTGATGGGGGCTCCGGGGCATACTCCGGGGAGCCTGACGTTTTACTGGCCGGAGAAGCGGGCTCTGATTGCAGGCGACATTGTGACGACGTGGCCGGAGGTGGCGCTGGGATGGCCCCAAATCACCCTGGACAATAAGCAGAATCGTGAATCGGTCGGGAAACTGTGTGACCAGGTGCATGCCGAGGTACTGTGCGTGGGGCATGGGGATCCGATAATCCGGGGGGCTGCGGACACGATGAAAGACCTGGTTGCCGGGCGTGCGACGAAGCCGGAGCTGGCGAAGGGCTAATGGGAGTGACAGGCGATGAATCAATTCATCTCGTGCATGAAAGATTCATAGCGCCGAATTCCCAAGAATATTAAATCCTGCCCTAGTCCTAGTCTATTCATGCACTTAACCCTTGATTCAGGTCTCGATGCCTGCTAAAGTCTCGTGACACAGGGGTAAAATAATGACCTGCAATAGAGTTACCTTGGCATTCTGCCTAGGACTTCTTGCCCTGCCTATCGGCGTTCAAGGGCAGACCATCACGGGCGCCATCACTGGATCGGTAACGGATCCTAGCGGTTCGATCATCCCGAACGCAAAAGTGACGGCGACCAACCAGGGGACGAACATCTCGTCCGAAACCCAGACGAACGAGTCAGGCTTCTACAACCTGCCGTTCCTGCCAATCGGAGACTATAGCCTTACCATCTCGGTTTCCGGCTTCAAAAAGTCCACGCTCGGGCCGTTCAAGCTCGAAGTGAACCAGATTGCACGCGTGGACGTAAAGATGGAGGTCGGCGACACCACCCAGACCGTTGAGGTGAAGGACATCGCGCCCATCCTTCAGACAGAATCGACAGCCACGGGCGACTCGCTCAGTGCCTCGAAACTGACTGCCCTACCGTTGAATGGGCGGAACTTCGCCAGCCTCACGCTTCTGATCCCCGGCGCGATCAGTACCAGTCCGAATGCGATGAATACTTCGGGCCGGTTCCAGGGCAGCGGAAGCCGGCCGCAGGTGAACGGGAACCGCGAACAGACCAATAACTTCCTTCTCGACGGCATCGACGTCAACGACTCTATCGACAACCGTATCGGCTATCAGCCGAGTGTCGACGCACTCGAAGAAGTCAAAGTGATCACCGGCAATGGCGGCGCCGAGTTCGGCAACGTAGGCGGCGCTATCGTGAACATGTCGATCAAGAGCGGAACGAATCAATACCACGGGAATGTGTTTGAGTTCCTTCGGAATGACAAACTCGATTCCAACGGCTTCTTCCGCAACAAGTCCCTGTCTCCGCGGGCGCCATTCAAGCGCAACATCTTCGGCGGCACGTTTGGCGGCCCCATCAAGCGCGACAAGGCATTCTTCTTCATGGATTATGAGGGCACCATGCAGCGCTCCAGCGGCGCCTCAACCGCTAGCGTGGCGAAGGCGGCCTGGCGCACCGGCGACCTGAGCGACTGGCTCAAGTTGTCGACGCCCCAGATTGTGCGGGATCCGACTACCGGCGCCACTCTCGCTGAGCGTACGCCCTTCGCGAACAACCAGATCCCCGCTTCCCGTATTACCAACCCGGTGGCCAAGAAGTTGTTTAGTGATGCCCTGTACTACCCCCTGCCCAACCAGGCGGGCTCAGGCGCGCTTGGTATCACGAACAACTATCAGGCCGGCACTGCCAGCCTGCTGAACAATCACCAGGCCGACTTGAAGCTCGACTACCGCCTCAGTGACAAAGACAACATCAGTGGGCGCTGGTCGATCGGCCGGTATGAAACCTATGGCAGCCTGAATCCGCTGATTGAACAATTGCCGGGCGGCACCACTGGTCCCACGCAGACGGCGGTGATCAACTGGAACCGCACCTTCACGACGACGATCGTCAATGAATTCCGTGTCGGCTTCAGCCGTATCGGCATCGACGATATCGTGGTCGACTGGTCCGGCAAACTCGCCAAGGGCAACGCCGACTTCGGCATTGCCGGCGGCCAGCCGATTCCGGGCCTCAGCAGCGTCAACCTGGGTGACGGGTTGACCAGTGTTGGCAGCGGAGCCAGCATCGGCTCCACGATGGACAACAAGTACCAATACTTTGACAACCTCACCTGGGTCAAAGGCCGCCACCTGATCAAGATGGGCGGATCTGCAGTGCGCTACCAGCAGAACCGGTATTACGCCGGCAACAACGGTGCGCTCGGCATCTTCACCTATTCCAACGTGTATTCCGGCGTGAACTACGGAGACTTCCTGCTCAACGCTCTGAATAGCAAGGGCCGCGGCAGTGTCACCGGCAAGTGGGGCCACCGCAGTTGGAGATCCTCCCTGTTCTTCCAGGACGACTACAAGCTGCGCTCCGACTTCACGCTGAACCTCGGACTGCGCTGGGAATTCGCCCAGCCCATTTACGAGGTGGCTGACCGCCAGGTGAACATCGACACCTACACCGGCAAGCTGCTCTACGCCGGCAAGGACGGCAACAGCCGCGCCCTGTATCGCCCCTACTACAAGCAGTTCCAGCCTCGTCTCGGCTTCGCCTGGACGCCCGGCATGCTGCATAACAAGATGGTGATGCGCGCCGGCTATGCGTTCACCAGCTTCATGGAAGGCACTGGCGCCAACCTGCGCCTGCCGCTCAACCCGCCATTCTTCCTCGAATCGAACGTGACCTACGATGCTCGTACACCGGGCGATATCTCAGTGGGCTTCACGGACGTGGCGGCGAGCGGCGTGCTCAGCGGGCCCCGCACCGGTTCGACGCCGTTCTATCAGGGCCGCGCCTGGGATCAGGACCTGAAACCCCAGTTCACCCAGCAGTATAATTTCTCGCTGGAGTATCAGGTTTCCAATACCTGGTCGCTGACGACGGCGTATGTTGGCCAGAAGGGCACCCACCTTGTAGTGCCGCACGAAGCCAATCAGCCGAAAGCGGGCGTTGGCGATTATGCCAACTGGGCGCCCATCAATGATCGCCGGCCGTTGGCCGCCGCGCTGCCAAACGTCGGCAATATCGCGCTGACGGAAGGCTCTGCGCGCAGCAGCTACAACGCCCTGCAGATGAGCACTCGTAAGCGTCTCAGCCAGGGCTTCGAGTTCCTGGGCAGCTATACGTTCTCCAAGACCATGATGGACAACTTGGGGTACTACGGCTGTGGCAGCGTCAACTCTGACGGTGCGTACTGGCAGAACGCCTATGACCGGCTCGCCAATCGCGGTCCGGCCTGCTTCGACTCGAAGAACAACTTCACCCTGGGCGGATTGTATAACCTGCCCATTGGCAAAGGGCAGAAGTGGGGTTCCAATATGAATAAGCTGGCCGATCTGATCGTCGGCGGCTGGAACCTGAACTACTTCTTCTCAGCGCACTCAGGCTTCCCGGTGACGATCACCGCGCGTGATAACACCAACCAGGCCGTGCGTGGCAACATCCGTGCGATGCGCTATCGGGATTTCGTCATCCAGGGTAACCGTACCGTTGACACCTTCTTCGGCACCGGCTTCACCTTCTGTGGCGACGGAATCAATGACGGCACCTGCGCTTACGGGCAGGGCGCCAACGGGCAGTTCGGATCGGCTGGCGTCGGCACCGAGCGCGCGCCCAGCTTCTTCAATATGGATGCCTCCATTGGCAAGAAGTTCAACGTGACTGAGCGGCAGTACTTCGACTTCCGCATGGAACTGTTCAACGCTCTGAACCACGTGAGCTGGGGACCGCCCGCTCGCGCGATCAATTCGCCGAGCAACTTCGGCCAGATCACGGGCCAGATCCAGAACCCGCGCAACATCCAGTTCGGCCTGAAGTACTACTTTTAGACCGAACTCACCGCAAGCAGCCGGCGCCTCCCCCTCCCGGGTGGGGCGCCGGTTTCCATTTCAGGGGGTGTTTCTGGCGGACCGGGCGGCGGGTTGGCGCGCGGGTCAGGTCAATTTTGAAAGAATCTATGGATTCTGAAACGGGATGCGTGTACTCTTCACACTCAGAGAGACGCCGTGCCTTACTATCCCAGCCGCAAGATCACGATCATCGCTCAGGATCCCAGTATCCAGGTGGGCGGGAAGATCGTCCGGACACAAATCGAAATCCCGAATGAGGAGTTGGAGCCGGGCCCTCGCGGTTACCGGGTGCAGGTCGTCGACTACGACTCCACAACCAACACCCTCTACAAGACAGTGCCCCGGCCGCCCAACCACTCCGACGATCTGCCCGCGGATCCGTTCGCCACGATGACGGATGCGCAGCTGCTGGCGAGTCCGGATTTCCACGCGATGAACGTCTATGCGATTGTGATGCGGACGCTGTCGCGGTTTGAGTTCGCATTGGGCCGCAGGGTGGCCTGGAGCTTCCAGGGTCACCAGATCCAGGTGGCTCCGCACGCCTTCGCCGATGCGAATGCGTTTTACTCCCCGGACGACCAGGCCCTGATGTTCGGCTATTTTCCGAAGGTCAAGACCAAGGGCTACGTCTTCGGATGCCTGGCGCACGATGTGATCGCGCATGAGACGACGCACGCGCTGTTGGACGGCCTGCGGGAGCGGTTCACGGATCCATCTTCCCCGGAGCAGGCCGGATTCCACGAGGGATTTGCCGATATTGTGGCGATTCTGAGTGTGTTCTCGATGCGGGATGTGGTCGCCAAAGTGCTGGATCCGACCGGGCGGCGGGTGATGATGAACGCCAGCAATGTGACGCTGAAGGCGTTGCGGGAGTCGATTCTGACCGGTCTGGCCGAGCAGTTCGGCGAGGAGTTGTCGGGGATCCGCGGCAATGCGCTGCGGCGTTCCGTGACGCTGCTGCCGGGCCAGGATTACCTGCACGACCCCGAATTCGAAGAGCCGCACCGGCGCGGAGAGGTGCTGGTGGCGGCGATCATCAACGTCTTCCTGGAGGTGTGGGTGGCGCGTATGCAGCCGTACATCCATCCCGACAAGACGCTGGACCGGAAGCGGGCGGTGGAAGAAGGCGCCGAGGTAGCGGATCACCTTCTAACAATCTGCGTGCGCGCGATCGATTACTGCCCGCCGACAGACCTCGAGTTCTGCGACTTTGCCAGCGCCCTGCTGACCTCCGACTGGGAGATGTATCCGAAGGACCTCAAGTACCGGTTCCGGGAACAACTTTACAAGTCCTTCAACGCCTATGGGATTGTGCCGACGTCGAAGGGCGAGCGGGAGCCGGGTACCTGGGATCCGCCGCCACAGGGCGACAAGGACCACCGGGTCGTCTATGACCGCACGCATTTCGAGGAGATGAAGTGCGACTACGACGAGGTGTTCCGGTTCATCTGGGAGAACCGGCGGGCTTTCAAGCTGAGTGAGGAGGCTTACACGCGGGTCCAGTCGGTACGCCCGTGCGTGCGTGTGGGCGATGACGGATTCACGCTGCGCGAGACGGTGGTGGAGTACATCCAGCAGTTGACGATCCGGGCCAGTGAACTGAAGCGGCTGAAGATCGAGAAGCCGGAAGGGATGCCGAAAGACCTGCAGGTGACGCTGTATGGCGGCAACGCGATGATCTTCGACCAGTATGGACGGCTGAAGTATAACGTCGGCAACTCGATCTTCAATGCCGAGCGGCAGTCGAGGCGCATGAAGTACTTGTGGCAGTACGGATTCTTCAAGCCGGGGGCGTCGAAGATGAGGCGCTTCGCTTCGATGCACCGCAAGCGGATGTCGGGTTGGGGCCAGGCCGGCGGCGCGGCGGTGGCCGATTGGACGGCGCATGAAGAGCAGGTGGAGCAGCCGCAGGAGTGTGACTAAGATGGCCAAGATCCAAGTGAAGAAATCGGCAGTGACGGCTGCTAAGAAGGTAACCGCGAAGAAAGCCGCGTCGAAGAAGACGCCGGCGAAGAAGGTCGCTGCGAAGCCCGCGGCGGGCAAGGGTCCGGTGAAGTTGACGCTGCGCGCCTACAACGTAGGCTTCGGCGATTGTTTCCTGCTGACGTTTGAGTATCCGAAGTTCAAGCGCCGGATCCTGATCGACTATGGCAGCACGGCGGCTCCGAAGAACGCCGATGACGACTACATGATGGCCATTGCGAAAGATATCGAGGCGCAGTGCACCGATGCCGATGGGGTGGCGCGGCTGGATGCGGTGGTGGCGACGCACCGTCATCGCGACCACATCAGCGGGTTCTCGACGGAAGGGGACAATACCGGCGGGGTGATCGCCCGGATGAATCCAGGGTTGGTGATCCAGCCCTGGACGGAGGATCCGGAGGCTCAGCCGAAAGCGGATGAGGCGACGGCGACGACGTTCACTGGCGGCAAACCGGATGCGAAGGCGTTCATCGCCAGCCTGCACAACATGAACCGCATGGCGGGTGCGATTGCGGAGGCATCGAGAGACGAGCATCTGGGGCTGTCGACGAAGATGGCGAGCCAGATGGGTTTTCTGGGCGATAACAACCTGCCGAACAAGTCGGCGGTGGTCAACCTGATGGAGATGGGGAAGAAGGGCCGGGCGGCGTATGTGAACGCGGGTTCGAAGTCCGGGTTGGAGCCGGTGCTGCCGGGTGTGACCGTGCATGTGCTGGGTCCGCCGAATCTGAAGCAGACGCAGTCGATCAAGAAAGAGAAGGATCGGGACGCGAATGAGTTCTGGCAGTTCGCGGCGTTCTGGCAATTTCAGGCGGCGGCGGGCGAGTCCGTCGATTTGAAGGTCCCGCTGTTCCCCGCGGCGGAGGCCCACGAGGTGCACGCGATTCCGGCCAATGTGCGTTGGTTTGTGGGGCGGGCGCAGAAGATTCGCGGCGAGCAGCTGATGGAACTGGTGCGGTCATTGGATACGGCGATGAACAACACGAGCGTGATCCTGTTGTTCCAGGTGGGCGGGAAGAGCTTCCTGTTTCCGGGGGATGCGCAGATCGAGAACTGGCAGTTTGCGCTGAGCCAGGAGCCGGTGAAGGAGATGCTGAAGTCGGTGGACGTTTATAAGGTGGGGCATCACGGCAGCCTGAATGCGACGCCGAAGTCGTTGTGGGCGTTGTTTGAGCACAAGCACGAGACGCCGGCTCCGGACCGGTTGACGACGGTGGTGTCGACGAAGCCGGGCAAGCACGGGAGCGTGCAGTCGCATACGGAGGTGCCGCGGTCGACGCTGGTGGCGGAGCTGCAGAAAGAGAGCGAGTATTTTTCGACGCAGGATCTGCTGAAGTCGCAGATTTGCAAGGAGTATGAGTTTGAGTTGTAGGGCGAGGTGAATGGGGCAGAGCCGGGGAAGACTAAGCTCGTGCCAATGGCGACTATGATTGGGCTCGTAGTTGAAGAACGAGTCGGTATACCTGCTTCAGTTCGTCGATGTCTACGAAGACCGGAACGGTCCCGATCGACATGGTGTTCCAACCCTGCCAATGATTGTCGGGGGAGAAGATGCCCCAACTGGGCGGGGTGTCGGTGAAGCGCAGGCTGCCTGATTGCCCGGGTCCTTCCTCCAGTCCCACCGTGTGTATCTTGTCGATGTAAGCAGAAGCCAGGCGGCGCCGGGAGAAGCCCTGAACGGCGAGGACACGCTGGTTCGTGACCGCATAGTGAGTTCTGAGCTTCATCCTCTTTACATAGACGAAGCGGCCCCAAATGAGATATTGACCGATTAAAGCCATGGTGCAGGTCAGTGCGACCGCAGCAAACGGAGTGTCTGGGTTACGCTGCGGCCCAAGCCAACCGGAAACGGCTAACCATGCGAACGAACTGGTGAGACCGCCCCAAAGCAGACTGAATGGGATTAAGAATCCGTCTTGTTTGTGCAGGTGAATCCGGGGGTTAGGCCTGCCCGCCCAGAAGAGGACTTCTCCGTCGGCGAGTTCGGGTTGGACTGCAGCCAGGGCTGCTTCATCAATTCTGAGCATGCTTCATTCCACGGCAGGAAGGAACGCAATCACCGTCCTGTTTCCTGACTAATCGAGCCTCGGAGGCGTGGCGATTGTCGAGAAATCCATGAGCGTGCGCGCCGGCCTAAGTCCTTCCGGTTCCAATGATGCTGCGCACAGGCAGCCGGATTCGGCCCAGACGAGGCGGTGGCGGTCCCAGTCGGCCCACTCCCAGTTCGGGCAGGGCAGCGGCGAGTGGCCGCGCTTCTCCATCTCGTAGCGGCGAGGCTCGCCGGTGGCTCGCAGAATCCAGTCGTGGGCGAGTTGCTTTTCGTACAGAGACCCCCGATCAGTGGGCCTTCTATCGATCCAACCATCTCGCTCCAGCCTTGAAAGAAACTTGCGATTTGGGGAGTAAGTCTCGCGGCGTAGCGGCGCATTGTCGCGAATCAGGCCGGTGTTGCCGTCTGCATCCAGCCAGTAGGAGTCGTTCGAAAGGAAGAAGCCGCCGCCGCCCCAGGTATCACCTTGACCCCACAAAGAGAGGGCTGTCAGGGAAGGTGTTTCGGAGATAGCTGTCCAGGTGTTGCCTGCACCCGCGATGGCCCAAGCTACACCGCCCATGGCGAAGTAGAGCAAGTGACGGCCGTCCGGTGAGAGGTCGGAGCGGTCGGCGTAGATCCTGCCTTTGAAGGTCGCGCCATGTGTGAACTCGTCGTTCGTCCGATCCCAATGGATGACTCGGACGATGCGGGAAGGGCCGCGGCGGAAGACGACTCCTGTGGGAGCTCGCGCGGCAAGAAGCACGCTGAGGCGGGGCAGGGGAAGGACGCTACGGTCGGGGCCGGACACAGTCATAGATTGGCATAAGTGGTTCTTGCGTGAGGGGAAGACGTTGCCGCGCGGCGGCTCCGTTTGGAAGAATGGCGGAATGAACCTACCGTTCCATGCGGCGGTTTGGCGGGAAGGGAACTGGTTTGTCTCCCAGTGCCTGGACATCGACGTCGCCAGCCAGGGGGAGAGCGAAACCGAGGTACTCGCAAACCTCCGGGAGGCGTTGGTTCTGCACCTCGAAGAGCCTTGTGCATCCCGGCCACCTGCGGTTCGACTGATTGTGGTTGGAGCCTGATCCGAACGATCCGCCAGGCGCCTCCGCCGCTCCCTAGATCATCTCCCGCAGCAACTCCGGCCTCGGTTGCGGGATGACGACCTTGTTCACCAGTAACCCCTTGCGGCCGATGACCTGGGCTCCTGCTTCTACCGCCGTCCTGACCGCCGACACGCTGCCCGTACACGACGCAAAGGCCTTGCCGCCCAGCGCCATCGCCAGGCGCACCTCCACCAGCCGGACGTTGGCCGCTTTGGCCATGGCATCAGCTGCTTCGATCAGGCTGGTCACGGAGAACGACTCGACGATCCCCAGGGACTCCAACTGACCTACGTTCGTGGTGCCGCTGATGGCCGGGAAGATGTCTTCGTGCAGATTGGCGATGACAAACGTGTCGATGATGGAGAAGTCGCCCGCCGTTTTGCCGGCTTCAACCGCAGCCTGGATCGCTCCAACGTCGCCGCGGATCAGGACCATGTATTTGCCGCTACAGATGGTGCGCGCCAGCACCAGTTCGACATCCGCTGTCTTCAGCATCGAGTCGCAGACCAGGAAGCCGGCGGCGATGCTCGAGAGTTCAATCAATCCGATGGAGTTGCGGGCCACTTGGTTGTTCCTTTGGCTCAGGCTTCGATTTCGATGGCTTCGGCGGTGACTCGGGCCACGCGGCCGGAGATACTGGCGTGGACGTCGGCGCCGAGTTCGTTCTCGTTCATGCGGGCGATGGGACGGCCCGCTTCGATGCGGTCGCCTTCCGCCACGACGGGCGTCGCGGGCTTGCCGGCGTGCTGCTTGGTGAGGATGCGCACCCGCGCGGGCTTGGGTTCGTCGGCGACGAACGGCGTGTGGCTTTCATAGGCCTCGACGTTCAACCGCTGGCGGAGCATCGACTGCGGAACGCGGCGGTACTCCTTCATCGGGTGCGCCCGGACGGGGTGCTGCTGGACGTACTTCATGCCGGCGGTGCGCAGCGTCACCTTGGCGTCGTCGCAGGCTTCCTTGGGGAAGAGGTCTTCGGGGCAGGCGTAGAGCGTGCACAGGCCGCAGGAGCAGCAGAGCTCGCCCCACTGGCTCCAGTTCTCCTTGCCGGAGAGGGTGAAACCGAGGGTCCGCATGACTTTGTGCGGCTGAACGTCATAGCCGAGCAGGTAGCGCGGGCAGAACTCGGTGCAGTAGCTGCACTGGTCGCAGGCCGACTTGCCGATATGGGCCATCACCTCTTTGGGCTTGCTCTTGCGCTGGACCAGCGAATGTTCGCGCGGCAGCACGATGAGGCCGCAGGTGGTCTTGGTGACGATGCCGGTGAGGTCGAACGTCAGGGTGCCCATCATCATGCCGCTGACGAAGATGCCGATGTCGGGGACGGTGGGTCCGCCGGCGATGGCAAGCAGGTCGGCAAAGGTGCAGCCGATGGGTGCCCAGAAGCTGCAGGGGCGTTTGACGGCTCCGCTGATGGAGACGAACTTTTTCGTAACCGGCTTGCCCTGGGCGGCGAGTTCGACGTTATAGAGAGTCTCGACGTTGTTGACGACGCAGCCGACGTTCAGCGGGATGCCCGCTGCGGGGATGAGGCGGCCGGTGGCGGCGTAGACGATCTCGTATTCGTCACCGGACGGGTAGAAGTCGCCGAGATAGGTCATCTCGATGCCCGCCGCTTTGGCGTGCGGCGTGACGGCATCGACGGCTTCCTTGTTCTTTTCTTTGATGCAGAAGCGGCCTTCGCGGGCGCTGGTGACCTGGATCATGCGCGCCATGCCGGAGACCATCTCGGCGGGGTAGCGCTTCATGAGCTCGAAGTCCTTATGGAGGAGAGGTTCGCACTCGGCTCCATTGGCGAGAATGTACTCGACCTGGGACTTGGCTTTGACTTCGGTGGGGAAGCCGGCGCCGCCGGCGCCAACGACACCCATCTCGCGTAATGACTGACTGAGGTTCGGCATGGACCGGAATTCACACTATAGCGCAGGGGGAAATAGGGATTGCGGCTGGAGCAGAGCCGCGGCCTCGACAGGCAAGGTGCGACAGGCGCTCTGCGGCCCAGGATTTCACTAGCTTACCGGCCAAGCCCCAGCCTACATATACATGCCGCCGTTGACCTTCAGCACCGACCCCGTAATGTAGCTGGCTTCCTCGCTCGCCAGGAACTTCACTGCCGCGGCCACGTCTTCCGCCGAGCCCAGCCGCTTCAACGGGATAGAGGCCAGCAGCTTCTGCTTCACCTCGTCACTGAGGACCGCCGTCATGTCGGTGGCGATGAAGCCAGGGGTAACGGCATTCACCGTCACGTTGCGGCTGCCAAGTTCCATCGCCAGCGACTTCGTCAACCCGATCAGGCCTGCCTTCGACGCCACATAGTTCGCCTGGCCCGCATTGCCGGATTCGCCCACCACGGAGGCGATGTTGATGATACGGCCCCAGCGCTCCTTCAGCATGCCCTGCATCACGGCCTGGATGCAGAGGAAGCTGCCGGTGAGATTGGTCTGCAGGACGGCATCCCAGTCCACCTTTTTCATGCGCATGGCCAGGCCATCCTTGGTGATGCCCGCGTTGTTCACGAGGATCGTGATGGGTCCGGCTTCCTGCTGGGCCTGCGCGAACGCAGCCTTGATGGAGTCTTCCGACGCGAGGTCGAGCGAGACGACCGACGCGGATCCGCCGGCGGCCACGATCTCCTCCTTGACTGCTTCCAGCTTTTGAACATCACGAGCGGCCAGGACGACCTTGTGCCCGGCCGCGGCCAGGCTCAAAGCACAGGCGCGGCCGATGCCGCGGCTGGCTCCTGTGACGAATGCGATACGAGATGACATAAGAGTGCCTCAGAGGACCGAAAAGATTCATCATAGTAGAACGAAGGTTTCATTCCCACATGGCTTACTCGGATTTGCGCGATTTCGTTCGCACCCTGGAAAAGGCGGGAGAGCTCAAACGCATCCCTTTTGAGGTGGATCCCTACCTGGAGATCACTGAGTTTGCCGACCGCGCCGTCAAAACAGGCGGCCCCGCCCTGTTGTTCGAGAAGCCCAAAGGGTACTCCGCTCCGGTGCTCATCAACGCGTTCGCCAGCCACAAGCGGATGCGCCTGGCGCTGGAGTGCGAATCGCTGGATGACATCGCGGGCCGCATCTCCGAAATGCTTGAGATGCGCATGCCGCAGGGCCTGATCAACAAGCTCAAGATGCTGCCGAAGCTGGCGGACATGGCGAACTTCTTCCCGAAGATCGTGGACCGGGGGCCCTGCAAAGAGGTCATTCGCAAGGAGAACTTCTCACTGAAGGACCTGCCGGTGCTGCACTGCTGGCCGCAGGACGGCGGACCGTTCATCACCCTCCCGATGGTGTTCTCGCGGAACCCCGACACCGGCAAGCGGAACTGCGGGATGTACCGCATGCAGGTCTACGATGAGCGCACCACCGGCATGCACTGGCAGACCCACAAGCAGGGCGCCGAGCACTACCGGCGTCTGATGAAAGAGGGGAAGACAAAGCGAATGCCGGTGTCGGTGGCCATCGGAGCGGATCCGGCCACCATGTATTCGGCCATCCTCCCGCTGCCGCCGGATCTCGACGAAATGATGATCGCGGGCTTCCTGCGAAATAAACCTGTGGAGATGGTGCGCTGCGAGACGAACGACCTGGAAGTTCCGGCGAACGCCGAGTTTGTGCTGGAAGGCTACGTCGAACTCGGCGAGACGCGGACCGAGGGGCCGTTCGGTGATCACACGGGCTTCTATTCGCTGGAGGATCCCTACCCCGTGTTCCATGTCGAGTGCATGACGCACCGCAAGGATCCCATCTATCCGACCACCATCGTCGGGCCTCCGCCCATGGAAGACTTCTTCATGGGCAAGGCGATTGAGCGGGTGTTCCTGCCCCTGCTGCGGCTGCAGTTGCCCGAGGTGCGGGACATGGCGATGCCGGCGGAGGGTGTCTTCCACAACCTTCTGCTGGTCTCGATCAGGAAATCCTACCCGGGGCAGGCCCGCAAGGTGATGCACTCCATCTGGGGTCTGGGGCAGGCCATGTTCTCCAAGGTGATCGTGGTGGTCGACGAAGACGTGGACATCCAGAACTACAGTGAGGTGGCGTGGCGGGCGCTGAACAACATCGATCCGCAGCGCGACATCGAGTTCGTGATGGGGCCCGTGGATTCTCTGGATCACGCCAGCCGGCTGCCGGACTTCGGGTCGAAGATGGGTATCGATGGCACGAAGAAGTGGCCGCAGGAGGGCTTCACACGGCGCTGGCCGGATGTGATCCGCATGGATCCGGTGGTGGTGCAGCGGGTGAGCGACCTGTGGAAGAAGGCCGGCCTTTGATGGTAAGATAAAGGGGTCTTACGGCGGGTGTAGCTCAGCTGGTAGTAGCGCCAGATTGTGGTTCTGGATGTCATGGGTTCGAATCCCATCACCCGCCCCAATAATTCCCCTTTAGAATCAATAACTTACAGGTAGCGGGCCGAAACCGTACCACGTTCCGTACCATCTGGGTGGTACGATGAGGCCGTGATACACCCATACCGGCGCCATAAAGAGACGTGTACGTTGGCCTCGCTCGGCACCAAGGCGAACAACTGCACCTGCCCGATCTGGGTCGATGGGATCATTGACGGTAAGCGGATCAAGGAGAGCCTCCAGACCCGCGACTGGAACATCGCCACCGAGAAGGTACGCAGGCGCCTGCTCGGCATTGAACTCAAGATCGAGTCCGTGGCGATTGATGACGCTGTGAAGGCCTACCGGGATGACCTCCGGGCCCGGCACGTCAAGGAATCCACCATCCGGGCGTACAAGAGCACGCTGGACCACCTGCTGAAGTTCTGCGCTGACAGGAAGCTGGAGTGGATGGAGGACATCACGGCCGATGATCTCGCCGCATTCCGCGCAGGACGGAAGGGCCGAGATGGAGGAATGCTCAAGCCGACGACCTCCAGGAAAGAACTGGAAACGATCCGCGCACTGTGGAACCTGGCGGTGGAGCGGGACTGGATCAAGGTGAACGTCGCCAAACGGGTCCGGCCGCCGAAGAAC
The DNA here is from genome assembly GCA_017307505.1 of Acidobacteriota bacterium. Lineage (GTDB taxonomy): Bacteria > Acidobacteriota > Terriglobia > Bryobacterales > Bryobacteraceae > Paludibaculum. Next base: position 222,650 of record JAFKEE010000021.1, on the reverse strand, counting down.
ACGTCCGTCCCTACCCAGCCATTCTCTCCGGATGAAGTCACAGCACTCCTGGAAGCAGGCGATAGGATCGACAACAACAATAAGGCGTGGGTACATTGGGCGAGGACGAGAGCGAAGGCTCTGCAACTGGTGCTTCTCTACACCGGGCTTCGTGTCGGTGATGTCGCAACTCTTCGTCGTGATGCCGTGGACGGCAAGACGCGGTACATATTCCTCAGGGCCAAGAAGAACGGTCAACCTGTGAGGGTTAAGGTGCCCGACGAGGTGATCCGTGCGCTGGATGCACTTCCGAAGGGCGGGGAGTACTTCTTTCTGACGACCGAAGATCAACGGTTTGAGGCGGTGACCAAGAGCTTCCAGAAGACGCTTCGGTCTCTCGGGAAATCAACGAAGATACACTGCCACCCACACAGGTATCGCGACACGTTCGCTGTGGAACTCCTGAACAACGGTGCAGACATTAGGCACGTCCAGATGTTGCTGGGCCACGAGTCGGTCAAGACGACCGAGAAGCACTACGGCCACTTCGTCGTGGCCCAACAGAAATTACTGGATACGGCGACGGACACGCTGCGGTTCGGGAGGAAGGCGCCGGCTCCGGTCCTGGTGAAAGCGAAGTAGCACGCTCTCGGGGATACGGATTGAGAAATACCTGCGCCGACCAGACAGTGTCGGATGCCCGAACTGAAGGACGCCCTCGACATCGGCAAACATCCTGCGGATCGTGCTTTCGTCCACGGCCCACATCTCGGCTACCTCTGCAGCCGTGTAATGACGCTCGAGTGCGAGCTGAGTAGAAGGCCCGGTTTCCACCAGTCGGCCTGAACCACCTAGCATACCCCCTGTTTCGCGGCATTGCGTTGGAGCCACTCAACCGCGCTCGTGCGCTTCGAGCAGGCGATCCACCATGTTGAATCCTCAACCGCAATCGCCGCCTGGAGAACCTCTGGCTTCACCTGGTCGGCAACCAGCGGCAGAGTCCTGGCGCGAACACTGCGGCCGAACTGGATCTGGCGCGGGCTGCCTACGGTGAACCGTGGAAGTCCAAACCGTTGCTCCACCTCGAGGATCTGCTCCTCGCCGCGGGCAAACACTATATCGCAAACTGACATCGTAAACTCCTTCTGATGTGATATTACCGACTGTCAGCAATTGAGTCAAGCATCCGCCGAGGAAATATCGTTGATAATGTCACAAATCCGCGTGCCGGCGTGTCTTATATGATGCGGGCAAGCATCCGCAATGATCTGCGAAGCCGAATCGATGAATGGGCTTGAGCGGTGACTGACGGTGTGTAATAATATATCCATGAGCGAATACCGCTACACAGTACGAGGGACAACCATCACGGCCACTCCGGCCAAGGATGGAAAGTCCTACACGGTGCGGATCAAGGCTGATTTCCCAATAGAAGAGGGAACACGGTCACTGATCGCGGCTGAGCTCCTATTGAGGTCGAAGCGGCCGAGGGCCCTCCCGCAGCTGAATGCGCGTGGAGGCGTCTGCTGGTTCCTCGACAAGCAGAAAGTCCAACAGGCGTGTCAGTCTGTTGCCGGGATCATCACGAACGTAGTGATCTCGTCGAGGTAGTTCTTCTGGCCGAAAGGCCAGTGGGTCGGTAAGTGCGCAGCCCATCACAGCCGGACGTATGCCGTCATAGCCTGGGCGACCAGGTCGGTCTGTGATCACGCGATACGAAAAGCCGAGGGTAGTGCCAAGGCATGCGGGACGTCCCCTACGTATCGTCGTGGAGCGTTGATCGAGATCCATAAGGACCCAAGCCTAAACCGGCATCATCCGGCAAGGCCCAACCCAAGTCGGTCAGGAGAGGGTCGTGCTGGTCATCGCGGCGAGATCAAGCGATGAGGTGACTGAGCAGTGATACCAAGGGTAAGGTATCACTGCGCCTGGACGGCGCCGGTGACCAAGATTGCAAGCACTCAGAAACTCAGAGCTCACTGAATAGTGAACAGAGTGGATCCGGTTCATGATGAAGCGGAGGGAATACAGGATGGGCCTGGAGAGGGGAATCTACATTGATCCTGGCCGGCCGAAATGATCCTCAAGAGTACCCAGGCGGAATACAGAGGACAGGTGATCAACAAGAATCACCATCTCCAGGACAGGATCACGGTCCACTGAGTCAACCGGGAATCCTAAGCAGTCCAGACAGCATCACGGATGACTGAGATCACCGAGAGATGGGCCGGGAGCAGGGAAGTAACCGTGATCGAGTCCAGATAGATGATCCTCTGGCAGGCCGGCGAGCAACATGAAGATCACCCCTCAAGGCCAACTCCGACACACACAGATCAGAACGGAATGTCGTCGGTTGTGTTACCAGATGCGTTCTTGAAGATCAGTCCAGAGGTAGGACGCGACAACATCCGCATAAGTTCGACGATGAGCTTCCGCTCTTTTGCCGGAAGCGACTCGAACAACTCCAGCACTGGCGACTTGTCCGCCTCGTCGGTAACATGACCGCCCCTAGATCGGCGTGAAAGTACATCAGCAGCCAACATGGTCGAGTCATCTTCCCGCATATGCTGCAGAACGGCCTTCCTTGGGTCGATGCCGATCAGCCGGGCGATCTCGACGACAAGATTGAGTTCTGGCCGGCGCTGGCCAAGTTCAATCAGGGTCACCAAGGACTGCGACTTGCCGAGACAGCCCTTTACATACTCCTGGCTGTGACCATTCTTCAGGCGCCAGGCCTTGAGGGCTTTCCCGATCGATGAGATCTGCTCCTCCTGGCCATTCTTCTCCTTAGGTGGCCTCGCCATCGTACTTCTCCTCCTTGTGGACCGTGAAGGTCGATAGTACTTACTGTAAGTGATCGATTAAGGTAAGTCAACGGGACGGATGCGGGATGAGAGGAAGCAATAGTCCGTTTGAAATCAGTGGCATGCGGATAATGGGTGGTCTATGACTGACAGTGTGTAATGTGAATGTCTATACTAATTCAGGGTAGGAGGGCAATTATGCCAATGACAGTCCAGACGGACGCTTCTACTACCAAGAACCCGGCTTTGGTCAACCCGAGATCATCATGGAGGACCTCCCAGAATGGAGCTATCGAACACCGTTGCTCAAGGTGCAAGACCTGGATGCCAGCCACCGGCGACAACTTCATTACAGCGAAGAACGCATTCATGGGACTTGGTCCCACTTGCCATCAATGCAACCGCAAGATCTCCGCGGACTGGTCACGGAGAAACAAAGAGAAGGCTGTCCAGAAGAACATACGCTATCAGCATCGTCTGGCAGTCTCAGGAGATTGGACAGCTCAAGATCAGCAGAACTTGTTCGACCTCTTCCACCATCACTGTGTTTCATGCTGCCAGCATGAGTCTGTCTGCGGCAAGCTCGAGGCCGACCATGTTGTGCCGCTATTCCTTGGTGGAACTAGCTCCTTCCGGAACCGCCAGCCGTTGTGCCGCCGCTGCAATGCCAAGAAGGCAGTCCAGGTGATCGACTACCGCCCATCGTTCCTCAGCCGTATCCGCCGCGCAGCATAGGGAGACCGCCATGAACGCAACTTCCAGTTCCTTCGACTCTTTGTACTCGTCCTTGAACGATAAGCTCATCCGCGCCGCCTTCCGCATCTTGCGCCAGTCCTCGGCCGTCGACGCCGAAGATGCCGCCTTGGATGTAGTCCAGTCAGTCTGGTTGCGGATTAGCGAGCTGATCCAGGCGGGCCGTGAGGATGCAAAAGACGAGCCGTTCATTATGGCCGCGACGGTGAACAGGGCCAGGAACTATCGCCGTGATGCTCAGCTCAAGGCCAAGGTGATTTGTGCTTCTCTGGACGCGCCTGCCAGGCTAGACGGTGACATCACCACGGTAGGAGATATCCTCTGCACGCCGATGCCGCGGCCGACCGATCCGCGTCTCGCACAGATCAGGATTGCTATGGACTCGCTTCCAGAGTCCCTTCGGACCATACTGTCCAGGACGTACTTCGACGGTTGGTCAACTCAGGAGATCGCATTCGATATGGGTTTGACGGTCCAGGCAGTCCGTCAGCGTCTTACTCGTGGCCGTGCCGCAATCCAGGATATTATCTCTGGAAACCAGCAGAAAGTCGCCGCCTGATGTCACACTTTGCCTCGCTGACGGTTTATTACAGGCAGAGGGGAACGACGGACACCAACCGCTGACCTCCTCGAGATCACTCAGGCCCTGCCAGCCTGGTCGTGGCACGCACACGGACCCGACGCGATTGGCACTATTAGGGCGGTTCATCCGCCCGAGAGATTACCACCAGGCCCTGGAGGCCGATCAAGGAGTTTGAGATGGTTCACTTGGAAAGCCTCCACGCCGCCGGACATCCGGTGTTCTCCTTCGACGATCTTGACGACCTGACATGCACGATGAAGCCCGAGGTTGAAGCTGAGATCTTCCGCATCGCCCAGGAGTTCAGATCGAGCATCGATCCAACAGTTTCCAAACCTGCTCCGCGGCCGCAGCCGAAACACGCCAAGCTGGCCGCCTAGACATTGATCCCTCCGCACCCCGGTGGTTCTTTACCTCCTTTCTCCCACCGGGCAATCGGGCCGTGAGGTTCTCCTCCTTACTCACGGCCCACCTCTACTCGATGACCAAAGAGAACAAATGACAGCCCACATCGTCGTTATTGACGCCGCGCCGAGAGCTGAAACCCTCCAGGCCACAGTTCGAGTGATCTACGTTATCTGCGAGCCGCGCCAACTGGAGCCCAAAGCATGAACACTTACGAGCAGGCACGATCCGAGAAGGTTGCGTACCAATGCACTGTAGTCGGTGACCAGATCGCCACTATCGCCTGGAACGTTCTTGGCGGCGCCGGAACAGCAACTCCTACCGCGCAGAGTGCCACAACGGCAACCGCGCTCGTCGAGTTGTTCGAGCCGGCCAAAGTATTCGTTCTTCAGGGCGTTATCACGCTCGAGAGCGGCCAGGAAAGGCTATTTCAGGCCCGCATTCGGTGCGCGGCCGACTTGGCGATTCGCGTTCCTCGTTCACTGTTCGGCATCGCGCCACCCGAGAGCGGTCAGTTCATCGCCGGCGACGTGATCCTGAATACCTCCCCTGTTCCAGGCGGCAATCTAGGCTGGGTCTGCATTACAGCAGGATCCCCTGGACTGTGGCAGCCGTACGGCATGATCGGCGATCAGTGAGTGTGATTGGCAGGAGGAAGACCATGAATCGATTTCGGGAGTTCGTTGTGCGCCATTGCACCGTCATTCTGGCCGTAGCTGTGCCGCTGAACGCAGTTCTGGCCTACTTGAACTTCTATCGGTGATAGGCCTGGAGCAGGAGAGCTCTCGGCCAGCCTTCATGCATTGAGGAGCCACACTTGAAAGCTTCTGATCTATTACTACTCGCGTGTCTTGTCCTCAACGTCGCCGCGAACGTCTGGATGCTGCTCAGATTGTACCCGCGAACTAACGCGATGCTTGAGCGGGTCTTCCCGAGACTGAAGGGTCAGCGTACTGAGGACTACGTGATGGTCCAGTCCGAGCAGATCCGGCGAGTCATTCACTGACCTCCAGGCCAGCCTTCATTCATTAAGGAGAGATATGGCGTATTGGATTATCTCGGCATTTATTGTCGCCATCGCAATCGTCGCTGCGGTGGCTTACATGATGTCGAAATGCGACAACTTGACACCAGAGGAGCGTTGCGGATTCATTTGTTCCAGGATGTTACTGCCAGAGCTGTGCAAGTTGGTTGACCATCGATCGGTTGGCGTTGTAGAGATACTTGGAGAACCCCTGCCCTACACTACTTCTACCTTTGTGGAAATCGATCCACTGGCGACCCCGAAGGATATCAATCTCGAGTACATCCGAGCGAAGGCCATCGAACTGGCCAACGAGATCAAAGGTGACCGGATCGTGATCGGGTTAGGGCGGGTTGACGGTGTTTCCTTCGCACAACTCCAAAACACATCCATCCAGTTTCAGTGCCTCGGCCAGACGATCGACAAAAACCTCCTCCACAAGGTCACCGTGAACTACGGCCAGATCAGCTAGGTCCGAGGCTACGCACAACCAATGGCCTTCCTTCCAGCCAAAGCAGAGATCACTCCGACTTTGCTTCGCACACCAAGAACCGGTTTGTGTTGAGGCGGGCGCACCGAGATGCACCCGCCCCGGACGTGCCTACCACTTCATGCCTTTGAAGATGCTGTAGAGGAGGTTGATCATTGCCGCGAAGACGATCAAACGCAGCAGGACTATCTCGGCATCGCCGAGGAACGCCACTAAGTTGGCGGAATGCATAGTTACTCCATTTCCCGATTTCGACAATGGGCGATGGAGGTTGGCTCTCGGGTATGTTCCCAATTAGCCGCCCTCATCTCGGTTAAGTCTTACTTAGCATTGCACTAAGCCGACTAAAACTGACGCCTAGACTTGTAAGCCTAGGTTTGAGAACGAGCGGGAACTATCTAAACTCTAAACGAAGCAGTACCAGAGATCAAGCGGATTCTACATAGACAAGCGCTGTATGCCCAGACCTAAGAAGCAAATCGTCATCGACATCGAGAAGCTCATCACCGATCTAGCCTCATACCAGCATTCGAAGTCAGAAATCGCCAGGCTGTTGGACATCTCCGTTGACACCCTAGATCGCAGATATGCGGAGGTTTATGCCAAAGGGAAAGACTCAGGCAGATCCCGGCTACGCAAGATGATGTTCGAGCAGGCGATGGGCGGGTCCACGACTATGGCCATCTTCCTGGCCAAGAACTGGCTAGGCATGTCGGACAAGCAATCCGTAGAGCTCAGCGGCCCAGAGGGAGAGCCGATCAAGACAAGCAGTGTAGGCAATCTCACCGATGAGCAGCTTCGCAATCTCGAGTCCATCCGAATCGCTCTTGAGAGGGCTCCCGGGACTTCAGGAGATAAGGACGGAGCTGGCCAAGAGACACTTCAGTGAGTTTGTACGGCAGGCCTGGAGCGTAGTTGAGCCGGCCGTCGCCTTCAGCCCCAACATCGCCACAGATGCAGTCTGTCAGCATCTGCAAGCAGTCGCCGAAGGTCAGATCACAAGGCTTGCTATCTCCATTCCCCCCGGAATGGCAAAGAGTCTACTGACTAGTGTTCTCCTCCCGGCCTGGTTATGGATCCGTGAGCCGGCCTTGCGATCGATCTATGCGAGTTATAGCGCCCAGCTGAGTACACGAGATTCCGTTCGGTGCCGGCGCCTGATCGAGTCGGACTGGTATCGGACACGTTGGCCACACATTCGGCTGACTTCGGACCAGAATCAGAAGACGAGATTCGATAACGACCTAAGTGGTTGCAGAATAAGCACTTCAGTCGGCGGGACGGCGACAGGTGAACGCGCCGACCTGGTTGTTGTCGACGATCCACTGAGCGTTTCGCAGGCAGATAGCGACGCCGAGCGCGAGTCGGCCGCGGAATGGTTCTTCTCGACGCTGCCGAGTCGGTTCAATGACTTGAAGACCGGAAGACTGGTCGTCATCCAGCAGCGTCTGCACGAGTCCGACGTGGTTGGGCACATCCTGAAGCGCGACCTGGGCTATGACCTACTTGAACTCCCGATGGAGTACAGTGGTCGACCCTCCAGGCCCACTTCTATAGGCTGGACTGACCCGCGGACTGAACCAGGTCAATTACTTGTTCCTGACCGGATTGGCCTGGAGCAGGTAGAAGACCTGAAGAAGTCGCTTGGTTCACGACGGTATTCAGCGCAGTATCAGCAGACGCCGGCACCTGCCGGCGGAGGCATCTGGAAACGAGATTGGATCAAGTTCTATCGTCGTTCTGACCTACCGCAGTTCGATCGCATCATCCTGAGCTGGGACTTGACCTTCAAGGACTCGGATGGCAGCGATTACGTCTCCGGCCAGGCCTGGGGCGCGAAGGGCTCACTTCGCTATCTACTAGACCGGTTCCATGAGCGGGCGGACTTCACACGATCCCTCCAGGCCATCCGGAAGATGAAGGCGGACTGGCCTAGAGCTGAAGCAGTTCTGGTTGAGGACGCCGCCAATGGGCCAGCCGTGGTCTCGACGCTCAAGCGTGAGATCAGCGGATTGATCGCCGTGAAACCCGAGGGCAGTAAGCTCGCCAGGGCCAGTTCAGTCAGCCCCCAGTTCGAGGCTGGCCAGGTGTTCGTCCCACATCAGGACGAATGCCGATGGGTAGATGAGCTCCTCCTGGAGTGGACCTCCTTCCCGGCGGCTGCACACGACGATGAAGTCGATAGTGCCAGCCAGGCCTTGAGCTACCTCGCTAAGCAGAGAACACAGACCAGATTGATCAACGCCTGGGAGATGTAGAACAGCATGGATCTGAAGAAACTCATCGAGAGCCGACATCCCGACTACACGCTCATGGCGCCGGTGTGGAAGTTCCTGTCTGATTGCGCCGAGGCTGATCCTCGTTGGCCACAGATGATCAATCCACTGGCCGTCAACATCCAGGTCTCTGCTGGGAACTACGTTGGTCTCAGAAACTACGTCGGTCAGTTCCCCAAAGAGAGCAACAAGAACTACCTCGGCCGCATCTCCAAGGCAGTCCCCGTGGACATCTGCGGGCCTGGAGTCGGAATGTATGCCGGCACGGTCGGAGCTCCCAAGACAGTGAGCATGGACATCCCGGCCAGCTATCAGAACATCATGGCCGACTTCGATTGCCAGGGGAATGACTTCCATGCCTTCATGTATGCCGCCCGGGAGATGGCCTGCGTCTTCGGAGTTTCCTACATCGTTGTCGATGCTCCGAGTTCAACTGTCGAGCTTCGTACCCAGGCCGACGTTCTCTCTGCTGGAGTTCGTCCTTACGCACGTCTGATCAACCCGCTGTCGCTGCTGAACTGGCGCCTTGATCAATATGGCGAGCCTCAGGAAGTTCTCTACCAAGTCGCTGACCTCAAGGCCAGCATGCTCGAGGATTCCGAGGTGAAGAGCTACCGCTATTGGACTCCAGAGGAATGGTTCTCGATCGAGTCCCGCGGCGACAGTGACATCCGCGTGATCGACCAGGGCAAGAACCCCATCGGCCGCGTTCCGATCGTGCCCCTCTATCACGTCAGGAAGGCACCATTCAAAGGTCAGAGCCTGATCCGAATCGCCGCCAAGTACATGGTCCTACTGTCCAACTGGCTGAGTAGCGCCGATAGCGTCATCCAGGCCCAGTCGTTCGCCATCCCTGTACTGCGGACCGACGACAAGGTCCCCGAGTTGGATCTGTCCACCTCGGCCGCTATCCTGCTCACAGCCGACAAAGACAAGAACGTCGGATTCGAGTACGTATCACCAGATCCGGCCGGCCTTGAGAGTGCGTGGACCATCTTCGTCGACACCTACCGATTGGCCTTGAAAGCTCTGGGTATCCAGGGCGATCCCATTCAGGACAAGGCAACGGCCGAGAGTGGGGTGGCCAGATCGTACAAGCACGATGAGGCCAATCGCCGGCTTGTCTCAATGGCCTTGAACGAGCAGCAGACTGCGGCGTTGGTCATGGACCTGATGGCCGCCTTCCAGGGTGAGTCCGAGTTCATCGGCTCGATCACCTACGGGACCAAGTTCGACCTGAACGACCTGCAGTCAGCGATCGACAACCTGCTAAAGCTGAGCACTGTTGGACTTCCTCCGGCGGCAAGGCAAGAGCTATTGAGGGACGTACTCAGTAAGGCACTCCCCAGCCTCCCGGCCAAGAGACAGAAAGAGATCGACGATCAGATCGAAGCCATCCCGGCCATCGCTGCTGCCGTGAGAGACGTAACGGTCAAGAACTAACCAATGCCCACTCTGGAAGCCATCGTCCTCGAGCACATTCACGAGCTGGACAGCCAATCCGCGGCGTTCCGTGAGGACATGACGCTCATTGCCCGCCGCTGGCGCCAGGTGATCATCGACGACCTTCTCGGCCACGACTTCCAGGGCAAGCTGGCCAGTGAGCAGATCAGCCTGATCTCCAGGAAGTTGGGCGATCAACTGGTTCGCCTGGGATACCCCGAGTTGGCTGGCGAATACCTGCTGACCTTCGTCGAGAGCGAGGCATATGCTTCGGCCTTGAGCCGGGTGACTGTCCCTCTTGGTCATGCCGAGACGATTATGGGTTCGACCCCGCTCCCGGCCAACCTGGCGAAGCAGTTAAGGGACTTTGACTACTCGGCATTTACGGCTGAGATCGGACCCGCGGCGACACGAGTGATCGCGAAAGAGTTGGCCTTGAGCGCGATAGTTGGCAAGAAGAGATCGGACATCCTGGAGACCGTCGAGAGTCACATTGGGTCGTTCGCTGAGAATGCCAGTTCCTATGCGGACACGGCGCTGCGGACATTCGACCGTGTTGTCAGCATGGAGACCTGGGACGAGGCAGGCATTGACCGGTTTCGGTACTTCGGGCCCGCTGACAATCGCAATAGACCGTTCTGCAGTTCTCACGTCGGCAAGACTTATGACCTCTCGGCCATCCGGACAATGAGCAATGGTGCCGGGAGGTGGTCGGATGTCCTTCGGTACGGCGGTGGACTCAGATGCCGCCACGTATGGGCGCCTGTGGTCAGTGAACGCAGCGATCTCCGGCCGGCCGAGCAGTTGAGCGACTGGGACACGATCCTTCAGGAAGAACGCAGTCGTGTTGGTGCTGATCGGGCGGCTTACAGGCGAGCCCAGGCCAAGTACTACCGGGACAATGCCGACTTGCTCACTAAGGGCGTCGACGTTCAGGTTGGATGGAGCGAATAGGCGATGCTGAACATCAACTTGTCGAAGATCAAGAAGCTATCCGCCGTTGAGTTCACTCGCCAGGACATGATTCGGATCGGAGCCAGGGCGATTCAGTCCATTCAAGATCGATGTGCGCGAGGGTTAGGAGCGACAGACAGACCGATGCCTCCCCTCTCGGCCCGTTACAGAGCCAAGAAGGCCAGGATGGGACAACCGGCCGTACGGAACTTGATGTTCTCGGGCAGCATGTTGGGATCCTTGACCGTCGTCGAGGCCACTGCAAACAAGGCTGTGATCGGATTCACTCGCCGGGCTGAACTCGCCAAGGCAATCGCCAACCAGAACAGGGCGGCATGGTTCGGACTGAGCAAGTCGGACGAGCAAAACGTAGAGAACTATGCGGATCGCATGGTGCGGTCGAAGCGCGAGTATACCTAGCTTAGCTTAGACTTGAGAAGATGGTAATCCCAGAATAGAAGTCAGCCCAGAATGACTACGTTGGTTTGACTGCCTGCCATGCAAAGATAACATAAAGAAGTGGACTTACGATTTTAGTCGTTATTTGGGTGATATTGGTGGGACAGGAGGCTCAGCTTGGTATGGCAAGCCTGTCTCGTGATCGATGTGGCGTCCAAAGACATCAAGGCGTGGTAGCGAGTGGCGCTCCTGATTCATCAGACCAGACAGAACGTCAATTGGTCTGGTGCGAAGACCTGCTTGAGAATCAACTAGTTGCTTCGCATCGTACAGCGCCTTGTCCAATATATTCTTGGTGTGCATCGCAGTAAGTTGTCCTTGGATCACTCGTGTAGTTTCCAAGAGAGTCTCTAGCATCTGATCAGTTGTTGGCTTCTTGACTGTTCCTCCAGTCTTTGGAATCGAGTCAAGTTCATTCTTGAGCGTCTCCCAGCCCATTTCGAATGCTCTTCTCAAGGTCTCGCCTTCTGGCCCGCCTTCGATCGCCGCGTTAACAGCCTCCAGCAAACGCCATGTCCCCTCCTTGTCGGAGGTAGTGCTCTGGAAATGGCCAAGAGGTCCTTCTACCGTGATTGGTTGTTTACTGTCGAGCAGGTAGGTAAAAACCCTGGAATCATCCTCGACGTTCTTGGATATTGCCCCTGCCTCGTAAAGCATCCAAGGTGACACTGCGTTATCCGAGGTAACAAAGAATATACCGATCCGTATCTGCTTCAAAGCTGACTGAATCTGCGAAATGTATTGAGTACCGAGTCCGATATCCCGCGAGGAGAGCCAAGGAACAGCCGCTTGAACCATACAGGGTAGCCAGCCCCACATCGCCTTTGCCGCAGCCCCGCTGCGCTCTCCGGACCAACTGAGGAACACATTGTATGGTTTGTTGTCCGCATTGGAGGCTGCCATAAGCATGAAAGCGTATCACAACTCGCTTCGCTGGGTCTCATCAGCCTTGCAGCCATGTAATCGTTCTACCGCTTTGAACGCAAAGGTGCTGTGTTCGTGCGTGCGGAACTGGCCAAAGCGATTGCCAACCAGAACAGGGCGGCATGGTTTGGGCTCAGCAAGTCCGATGAGCAGAACGTCGAGAACTATGCAGACCGAATCACTAGGTCGAAGAGTCGTTCGGTGAAGTGAGATACGGCCTATATTCAGTAAGGTAGTGCAGGGCTATTTCAATGTAAGCGCCGTAACTCGAAAGTTGAACAGGCAACTGGGCGCATCCTTCTGCGTCGCTATAGACTTTAATGTACTCGCCGACCTGCTCTGTCACGCGCATGCCTGGACCGGATGGGCCGACCTTCGATCGTGACTCCTCGAAGAGCGCTATCACCCTTGCTGACAGCCTAGAATTGGCCTCACGAGCGATTTCAATCCGCTCAGATTCGGATTCAGTGGCGTAGTACTTCTCGTCTACCAGCGAGAGCTCCTCAATGAGTGAATCGCACTCAGCAAGGAGAGATTCATCAGAACGCATTGGCCCATTATGACACCACTTCTGTCCAAAGGTTCCAGCACATTTAGACGAACCGTCCCCGGACACTTCACCTGATCTGTCCCCGGACACTTCACCTGATCTGTCCCCGGACACTTCACCTGATCTGTCCCCGGACACTTCACCTGATCTGTCCCCGGACACTTCGACTTTCCACCGGCCTCGGCCGAGATCAGCGCACAGGCCCGCTGTGAATACCTGCACCTATACGGAGTTTGTTCATGACCAAAGAAGAGATTCAAGCGCTCATTGCCGAGATGACCGGCGGTTTCGTGACGAAAGAAGACTTCGGCAAGACCGCGGCGTTCATCCGCAAGCAGGGTGAGTCCGTCGAAGGCCTCTCGGCCATGCTTGGAGCCATCGTCGAGAAGAACGAAGACGGGACTTTCAAGCTAAAGGGTGCCACTCCCGCGGCGCCGGCCAAGAAGGACGACACTCATTCCGCACTGGAACAGCAGGTTGCGGCCCTCATCGCCGCCAACAAGGAGAAAGATGCCAAGCTGGCCGAGAAGGAGCTGAACGACGCCGTCGTGAATGCCCTGACGGAAGCTGGGTGTGTGAATCCGCAGATGTATGCCGGCCTGGTGAAGGGCTCTGTCAAGCGCGGTGAGGACGGTTCGTTCTTCACGGTGGCCAAAGACCAATACGGCGTCGAATCCAACGTCGATCTGAAGACGTCGTTTACCGGTTTCCTGAAAGACCATCCCGAGATCGCCAAGCCGGCCGGAAAGCCAGGCAGTGGTACTCCCTCCGGCACTCCAGGCCAGTTCGTAGGTGGCAAAGACATCGATTCGCTTGCCAACATGCCCATGAGCGAGTTCGTCGCCGCCCAATCGAAGAAGTAGTTTCTGTCCAATCAGACAGGTCCTCGACCTGAACAGCCTCACGGCCATGGCTGTATCTCTCTGGCCGCCACGCCTGCCCCGGCGTCATCGGGCAATCCAATCCGACATTCCGTGACGAGCGGTGTGTCTACACGTTCGTAGGAGACATTCCATGGCCTTTCCATTCCTGACCGTGATCGCCCGCATGGCGGTCTATGAGATCTATCGCCGCGCCAGCCTGCTGAGCATCGTCAACCGCGACTTCGCCGGTGAAGTGGCGAACCAGGGCGACACCGTGAAGGTGATCCTGCCCGAGACGCCTACCGTGCAGGACGCCGGTGGTGTGTTCGCTGCCGATGCGGCTTCCCCGTCGGTGATCGACGTGAAGCTGGACAAGTGGCGCGAAACGAAGCCGATCAAGGTCGACATGGCCACCATCTCCAAGGCTGACCGCGACGTTCTGGGCCTTTATGCGACTCCGATCGCCGAGGCACTGATGGGTGACGTGGAAGCGGCCATCCTGGCTGAGTTCGCCGCCACCGCCAACGCCCTGAACGATCCGGCCGCCGGCACTGTCGTCCCCTCCGGCATTGACGGCATCGGTGTGGAGCTGAAGGCCAAGTTCGATGCCCTCAAGGCCCCGATCGACGGTCGCTTTGTGGTCGCCGGTGCGAACTTCGAAGCCGAATACTGGAAGGCGTTTGGCACGACTTCCACCGGCAGTGTCGACCAGATGATCGCCGGCACGATGGGCACGAAGCTCGGCCAGACCTACCTGTCGGTGGCTGCGGCCGAGAATGGCGCTCGTCTGGGCTACGGCGTGCACAAGAACGCCATTGCTCTAGTGTCCCGCCCTGTGAAACCCTCCCCGCTGGCGCCCAACACGATGGCCGTCGCCGACTACAACGGTCTCGGCATCACCATCGAGATGTGGCACGATCCGGGCTCGTCCTGCGACCTGATCAAGGGCCAGTTCCTCTACGGAACCAAGGCCGTGACGGGGAAGATGTTCAAAGTGGGCAAGAAGGCTGCCTAGCTCACCAGGGGCCGGGTAACACCGGCCCCGCCTTCTAACTGACATGACGTACTCACTGATGCGGCCGCCAGGTGGGCAGATAGAGCGTGTCCATCCCAATGAGCACATGGCCAGGGTGAACGCAGGATGGATCTACCTCGGCCCTGCACCGCCAGAGACTGCCAAGCCAATCGTCCCGCCGCTGAAACCAACCAAGAAAGCACGCAACCATGTGGACCAATCTCATCCTCTGCACTGACGCTGATCTGACGGCCCAGGAAAGTCGCATGCCGGCCTTGGCCCAGGGGATCAAACGGCCTGGACTGCTTTCCACTCCTTATGAAGGCAAACGAGCATTGGCCAAGCGCGATATCGGTATTCGCCTGGTCCGAATGGGCGTCACCCTGGACTCGATCACGGATGAGCAGGCCGCGGTGCTGAATCCGGCCGCCACCTACAAAGAGCTGGCCCTGATCTTCAACGACATGGCAGATAGGAACGACACCGTGTCAGCCGACAAGGCCAAGAAGTATGAAGACTTGTTTGACGACGCCTGGACAGACATTGCCCTTGCTCTCGGCATCACTTCTGACTCGGCCGGGATCACCAGCATTCCCTGTTATCGGGCATAGGAGCCGGCGATGATCAACCCGAACGACATCCTGCAGTCAGTAGTCACCGCCCTCCAGGCCATTCCTGGTCTATCCGACGTCGCCACGATCGAGGCCTACGACGGTGAGAGCCAGATCTATCGCTCCCTCCAGGAAGCACTGGACAACCTGAACTACCCCACGCTGATCTTCATCACCTGGGACGGTGCCGAGGCCGAGACCTCTTCCTGCAAGTCCTGGACACATCACGTCTCCCTGTACTTGCGCTGTCAGTCGTTGACCAGCGACGGCACTATTGGCTACTTCGACTTGATCCAGATGATCACTGACGGGCGGCCTGGAGGCGGGTGGAGGTTCACCGAGAGCGAGATCCATCCAGATGCAGACCCCGTCCAGGACTTCTCCGTCGCATCCGTCCGAGATGACGACCGAGGCGAGTTCTTCCACATCACCTTCGGCGTCACCGAAAAGCACTGATACCGCAGTGTGGCGTAAGTCATGCGGACGTCTGATCACCACACCAAACACTGAACCTTACCTCTCGCAGGCGGCCCTGAGAGGGCTCGTCCTTGTCCGCATCACCACCAGTTCATAGGAGTTAGCCCTCACCATGTCTTACCAGTCCCTCGCTTCTAAGTTCGCCATCGGAGTCGTTCCCCAGACCGATCTCCACACTGCCAATGCGGCCGCTGACCTGGAGATGTTGACCCGAACCAACATCAACTTCACGAAGTTCGAGCCTGTTCTCGAGTCCGATGCGGCCGAGATCGGTAAAGGGCACGAGTTCGCGACGGCCCTCTACAAGTCCCACTACAATGTCTCCGGCACCATTGAGAAGCTAGTGAGTTCCGAGCTCGCGGCCTGGATGTTCCTGTTCGGCTTCGGCACTTCCAATGCCAGCAAGACGGCCGCCGGCACCGGCTTCAAGTACACTGTCAGCCCTGGCGATGTCTGCGACGGCCTGGATATGCCGGCGTTTACGGTTGTCGAGGCTCTGGGCAAAGAGTGTACGCCTCCGTCTCCTGTTGACCGTGCTGCGATCGGCTGCGTCCTGAACTCGTTCGGCCTGTCCTTTCAGAGTGGGCCCGGACGGCAGAACACCCGGCTCACGGCCGAGTTCGTTGGATGTGGCAAGGTTGCCAGCCCCAGCAACATCGCTCTCCCGGCCAGCCCTCTTGTCGAGCACACCATGAGCGGGATGTCGGCCACGGTGACGATCAACGGAGTCGACTACGTACTGAACAAGTCCCTGGTCAGCGTCGATACCTCCTTCCAGAACAACATCGACCTGGACGGTGGGTTCTTCGTCGGTTCCGGCTTTGATGACGGTTGGGCCTTGAGAGGTCGGATGGAGCGATCGAACCGGTCGTATGGATTGAACTTCGTCGCCAGGGTCGAATCAAACTCGACGGAAGAGGCCAAACTCAAGTCCCTGACCACAGGTCCTGCAGTGATCACCCTCACCGGTGATTCCATCGACGGCACCCACAACCACACTGTCAAGCTCAGCTACGTGAAGGTGGGGTTCAAGGCCGTGGAAGTCGGCGACTCAAACGGCAAGGTCGTCTACGCGGTTGCCTGCGAGCCCATTTGGGACGCCACCAACGGCATCCTGACCGTGGAAGTTACCACCGGCAACAGCAAGATCGGCGGCCTGGCGTAGTCATTCATTCCATCCAGGGGCCGGCACTGACCGGCCCCGGGTACACCACTTACACAACACAGTTCACAACACAATTCACCATTTGGAGCACAACATGTTCGATGTATCGAATGACATTGCGATCAAGCAGCATACGCCCGACGGCGTGAAGGAAGTTACGGTCTCGTTTCCCACTGACGAGCAGTGGATCGCCCGGGCTGCAAAGAGCAAGATGACTTCCAGGTCGATTGGAAACGGCAAGTCGACCAGCGAAGTCGCCAACGCCGAGAAGGTCAATTCCGAGCTGTTCGACCAGATCTTCCGTGGCGGCGCCGAGCTGGACGAATACGAGAAGTCCGAGGTCATTGGCCGGCTGAGCCGCGCCGAGGTCATCGAGTCAAGCTCGAGTCCCAGCGGGTACGAGGTCAAACTCAAGGTTCCCGGTGGTGATACACTCCACTCCCTGAAGATGCCGTCAGCCCGGCAAGTGGCTGAATACCGGCGCTATGCCGTGAGGGTGGTCGAAGGCCGCCGCGGCGCAAGTGAGATCTCCATCAACCTCCGAGCTTCGATGGAGCTTTATGACGCGTTGAAAGTGTCCGTCACCGGCTATGCCGCTGCCATTCCGGCGATCCACAAGTCCGCTGTGATCAGCGAAGTGCTTGCGATGCTCGACTCCTTGAACGACGACTGTGACGTCGAGGGTTTCTAGCTGCCGGCGAGTGGCCTGATCAGCCCTCACTCCGGCTACTCCTACAGGCTCAGCTCAGGCGGGAAGAGTATTGTTCCTCTCCCCGCCTTTGCAACGATCACCCGACCGAGCACTCTGACGACTGCATTGTTGGTCGAATTGACAAGGCCGCGGCCGAGAGTGCGATGCGTTATCTCCTGTTCCAGGCCCTTGATCTGGACTATCGACTCTCGCAACGCTACCAGGTCAACTGGGACGACATCCCGTCAGACATTTACCAGGCCCACAAAGTCATCGTCGCGGAGCGTTCACGCAAAGAGCGCGACGACCTCGAGAAGGCTAAGTCCAAGACTGCCAACAACTGAGGAGTTCACATGCCAGATAACAGGATGCAGATCGAGATCACGGCCGACTCCAGGCAAGCAAAAGGCGCGATCAATGACGTTGCGTCCACTGTGTCTTCCCTCGATCGGCAGCTGATCCGCATTGCCAATCAGATCCAGTCTGCATTCTCGGGCATGGCTCGTCAGATCTCACAGGCACTCGACCTGGTTTCGGCCAGGTTGGGTGGCCTGGATAGGCAGGCGCAGGGATTGGTCGATCATCTTGGCCGGCCGATCCGCACGAGTGTAGTCCAGGAGCAGGTTGGATCCAGCGCTGGCTTCGGTGGTGGTACTACTGTCGCCGCCGCAGCAATGATCAACCGTGGATCGATCTCCAGCTTCATGAAGGGCGGATCGGTCTCCGCCGACACGCTCCGGTCACTGAAGGACAACTCCGACGCCCAGATCGAGAAGCTGTGGCGCGATCGCCAGAACGCCCGGTCCAGATCGAGATTCCTGACCGAGAGTTCTACGATGCCGGGACTGTCACCAGATCTTTCGTCCCAGATGAACTCTCAGGCTGCAGTACGTTCCGCCCAGGCTGCTGACCTCTCCCAGTCGATCAAGGCCGCCGTCTCCAACTCCAGGATGTACAAGGCGGCGTTAGGTGAGATTGGACCAGCAGCAAACTCCGCAAAGGGAGCCACGGACGCGCTTGGTGAGTCGATGGGTAGCTCCATGCTCAAGGCCGGCGCCATGTATGCGGCCTTCGAGGGTGGCATCGCAATAGTCAAGGAGTTGACTATCGAGTCCACCAAGCTGGCAGCCGAAACTCAAATGTACGGTGTTGCGCTTGAGGCTGTCTCTAAGTCCTCCGGTTACAGCACGCAGTACCTTCAAGATCAAGCCAAGGCCGTGAAAGACCTTGGAATCACTACCCGTGAGTCCCGTCAGGCCATCATCCAGATGTCAACGGCTCGCATGGATGTCTCTGCGGCGCCCAAACTCGCCCGCATGGCCCAGAACTTAGCCGTGATGCGCCCGGAAGAGACCAGTTCGTCCATGTTCTCGCGCTTGATCTACGGCATCCAGTCCGGGCAGACCGATGTTCTCCGCACCGCCGGCGTAAACGTCAACTTCGAGAACGAATACAGCCGGTTCGCCAAGTCGCAGAAGCGGACGGTCGAAAGCCTCTCCGAGGAAGAGAAGGTCCGCCTCCGCCTCAGTGTAGTACTCGCCCAACAGAACCGATTCGAAGGAATGTACGAGCAGGCGATGGGCACAACCGGGAAGCAGATGCAGTCCCTGAAGCGCTTCACGGAAGAGGCTCAGATCGCGATCGGTAACTCGCTCATCCCGGCCTTGAGTGCATTGGTGACCATGGCCACATGGGCGGCCCAGAAGATCACAGAGAACCCAATGGTCGCCAAGTTCTTGGGTGTTACCGGAGCAGGTGCAATCGGTGCCGTTGGCGGAGCACTAGTTGGCGGTGCCATTGGGAGTGTGGTTCCAGGTGCTGGGACGATGGCCGGAGCGGCTCTTGGCGCGAAGATCGGCGGTGGTATTGGTCTCGCGGCGGGTACTTACTCAGCAATGCAGACGACTGACGAGGAACGGGCTAGGACTCTTTCCCATCCGGCGTACCGCAGCCATAAGCAGATGTACGACTACATGCTCGAATACACCAAGGCGCCGAGAGGCGAGCGCGGTGGACCGCCGAAGGTAGACTCCAAACGCGCCAAAGAGTACGCCGATGCTCTCCGCAGTCTCCGTGATGAAGTCGCCAAAGCCCTAGCCGAAGAGAAGACCGGGGTGGCCAAGATCATTGCTCTCCGTGACGTGGAGCTCAGCCAGCTCAAGGCGAAAGGCGACTTGACCAAGAAGACGGCCGCACTGGTCAACGCCAAGGCTGCCATTGAGATCAATAAGTTCAACAGGGCCGAGATCTCTGACATCGGCGGGAATCTGCTTTCTTCTGCAGAAGGATCGCTCCAGGCCATCGCCACTCGTGGGATGGACGCCGCGGCCAAGCGCGACCAGCTCAATCGCGAACTGTATGACGCTGACCGCCAGGCGATGGAAGACTCGCTCTCGGCCCAGATGGACATTCTGAAGCGGTATCGGGATCGCCGGATCGCGGAAGAAGATCAGGGCAATGCGATTACGTTGTCGCAGAAGCTCTCCGTTGAGCAGCGGAAACTCGCCATCGATGTTTTCTATCTCGACCAAGCCAAAGCCAAAGAGAAGGAACTACTCGACTTCAAGGCCGAAGTCGCCAAGATGGAAGTCGCCATCCGCTGGTCCGGCAACCAATCCGCCATCGACCAGCTCAATGCTCAGATCGATGGGGCTCTGACAACTGCCAAGAAGCGGATCGATCAACAGTATGGGGATCAGATCCGGCAGGCCCAGCTCGATTCCACCCGAACTCAGACCGCGATGGTCCGTGAAGAGTGGATGAGGGCCTGGGAAGGCGTCAAGAACGGCGGTGAGAGGCTGTTCGACTCGCTGATCAGCAAGACTGAGTCCTTCGGTGACGCGGTCAAGTCAATCCTCAAGGCAGCGTTCCTCACTCCAATGAGAGAGATCGCCGGCTCGTTCGCTGCACGGCTGTTCACACCAATGGCGTTTTCTATGCGACAGGCCATGCAGGGAGTTGCAGCCACGCAGATGGGTGGATTCGGCGGGATCATTCCGGGCGTCACTCCCGGGACTACTCCTCCGTTCCTCCCGTCGATGGGTGGCGGGTTCGGTCAGATCATGGCCATCCCCGGTATGCCTGGATTCGGGATCGGAGCCAACGGTCAGATCATGTCTGCGCAGGGAATGCCTGGGCAGAAGGGTGGTTTGGCCGGGATGCTATCCAACTTCCCTGTGTTCGGCACGAAGTCCGCTCAGGGCATCTTCGGATCCTCAGGGAAGATGGGCAAGTTCGGCGGTGCAGCTCAGTCCGGTCTGATGATGGCCGGGATGATGCTTGGAATGGACGGATGGAACCGCGGCGGTTGGGGTGGAGCTCTGGAACTTACCGGTGCTGGTGCTTCCATCGGAATGGCCTTCGGTGGTCCTGTCGGTGCTGCAATCGGAGCCGGAGTTGGATTCACTGTCGGCGCATTCAAGGCTCTATTCGGCAAGACTTCTTCCGAGAAGATGAAGCAAGCCGTTCGGGAGGTGACTGGCGTCCGCGTCGATGACAAGAAGGCACTCCAGCAGATGATCCAGGCGGCAGGCAAAACCGACTATCGAGTGTGGGCCAGGAGCCAGGCAGGCCAGGAAATGATCCAGACCTACGCCGACATGACAGGTCAGCAGTTCAAGTCTGTGTACTCGAAACCGCAGTTCCAGATGTCACTGTCTGGTGGTTCTGTCTTCGAATCGGCGACGTACTCGAATGGCTTGGCCAACTCCATCCAGTCTTCCCTCCCGGGAATCGGTTTCGGTTCTTTGGACATGCTGGCTGGTGCGCCGTCTTCTGGTCCAGCAACAGTTGTGCTGAAGCTCGACGGCGATGCAACGACCAAGATCATGCAGGGCGAGGCCGTCCAGGTGATCACCGACAATCCTCGGCTGGTCTCCGGTGCGGTGGCTCAGTCCATGAGCCAGAACTCAAACCGGTTCCAGATCGCTACGGCCGGTTCTCCAACCCAGATCCGAGGCTAGTCACACATGCCAGGACTCATTCAGCCCATCACGGGCCAGCTAGATCCCTATCCGCTGGCCCGGTACGTCTCCTACGAGACCACGCATGACCGTCCGGTTGCTCTCACCGAGTATCCGGACGGGTCCAGCCAGAGAAAGTCGTTGACCAACTCTCTCAAACGAACGTTCACGATCGTCCATAGAGTTCAGCCGTGGGAACTGGCGACACTCAAGGCCTTCTGGAAATCGCATCTCGCTCGTCCATTCCAGTTCACTGACCAGCTCACGGCATTCTCTGTTCCGGCTGTCTTCATTGGCGGTTGGAGCGAACAGTGGCAGGTCAACAAGTACATCGTCAGTCTGCAAGTTGAAGAAATCATATGAGCACACTCGGAACAGTCACGATCCCGGCCAACGACACGCAGTTGGTATTCCCGTTGCGCCCTGACTATCCCTACGTTGTCGCCCAGCAGCCGCAGATTGTCACGCACGTCTTCAACTCGATCGACCGGAAGATCACCCAGCGGTTCATCATCGGTGAGAACACGCGACGCTTCCAGGTCAGCGCCAACCGGCTGACCAAGACGCAGTATCAGTCCCTGATCGAGTTCTACGAGGCCATCGGCGGGCAGGCCAAGACGTTCCTGTTCGACGCCCCGATCGTTGACGGTGCGGTTGAGCGGGTTCGTGTCCGTCTGACGGACGACAGTCTACGGATCGCGCTCCAGTCCGACTGCATTGCTCAGGGCATCACTCTGACGTTGGCTGAAGTTCCGGCAACCGTTCCTGCTTACGACGTCACGTCCACCATCAACAGGTTCCCGACGTCTGCTCTGAACACTGCGCTCCTGGGTCAGGTCCAGGAAGTGATCCCGGTGATCAAGATCGCGCCGAAGAACTGTCCTGCCATTTATCTCAGCGACCGTCATGTGACCATCGGGGGCCTGGAGTACCAGCCTCGGCTCACCAACTGGGACGGCATCGGTCAGTCCTGGGATGGTTCTTCTGATCAGGCCAGCTTCACATTCGGGAACGCCGATCGCGTATGGTCTGAACTGACAAAGACCGTCAACCTGGTCAAGGCCCGTATCGAGTTCAGCCTCTTTCACGTTGGCACCGGATCCAAGATCGACCTCTGGGCCGGAGATGTCATGAACTGGGCATTCGACAGCGGCACTGAGTTCCGCGTGAATGCTGCAGATGGACTGTGGGAACTGCGACAGACCTACCCGCGGCGGAAGATCTCCCGCACTTGCTGGAAGACGCCGAACACGTCCAATTGCCCATTCGCCGGGACCTGCCAGCGCACTTGGGAGACGTGTGGAGCGAAGTCGTCCTTCGGCGGCATCCTTGCAGAGCCCGAGACTGTCTACCTTGGCGGGATCTCGAAGGCTCAGGGCGATAACTCCTTTACGTCCAAGTCTGTAGTAGACGACAACCTGATCGGCAAAGCGCTGCCTCAGATCTTCATGGACTCCATGATGGCCGAGAAGATCGTCGATGGTGTCTCGACCTGGGTTACGGCCGAGATGCCGGTGGATGCTCTCCTGGCTGCAGTCCGTGACGAGAACGAATACCTCGTTGGGCTCGGCGTCTTCAATGATGGAGAGATCACTGAGTTCGGCACCGGTCACACGTTGGACGGTGCTGTCCATCATGGCGCCGGCAAAGCTCCGTACACTCTCGGCCTCCGTCTCGGCTACGGTGCTGATCCGGTTCCAGACCAGTCCAGCGACGGGTTCGAACAGTTCTTCAACCTGAGCGAAACCGGCACTACCTACGCGAAAGACAAGCGTGCCGCCGGAACTGCATTCGTTGAACTGAGAACGGTAGACGAAGAAGGGAAGCAACTTCGCCAGATCACCGAACACTCCATGCGGGTCATGATCCGCAAAGGTGTAAAAGGCTGGTCCTGGACCTCTCCCGGCCAGCGTGTCTGGTCCGTTCTGCACAACCCGATCTGGATCGCCATCAACCTTCTGCTGTGGGCGAAAGGCATTCACGCTGCGTCTGCTGCCATCCAGGAGAACTACTTCGACGTCCAGCAGGCCATCATCGACGCCGCGTTCTGCGAACAGGACATTTGGAAAGTCGTTGGCACTGGCATGCGCCGGCGGTACGACTTCCGCGGTCAGATCAGAGACGAGAAAGCTCTCCGTGACTGGATCGGCGAGGTCCTGAACACCGCTCTCGGCGGCTTTACCTGCTCGTTTGGCAAGCTCCGGACCTTCCTCCGGGCAAACGCCGGTAGTGTGTCCGCATTCAGCGAAGGCAACATCATCGCCGACTCCCTCAGCGTCGAACCCATCAATCCGGAGTTCAACCAGCTCACTGTGCAGTTCGGCAATCTGGAACTCGGCGGGATCAACGACGGAGTCACCATCGCCGCCCATGAGCACGCGGCCTTGATCGGTACGGATACGGCGCCGAAGTACTTGAAGGCCGACCTCAACCTGGTTGGTCTCAGCTCTCGTGATGAGGCCGCGGTGTGGGCAGCCACTCGTCTGAAAGAAGAACTTGGCGGTGCGACTCAGGCTGAGTGGATCGCCGCCCGCAAACTGGCCTTCAAGACCACGATCCTTGGCCTTGAGACCGAACCGGGAATGGTGTGTTCACTGACGCATCCATACCTCCCGGCCAACGCGCCGAACGGTACGCATGAGTTCCGCGTCCTGTCCTGGAAGCTGAACAAAGACTTCTCGATCGACATCTCCGGTCGGTCTGTAACCGATTCGATCTACGATCTGCTCCAGGGCCCGAACCCGACCGACGCAGTGCCGAATCCCATGCCGGAAGCCAGCACGACCACGCTCATTCCGGCCTCGGTCACTGACGTTCTCGCACTGGATCCGATCGATCAACAGTTGACTCTGACTGTTCCTGTCCAGTTCAAAGTGCCGGCCGTTCGTGGGTCCTTCTCTGCCGTCACTGCGTACGTCCGGATGCCGGATGATGCGGCCAAGGCCCGGGAAGGGAAGCGCTACGACATCGACTTCTCCCTGGTTGACGAGAATGATCTCTACACGGTCGACGTCGAGGTAACCAAGCCAACTGACGCCGATGCGAAGGCCGTGATCTATCTCGTCTCGGCCAGCCAGGTCTACGCCAACAAGCTCGACCTGGAGAACTCTCCAAAGACGTTGGCCATCGATATCCCTATGGCCGTTGTAGGTGGACAACCGAAGTCCAATCCTCCAAAGGCAGTTACTGCGACTGTAACTTATCCCGAGGAAGGTCAGTATGGCTTCACGATTGGCTGGGAGATGCCTGACGATCTCATCGGAACTGTCGGCACGGTTCGCCGAGCGTTCTTCTCCGCCAGTGAGGACGATGAGGAGACAGCCTACGAGACCGACCTGAACGATCTTTGCACGGATCTTGCCAAGGTCACCGCCGACGATGGCCCGTTCCCACTACAACAGGCCGAGGCATGGATTGCCATCGGTGTCTGCACAGTGAATGGCGACATCGCAAAGTCAGATTGGACGATGAGCGCCCGCCAACACATCGCCGCGGCCGGGATTGTCACCGACAACAAGCCACAGAACTGCATTCCTGTCCCTCCGCCGACCATCACTATGGGCAGCGCAGGAGTCGCCATCAGCATTGCTTTCCTGCCCCCTCATCTCGGCCCCGAAGGTGCTCAAACCAAAGGCACTTTTGAGGGCGTTTATGCTTGGACACAGGATGCTGAGAACAATGTCACAGACCATAAGAAATGCCCGTACATCGGCACGTTCGGAGCTGGTGCTCCTGATGAGTACTCGTATGTCCGAGTGACAGTTCCGAAGCCGGCGACTCTGCCAGCATCGGTCTATCTCCATCTGCCCTCCTACGCTGCCGATTATGAGGTGCCTTTCGTGAAGGGCACCATTCAGGAGGACGGGTCCATTCAGGGCGTGCCGTACCCTGTCATCAAGTGCGACATTACCGAGGGCACCCTCAGCCTGGACGCGCCTACCATCTCTGGTGTCTCCGTTCAGTACAGAGACATTCCCGGGTCGAAGTCCAAGGAATACCATCTTGCGATCTCGCTTTCCGGTGTCCCGACTGATGGCTCGTATGGTGGTTGTGACTTTGATCTGTTGGACGTCGCCAGCAACTCCTGGCGGTACAAGTTCCAGGGCCATCGTCCCGGCGAAGCGTCCGCGCCAATCCAAGGGGGCGACTGGTGGAACCTCAATCCAGGTGAAAGCCGGCAATACACCGTGACTGGTTGGGCCTACTCAGCAGCGGACCCGACTCAACGCGTGCAAACTAACTCAGTCAACGTCAGTGTTGAATTGCCGCTGGACGACGTTCTTCCGCAAGTTGGAATCACCGGATTCACACTGGCCGTTTCGGAATACACGAACGGCGAGGATGGGAACCCATCCGCTCACGTCGTTGGTTCGTGCGTGATGCCGGCCGGCGCCGACATGGTCACGGCCTACACCTGCGAGAAGCCCTACGGTTTCTCTGGCACTCCAGGCCTGGGTGAGTTCTCCAGCCTGCTCACCTCCACCGGTGGGAATATTGACACTTGGTATCGCCGCCCGAAAGACGGCTGCCGACTGTTCGTTCTGCTCACCGCGTCCAATGCGGCGTCTGGTGTGTGGCGGCCTGTTGACTCGTCCTGCCCCATCAAGAGCGTGAACATCGCTCCTATTGGGGTGCCCGGTGCTCCTACAGGTTGTTCGGTCACGCTGACGAACCCGCACAAAGTTGACGGCGCAGAGTATGTTGACATCGCAGTCAACTTCACGGCTCCAGTAAGTCCTGATTACTGGTACACAGCGGTAGGCAAGATCTGGCGCCTGAACAGCAACTTTGATCCTGCTCCAGGAACTACCTTTGAGGAGAATGGCGACTTCGGAGAAATCAAGTCGTTTGTGATCAAAGATCAGAAGCGGCCCGCCACCACCCAGTACCTTACGTGGCGGTTCAGGCCGGTTGACTGGCAAAACCGACCCAATGATGCAGCTACCGTCTATGTGAACTTCACATTCCCGGCATCTGGAGGATTGGATCTGTCGCAGTCAAAGCCGGACTCCATGTACGGGTTTGAAGTCTTCAACGGTCAGCTACGGCCCAAGCTGGCTCCAGACTTCATCATTGGCGCCGATGGAAAGCTCACTCAGCAGGCGGTTGATCTGGCGAAGGCGTATCACTTTGGCAACGAGTTCCAGGTGAGCGGCGGCTACATGGAGGTCGCGAACATCGCTGTCAACAAGCTCTTGGCCGGCAGCGCTCTGTTCTCCGGCACTGCCACATTCGCCTCTGGCAGTGGTTCCGTCACGATCAGTGGCGGTGGTGTTGTGATCGCTGCTGGTTCCGCGTCAGTGAACCTCGGATCGACTTCGGTTTCCATCACCGGCGGTGGGAACACGATGAGCATCAACAGTTCCGGAGTGGTCTGCTCGTCGATCTACTCCGGTACGGTGAACGCCACAGGATCAGTGGTGGTATGGTCCGGTGCCAACCAGGTTGGTTGGTGGGACTCGACCGGTATTCACACTACGACCGCTGTGTACGCCAACAGGGTCTATGGAGTCCAGTGGGCCGACATCGCCGGGAAGCCAACCGTCACAGGCGCCGTTACGAGCGTCAATGGCATGACCGGCGACGTGACGATCACTGGTATCACTGGCCCGCAGGGACCGCAGGGTCCGCAAGGTCCACAGGGTCCCCAAGGACCGCAGGGTCCGGCGGGAGCTGTGAGTTCAGCCTGGAACTGTCCATACACCAGTTGGTCGTTCACCACCGTAGCTGAAGCGCTGGACAGCATCTTGGCCAGGCTGGACTCACACGGTATTTAGGGCCGCCACGAGCGGCCCCCATTCATCTCTTTATCTCTTGGAGCACATGATGACCGAACAAGTTCACACCGAGCAGAGCTTGACTCTGCCTATTCACATCACTATGGCGATGTCCCTTCTCGACGCCAAGGCCGCGGAATTGAATGCTCACAAGCACAATCTACTGTGGACCTTCCTCAAGGCTGAGGGCGTGAAGAACTACGAAGGCCAGTGGATCATTTCACCCGACAACAGCCGAGCCGCCAAAGTGGCCGAGCAGCAGGAGAAGAACTAATGTCCAGAATCCTGATCACATTCGCCGAGGACGGTGAAGCTCCGATTACGTTTGAGATCCCGGCCGGAGTGGCCGCGGCGATCCAGTCCCACGTTGACTCGTTCACGTCCAGGGAGATGGTCCTTGAGAACTACGTACCGACAGAGAAGGTCTCGAATCAGTACGACTTCAGCAAAGCCAGGTTCTTCTTGGAGGAGTGCTCCCGGCTGATCATCTCGCCGATCGTAAAACGCTACGCCCATGTCATCCCGGAGGTGGCGCTGCTCAAGTCGCAGCAGGCCGCCATTGATGACCAGTTGGAGATGGCTGTCCAGGCCGCGGCGCTTGTTCCGGTCCAGCCGCAGGAGTGACCCATGATCCAATCCGGACAATCGGCCTGGAAGGACGCCGCAGTCACCTGGGAACAGTCGGCGTTCTCTTGGAACTCCACTCCGGCCTATAGCGGTGAATGCTCCTGGCGAGACAGCGATGTCCAGTGGGCTCAGGCGTTGTTTCCGTGGGGAACTTCCATCGTCGTCCCACCGACGAACTCAACCAAAGCACCGCCTCGTTGGAGGAGACGTTCTGTGATGTTCCGCGGACTGTGAGGACGCAATGGCCACAATCAGTACAATCAACGAAACCGACCTGCTGAGTGCATCGCGCACGACCATCAACAGCAACTTCTCGGCCTTGAACACCGATGTCGGAACGAAGATCACTTCACCGGACACGACCTCGGCCGGCGGGAAGTACTTGCGGCGCAACTCGGGAAACACGGCCTGGGAGCTCGCTACTATCTCGGCCGATGGTGTAACCGGAGCGTCCGGTCTTACCAATGTCGGCAGGCTCGTCAAGGTGTCGGCTTCGGGCGCGATCAGCGAGTCATCTCTGGTCGAGGCCAGCGGACGCATCTTGCTTGGCGCCGCCGACAACGGCACGGACAAGCTCCAGGTCAGCGGCACTATCTCGGCCACGACGCTCAAGGGCGACCTGGACTGGTCGTGTGTCAAGAACGCGCCGGCCTTCGTCACTGAGACTTACTCCCCCACCATCCCCACTTGGTCAGGATCTAAGAAGGACAAGGTCTATCATTCAGATCCAATTGCGGGTGGTCACGTTGGTTGGATCTGTCTGGGCGGCACTACATGGAAAGTATTCGGAGTCATCGCACTATGAGAAACGCACTGGTTATCATCTTCTGCTTCATCTCGATCTGCCTCCCGGCATTCGGACAGCTTCCGGCCAGTGGAGACCTGTCTGGGAACTTTCCCAACCCAACCGTCGCCAAGATCCAAGGTCGTGCGGTGGATACCTCCGCCCCGTCCAACAGGAACTCGCTTATCTGGGACAGCCCGACATCGAAGTGGACTCCAGGGTTCACTGGCTGGGCCGACGTCACGGGCAAGCCGACGACTTTCGCCCCTTCCGCTCACGGCCATCCGATCACTGACATCACGGCCGGCCCCGAAGGAAACTGCGTGAAGGTTGTCGGTGGGTTGGTGACGTGGGCATCTTGCGGTGGAACTGGCACCAGCCAGTGGACCACGAGCGGGTCGAACATCTCGTTCGCCAGCGGCAATGTCTTGATCGGTACCACTTCCGATACTGGCGCCAAGCTGACCGTGGCTGGTCTGTCCAGGACGGTTGGCGCAATCAGCAGCGACATCATCGGGGTTGACATGGCAGCTACCTCCGGCGGGACCGCCATGATCTCTCTGCGGAACGCATCATCTTCAACAAGATGGAACATAGGGACTGGCGTGGCCGAGACCGGTTCGGGCAACACTGGCGCTGACTTCTTTGTGTGGCGCTACGGAGATGCTGGTGACTACCTCGGTGCTCCAGTCCGCATCAGCAGAGCGACGGGCGCCGTCAGTGTCGGCGACCTGGCAGTTGGCGGTCTGTTCTCTGCCACATCGGTAGCGACTTCAACCGCTCAGTTGGTTTCCGTCGGAACCCCCCACCAGCTCAACTTCGTGTACGGCGGGTCCGCCACGACGGCCATTGACGCTACGACGGTCAACAACGTCTGGCGTGCCCATGGTTATCAGGCGACCATCACGGAGATCGCATGTTGGACTGATGCCGGGACTGTCAGCCTGACTCTCAAAGACTCGGCTGGCAACGCGATCGCTTCGGCCTTGAGCTGTTCCACTACCGGCGCCAGCACGGCTGTGATCAACGCTTACGGAGTGATTGCTTATGGTGAGGGTCTCGGATTCACCACTGCATCTGTGAGTGGGGTTAAGAACCTCTCAATCTCCATCAAGTACACGAGGAGTTACTAATGCGAAAGCTTCTTCTGCTCGCCTTAATCCTGGTGTTCTGTTTGACGCTCGCGGCCGACACAAAGGTGGTCACCCCGACCCAGATCAGCTTTCCGGCCACGGGTGACAACTACTACTCACAGGCCGCGTACGGCTACGGAGACTCCTCCGGCTATTACGGGCCAGCGAAGAGCAACTACGGCGGGACATACTCCTCCTGGGTCACGATATTCACGTTCAATACGAACATCGGCAGCACGGCGACGATCACATCCGCGACACTGCGGCTCTCGTTCAACGTGCAGTCGCTGGCCGACAACCTAAGCGTGGCAGGTCAGTGGAATGCGACGGCCTGGTTTCTTGAACCTTCCGCCACGGCATTCTCAGCAGTGCCGCTCAGCGGATGGCCTGGTTATATGGATATCACCGTCCTTAACTTAACCACAATCAACAAGTTAGGAAACACCAAGATGGGCATCGGCCTCGTCGGAACCCCGTACCTTGGAACGACCGCCACCACAAACCCTGGCGCAACACTCACGATCGTCTATACCCTGCCCGGAGGCTCAAAACCCAGGGTAATGGTCATCAACGATTCCGATTAGGAGACAAACATGGCAGGAACCACACGCATTACATTTGCACAGGACGGCCAGGAGCCTATCACGTTCGAGATCTCGGGGCCGATGATGGACAAGATCTACTCGAAGATCGACCAGATCAACGCGAGTCCTGTTCTTGGTCAGACCGTCACCGGCGCGGCCGACTGGTGGATGAAAGAGACCGCGGCGAAGATCATCTCTCCGCTTCTCGAGGAGTTTCCAGATCCTGATCCGGCCGGCATTGTGGAGCTTCAGGCACAGATAGAAACGCTCCAGGCCCAGATCGCTCAGATGAAGCGGGACGCATTCGTCGCACCTGTCGTTGTTGTCCCTCCGGAGGGCTGACATGCTCAACTACGCAAAGGTGGCGGCCTGGATCGCCGTCACCTTCCTGCTGATGGTCATCTCTCAGCTCGTGCTGTCAGTCCGCGATATTGTCGACCAGGCGCCGATGATTGTCCAGACTGCGGTGCATGCCGAGGTGGCGTTGCTCAGGGCTGACACGCGGGCCGAGATCGCCGAGACTCGCAAAGCACTCGATCATCAGCTCACGGCTATTCGCGTTGACGGCAATAGGCAGATGGATCTCACCCGGGCGGCCGCGGTCAATCAGCTCGACCAGCTCCAGGCCCGTGTTGATGGTCAGCTTGGCCAGGCCAACGAATCCATTGCCAAAGTCGCCGGCCTTAGAGACGACATCCAGCCCGTCATCCATGACGTCAACACGCTTGCCGGACCCATTGGACGGAACACTCTCGGCCTGATCGCGGCGGCCAAAGTCACTGCAGGAGAAACCGCCAAGATGTCCAGGCAGATCCAGATGGCCACTCCAGAGTTGATCGCCTCGTCTAAACGGATCGCCGACAACTCAGACCGCACTACTGCCTCCACGGCCGGCGCCATGCGAAACGTCCAGGAGTTCACTCGGCCACTGCCCAGGTGGATCCGCCTACCGCTTCAGCTTGTAACACCGTCTGTTCCGCTCGTACTCAGCCTTCGATGACGCCCAGGATGTCACTAGTGACAGGCTGACACTAGTGTCGTTCTGAGTACCAACTCGCAACCGAAACATTACAGGCAACTTGCAGGATGTCACTAGTGTCAGCCTGACACTAGTTCACCAGCCTGTCACCAGTGACAGCCTGACACCACCCCAGGAGCACTCATATGAATTGGCTCAAGCGCCTCATTGGCTCGATCTCTGCCTACTTCAGGACTGGCCGCGCCGCCAAAGACGCCCAGACCGCCCTCGAATACGTCGGCCGCGCTCTGCCTTACGTCAAGATCGCGGCGGACTTGGTCGTCAGTCTCAAGCCTACTCAGGTTGACGACCTGGCCTGGACCGCAATCAAGGCCAAGTATCCATCTCTGTTCGATGGTCGAGTGAAGACCCAGGACGAAATGAAGGCCAGCGCTCTGCTGATCGCCTCGGATCTCCTCAAGGCAAAGTACCCAGAGCTCAGCACGAGCGTCGCCCGCGCCGCGGTCCAACTGGCCTACATCGACGCTAAAGCCGCCGCCTAACTACCCTGACCTGTCCGCTCTTGGAGGCCTGATGACTTTCCAGACTGCATATGATTCCTACCGTGACTTCATTGGCCTGGGCTCTCTTCCTCAATCACGGAAGAGGGGTCCGGGCCGGCCTCCCAAGCGAAACAAGATCGTTGTCGCCGGTGATCTGCATTGTCCATGGCAGCACAAAGAGGCCATTGTCTCCTTGATCAGCGAGGAGTCGGCGGACACTGACCTGCTCGTCATCAACGGGGATCTCATGGATCTCTGGTCGGCATCGCGATGGCGAAAGCAGGCCCAGGAGACCGACATCCAAACCGAGTTGGCGGAGTCCCAGGCCACACTCTGTTTGCTCGCCGAGCACTTCAAGAAGATCGTCGTCCTCGGAGGCAATCACGACTCCCGGCCATCCAAACTCTTGTCCGAATCCCTTCCGTTGGAGATGATGACCTATCTGCGCATCGTTGCGCCGCACTCTCTGAACCCTCTGCAGTTCCTGGCTCACGGCCTTTCAAACGTCGAGATCGCTGAGCCTATCCGATCTGACCATGCCGAGTTCGGCTTCCTCTACCAGGTTGGCGACATGGTTTGCAGTCATGCCGAGACGTACTCACGAATCCCAGTCAAGGCGGCTGGAACGGTTTCGCACTGGATCAACTCCTTTGCCATTCCACAGGGAGTAGTTCGTGGTCCTGTTCGATGCGTAATCCAGGCGCACACACATCAAGCTGGCCTTGCTCTCGGCGACTACGGCGCAATGCAGATCGAAGGCGGTTGCCTTTGCCACACCGAAAGCTATGTTGGATCGGCGAAGATCATGACCCCGCGGCCGTGGGCAGTTGGTTGGACCGTTGTCTACCAGGATGGCGGCAAGACTGACTTTCGCAGTTCCAGGTTCATCCCATTTCAGGCCTAACCCCCTGTCATCTCGTCATCCCCTGTCAACTTGTCATCCGTTGCCAGCTTGTCACCCCCTGACAGCTTGACAGTGGGGTCCCCCTGACAAGTTGTCACCCCCTGACAGTTTGCATTCGTCCGAGTCGAGGTTTCCATCATGCTGCATTCATTGGCTGAGTTCCTTGAGCGCGAGGCCGGCCACATCGCCGTCGCCCTACTGCTCATTGCCGTCGGCTACTTCCTGTGGGTTGGCAAGTTCGAGAAGGGTGAGGACGTTGTTGTCTTCGCTCTCGGCCTGCTGTCCAGATCGATGATTGGTGTTAAGGCCGGGAAGGGAGGGGAGGACGGTGCCGGAAAATGAGATCAGCGTTGTACTCGCCGCGATCGCCGACTTAAAGCTCGACCTGGCCGTTGTCAAGACGAAAGTCGGCGCCATCGAGGAGCACCTGGCCAAGCTAACCTCGCAAGTCTCAGGTCAAGAGCGCGAGATCGCCGAGATGAAGGTCAAGCAGGCCGAGAGAGAAGCGCAATGCCCCATGGTTGACGACCTCCAGGCCCAGATCCAGCCTTTGCGGGACTTTATGGTGTCCCAGAAAGCGAAGGACGAATCGAATAGCACCTGGTTCAATCGCCTGTCACCGGCACTCTGGTCCATCGCCGGCGTACTTGGCGGGATCGTTATGGCTCATGGAAAAGACCTGCTCTCGGCTGTTCCCGGGAAGTAGTGGGAGGATCTCTGACCAGACCCTCCCGTGCTCACTTGGCTGAGTGAGTGATCATCCGGATCGCTTCCATCTTAGCCCGTCGCGCCTCGGATTCACATCCTGTTTCATTGCTCCACCCCTCCGGACTTCGTGTGCCGGAGGGGTTTCTTGCGTTCAGACTAGGCCGCGGCCTGCTTCTTAAGCTTGTTCACGTACTTCCTCACTTGGGCATCGGTGACTGTAGGATGGTTGGCGAGGAGCTTCTTCGTGAGATTGGGAATGCTCAACCTCTCAGGGAGCAGGCGTTCGATCTCAGCCTTCGCCTCATCGGACAACCATGGAGCTCTACTGCCGGTCAGCTTGATCTGAAGCTCTTGCTCAATTGGTGGCCGGCCTGACGACACCTTTTCAATCCGATACACTTCACCGGCAGCGGCGAGCCCTTTGATCACATCCTGCGCCTCCCGAAGAAGGTCCGCGATGATTGCCTTTCTCTTCTCTTCATAGACTTCAGTGGCTTCGGTCATTTGGCGCACCAGCTCATTCGTGGACGCACGGCGCTCTGCATGGAGTGACTTGATCTGCTCCGTCACCTGTTTGGGGGTAGACATGGCGTGATCATATCGATTTTCGTGTATTTGGAGCAATAGGACCGGAATGTCCTTGGTAATGGAAGGAAATGGGAAGGACAAATCCGCAGTTGTGGTCCGGATCCGTCGACTCGCCCTGTCGAGATGATCAACCTGCTCAAGTCCGAATCCTCACTCGCCGGATCGGAAATGATGCTGCCAGCTGAACAACCGTTGAGAACGCTGCACGTACCGCTTGGTCATGAGGTTCTCGGTGCCTATCGAGTAGCCTTCCCAAGCAGAATCCGTTCTCTCTCGGCTACATAGTCAGGCCAGCTCTCCATGTGGTGAACGAAATCGTCCGCTCTCCACCACCAACCCTGCCCCGTGACGACTGTGAGATCGGTGGATCTCCAAATACGGCGCTCTCCAAACACCGACTCCACCTGTCTCCTCGTCCACTTTTCGATTGGATTCCAATGCCGCAGCACGAACATCCCGAACAGTTCCGACGGCCTCCCAAAGTCAACTGCGACTGGCATTCTCGCGTACGTCCATGACGCACTTGGTGTCAGCCAACGAAACTCCGCTGGCAGCCCGCTTCGCCTATCGCCTGGGATGCTGACGAAGTCAAAGTTCTCCTCAATGTGTCGTCCGTCTATTACCCAAACAAGGTTCCTGTAGAACCTCTCCCTCTCATGAATCCCAGCAACGCTCAGCCGGCTCTTCTGGAACTCAAGGACGGGTCCGTGTGGAACAGCAACATCGGCTCGATGGGGGCTCATCGGTACCTCTACCCATTCGAGCGGAAATCGAAGCTTCCACTTTCTATGCCAATCCGTTTCTACACCGCCCCAAGAATCGCACGAGTTTCCGCTAACGTGAGCCCAGTGCCAAGCCATTACTTGCCCACATTTTGCCACCACCTCGCGTCCGCAAAGTGGGCAGTAGCCTTCAAGGCCTGGCTCTGGTTGAGCAATGATACCATTGGCAAGCTGAGCTACAATCACAGTGCGAAACTCCTACATCACGATCATCTCAGGTGCAACTCGCTGGAGAGCCTTTGGATCAATTTGTTGACGGTCTGTATTATCGCGTCGTGATTACGCTTGACGGCTTCATAGTGCTTCTCACTTAGCTCGGCTTTCTTGTTGTGAGCAATCACCCGCTCAATAGCATATTGCCGTGTTTGCTCAAGCTGAGTGGATAGCTCACAGGCGAGTTTGCCTGTCTCCTCGTCGTATAAGTAGTAAATGTGCTGTACAGCCGTGTGCAACTCCTTGAGTTGCTCATCAGATAACCCACCTGCGACGCGCAACTCTGCTTGCCACTTTCCCTCTGCAGAGCTTCGGTCAAAACCATCGAGCGAGTGCAATGTCAGCGGCATCGCATGCTGATTTGCCAAGGTGATAATGGTCTGCAGCAGATTGAACCGTTTCTCGTATAGATCCTGCCGGACCTTCTTCTTTTGCGTCGACATCTGCCACAGCAAGCCTGAAATCGACACCAACAATGCAACGGTTGCAATAACTATGCTTACATAGGCTGGATTGAGCGGTGGAATAATCAACGGCGCTTTCCTCTATTGAAGAGTATCAGATGCTAGCTTGGCGGGTATCAGTCGTTCTCTGTCTGGAACGCAGATGATGTTGCTTCGGCAGCCATCATGAGGAGCAGCCATCCCCGCATCCGCGCAGCAATGAAGGAGCGCATGCCTTGGCCATTAGTCGGCGAAATGATCGCTCATTTGTGCTACGAGCAGGTACAATGTACAGGA
The DNA here is from genome assembly GCA_017307505.1 of Acidobacteriota bacterium. Lineage (GTDB taxonomy): Bacteria > Acidobacteriota > Terriglobia > Bryobacterales > Bryobacteraceae > Paludibaculum. The sequence continues at coordinate 186,864 of JAFKEE010000021.1, read as the reverse complement.
TGATGAGCGCGACGTGTCCGCATTGTTCAGTAGCTATGCACGCAGGGATCAGCTTTCAATACCTTGGGTGTGAGCCTAGCGAGTTCGAGACGCAAGATTTGTATCGAGCTTTGGTCTCGAACTGTCCAGCATGCAAGCGGCTGATTGTCAGCATTGAAAGGTATTGGGTAGTCGACAACGGAGAGGATGACAGAACCCTAGAAGTCCGCATGGTAGTTCCCCGAGCGGTTGCCGCGAAGGTCGTACCGCCGGAGGTTCCTCAGCCATATCGTCAGGACTTCACTGAAGCGTATGTTATCGTCGACGACAGCCCGAAGGCTAGCGCCGCGCTTAGTCGCAGATGTCTGCAGACAATTCTGCACGAGCATGTTGGCATCAAAAAGAAGAACCTTGAGCAGGAGATAGACGAACTGCTCGCCAAAGGCTCTTTACCATCGCACATCAGCGATTCGTTGCACATGATTCGACAAGTCGGCAACTTCGCTGCTCATCCAATGAAGAGCACGAACAGCGGTGAGATCATCGAGGTTGAGAAAGGAGAGGCGGAATGGAACCTGAAAGTTCTTGAAGATCTCTTTGACTACTACTTCGTTGCACCAGCAAAAGCTAAGGAACGGAAGGATGCCCTAAACAAGAAGTTGATTGAAGCAGGGAAGCCCCCGATCAAGTAGCCATGCGCAAGTTGAGACGTTCTCCGTCCTCCAGGCACTACAGTTGCGTGATGAGTTCTTACAGCATCCTGGCGGTCTACTCGTTCTCGGCATCGTTTAGGGTTTGGTTCCTAGGTAAGCTGACCCGGCGCCGCGAGTATGCCGTGTCCTCTGACTTCGTCGCAGGATGTAATCGGGCGGAGCAGCGGGAACGGGCCTGGAACCCTGAGTTCAGTGCCGGCTCCACAACGGGAGCGTAACAACATAGTGTTGATGCTGACCCGATCGAGTCATAGTGACCGAATGGCGTATTGCAGAGTCCGAGCCCAAGGGTAGAGGGTGCGTAGGCTATCGTGATGACATGGACCACATTAGCGACGATTGGCTAGAGCGCTATTCCATGCGGACCCTGCACGAATCACACATGCCGTGGGTTGAGGAACACCTGCTGGTCTGCCGGGAATGCCAAGCCCGACTCAAGGCCACGGATGAGTACATTTCCGCTACGAAGGCGGCCGCGGCGCTGATCGAAAAGGAAGAGTCCTCGAACCGCCACAAGCACTAGCCGTGTCTGTCAGGCTGTCGGTTCTGCCGGTGTTTCCGCATCATTTTCCAGGCCGCGACCAGACGTTGGATTGCTGCAGCTTGTGGCAGTTCATCGCCCTCCATGCGGCACTCTTCATAGGCCTTGAGATACATACGCCGGACATTGGGTGCTCCGACTGCTGACAGGACACGGGAGTGGTTTTCCAGCTCTGCCTTCGTTAGCGGCTTGTCGAGTGGTTCATGACGTTCGCGCATGATATCCCAAGTTTAGTCGATTCGCTGTTGGTTTGCCTATGACAAGCCCTCATGTGGGGGCAGGTATAAAGGCGTGTGGAGTCCAAGCAGCTGTCTTCATCTGTCATGTGGGCATACCACACGTACCAGATTTGTACCATTGAGAAGCCAAATGTGCATATCTGGCCGATCATGCGTATTGAAACAGAGGGACTTACTGGCCAGAAAGGCGAATAGTGTGATTCGAATCCCATCACCCGCCCCAAAAGCCCTTCCGGTTTCTTTTCCCCACAACCACCTTGGCTGGAATTCCGCACAGGCGATCCTCGCCGCAGGCCCCAGCTTTGCTGCCTCGTCCGCGGCCTTCTCGCCGGGACACTCGCTAGCCGCTAGAGGTTGGGGCCGTGAATCTTCTTCTGCCTTGTCTCGAGCGCGAGGTGTTCCTTGAAGATGAGCCCCGCCACCGTGAGCCACAGCACGGTCATGCCCATGGTGATGGCCGCGAAGCCCTGAAGGCTTAGGGCAAACTTCGTCCCGGCGAAGACCAACGCCGCCTGCAGCATGTCGCCGGTGCGAACCACAAAGGTGTCGATCGCCGTCTTTGCCTTGTACTTCGCTTCGCGGCTGGTGAGCAGGAACAGAGCTTGCTTGGTCGTGCTTTGAATCGAGTAGTCGGTGCTGTTTTCCAGCATCTTGACCATCCGCACCGCGCTCAGGGCAGGGTATACCAACAGCAGCCCATAGGCTCCAAAGGCGATCACGGGCAGGATGAAGAGCGCGCCGCGCACACCCAGGTACTTGATGACGCGGGAGGCCAGGAAGGTTTGCATCAGCAGGCCCAGCAGGTTGACGGCTCCGAAGAAGTCGCCATAGAACTGGCCGATGTACTTGCCCCTCTCGGCGGCCAGCGCCGCTCCGGCGCCCACATGTTTGATGGCCTCGGCCGTGACCAGTTTGCCCAGCAGGAACTCGCCCGTGCTGTTGACGATGTTCAGGAGCAGGACGAGGGTCGCAATGAGCAGCAGATAGCGGTCGTGGAAGATCAGTTCAAACCCGCCGTCGGAGCTCAAGGGCTTGGCCGCCGAGCGCTGCTGCGAGGCGCTGCCGCTCATCGCCCAGTTGTTGCTGAGGCGGGTCATCAGCACGCAGATGACGAGGACAGCGGCCACCACCAGCATGGTGGGATACGGGCCGAACATGACGATGGAGTGCTTGGCCGCCTCGGCGCCCAGCCAGGCGCCCAGGGAACTGCCGATGCCGATCACGGGAAACAGCCGTTTGCCCTGGTCCTCGTTATAGATGTCGTTGGCGAAGGCCCAGAACTGGGCGATAACAAAATTGTTGTAGACCCCAAGCCAAAGGTAGAAGACCACACCCTGGCGCAAACCGGCCTGGCCCGCGAGATAGAAGAGGATCAGGTTGCCGGCAAAGAACAGCGACGTCCAGGTGATGAGCCGGATGCGGTTCATCTTCGAAGCCAGCGCGCCGTAAGCCGGAATCACCAGCAGCAGCAGCAGGGCCTGGCCCGCGGCGGCGTAGCTCTTCACCTCCGCGCCGCTTTCTCCCAGAATGAGTGCTTCGCGGACGGTCTTCAGCAGGTAGTAGGAGCCCAGCAGGAGGAATACGTTCAACGCCAGCAGGAGCGCCCCGGCGCCTTCGCCAGGCCGGACCTCTGTCGTCAACGCCATGATCCGGTCAACCCAGGACCGGCGTACCGCAGGTATTACGGCCGTACTCATCTACGTCATTCTCGCTGATCTTCAGTCGTGACCGCTGAGGACATCATTTCGTCCACACTAGGATGGATGGGTGATTCTGTCAAAAGACTCCTCGGTGCCAGTGGTACAGCCATTATCGTCTGCCTTTGTGCCGCGGCGGCACCCACTTTCGTGTATGTCGGACCTACCCAAACTCACAGTGTGTTGATCGCCTGGGGGACCACCGCCGGCGGCAACCGCAATACGATTGGCCGCGACTCCCGGCCCATGGGGCACGCTGTGCTCCGTCTAAATGGGGATCACGTGGTAACCGGCCGCAACTGGGAACAGGTGAACGGCCTGGCCGCGGATACTGCCTATCCCTATGAGGTCCTCATCGATGGCCGCCGCATCGGGGGCGGCACGGTGCGCACCCTGCCCGAGCGGGCCGCCGTGCTGAACTTCTTCGTGATTGGCGACTATGGCACGGGGGATCTGAATCAACTGGAGGTCGCGCGCGTCATGTGGCGCGAGTACCAGCGCCTGGAGGCCGCCGGCAAGCACGTCCGCTTTGTCATCACCAACGGAGACAATATCTACGCGAAGAAGGCGTTCGGCATCCCGACACGCCGGGGCACGGGGAATGATGATTCGCACTGGGAAAACCGCTTCTTCCTGCCCTACAAGCCGCTGATTGAGAGCATTCCGTTCTATCCCAGCCTGGGCAATCACGACGGCAACGAATCGGAATCCACGCGCGACCTGCCCGTCTATCTGGACAACTTCTTCTTCCCCGGTAACGTCCCGGCCAGATACTACTCCTTCTCGGTGCCCGGAATTGCCGATTTCTTCGCCCTCGACACAACTCGCAACGTGGCCCATGACTGGCCGGTGCCGGGGCTGGATGTGCGATCGGTCCAATATGGGTGGCTCCGGAAGAGCCTCGCGGCCTCGTCGGCTCCATGGAAGATCGCCTATGGCCATCACCCACCTTTCACCGCCGGGCCGAACCATCCGGCGTCGTACAACGACCTGTTGCCCTTCATGAACCTCTTCCGCGACCATCGCGTAGCGGCCTATTTCTGCGGACACGAGCACAACTTTCAGTTCTCCACCAATCACTCGGAGATGGGCAAGGCCCTCATGGTGCTCTCCGGAGCCGGCGGGGAGCTGCGGTCGGGCGATGTCCGCAGCCGCATGCGTGCCGCCGGAATTGCGGCGTGGGCGGATACGGTCCACTTCCTCAGCGTCGAGATCGAAGGGGACGAAATGCGGATCATGCCTCTGTCGCCTTATCCCATGCAGATTCGCGATCCGGATGGCGCGGTGGTCCCGTTGCCCATCGTCATCCGGAAGCCGTAAGTCCGGCGGGCGGCTGGGGCCGGGCGCCACGGCGTCCATCCGGACGGGTTAGGAAACCCGCAAACATCCCGGGTAAACTAGAAGGTTGGAACCAGCATTTCTCTCCTGCCTCAACCCCCACTGCCGAGCCCAGTTCCCCGTGGAAGAGGTTCTCTACACGTGCCCGCGCTGCGGAGCTCTGATCGAGGCCACTTACCCCGGCATGGCTCTGGAGCCGGCAGCCACCAAGCGCCTGTGGCGCGAGCGCCGCATGTCGAATGCGCCCATCGACCAGTCGGGTGTCTGGCGCTACCGCGAGCTCCTGGGCTTTGTCGACACAACGGTGCACAAGGCAGTCACGTTGAGGGAAGGGAACACGCCTCTGCTGCCCGCTCCGCCGGCCGCCCGGTTCGGCGGGCTGGACGCTCTCGTGTTCAAACACCAGGGCTTCAACCCCACCGGCTCATTTAAAGACAACGGCATGACCTGCGGAGCCACGCAGGGGCTGCGCCTGGGCATGCAGCGCGTCGCCTGCGTCTCCACCGGCAATACGTCGGCGTCGATGGCCGCCTATGCCTCCAGCGCCGGCATGACGCCCATCATCTTCCTGCCGCATGGCAACATCAGCTATGGCAAACTGGCGCAGGCGCTGGAGTACGGCGCGTTGACGCTTCAGGTGGAAGCCAACTTCGACCAGATTCTGGCGCTGGTGCGCGTGCTGGCGGAGAAGACCGGCATCTACCTGCTGAACAGCGTGAATCCCTTCCGGATTGAAGGTCAGAAGACGATCATGGTCGAAATGCTCGACCAGCGCGACTGGAAAGTTCCGGATTGGGTGGTGGTGCCGGGCGGAAATCTCGGCAATATCTCGGCCTTCGGCAAGGGCTTCCGCGAGCTGCTGGCGATGGGCTTCATTGACAAGCTGCCCCGGTTTGCTGTGATCCAGGCGGCGGGCTCGGCTCCGTTTTATGACTACTTCCAGGATCGCTCGGAGTTCCGGTCGATCCCGGATCCGGAGACTCTGGCGACGGCGATCCGGATCGGCGATCCGGTGTCGTGGCCCAAGGCGATCCAGGTGATCGACGACTCACACGGTGTGGTGGAGAAGGTGACGGAGCAGGAGATCGCCGATGCGAAGGCGATCGTGGGCCAGTGCGGCATTGGCTGCGAACCGGCCTCGGCGGCGACGCTGGCGGGCATCCGCAAGCTGACGGCCGCTGGTGTCATGGCGCCCGATGCAGACGTAGTGGCGATCCTGACAGGCAACGTCCTGAAGGATCCGGATTACATCTACAAGTACCACACGGGTCAGTTGAAGACCCCATCGGCCGTGCCGGTCGCGCCGACCTACGGGAATGCCCCGGTGGTGGTGCCGAACGACCCGGAGAAGATCGCGGCGCTGCTGGCGGAGCGGGTCGGCTCGTAAGGGCGGGCCGCGAGCCGCGCGAGAATAGGCCGGAACCGGACGCAGTGGTAAAATCGCACTAGGCAGATCGAACTTCAGGCAAGGCAGAAGATCCGCCCGTGACAGCAGTTTGGGACCGTAGCTCAGCTGGATAGAGCATCTGCCTTCTAAGCAGAGGGTCGCAGGTTCGAGTCCTGCCGGTCCTACCAACCCGCCTCATCGACTCCTGAAGCGTGGATCGAACCTTGGCCATCGCCTCACGTCGCCGTTCTCGACACCCCAGCCGACCCCATCTACCATTTGCCCCAGCTCCGCGAACCGAACCCCGAATCCCATCCCCCCCGGGCAAGCCAAAGCCAGCGGAGGCGGCCCCGAGCCGCCCCCGAAACTAGCAACGCAAACGAAGAGGATTTCGCCTACGGCACGACAGCCACCACCGCCGGCGTGGCCGACGCCGTAAACCCGTCCGGAGCCCCGATCCGCAACACGACACTCCCTTGGGCGGCCCCCTGAATCTTCACTTCGCCCCGCGACTCCGGTCCGCTGAAGACCACTCGCGCCGGATCCAAAGTGACAATCCCTGCACGGTCCACAAGCACGTCCACAGCGAGATTCGCTCCGGCACGCGGCGTCAACTGACCATTCATCGAGCGCAGACCCAGGATCAGCGTGGCGGAAGATCCGACTCGCAGGGAGATCGGTGTGCCCGAATAGGGCAGGTTGGTCCAGTACAGTTCGGCGGCCCGCAGCCTGACAGCCACCCGGAATTCCTGGTATCCGGGCGCCGTGAAGACGATCTCCACGGTGCCGCTGCTCGCCAGAGCCTGAAGGGTGAGGTCCGCGCTGGATCCGTTGGAAACGGCAACCGCCGTGGAGTCGCCCGGAGCTTTGTAGTCCGCGCTCACCAGGAGGAGGGAAGGATCCTGGGAGGTGGCGGTGACCGCCACGCCGGCGGGGACCGGAATCCTGTAGGTGTACTGCGTGTCCTTGCACAGGATCATCTCCACGGAACGGCTGGCCGACAGAGGGGGCACTTCGACCCGGACCGGCAGGATCTCCGACCGGTCGGGTGAGGGTCCGAAACCCGCAGGCGGCGTGAGACGCAGTTCGGCAGAACCCGGCGCGATGCCGCGGAGCATTGCCTCTGCGCCGCCCCACTCCAGCGACAGGCTCTGCGGCGTCACCGTGAAGATCTCCGGCGCACTGCTCTCCAGGCCGAGGTTCAGATCGCCCAGGCCGGTGCGGGGCGAGATCTGGTCCAGGTAGTTCGACGGCGACGCCGCGGAACGGATGCTGCACTGCACGGGCGTGTTCCTTCCTGCCACGAGAGAGCCCTGCGGGGCACAACTCACCCAGGAAGGGGCAATTTGGATCCTGGCTGCCGTGCGGGTGACGTCATTCGCGGTCCACTGGATGACCGCATCACCTACCTCGATCGCCTGGACGTAAATCAATTGCGTCCGATGTTGTCCGGCCGGTACGGCGACACTCACCGCAGCGGTCCCGGCCGTCGCAACAGAGCGCGACAGCAGCAGCCGGCCCGGGTCCGAGCTGGTGAGCTTGACGATGGCTCCATTGGGATTACTGAAATTCGCACCCAGGTCGAGTTGCACGGCAGCCTGCAGATTCCTGCCGAGCGCATAGCTGGGAATCGCCTGCTCCGGCACAGCGCCGACCGTCACGGAAACCGGATCCGCGATGATCTCCGGAGGTCCGTCGAAGACCAGTTTGGTAGTCCCCTGGGCCAGGCCGGAGACCTTGAGGACAGCACTGAGACTGCCATCGGCCGCGGCCAGTTCGAACGTGGCCGGATCCACCGTGGCCACCGCGGAATTGGTCGATTGGACGTTGAAGCGATAGGGGCCGGTGTTCGGACGGAGCGCATAGGCGTTCAACGAGAACGTGTAGTCCGCAATTCCACCCGGGGTGAGCACATTGGAATAGGCGAGGTTGAGCATCAAGGGTTGAAGCGCGACCTGGAGTTCGAGGACGGTAACACCCCCCGACTTTAAGAAGACCGAAGCGTTCCCCGACTCGGCCAGCGCATGAAGGTAGAGCCTGGAACCGGGGCTGGAGAGATCCAGCGATTGCGAGGCTGGACTGGAGGGACTCGTGCTGAGCAGCACGCGGTCCGGATCGCTGCTGGTGGCGGTCAGGGCCGGGAGCTTCGTGAACCCGGTGATGCTGAACTCGTGAAGTTGGTTTTTGGCCAGCAGCACGGTCGCAGTCGAAGGAATGATCGCCGCCGGGTGCACCCGCAGCGTGGCGGTCACGGGTGAGATGGCGCCCTCCGCGTCGGATTCGACGATCAGGGTGGCGTCCTGCCCGGCCGTCGGCAGGGTGTAGTTGAACAAGGCATCCGTAGCCTCGGCCGTCAGTGTGGCGCTGCCGGGCGTGAAACGGACCGGAGACCCTTCGGCGCGGAGCTTCACGGCGATCCGGGACCCTGGTTGTAGTGCTTGCGTGAAGAGGCCGATCCCGGTCTGGCGATCCAGGGCCCATGCGGTCACACCAATCGAGCGATCGTAACCCTGGCTGCTCGAACTACCAACCGGTCCATAGAATCCCACGCCCGACGGAAGGAGAACTACGCGTATTTCGCGCTCCTCTCCCGACGGGAAGCGCAGACGCACGCGGGCCTCTCCCTCGCTCTTGAGGGCCTGCACCTGGAAGTTGTATTCGTCCGAATAGTTCTGCTTCGGCCCCAGGGACAGTTGAGCTGATCCCGCAATGAGCGCGGAGGGAGAGAGCAGCACGGCGCCGGCATCGCTGGAAGCGATCTCGATCGCCTGTGGCGGCTGCGAATAGCGGAATATGACCGTGGTCTGCAGGCCCTTGCCGACGTACAAGGTCGCAGGCAGAATGGCCTGCATGGCTGCCGAGCGTGGCGCGGCCACTTCGACGTGCACGGTGTCGCTGGCCGGCTTCAAGTCGTCGCTGGAAGTCGTGAGCGTCAATTCCGCTGTGCCCGCCGCCAGTCCGAACAGGGTGTAGGGTGCGTCGGCGTCATCCACGGCCCGGGTCAACCGGTTCAGTTCCACGACCTTCGGATCCGAATTCGACAGCGTGAGCATCACGGGCGGAGCCCCTGGGCGATAGCCACTGGCCGTGCTGCCCGATTGCCCCTGGAGCCGGAGCATCAACTGCATGGTTTGTGCTCCCACGGTGATCGAAACGGCGGGGTCGACAACGGATCCCCCCGTCGGGATGTAACGCAGCGCGCCCCACCCGATCACGGCCGGCTCCAGAGTCACAGGGATGGGCGTCTCGCCCTCAGACTCGCTCGAAGTAAGCAGGATCTGCACGGACCCTTCGCCCGCCAGGGCCTGCGCATAGATGGTCGGCGCGTAACCGGACATCGGCAAGGTGATGCTCTCGCTGCCAGGCTGATAATTCGCAAGGGAGAGCAGCAGGCGGCCCGGATCCGAACTGCGCGCGGTCAGCGTGCCGCGATAGCCCGAGGTCACCGCACGGCCGTTCACTCCGAAATTGACGGGAATACCTACGTAAAGGTTCTTGCCCAGAAGGAGATCCGCCTTGGACGGCAGGGGCTGTGGCGTGGCGGCGGTGATGGTCCTGTCTTCCTGTAAGACGGTGTATCCTTCCACGGTCAGCCTCAAGGTGGCTTCACCCGGCTTCAAGGCACGGATCTGAAAGTTTCCGCCCGTGTTGACGATCTCAAACACGGAGGGATCGGAGAGTGACCACTGGAGCGCGGGCTGTTCTACTCCTGCGCGGAAAAGCTGGCAGGTCCCCACCGTTTTTCCCGTCGCCGGATCCAGGGCGGTATAACAGGCGGATAGATAAGAGGGGGTCGCCCAGGTGGAGATCGGATTTGCCGATGAATAGCCTTGCACGAACACGCCCGGGTACAGCTTGACGAGGATCTCTTTTGTCGTGAAGCCCGGGGCTGTGATGGTGATGGTGGCTTCCCCGGAATCGGTCAGCGCTTCGACGGAGATAATGTCTTCCGGAGCCGCTGTCACCTCCTCGAAGCTGCGGCCCAGATAAACCAGGCGGACGCGTGCGGGGTCAGACGAGCGGTAAGTGACCGGCTTGCGGAACAACGTTCGTCCCGGCCTCACCCCGAACGGGAGGATTCCGTCCTTGGCCAGAATCAACTCCGAGGGGCCAATCAGGAAGTCGGTTCCGATATCTGCCCAGAAGCCTTCAGTTCGCTCGCCACGGTCCTGAATCGGCAAGCGTAATGGCAGATCGGTGGACGTGGTGGAACCGGCCACGCGCGCCACTGAGCCAGGGATGAGCCGCACATCCCGGATGCGATCGTCACCTGACCCGCCGAAATAGGTGAAATGATGCAATACTCCCGTGGCGTCAAAGACCGCGAACATGCCCTCTTCACCACCCGCGCTGGTGGGTTGCAACGCGTGGGCGACGGGAAGGTCCGTGCTGCGTGTCCAGCCTCCTGCGTACAGATCACCGGCCCAATCCATCGCTAAAGCTGTGACCTCATCCGCGCCGGAGCCGCCCAGATAGGTCAGCCATCGAGGCGCTGCCGCCGTGACGTTCCACATGCCAACGAAACTATCGCTCAACCCGGCAAACTGGGCGAAGGCGGAGTTGCGAACCGGCAGGTCTGTGGAAGTCGTGGTGCCCGCGAAACCGATGTCCGTCACCGTGAAGGGCCGGGGTGCCCCGGGCAGGCCGGAGTCCGCAGGCACCGCAACCAGTGCCCGGACTCGATCCTCGCCATTGCCGCCAACCCGGTAAGTCGTGACCGTGATCACCGGAGTGCCGGGCGAAAACAGCGGCGGATTGACCTCCGCCAGGAATCCGTCGGAAGGCCCGGCTAGCCCGGGGGCGGGGAAGGGGAAATCGGCGGAGTGCGTTTCTCCGCCAATCCATACCGACCCGTTGGCCCGGACCGAAACAGCATACGCCGCGTCATCGCCCGATCCGCCCAGGTAGCCGTAGATTTTAGTTGAAGAGGACGGGCTGATGATGCCGTAAAAAGCATCCTTGCCCCCGCCGATCGCTTTCTGGGGGACATCGCCGGCCAGTGTGAGGTTCGGACTGTCCGTCACGCCCACCAGTGCATGGATGTAGTCGATGCCGCTGAAGGCAGTGATCCTATCCTCTCCGGAACCGCCAATATACTGCGCGCCGTTGAGAGTCGCATAGCCTGGTGACACGGCGAGAGTTGCCAGAAAACCGTCGCTTGCGCCGCCGTTGAACTTAGATTTGCCGGTAGCGGGAAGGTCCTGGGAAGTGGTGGTACCGGCCAGGGTTACGTAGCCCATGGCTTGGTACACGGCAATCCCCGCCAGTTCATCATCGCCTGAGCCGCCAAAAATAAACGTTCCATAGTAGATGTACCGGAGTTGTTGGGGCACCATGAACGTGCCGGTGCCCCTCACAAAAACATCGCGGCCTCCACGCAGCGCCGGCAGGCTTGGTGGAAAGGCGATGGACCTCGTGTTGCCTGCGACGAAGCCCTCGGCCATCGCCACAATCTCATCGTCGTTCTCCCCGCCCAGGTAGGTGGCCATCTCGATCACGGGGTCCACCACCAGGCGTTGGGCGGGATCGTACGTTGCGATTTTGAGTGTGGCCGCACTCTGACCTGCATTCTGGAAGTCCCCCGCGATGCTGCGCCGGACTCCTGCCGCGGTTTCCTGGTAAATCGCGGGTACCCGCTGGTGGATCCTCGTGCTGCCTTCGGAGATCTCAAGGACTCCGCCCGCGAGGCTCGTGACCCGCGCCGGCTTCTCGAACTGAAGTCGCACTCGGGCTGGATCCGCTCCCGGCGCCAGCACCAGATCGTATTCCAGGCGGTCGCCGTCCCCGTAAAACGTCACATCCACACCCGGATACACGCCACGCCAGGTGATTCGGTCATAGACCGGGGCGCCCTTCACCCACTTCCTCGGATCGTTGCCGACATAGTAGGAGATGGAGTCACTGGGCGGACCGTCCGCAACCCACTCCGGCCGCCCCGAGCCCGCAAAAGTCATCCGGATCGCCGGACCCGAAATCGGCGAGAACACCACCCCCGTGTCCGTAAAAAAGATCTGCTGGCCGCGGGCGCGGGCCATGTAGCGAACGGCGGAATCCGCCTGTCCCCGGTTTGCTTCGAAATGTACCGCTCCAAAGGCAAACGGCTTCTCGGCGGCCGGCATGGGACGCACGGCGGCGCACAGGAAAAGGACGGTCAATAAGCGAGACATGGGTTTATTTAGCGGACACTCACTATCAGGTCTTGGCGAACCGGCGACGCGCCGGCGAATGCCGGTGGCATGGTCAGGCTCACTACCGCATCGCCGCGCCCCACCAACACCAAACCGGCATTCTTGCGGCTGTCTCCGGCGGAGAATTCCACCGTCGGAACGGCGACCAGGACAACTTGTGGATTGGACGAGGCCAGTTGGAGTTTCAGGGGGCCGAAGGACGTCCCCAGGGGCAGGCCGTTCGAACTGCGGCCTGCCTCGGCCAGAATGATGGCAACCTGCGCCGTACCATTCGCCAGGCTGAGGTTCAACGGCGTCGCCTGCTCAAACCGCGCCTGCGGGTCAGCCAGGGATGTCGAACCGGAGGCAGGCTTGAAGTCGGGCGCCTCCAGACGAACGGAAATACCCGAACCGGGACCCGTCGGTTCCACATAGAACGGCCGGGTTTCCTTCGCCGCCAGGGTGACCTGCAAAGTGCTCGCTGACGGTGCATCCGGACCGCTCGCGGCCAACCCGAAGCGCAGAGGGACGGCTCCATCGCTGCTCACGGTGATCGAAGTCGGTTGGGAGCGGGGATTGGTGACGTTGAATCGCGATACCAGGTAGCGGACCGGATTTCCGAGCGAGACCGATGAAAATTCGAAAGGGCCGACCACGGCGTCGAGGTTTGCGGCACGGTTGGTGATCTGCGGAGGCGCCTCGATGTGGATCTGCGCGCGTCCCGGCGCAACCGGCACCAGCACGACGTTCATAAACGAGTCGAGCATGATCTCGGGAGTGGAGACGCAGACAACATTGCCGTCGCTGGAGGAAATCCGGACAGGCAGCCGGACACCCGGACGGATGTTTCCATTGAACTGGCTCGAGATCCGTCCCAGCCCATCCACGGGCCCATAGCGCAGGCTGAGGCCTCGGCTGACCAAAGGGTTCAGCGTCAGGGAGGATTCCGGATACAGCAACTGCAATTCCGAAGGCAGGAACTCCACTGCCCGCTCCGTGGCGGCATAACCGGAGGCCTCCAACCGGACACGCACCGTCCCGCCTGGCGCGGCGGTGCTCATGGCCTGCAGATAGATTGGAGACCCGAGAAGCGCTGTGAGGCTGGCTTCCCCCGTCGTGGCACCGTCGCTGGAAATCCGAAGCTTCTCCGGGTCGAGGCTTGTGATGGTCACAGTGACGCTGGATTGGGCGCCGTCGCTTACACCCACTACCGAGACCGGAATCTGCAAATCCGCGCTCAGGATCGGAGGGATGGAAAAAGACAAATCCCGCGCGGAGACATGCACCCGGAGCCCGGAGTCGGGCACTTCCACAAAGCCTTCGGGCTGCGAGGCGGTCAATATCGCGTCACCGGCTGCCTTCACGCGGAACTGCAGGCGGGCGATAGAGTCGCCTTCACTCACCAGGGCGTCCGGTGCCGCCGGTTCGAGGATGGAAGAGTCGGAGCTCTTGGCGCGGACAAACGCCGGATCCGTTCCGCCCCGGATCGAGAGACCCGAACTCCAGATCAACTTGCCTGTTTCCGGGTCCACCAGGCCGGGGAACACGTCAGCGGCTAGTTCGGTGGTTGATAACGGGTGATCCAGCGATAGTACGGGCAGCTTGTCATTGGAATTGTAGGTCGAACGTGGCCGGACCGCGAGCGTGGAAGGCAGGAGAAAAACGTTGATCTCCGCCTTCCGGCCATCCGTGGATTCGGCCGTCAGGGTTGCGATCCCCTGCGAGGCGAATCCCTGGACGTAGATGCTGCCGTATTTATTCGGGGGTAGGGTAATCACCGCGGTCCCCGGCGCTTTCGCATCAAGGGACAGGCGGACCCTGTCGGGGTCGTTGCTGGTAATCGTGCCACTGAACCGTTCGCTCATGTTGCTCAAGGAAAGCAGAGCCTGCAGTCCATTGCCTGTCATCACCCGGGTAGGGATTGGGATGGGCACACTCGTACCCGGCCGGGAGACGATTCGGATTCTGAATTGAGGTTGTGCGGCGGTTAATCCCGCCACTGGCTCCAGCGAAAGTTCAGTGACCCCGGATTGTGTGCAGGTGAACGGCACAGTCAGTCCGCCGTTACTCGACAGTTCGCCCTCTGGCGTGATCTCACAGATGCCGGGCGGATTCATTCTGGGCCGCAGCTTGAGCATGGTCGAGGAAATCATCCTGCCCGAATCCGCTCGCACCACAACTCCCTCGTCGTAGGCGCCGATGTTAAAGAAGGCGTTCACGGTCTCGGGCACGCCAGTGCGCGGTGCTACCCGCATCTCGCCAACGGACGGCAGCAGGACGGCTTCTACGACGCGGATGGGCAGCGCGAACTCGGGCATGCCCTGTGCCGAGATGTAGAGAGTCGCCTGCTGGCCCACCTGGGCGGTGTCGGCGGCTAACTGCACCCCGTATCCGCCAAAGAAATCCACTGTGAGGTCGGTTCCCGACTGAGGGTACCGATTCAAGGTGAGTGGTGCATTCGCACTCAGGCGCAGCCGCACGGCCCTAAAGGCGCTGTCACTGAGATGCGAGCCCCTGGTCGGATAGAGGTTCAGGCTCGCCCCGGCAGGGACTCGAAGGATCTCCGCACCGAAATCAATGGTGGGCGTCACAATCTTGATGGAAGCCCGCAGCTCCGCGAACTCAACGGGGGCCGTAGGACCGAAATCGATCACGGCTTCGCCGGGCGCCACGGCCAGCGCAGAGTAATTCAATGCTGAGTAAGTGAATGGCAGCACCTGAATCACGGAAGGATTCGAAGAGCGCAGCTGGATGCTCCCGAAGACGGCCGGTCTGGGTGTCATGTAAGAAATCTGAGGGTTGACCACATTGGCCGCATCGGTCTGCGGGAGCAGTTTCACCTGGATATAGAGCTGTGTTCCTGCCACAATCCTCGACCACATGCTGTAAAACGAGGCTTTATAGGGCACCAGGTAAACCTGCAGTGACTCTGAGACCGGCCGTCCCTGGAAAGTGCCCTCTATACGCACCCGCACAATCCCCTCGCCGGAAAGCGCGGCCACCACCAGGTTGCCGGAGGAAGAGCCGGCCGGCAGAGTAACGGTCAGATTGCCGGATGAGGCGGAATTGTCGCTGCCAAGCACCAACCGGCTGGGATCTTCCGAAGTGAACTGCAGCTGGTCCCCGGCCTGGCCATTGAAAGATAACGATGTCAGGTGGTCCTTCGCCAGCACCAGCGGCCGGTCGGCGAAGACTCTGGGCCCGGCCGGCGAACTAACCACTTGCACCGACATACTCTGACCAGGACCCGCCGGGAACAGCGTGGTCGTCGGCGTCAGGCTATAGGTCCCGCTCTTCAGGGCGACGGCCTGGCCAAAGTAACTACCCACCGAGCCTGCCTGCCTGATCGAATCACGCACAATCTGCAAACCGGCAGGGTCTGAGGAGATCAGCCCTGGATTGGACGTCACACCGGCCCGAAGCTCCCATGGCGTCCCTGAACTGCCGTCGGGAAGGATGGGCGCATTGACAAATTGAACGTCAACACTCCCATTCACCGGGACGCTCACCTCCTTCGGCCGCGAAAGGAACAGGGCGGCCGGCACGAGGCTGACGGGGATGCGACGGCGTGGATAGGTTGTCTTCGTCGAAGCCGCAGCGCGACCTTCCACAATGACCTCAACTTCGCCGGAATCCGCCAGAGCCTGCACCACGAAACTGCTGCCGTCCGAGTAGGGATAGGTCTGGTCCGTACCTTCCAACAGAATCTGGTCTGAACCTGGCAGATCGCCGCGCGGCGAGACCAGAAGCCGGGAAGGATCGCTGCTGCGCACCAGCAAAGTGCCATCCATACCCGCTTCTGAGGTAGTCGCGACGGTCAACCGCGCCTGTAAATCACGGCCCAGCGTGATCCGGCCCGGTGTGCCGGCCGGAAAACCGCCAAGCCGCAGGGCAGGATACGAAACAGCCACCACATACCCGTCCTGCCCGCTGGAAGGGATGTGGAACGGGTCCAGTTCGTCGAGCCATTCCCTTGAGCTACTTGAGCCGGAGAGGTATACCTTGCCAGGAACGTCCGGCTGAAGACCCAGAACGCGGTCGTCACCGGTGCCACCCAGGCGGATCCCCCGCATCGGCGTTCCGGCGTCATCGCACAACACGAAAAGTGCATCCAGTCCGCCGTTGACCCCTTCTCCTGCGGCGAGGCCTGGCAGCGTCAAATCGCTCGAATCGGTCGTCCCTCCAAGAAATACATCGCCGTTGCGGGCATCCGCCGTGGAGATCTCATCCCGTGCCGAGCCGCCAATGTAAGTCGTTGACCGTGGCGCCGCGGTTACTGGATCAAAATAAGCGACAAACCCGTCACTGTCGCCGCCGTGGTAGGCTCCGTTCGCCGCGGGAAGATCAGGCGAGGTCGTCGTCCCGGCAAGGTAAAGACCCTGCTTCTCCAGTACGCCGAGCCCGCCAATCCTTTCATCGCCGCTGCCGCCGAACATTTGGAGCACTGACACTTCGCTCAGGTCCGGCCACAGCCGGCCCAACCACAGATCCTGACCGGCCGCGGCCTGCACAGAATTGGAATTGCCTGCCTTCACCGGGAAATCGGGCGAATTGGTTTCGCCCGCCGTGGCCCAGAAACCATCGCCGTCCTTGCGCAGCCGCATCAACCGGTCGTCGCCGGCACCGCCGATCGCGAGCAACGAGATCCGCGTATCGTCCAACACTCCGGCGATCGCATCCGTCTTGCCCCCGCTGCCGATCCTGCTTACAGTGGCTCCGGGCCACAACGTATCGTCCGTTTCTCCGGCGAACACCAATGCTCCCTCGGAACCGGTTGGGACAGTAGTCCGGATATCGTAGAGCCGGTCCGCCCCCGGCCCGCCCACGTAGCCGGCGAAGATCAGACCATCCCAGGCGGATTTCAGCAGGAATCCGTCTGTAGCGCCGCCCGCGAATGGTTGCGCGGGCCCGCCGTCATACCTGCCGGAAAGGAGGGGGGCGTTTCGAGAGGTGGTCCAACCCACCAGGTACAGCCGGCAATTCATCAGATCGGAATCGACGCCGCCGATGAATTCTTCGCCCTCTCCACCCCAGAAGATCGTCGTGCTGCCCGATCCGAGCCGGTCAATTTGCACGAACACATGCCGGCCGCCTGCCCCGGGCAATTGGTGCCAGTCAGCGGAGCGCGTAGTGCCGTAGCGGTAGGTGCAGCTACCGCGGCCGTCACTGAGAGATCCCTGAATATCATCCTCGTCGCTCCCGCCGGCGACGGCGATCCCTTCCACCACCGGATCAATGATCAGGTCCTGCCCTGCATCATAGTCGCCCACCACGAATTCGAAACCCGAGTCGCCGGCGGCCCGCAGAGCCGCGCTCACCTCGACACGTTTGCCTTGGATGACCTGATACGCCTCGGGACGCCAATGCAGCAGGGTTCCCGCACGCAGGCGTCCGTCGGCGCCGACCTCCGCCACCGCACCTTCCACGCGAAGGCGTGCGTCCCCTGCCTTTGCCCCCGGATGCACCAGAAGGTCATACTCGAGCTGACCACCCTGGCCATGCAGAGCCCAGTCGATGCCAGGGTAAAGATCTTTCTTGACTAATCGGTGATAACTTTTCACCCCTTCGGTGCAAAGTCTGGACTTTTCTTGAAGGCAGTAAAACGTAGTATTGCCGGTCTCCTCGGAGATCTTCCAGGCCCCCGATCTGCCTCCCTCACCACGATCACTCTGCGCCCACGAGAGGCGCACCGGCGTCCCGGAGGGAACGGCCAGCTCAAGGCTGCGGTCCTTAATGTAAGCCCGTGTCGCCCCTGCGCGCGCCAGGAAGAGATACTGCTTTTCCGCCTGCCCGCGATTTCGCTCAAATTCTGGGGAGGCTGCATTGAGGATGAATGATAGGAAGCAAAGGGCGAGACCGAGGCAGAAGCGAAACATTGCCCCTTATTATAGTTCAATAAAAGAACATTATCTGGGCTACAGGAAAAGGTTCTTCGGGCGCGCGAGCGAAATGTGGGCCGCTGATTCCATCCTGGTGCGGGAAGATGATCTGCCGGCGCCGCAGATCCGTCCGCCCGAACTTCGCTATTCCGACGAGGTGCTCCTGGGCCTGTAAGGTCTTTCCCTGAACGGTCCGAAATTGGAGCCGGCAGGTTCAAAGCTCAAATCGCTGTCGTTCCCAGCGAAACAGGACGGGACCAATTTCAGCGAAACGCGGAGCTAAACCGGTAGTTCATTGATGCTTTGATCCAGTTCGGCAACGAATCAGGCGATCCCGTCATCACGGAAACAGAACTCGACTCCTCGTTCGATCCACAGGGGATAGTACCTTCCACGATTGTGACCTGCTACAGTCTTTCCGCGACAGGGCGAGTTAGGAAGGTTTCAACGTGCGCGGTCACGGAACATCACCTCCCCCATCAGGCAATCGTCACGACTACGCCAGTTCGCCGCCGCCATCTCCTGCTACTCCTGCCGCACCACCCCGTTTCCCTACATGAAGCTTTTTTGATGACACGAATTCAAAAAAAATCTCGCCGCCTGGAATCAATTAGTTACAGATTTTCACACCCTTAACACTTGGTTAGGCCTCCGGACAATGGTTACAGAGGACATTTCCTATGCTTACTACCGAACCAATCGATTGCGCCTTCCCGGACACCGACCTGCTCACCCGTCATGCCCGGGTCGAAGAGGATGGCATCCTCACCGGCCACAAGGCCTCAGACGTCATCACCTTCTGCGAACGAAAGGAGATCTACCGGAAACTTCGTGCCGCCGTCCACGAACAATTCAAACCCGCGACCATCTACCAGCACATCCTCGCCGACCGCATCGCCGAATGCATCTGGCGCGCCGAACGCTACGCCTCCTTCGAAACCAATGCCCTCAACCTCCAGATCCAGCGCGAATGGGACCACACCACTCAACTCGTGCCGAAAGCCAGCTCCGGAGTCCACGACTGGCAGGGCTGGCACACCATGGACCCGTTCCAGCGCAAATCACTGCTCGAAGCCCTCAAGCTCGAAGACCGCTACTGGCGCCGCCATCGCATGCTGTGCGCCGAACTCCGCCTCGTCCAACGCACCAGCCCCATTCAGCAGGTGCAGTGACCACCCGGCCCAGTCCCAGAGGACTCCGAAGCCGGAATCAGGAAAGGATCAGACCCATGCCGATGTCCCAAATCTCCGAACGCCGCCTCGCGGCCAACCGCGCCAACGCCCGGAAATCCACTGGCCCACGCACGGCCCAAGGCAAAGCCAAGGTCTCCGAAAACGCACGCCGCACGGGCATCTACAGCGAAGACCATCGCATGCCGCCGCGCATCGAAGCCCACTTCCAAGCCTTGGCCGAAGCCCGCACCCAACCCATCGCCGACCCGGCCCTGCGCGCCCTCAGCTTCGACTGGCACATGCTCCAGGGCCACCTCGACCTCCACGACAGCCGCGAACGAGCCCTCTTCAACGCCGGCCTCGAATACGGCCGCGGCAACGAAGACGCCGCCCGCGAATGGGTCCTCCGCCAGCACGGTTACATCCAGGCCCTGAATCGCTACGCCGGCTGGATCCAGATGCGCCTCCGAAAGATCGAAGCCGCCATCCTCGCCAACCCCGCCGGCATGGACCACCTCACCCAGTTCTTTCACCCGGAACCCGAACAACCGCAAAGCCAACCCCATGGGAAGCAGCATTCCTGCAGCGCGGAGCTTCCGCTCTGCCCGGTCGAAACTCCGAAAACCGCGGCATCCTCGCTGCCCAAACCGGGACCTGTCTGCCCCCAACTCGGCCCCGCGGAACCCGCCACCGTCGAACCCACCCAGAATTTTGAGGGAACAAACCCACCTTCCTCGACTCAACCCGGGCTCATACCGATCGCGGAATTTGAGGGAACAAACCCATTCATCCCCGCAACCAACCAATTGCGCCAGCTTCATCAACCTGAACCCCACCTCGAACAACTCCTTCCGGTGGTTCATAGGCCCGTCCCAATAACAACGACGCCCGAACCAACCCCAAGTCAGCCCCAATCACATCCGCCAACTCGAGAAGGCAACCCGGTCCAGGGCGAGCCCCAGACATCTGGCAGCTCCTCAGATCAAGATCCAACCCGTATCATGACCACCCAGGGCAAACTCTGCTTGCTTGACCATCCAGGAAAACACCAGCCGGGCACCCATCAGCAAATCGAATCGGCCGGACTCTCACCGCCACCCCGGAACATCAGCCACCGCACTGCGGTCGACGAGGCCTCCGCCCAACCAATCGAACCCATCTGATTGCGCCGCTTACCCGGCGCGTCCCTCTGAACTGAGTCCCGAACCCCGGCCTCCCAAACGCCGGTCCTGCTCTTTGACATCCGCATATCAACGAGAAGCGCCGCCCGCAGCGGCGCCTGCTGAGCCCAATTGCATTCGCGCGCCCGGCCTGCTTTCTTCTCCCATTGTTTGCCGGGCGCGCTGGGGCCCTCTCCCTCAGGGAACTGTGATCTCCCTGACTAAACCGGCTCCGCTGCATTCTTTGCCCCTGCAGCACCGTCCGTTCGGCAATAAATGCCGGGGATCGGCACACCCCGGGGCGGTCATTTTTAGCAGGCAAAACCAGAGAATGTCTGCGGCATTTACGGGCTGCGGCAATCGGTGTCCTGGTGCCACAGGCCAGGCCGGCAGTCTAGCGGGAACCCCGGTCGATGGCTGCGTTTATGTGTAACATCCGCGACCGGATCATCATCACCGGCCTCGAAAGGTGAGGCGAAAACCTGCCTTCTGCCAAACCGAAAATCAGCCGGAATCTCATGCCCCCGCTGTCACAACGGCGCCAATCCACCCGAAATGGCCCCGGGCTTGCATCCCACGATAGCGTCGGATTTGAACAATACAAAGGAAACCTATGAAGACTCTCGGATCATACTCACTAATCCTCGCCCTGGCCTTGGCAGGCGCGATGGCGGGCTGTTCCAAGGAGACCACCAAGAGCGTGGACGTCACGGACAGCGTCCGTGCATCTCTGGACAGGGCTGGCTACAAGGATGTCTCCGTGAAACAGGATCGGGAAAAGGGCGTCGTTACCCTCAGTGGCAAAGTAGCGCAGGAAACTGACAAGACACAGGCAGAGGCGCTCGCCAAGTCGATCGCAGGTACGCAGGTGGTTGCCAACGAAATCGCGGTGATACCGCCTGGTGTGGAAAGCGAGGCTAAGACGATCAACTCCGACCTCGACAATGGCATTGAGAAGAATCTGCATGCGGCCCTCGTGCAGGCCAACCTCGAGGATAAGGTGAAGTTCTCGGTCAAGAACCGGGTCGTCACGCTCAAAGGCTCTGTCGACTCCCAGGCCAGGCGCACGCACGCGCAGGAAGTCGCCGCCGCGGTGGTGAACGTCCAGCAGGTCGTCAATGAGCTACAGGTGAAGGGCCAGAAGGCCACGTCCATGTAAAGCAGAAGGCCGCAAACCCGGCACACACCGCTCTTCGCAGCAGTTGGGCGATTGCCCCATTTCGTCACAGGCCGGCCTGCTGGTGGTGGAAGTCTGCCGCCAGTTCGCCGGCCTTCTCGCGCGCACCCGATTCCTGTCCTGCCTCCTCGCCTCCACCTGCCTTCATCCTCGCACCGGACGACAACTCTCCTCTACCCCCGCCACACGGCATGCCAGGGCTGCAAAGTTCGCCCTGCTGGAGGCCCTTCAATGGGACCGTCAGCTTCCGTACTTTGCGGCAGGCAGCCACCGGGCGATGATTGGTAAAGGGGGCAGGATGAGATACGACTTCCTGATCGAGACCTACGCCACGGAGCGCGTCAAAGTGGTCAGCGCCTGGAGCATGTTCCAGGATGGCGACCTGCCGGTTCGGCCGCATCCGACGGACAGGCGCGGCCGCAGCATCCATGAGCAGATGGTGCACCAATGTGTCAGTGAGGACATCTGGTTTCGCACGATGCTCGATATCGAAGTCACAGCATCGCCGCTGCCCAAGGCAGAGACGCGCCTGGAATTCATGCGGAAGTACGCCGAGGACAGCGCCCGGCGACTCGCCATCCTGCGGGAGAAGGACGAGGCATGGTGGGAAGGCGACACCAACTTCTTCGATGTGCGCCGTTCGAGGGCCTGGGTGATGACCCGCCGCATGACGCATACGTCGCATCACCGGGGACAACAACTGGCCATGCTGCGCATGTTGGGCCGCGACGAGCACAGCAACTACGGGCCCACCGCCGACACAGGTGGCCTCATGCAGAATGGCGCACCCACTGTTTATCCCTACCCGAGCCTCGAAGCGATCTTCGAAGGGGAAGAAGCGGGCGGCCGAAAGAGTACTCTGCCGGGTCCGGGATTGAAGCCGGTGACGGAGCGGCCGGATATCGCCAAGTGACCGAGAGTGGCGCAGCTTACTCCGGTTCCGCGCGCACGACGTTGACGCCCCGCCGCGCGAAAGCCGCGCACAAGGCCCGCGGCGCTGAGGATTCCACCACCAGGTGATGCACCGTGTCGATGCCGGACACCTGGTAGGTGGCGCTGCCGCCGAGTTTGTCATCCGTGGCCACGATGATCGTCTGTCTGCTCACCTCGATCATGGCGCGTTTGAGGCGCGACTCTTCGCTGTCGAGCCCCCAGAGCCCGTGAACGGGGTCGATCGCGCACGCGCCGGGGAAGCACAGGTCGGCGCGTAGCCGTTCCACCTCCTGCAGGGCCTGTGCGCCTACGGACGCGCCGATGGGAACATCGATGCGGCCGCCGATCAAAAGGATCTCGAACCCTTCGCGCTCGATCAGGCGTTGGGCGATGTCCGGCGCGTTCGTGATCACCGTCAGCCCAAGGCCGGTGGGCAGCACGGCGGCCAGCGCGCTGTTGGTCGAGCCCGCATCCAGTATCAGCACCTGGCCCTTCTGCACCAGTGACGCAGCCGCGCGCGCCAGGGCCATCTTACGCCCGGCATGCTTCTCCTGCCGCTGCTTCAGCGGTGTGCTCGTGGCGACAGGCAGTGCTCCGCCGTACACACGCTGGCAGAGCCCTTGC
Organism: Acidobacteriota bacterium; assembly: GCA_017307505.1. Taxonomy (GTDB): domain Bacteria; phylum Acidobacteriota; class Terriglobia; order Bryobacterales; family Bryobacteraceae; genus Paludibaculum. The sequence goes on along the minus strand of JAFKEE010000021.1, from coordinate 163,858 downwards.
GCGGCCAGTTCCCGCAGATCCCTGCGGATGGAGTCCTCCGAGATCGCCATCGCCGCCGCGAACTCCGCCGCGATGACGCGTCCATGCGTATGCAGGTGCTCCAGGATCAACCGCTGGCGTTCATCGGGCAGCGCGCCCGCTGGTGTGGGTTCGGGCTGCGAGGGGCGTCTAGCCACGGGAGGCGGCCTCCCCGGCCGTACATCCACTGCGAGGTTCGAGTACTTCTATGGGGTTCATCGGACAACTCTCTCCGCCGTGGGGCGGACGATCCCCGCGGACAGACTGACAATCAGTAACAGCAGGGCGATCAGCGACAGAGCCAGGGCCAGGCTGCTGGCGTGTGCTATGAAGCCGATCACAGCCGGGCCCGACAACATGCCGGCATACCCCAAAGCGGTGACGGTCGCCAGCGACATCGAAGGCGCTCGGTGCGGCAGCCGGCCGGCGGCGCTGAACATCACCGGCACGATGTTGGCAGCCCCCAGTCCCACCAGGGCGAAGCCGAAGAGACCGGCGCTCACCGTGGGCACCAGTGTGGCCAGCAACAGACCGGCCGCGGCCACCGCTGCTCCGGCGCGCACCGCGAGCACCGGGCCCAGGCGCATAATCACCGCATCGCCCGCCAGGCGGCCCGCCGCCATGGCCACCGAGAAGCAGCTGTATCCAAATCCGGCCATCGAAGGGGCGACCGCACGCACATCCCGCAGGAAGACCGCGCTCCAGTCCAGCAGCGCCCCTTCGGCCAGAAAGCTCACGAAACAGAGCAGGCCCAGCAGGAACAGCAGCCGGTCCGGCCATTGCAGACGGGCTGGCAGCGAGGAGTCGCTGTCCTCGCTCGCGGTCAGGAGGCTGGTCCGCTGGCTGATCACGACCGCCGCCAGAACCGCGGCGATCACGGCCGCCGCCCCTGTCAGAGGCAGGCCGAAGGACAACAGGGCGCTGAGTCCCGCCGATCCGAGCAGGCCGCCCACGCTGAACAACCCGTGAAACCCCGACATCAGCGCCCGACCATCGCGCCGCTCCACTTCGACCGCATGCGAGTTCATCGCGACATCCATGGTGCCCAGTAGAAACCCGTAGCCGAACAGTGTTGCGGTCAAGCCTGCGACGCCGGGCACCCAGGTCAGCAGCGGCAGGACCAAGGCAGCCAGCAGTCCTGCACCGACGATGATGCTGCGATAGCCCCAGCGATGGGCGAGGACGCCCACCAGCGGCATCGACACGGCCGAGCCTCCGCCCAGGGCGAGCAGGACCAGCCCCAGGGTGGCCTCGTCCAGAGCGAGCCGGGCCTTGGCGTACGGGACCATCGGTGCCCAGGCCGCCATGGCCACACCCGCAACCAGAAAGGTGAGCCGGGTGGCGGTGCAGGCAGCGGCCAGCGCTTTCCGGGCTTGGGCGTCGGCGCTCGGTTCTGTCATGGGAGGCGGGTCCACAGTCGACATCATGCACAATCTTATACAATCGTGCAGAAACGTGCAATCGTAGAATCAGCGAAGAGAGCCGGCCGGGGAAGGCGCCGGTTCCACCAGCAGCGCATCGAGATCGATGAAGGTTCCGCTCGATTTTGGGTTGGACCGGCCCAGCGCCTCCAGGGCCAGCGTATGTTTGCCAGGCGCCAGACGGTCGATGCGGTACTGCTGCTGCCACCGGACCGCGGCGTCATAGTAGTCGAGTGTGGCCACAGGTTTGCCATCGAGGAGAAGCCGGCCCAGTCCGCGGTTGAACGCCTTCGTATACACCAGGGTCACCGAACTCCCTTCGAACTCGAACTGCACTGAGGCTCCCATCGCGTCGGTATAAGCCAGAGTGCCTTGCTGCGCCTGGCCGAAGCCTCGCCCGTGCGCCCAGTTGCCCTGATACTGCAGCGTGGCCTCCGTGTCGTCGTGGAGCTTGGATCCGCTTTCCTCCAGCGTTGAGCGGGCGCCTGCAGACGCCTCGAATCGATAGCCTTCGAGCATCGCCTGGCCGTTGCGATTCCGGACAACGAACCGCACGGTCTTACCGAGTCCGTGCGCCGCCGCAAAGGCCTGCAGGCCTTGCTTCGCTGCGGGCTGCACGGCGAACTCCGGGGTCCAGCCGAGCCAGAGCGTGTCCTTCACCTGGTGCAGCACGTCAGCCGGCCCCTCAGCCTTTGGCATGAGGCCATCGCCGAAGCCCAGCGCCGCGGCGTCGAGCATCTCGAGCTTCCCTTGGGTCACGACATCCAGCGGAGCGGCAATGCCCCAGTCGTCGACACCAATGCGCCCGGGTGGTTCGGCTTGCACGAGACCCGGCAACTGGGCGGTGGCGTCGGTCCACTGCCACGTGGCTCCATAGCGCATCAGCCCCACAACATACCGATTGCAGTTCGCGGTGTTCACGGCGACAGCGAGCACGGCCAGCGCCAGAACCGGCGTGCGCAGCGTCCTTCCGGATGAAGCCACCTGGGCCAGGACGATCGCCACCAGAATCTGCGGCAGCGGCCAGAGCAGCGCCACATGGTGCGGAGATCCTCCGGCGAGGCGGATGCTGGTCATGAACCACCAGGCAACTGCAAACGCCAGCATCAGGAAGAGGGCATAGCGTCGAACCGGAGCGCAGACTGGAAGAGCCAGCAGCAGCAGCGCGCCTCCAACCAGCAGCGGGAGGGCGCTGTAGGACGAACTGAAGCCAACGCGGTCCGCCGTTTCAAACAGCGCTTCCAGCGGTGTGGCGGGGGTGGCCGGTTTGGCCTGCCACTCCTGATTCACGAGCGAGCCAAAGAAGGCCGAGCCGTTTAACGTCTGAACCAGGGCAGGGTACTTCGCCAGGGGTCCGCGCAGTTCCCAACTGCTGTTGCTGGTGACGGTGGAAAACGACCGGGACGCGTTGTAGGCCAGCAGCGGCAAGGCGCCCAACGCAAACCCCAGCGCGGCGATGGCTACAGTGCGGCTGGTCAGGTGCTGACGGATCACGCGCGGATAGACGGCGATTGCCGCGGCGCTGAGTCCGGTGGTGAGCCAGATGACGACAGCCTTGTCCCAGAAGGCCGCGCCTGCCAGGACGAAGGCGAGGAACAGGAAGCGCCCGCTTCGACCACTCAGGAAATGCTGGATGCTCAGCAGGAACCCGATTAGAAGGAGGTGTTGAAGAACGACAGGGCCCCAATCGAAGGTCGAGGTGAGCAGGTAGATGGAATCAGTGGCCAGCAGGAAGGCTGTGATGGAGCCGGCCGTTCGGCTGTGCAGCCGGCTCACGAAGCGATGGAGCAGGAAGATAGTGAGGGCCGCCAGGACAACAGCCGGCAGTCGCAGCGAGTAGACCGACGGCGCCCACAGGCGAAGCAGCGGCAGGTAAAGCCAGCTCTTCAGCGCCCCAAGGTAGGACATCAGCATGAGGGGTAGGCGAGTGCCCGCCACGTCCACGCTGAACACGCACATTGCTGGCCGGAAAAGAGGCCAGGCGAACAGGACTTCGTCCTGCTGCAGGCCAGGGTAAGGCAGACAGAGGAGGGCGAAGGCCAGAAACAGGAACGAGGGCAGAATGGGTCCGCTAATGGCCGCGGCAGCCAGCCTCGCCCGGGAGTCCCTGACGAGGCGCATCCTTTGAAGCAGGGAACTTCCGGCGGTTGGAACCAAGGGCGAGGACTCCTGAAATGCGTGCTGCGCTGAGGGGGAGAGCGCTACGGGACCGGCACTCCCTCCTCATTATGCACGCCTTCTCAGCGCCAGGCGCCGGCGTTCGACTGGGCGAACTCGGCGAAGGTGACCGGCGGTGCTGGTGCTTCGGCGGCTGTCGGATGGCACACTGCGGTTCGCCCAACTCCGGCGCGCCGTGGACGGCATCTCCCAGAAGGTGCTGACAAACACATTGCGCGGTTTGGAGCGCGACGGTCTGGTGACGCGCCGCATCTACGCAAGCGTCCCGCCGCGCGTCGAATACTCGTTGACGGAGTTGGGCCGGTCGCTGAGCGGGCTGGTGGAAGGCATCTGCACGTGGGACGAGTCGCACATCGAACGGGTGGAAGAGGCACGAGCCCGGTACGACCGCACGAATGCGGCCCCGGCCGACGAGATTCAATGAGACTGGCTTAGGGCCGTCCTTCCGCCAACTGCTGAATCACCACGGGCCCCAGCAGACCCGAGGGCCGCAGGGGCGCGTCCGCCTTGTAAGTGGGCGACACGGTGAAGGAGATCTTCTGCGCTCCGGGCTGCTGGTCGCCGATCAGCCGGTTCACCCACAGGTTGGTGACCTTGACCTCTAGCGTGTTCGGCCCCGCTTTTACCGCGTTCGTAATGTCGATCCGGTAGGGCGGATGCCAGATGATGCCAAGCGGCCGGCCATTGAGAGAGACCTCGGCCAGTTCGCGGACCTCGCCGAGGTCGAGGATGAGGCGCTGACCCTTTTTCAGCCAGCCGGCCGGGGCTTCAAACGACTTCTGATAGGCCGCGGTGCCGGAGAAGTATTTTACGCCTGGATCCGGGTTCTCTGACCACGAGGTGAGGCGGTCGAGTGTCGTCTTCTCGGGGGCTCCCAGATTGGGCGCGAAGCGCAGTGCCCAGGCCCCGTCGAGTGTGGCGAGCTTTGATTCCGAAGGTTTGGGGATGGTGAGCGTGGGAGAAGACGCCGGGTTCCGGAAGACAACGAAAACGGAACCGTTCCCCTCCAGGCTCAGCGGGATGGTCGTGCGGCCATTCTCGATGCGGTAGGAGACCGGTTCGATGCGGCCGTCTTCGGCGTGCCAGAGTTCCGGACGTTTGCCGGTTACTCGGAACGTGGCGTTGATCGTCTGCTGTCCGTCCATGCGATTCGAGAGGAAGTAGAGCTCACCCTTGGCCAGGCGGCGATGGAGGAACATGACTTCGGAGCCGGGCTCCGGCTTCTCGTAATCGAAGTCGCGCTGGACGCCCAGCGCCGCGAGCGCTTTGTTCACGTCGTGGCCAAAGATGACCTTGCCTTTGCCCACGGCCTTTTCCGTCGCCGATCCGCCGGCGCCCCAGAGCGTATCTGCGATCGAGGCAAACTCCGCGGCATTGTCGGCGAGGCTGGGCGAGCCGGACGGGCGGTCCCCCACCACCACCGCTCCGGCGGTGACCAGTGCCTGCAGCTTGCGCAGCACGGGCAGAGTCATTTTGTGGCTGCTGCCGCCCAGGTACAACAGGCGGTAGTGCATGCCGCTGGCCGTCTCGAGTCCACCATTGGCGACCGTCAGTTTGTTGAGGATCACGTCGGAGTTGGCGAAATCGAAGCCATAGCCTGCCGGCAGATCCTTGGGCAGCGTGCTGCCTTCGCCGTAGAGCCCGGCCAGGGGCGCTTCTTCGCCGTAGAAGTAGGCTACGTCGGCCGCGAACTTGCCCTGCTGCAGCATGTGAGCGTTGCGGGCAAGGTACGATACCCAGGGCTCAGCCTGTTCGGCCCAGGTCTCGTTGCGATTGAAGTACTGTCCGAAGATCATCAGGGCCAGGCCGGGCTTCTTCCCCGTCAGAGGCTGGTGCACCGAAGTGTGGATCACGGGGCGGTTCACGCCGAGAGCGAATTCGAGATCGATGATCGGTTTCAGAATGCGTGGCGAGAAGCCCCACGGGACCATCGCCGAGGTCATCGATTCCGCGGCGACGAGATTCTGCCCGTAGATGTGCGCGACGGAAGCGGCTCCGCGAATGTCGATCACGTAATTCGATCGCGGCCCGCGGGCGGGCGAGTAGGTCCACATCGCGGACATTGGGATGTCGGCATTCTGGCGCATCTCCATGTCATCGCCGATGGAAACCCGGACGCCTTCCAGGGACTCGCCGTAGTAAGTGAGGCCGCGCTCGTGGGCGGTCTGTGCGATCTGGCCGTAGTGGCTTTGTGCGGTGAGTTGGGCGAGCGTACGGCGGAAGTCCCAGAGGAAGTTGTCGCTCTGTTCGGAACTGCCGATGACGGCGCCGGTCAGGGCGGGCAGGTACGGGATGGGGTCATAGCCGCGCAGCCGCTGGAACTGGGCCAGCATCCCGGCGGTCCAGTTGTAGGCGCCCACTTCGATACTGTCCGTCAGGAGCGCCTTCACGCCGCGCCGCCCCATGAGCTGCGGCCCCAGGATTTCGGTGTAAGTGCCGAGATACGTATCGATGTAGTCCTTCACGGCATTCCGATCGAGCTTGTCGACCTCGAGTCCCGTTGCCTCGGCTGTGGCGGGATGGTTCAGCTTCCCGGTCAGCGAGTAGCCCAGCCGCAGGACAACCCATTCGCCGGCGGGCGGCGTCCAGTCCAGGGATCCGTCCGGCTTCATGCGGGCGGTGAGATCCACGACCGACGCCGGGAGAATGGCGTCTTCCGCCGAGACCGTTGGCGAGGCGATGGCATAGTAGTCCGGAACCAGGCCGAAGCCTGCTTTCTCCTCAAACCGGTTGATGCGCGGAGTGGAATGCAGCAGGCATTCATTGATCTGAACTTCGGCCTTCGTGTTCGCCGCAAGGGCTCCGAAGAAGCCCATGTCCGCGCCGGGAGCTGGTTCGAATGCATCCATCAGACTGGCCGGCGCAGCCGGCTGCGTCGTCAGCCGGAAGAAACGCGCAGTGACAGGCGGGAAGGAGACGGTCTGCTGGGCGACCCGCGTGGAAGGGAGGTCCACGATGGTCCGGTAGGTCTGGCCGTCCTCGCTGGCTTCGAGCTGCAGTTTGACCGGAGGAGCCGGCATGAACATGCCGACCATGGGCCGCGCCAGTGTGATGGCGTATACGGTTTGCGGGGCAGGGAATTCGTAGCGCAGCCAGCCGCCTGGCGCACTGCCACCGGCTGGGATCTTGATGCCTTTGGTGAGATCCCCGTCAGTGAGCAATGTGGTTTCGACAGGACCGGCGCTGGAGGTCACTGTGGCGGTGGCGGAGCTGGACGCTCGACGGAGGGGATACGCGACCACGGCGGCGTCCCGGTAATATTGAGGCGGCGTCTTTTCGACTCCGGGCAGGGGCATATCATCCCGAAAGGGTACGGACTGGAAAGGCCCTGTGATGGTGGGTGGCTTGGGTAGAGTGCCGCGGTATGGCTGGCCGCCGGCGAGGTGGGTCTCGCTCCAGACGAGCTTCTTCATGGCCTGTTCCGGCTTCACCCACGGGCCTCCGGTTTCGCTCCAGCCGGGTGACGAGGCGATGGCCATCTCCAGGCCGAGTTCGTCGGCGAGTCCGGCCGCGTAGCGGAAAGCCTCCTTCCATTCCGGGGTCATGTAGGCCAGCCGTTTCTCCACCACCTGTGGCGTGGCCAGGGCGGCGTCGAAGTTCTGCAGGCCGCCGATGCCGACACGTTTCATCCAGGAGAGGTCGAGCTGGATGCCCTCTTTCGTTATGTTGCCGTTCATCCAGTGCCACCAGACACGCGGCCGGGCCGTCCCGGGCGGGTTCAGAAAGTCGCGATGCAGCGGGTCCGGTGCGGCGGCGGGTTGGGCTTGGCCGAACGCAGTGAGCGAGGCGAACAGCAGGCAGATGCAGCGGGCAAGGAGGGTACTTCTCATTCCGGTGATCCTCTACGCTTGGTCAGCCGGCGGGGCTTGGACCTCTGAGATGATATCGCCAACTTGCCGCGGAGTCTTGCCGGGAGCGCCTTGCCCGGCGGCTCACCCAAAAGTGGTAGACCGTCCCATCAGTTAAGGGGTAGTCAATCAATCCACGAAATTGGGGCGACGCCGGCGGCTGCGCCCGGCATAGTTGAGCTGATGGCGCCGGTGCCGGGATACGGTGCCGGCAGCCCAGCTTCCACGATTGAGGATCACCATGAAGACCATCCAGTTAGTTCCCAAACCCGGCGGCCCGAGCCTGGTAGAGCGCGAGGCCAGACAGCCAATCCCAGGTCCGGGCGAAGTGCTGATTCGTGTACGCGCCGCCGGGGTTACGCCGACGGAATTGGAGTGGTATCCGACTTCTCACACAAAAGAGGGCAACGCGCGGGAAGGCGCGGTGCCCGGCCATGAGTTCTCGGGCGTTGTGGAGGCCGTCGGACCCGGTGTCGGGTTGTTGGAATCCGGCCGGGAAGTGTACGGCATGAATGACTGGTTTGCCGAGGGCGCAACGGCGGAATGCTGTATTGCGCCGTTCGAAGCGGTTGCACCGAAGCCGCCAAACCTGACCCATGTGGAAGCCGCCTCGGTCCCAATTGGAGCATTGACGGCGTGGCAGGGTCTGTTTGACCGCGCGAATCTGCAGCCTGGTGAGCGCGTGCTGGTGCAGGGCGGAGCCGGCGCCGTTGGGATCTTCGCCGTTCAACTGGCGAAGTACAGGGGCGCGCACGTGGTGGCCACAGCGTCGGACCGCAACCTGGAATTTGTGGCCGGGTTGGGGGCGGACGAAGTCATCGACTATTCGAAGGCGCCCTTTGAGGAACAGGTCCGGGACATGGATGTCGTGTTCGATGGTGTCGGCGGCGAGACGCTCCAGCGGTCGTGGAGTGTCCTGAAACCCAACGGGCGGATGGTGACGATTGCGGCCAGCGAAGAGGGCACGAGCGATGCCCGCGTGAAGGAAGCATTCTTCATCGTGGTGCCGAACCAGAAGCAACTGTACCTGATCGCCGAGATGCTACGTTCCGGCGCGCTGCGGACGGTGGTCGATACGATCGTGCCGCTGGCCAAGGCGCCGGAAGCATACCTGAGCGCACTTCCAAGGCGAGGACGGGGCAAAGTGGTGGTGTTGGTGGAGGAAGGCAGTTCAACGCAGGAATTGCCGGAAGCGGGGGCGTCGAAGAAACGGCAGGCGGCGGGCCAAGGCAGGAATTGATACGGGGAGAGTAACCGGCCTGAACAGCCGGAAGCAAACAGGATTGGGGATGGTGAGCGCGGAAGGAATCGAACCTTCAACCTACTGATTAAGAGTCAGTTGCTCTGCCAATTGAGCTACGCGCCCACAACGCTGCGGCACTTCCTACTATAGCGGACCGTTTGGTCTTCAGGCAACATGGCGAAGCCAAACTACCTAGATTTCCTGCGGGCAGCCCACCGTCTGAATGGGTTGTCGTAAGACCGGGCTGGGCTTACTGCGGATTCTGCACTTCCGCGGGCAGCCGGGCGGCCGCAATCTGAGCGATGTCCAGCAGTTGCGGAGCCCCCTGAGGTTTGACGGCGGAGAGTGCGTCGCGGAACATGGTGTTGCAGAACGGGCAGGCCGCGGCGACGACATTGGCGCCTGTGGCCAGCAGTTGGTTGGTGCGCTCGTGACTGACGCGGTCGCCTTTCTCTTCGCCCAGGAAAGCGAGGCCTCCGCCGGCGCCGCAGCAGAAGCTCTTCTCCTTGGATTTGCCGGCCTCCAGCAGCGTGCCCGAAGCTTTGACTACTTCGCGCGGTTCGTCGTAGACGTCCTGGTAGCGGCCAAGGTAGCAGGGGTCGTGATAGACGATCTTATCGGAGCCGGCCGCGGCCGGCAGTTTCGCCTGATGGCGGGCCAGGAAGACGGAGTGGTGTTCGATTTCGAATTCGACGCCGAACTCCTTCCAGTCTTCGCGGATCGTCCGCACGCAGTGGGGGCAGATGGAGAGCAGCTTCGTGACCTTGGCGGCCTTCATCTGACCGATGTTGAACTCGGCAAGCTGTTGGAAAGCAAGGTCGTTGCCGAGGCGGCGGGCCGAGTCGCCGGTGCATTTCTCCTTCTTCAGGACGCCGTAGGTGACGCCCAGGTGCTTGAGAATGCGGACCAGCGAGAGAACGATCTCGCGGCCCTTGGGATCATACGAACCCATGCAGCCAAGCCAGAGGCAGTATTCCTGGGTCCCGTCGAAAATGGGCAGTTCGCTGCGCTGGATAAAGCGGTCGCGTTCGAGGGCGGCCATCCCCAGTGGATTGCCGTTGCGCTCCAGTTTCAGGAAGAGCTGTCCGCCGTACTCGTCTTCCCACTTGCCTGTGTTGACGGCGCCGCGGCGGAGGCCGACGATGAGCGGCAGATGTTCGATTCCGACCGGACACTGGTATTCACAGGCTCCGCAGGTGGTGCATTGGAAGACCGCTTCCTCCTGCAGGTGGACACCGAGCAGGGGCTGTTCGCCGGCCGCGCCGTTTTCCTTTAGGTAGCTGCGGAGGCCCAGGGCGATCTCCTTTGGGTTGAGCAGCTTGCCGGTGTTGTTGGCGGGGCAGTGTTCCTGGCAACGTCCGCACTCCACGCACGAAAAGGCCTGCAGGGCCAGGAGCTGGGTGACGTCCTTGCCGGTATCGAGGCCGAAATCCTCGTCGCCTTCGAGGGGCGGGATGCGGCTGAATTGGCCCCGGGAAAGGAAGATGGTCAGCGGGCTGAGCACCAGGTGGAGGTGCTTGGTGTTCGGCAGCAAGGGAAGAAAGATGAGCAGCGCAAGGGTATGGGACCACCACAGTGTGCGATCGAGCACCGAGCCTTCTTCCGGGCGCAGAAGATAGTCGGCGAGGAAGGTGAGCATCAGGGTGGCGATCAGCAAGGCGATGAAGCCCGATTCCCAGGAGACCTTAGATCCAAGCCACTTGGGACGGACGATAAAACGGCGAATGGCGAGGCCCAGAATCGAGATTGTGACAAGGAAGGAGAAGAGAACCGCGGGGACGAAAATGAGGTTGTCGCGGCCCATCAGACGCAAACCTGCGCCGGCCGCCAGATGATTCAGCGTGACGATGCCGAAGGCGCAGAAACCCCAAAAGACGAAAGCATGGGCCAACCCTGGTAAAGGCCGTTCTTTGATGACTTTAGCCTGGCAGAGAACCTCCCAGAAGAAGTCCCAGATTCGCTTGCCGACGGGGGCCAGTTGGAAGTCCGAATCGCGCTTGGATCGAAGGATCGTCTGGCAAATGGTGGCGAAGCGCCCCCAGAATGCAAATAGCGACCCAGCCGCCACCACGAAGAATAGAATTTTCTCCACCATTGACCCATCATCGTAGCGCACCCGGCGCATGGGTCTAAACCCCGATTGGCAGGGCTGAACCGGTCGTCGTAGACTATTAGCCTGGGTATTGGAGGTCCATTGCGTTATCTCGTAGCGGGGGCTGCCGGATTTGTCGGCTCCCATTTGTGCGATCGTTTGATCGCTGAAGGCCACGAAGTTTTCGCTGTAGACAATTTCATCACCGGGGCAGAGCGAAACATTGCTCATCTCAAGAGCCGGCCCCGTTTTCAATTTGTAAAGCATGATGTAATCCAGCCGCTCCACGTGGACGGCCCCCTGGACTACGTCCTAAACCTCGCTTCTCCGGCGAGCCCGAAAGATTACATGGACTATCCGGTGGAAACCCTGCGTGTCGGCTCAGAAGGCACCCGGAATCTGCTGGAAATCGCGTTGGAAAAGAACGCCGGATTTCTCCTCACATCCACGTCGGAGTGCTATGGCGACCCGCTGGAGCATCCGCAAAAGGAGACCTACTGGGGGAATGTGAATCCGATCGGCCCCCGGTCCTGTTACGACGAGAGCAAGCGGTACGCCGAAGCCGTGACCATGGCGTATCACAGAAAGCATGGCGTTCGTACGACAATCGCGCGCATCTTCAATACGTACGGGCCCCGTATGAATTTGTATGACGGCCGTATTGTGCCGGCGTTCATCGACCAGGCGCTGCGCAACGCGCCCATGACGGTTTTCGGCACCGGTTCCCAGACGCGCAGTTTCTGCTACGTCAGTGACCTGGTGGATGGCCTGCTCCGTCTGGTCCACTCCGACGAGCGGCTGCCGGTGAACCTGGGCAATCCTCTGGAACTCACCGTGCTGGAGTTTGCGGAACGGATCAAAGCCCTCACGCGGGCGACCTCGCCGATCGTTTTCGAGCCACTGCCGCAGGACGATCCCCAGCGGAGGCGCCCGGACATCACCAAGGCAAACGAGGTGTTGGGCTGGGCCCCGCGAGTCGGGCTGGACGAAGGCCTGACGTACACGATCGAATACTTCCGGGTTCCCGTCTAATTCAGGCCTCAAATCGACACAAAAAATCCGGGCCGCGCGCCAGTCAACGCGCGGCCCGGATTGCTTCGTCAGGAGAGAGTTTCAGCCGGATTAAAGGGCATTGCCGGCGCGATTATTCCGCACGGCCTTCATGCGCACGCCGTTGTTTTTGTGCTGGAAAAACTTCTCAAACTGGTCTTCGGGGATGGTGAGGGAGAACTTCATCGTCGCGCCCGAGGTGCTGAGTTGCATGGTGTCGAAGATCTTCACGAGTTGATCGGCATTGGGCTTGTCGGAGTTTAGCCGAACCATCGAAGCCACGAATTTGAAGACGTCCACGAGAGCCTGGGCGTCCTTGTCGGACCGTGTGAGGGCTTCCGCGGAAACCTGCAGGTCGCTTCCGAAGCGGACGCCGGCGCTGGCCGCCTGAATGGCCTCAACAGGGACGCCCATGGGCATTACCTTGTTCTTGCCGTCGGAATTTACACCCATTTGGGTGAAGCCAGCAGTGGAAACGAACCAGGCGTCGTTCACTGACCACTCGTCCACCTTCTTCTGCAGGTCGGCGGGGAGCACGGTGCCGCCGGAGTTGCGGCGATCGATGGCGGCCTTCACCGAGGCGTCTTTGCCGAACAGGGCGAGCGACCGGTTCAGGATGGCGACGGAGCCGTCGTCGCCTTTCTTAGGGTTGTTCCAGATTTCCACTCCGCCGTAGATCGCCTGGACAGCGCCCTCGGTGCGCAGGAAGCTGTTGATCTTCGACTGGTCAAAGGTCCCGCTGACCACCACCAGAGCGCGCTCGCCCTTGGAATTGCCGTCCGAGGCCATGACGACCTCGCGCAGGTCTCGTCTCGGATCGAAGCCGGTTGCTTCGATAAACTTCTGAAAGCCCTGGTCTTCGTCCTTCATTTCGGAGAGGATGCGTTGACCGAGGGCAGAGCCTTTGGCGCGCTCGCAGTCGAGGCCGGCGACCATTTTGGCGTCGCTGGGGACGAGTTTGAGCAGGGTTGGGTCGCTGGCGAAAGCCCAGCCGGCGGCGAGGGTGAGGGTAAGAACTGTTCTGCGAAGCATAATGTGTCGGCTCCTGTTTCCCTGTACGGTCGCCACCCCCTGGTTGTTCCGAAGGCCCTGAAATATTTCAGCAAGTTACTTGGCGGCCGGCCGCGGGCGGGTTCTCCCCGGCTTGGCCGATTTCAGGGCAGGAGCCGCCTGCGGCATGGGGAGGCGGGCCTGTTCCAGGCACATGGCGAGGAAGGCCTGGGCGGCCGGGCCGATGGGGATGCGGGTGGAGTAGGCCGCGCAGGTGTAGGCGAGCAGTTTCAGATCCTTGAGGCGCAGATACCGCAAGCCGCCGACTTCGGCGCGACGGCGGCTGATGAAGCCCGTGCCGACGCCGATGCCGACCATCTTCTCAATGGCCTCTTCGTTCTCGAGTTCCATGACCACGCGCATGGAGACCCGGGCGGCTTCGAGCCGGGTCTCAATCATGTGTCGGATCCGGCTGGTGCGGGAGAGCGAGATCAGGGGGACGCCATTCAATTGGGATACGACGGGGGAGCGGGCCGATTCGAGCGGGTGTCCGGGGGGCACGATGAGGACGAACTCCTCTGTGTACAAGGGCTCGAACTGCACACCACCGGAAGCCGGTTCGTCCGGCACGTCGGAGAACACGATGCCCAGATCGATGGTGGATTCGCGGATGCCGGTGAGAATCTCCGTGGCCGAACCGGTGAGGATCTGGACGTCGACGAGGGGGAACTGATCGCGAAAGATGGACAGCACCTTGGGCAGGAAGTAGAGAAACATCGTGGTTCCGGTGCCCAGCAGGATGTGTCCGGTGCGCAGAGCTCTTTCGCCGGCCAGGCGGTGGGAGAGGTTGCTGATGTCCTTCAACACCCGGCGCGCGACCTCGATGACATCCTTGCCCGCGGCGGTCGGGTGGATGGCGCCGCCATCGCGGTAGACGAGCCGCTGGCCCAGTTCCTCCTCGAGCAGGCGGATCTGGCGATGGACGGCGGAGTGGGCCACATGGAGGCGCTCGCCGGCGGCGGCATAGCTGCCGGCTTCCAGCAGGTGCACGAGCATTTCCATCTGGCGCAGGTCCATGGATTATCTGTATCACAATTAGAACGAGCTGTCGGAATATTCTAATGGACTGACAGAGAGCTTGAACCCATACTCGACTGAGATGTCGGCCTTCCGGCACGTGGATTCAGGAGTCTCACCGTGCAACATATTCCGAAGCTTCTCCTCAAACGAACCCAGCTGTTTCTGCTGGTAATCTTCCTCACCGTCCTGGCTACCGCGCAGGTCATCACCAGTTCGCTGAACGGATTCGTGACGGATGCCTCCGGCGCGGCGGTGCCCGGGGCGCAGGTCACGATCAGGGAAACACAGACGGGCTTCACCCGCTCGCAAGAGACGAACACCCAGGGGCAGTACACCTTTACCGGAATCCCCTCGGGTATCTATGACATCACCGTGGAGCGCGCAGGGTTTCAGGTCTCCACCCGCTCGGCGCAGCAGTTGACGCAGCAGTTGGACCTGCGCGCCGATTTCCAGCTCCAGATCGGCAATTCGCAACAGAGCATTGCCGTGGCCGCGACCTCGCCGCTGCTGCAGACGGAGAATGCGTCCCTGGCGGTGACGGTTGCTTCGAAGCAACTTGTGGAACTGCCCGCATTGGGCCGCAGCTACATATCGACATTGATCCTGTCGCCGGGCGTATCGCCCATCCTGGGCGGCAACATCGGCAGCGTGGTGTTTGGCCAGTCGCAGACGGGCGGCGCGGTCTTCAAACCGATTAGCGCGAACATCTCAGGCGGCCCGCCGGAGTTCACGGGCTTTGTGGAAGACGGCTTCGACGTTCGGGATCCGATTTATGGCGGCGCGTTGTACCAGCCGTCTGTCGAAGCACTGCAGAGCTACCGGATTGTGAGGGGCTATGACTCCGCTCAGTTCGGCGGTTCCCCGTCGGTAGTGTATACGAGCTCGAAGGCTGGTACGAACGACCTGCACGGCTCGCTGTTCTGGTTCCTGCAGAACAAGGTGACGAATGCCCGGACGAACGGCGCGCTGGCGGTTCCGCCGCTGGTCTACAACCAGGCGGGCGCGACACTGGGCGGTCCGGTAGTGATACCGGGCCTGTACGACGGGAAGAACCGAACCTTCTTCTTCTTTTCGGCCCAGGTGACGAGGCAGCGCTCGGGCAGCAACCAGCAGGCGATCGTGCCGACGGAAGCTCAGTGGGCGGGCGACTTTTCGCAGTACCCGCAAACCATCTACAATCCATTCGACGTGGACACCACGAACAACACGCGCCGTCCGTTTGCCGGGAATCGAATTCCGGCCAGCCTGCTGAGCCCGTTTGCTCAGGGTTACAAGAAGTATGTCCCGCTGCCGAATCTGGGCGCGGCGGCGTTCGGGCAGCCGAACCTGTCGGTGTTCGGATCGCAGCGCAATGACGATACGCAGTACCTGACGCGCATCGACCAGTCGCTGGGCACCAGCGGGCGGTTGTTCTTCAAGTATTTCTGGGACAACGTGGGCGCTTACTCCTACGGGCTGTCGACGTTCGCCGGCTTCGCGCAGCCATTGAAGGGGCAGACCGCTTCGGTGGAGTACACGCAGCCGATCGGCGGACGGATCGTGAATCAATTGCGGGTCGGGTTCTTCCGTTCCGAGACCAACTACGGGGCGGTGCCGACGACTCAGGACATCGCCGGCAGCGAACTGGGCCTGAAGAATATCAGCCGGAACTCGGCCTTTTTCGGGTTGCCCAATGTGGGCGTGACCGGGGTAAGCGTGCCGGGCACGGCGATCTTCAACCTGAACCGGGCGACCACCCGTCTGGGCGTGAACGAAAACATCTCGTTCTTCACGGGAAGGCACACCATCGATCTCGGCTTCACGATTCAGCCATCACAGTATCCGCAGAACAATGGCATCTATCCGCGCGGCAGCCTGAGCTATGACGGTGGATTCACCAGACAGGCTCCGGGCGGTGCGGGCGGAGCAGGGATTGCGGATTTCGTGCTGGGCGCCTTTGCGTCGGCGGCCGGGAATCCGACCGGCTTTGCTCCGATCCTGAATACGACGTACTATGGCTGGTTCGCTCAGGACCAGATCAAGATGTCGCGCCGCCTGACGATGACGTTCGGCCTGCGCTGGGATTACTGGACGCCGCCGGTGGAGCGCTACAACCGCATGGTGGCCTTCGACCAGAACCAGGGCAAGCTGGTCTTCGTGTTGAAGAATCCGCTGAACTTCCAGCAGGACTACAGCACGCTTAGCGGCGACCTGCCGCGCGGCGTCTTCAAGAACTGGAAGAAGACGAACTTCTCCCCGCGCGTGAGCCTGGCCTACCTGCTGACGCCCAAGACGACGATCCGCGCCGCTTATGGCATCTATTACACGCAGGGTATGGCGAACTTCCAGCTGTTCTCCTCGCTGGGCTTTGGCGGCCCGCCGTTCACGAACAACACGAACGTGGTGAACGATCCCACTTCGTTGACTCCGGCTCGTCTGGATACACAGATCTTCCCGGCTCCGCCGATTGGGGAGATCACGCCGGGCACACTGTTTGTGACTCAGGACGCATATGCTCCGCAGTCGTTCGTCCACCAGGCCACCTTCTCAGTGGAGCATCAGCTGGGTGAGCGCTGGCTGTTGAGCGCGGGCTACAACGCATTTCTGGGCCGCCACCTGATGGCGCCTTACAACGTGAACCAGGCGTCGCTGTTCGACCCCGCGAATCCGAAGTCCTTGCAGGATCGCAGGCCCTATCCTTTCTTCAGCGACATCCTGCTGCAGGGCAACAGTGCGAACTCTTCGTACAACGGCGCCTACCTGCATGTCCGCCGGACCATGTCGAAGGGCCTGGACCTGACCGCGAGCTACACCTACAGCAAGAGCCTGGACCTGTTCTCGTCGAACAGCGGCGGATGGGACAACCAGGATGCGCGCAACACGCAACTCGACAGGGGCCGGTCCGACTACGACCAGACGCATGCCTTCACAACGGGCATTGTGTATGAACTGCCGTTCGGCAAGGGCAAGTCCTTTGCTCAGGGCGGGCTGGGTGCCGCGGTTCTGGGCGACTGGCAGTTGTCGACGATCATCCAGCACCGGTCCGGTTTGCCGCTCTCGCTTTCCATGCCGACCTCGTGGCCGAATGTGGCCGCGACCTTCACCAAGGCACGGCCGAACCGTGTGTGTGATGGCCGGTTGGGCGGAGGAACGATGGATCGCTACTTCGACACGAACTGCTTTGTAGCTCCTCCGGCGAACCAGTTCGGCAACGCGGGCAGGAATATCCTGACGGCTCCTCCGACGCAGTCGTACGATGTGTCGCTGGCGCGGTCGTTCCACCTGGAGCGGGTGCGGCTCGACTTCAGGGCGGAGTCCTATAGTGTGTTCAACATCCAGAACTGGAATACGCCGAATACGTCGCTGGTGAGTCCGAACTACGGCAAGATCTTCGGCAAGAACAATCCGCGGCGCTTCCAGTTTGGTCTACGCGCGGAGTTCTAAAGCATGGAACGGCGGACATTTCTCAAGACCGTCCCACCGGCACTGTTGTGGTCCTGGGGAGGCAGCGCACATGCGGCGCTGCCTCCGGTCCGCGCGGTGCCGGAGCCGCATTTTCCCAACCGCCTGTATCAGTTCGTGTGGCGGAACTGGGACCTGGTGAACCTGGACCGGATGGCGGAAGTGGTGAAAGCGCAACCCGCGGACCTGGCTCGGCTGGGCGCGGAGATGGGCCTGCCGGCGAAGCGGCCTGTCAGCGCGGATACACAGCGCCGGATCTACATCACGGTGATCAAGCAGAACTGGCATGTGCTGCCGGAGGCGCAGATCATCCAGTTGTTGGGCTGGGATGCAGAGCGGTTTGAGTTCACGCTGAAGGAAGACGATTTTCTCGAGCACAAGCTGGGTCTGGCCAAGCCTGCGTGCGCGGAGTTGAGGTACGCGGCTCCGAGCGCCCAGGAACGGGCGAAGGCCGCTGCGATCCGGACGAGTCTCAGCCGGGCCGTGCCGGGGGGCGTGAAGAACCTGGGGCAGCCGCGCTTCGCATTTGTCGAACAGTTGTCGGCTCTCGAAGCAGGACCCGGCTGGCAAGTGCAAGTGCCTGCGGGACGGCCGGCGTTGGCTGCCGCCGCGCGGCGTTTGGGCAAAGCCGGTGGTTCCGGTAAGCGCATTGAGGTTGTGCTGTCGGATGCCGGCGGCCCGGGCAGTTTCACCGTGGAGCCTACCACCGAAGGGGCGCGCATTACAGCGGCGACGGAACGGGCTGCCATTCGCGGGTTGTACGCGTTGCGAAGCCAGCAGCAGTGGCCGGCGGGCAAGACCTCGACGAAGGAGATCTGGGCGCCGCGGTTCCTGTACTCGTACTTTGCGCTGTATGGGGATCCGCTGATGGAGGGTGACGCGGCCGGGTTGCCGGATGGATATCTGGACCGCGCGGCGGAGAGCGGCGCCGATGGCGTCTGGATCCAGGGCGTATTGAACACGCTGGCTCCGGCCCGCAGCTTTCCGGAATTCGGCAAAGGCTGGGAGACGCGGATCCGGAATCTGAATGCCCTGGTGGAGCGGGCCTCGCGCTATGGCCTGAACATCTACCTATACCTGAACGAACCACGCGCGATGCCGGCCGAGTTCTTTACGAAGCATCCGGGGCTGAAGGGGACGCAGGACAAGAATGTCTTTGCGATGTGCACCTCGACGCAGGAAGTCCGCGACTGGCTGCGCGGGAGCATCGGCCATGTGTTTCAGAAGACGCCGGGACTGGGCGGGCTCCTGACGATTACGATGTCAGAGAATCATACGAACTGTTTCTCGCATGGCGGCGCGTGGGGCGACCGGGATCCGAAGGCTACGGGGTGCCCGCGTTGTTCGAAGAGGACTGGCGCCGAGACGATCGCCGAGTTCATCCAGACCCTGCGCGATGGGGTGCGCGAGCACAGCAAGACCGCCGAGATTATGTCCTATGACTGGGGTTGGGGCACGCCCATGGCGAAGAGCCTGATCCCGAAGCTGCCGCAGGACACGAGCATCATCAGCATCAGCGAATGGTCGCAGCCTGTGTTCCGTGGGGGTGTGAAGACGGAGGTCGGCGAATATTCGATGTCGGTGGTAGGGCCTGGCCCGCGCGCGAGCCGGAACTGGAAACTGGCCAAGGAACGCGGGCTGGGCGCGATTGCCAAGACGCAGTTCAACAATACCTGGGAGATCTCGGCGGTGCCGTACATCCCGGTGCTGCCGCTGGTGCTGGACCACTGCGAGAACCTGGCCAAGGAAGGCATCACGGGCGTGATGGCGTCGTGGACCTGCGGCGGGTATCCCTCGTCCAATCTCCGCGCGTCGTCGGCGTATGCGTTTGAGCCGCGGCCGTCGCGGGACCAGATTCTGATGCAGGAGGCGACGCGGCTGTATGGGGCGGCGGGCGCCCAGGAAGCGGTTCGCGCGTGGACGGTATTCAGTGAGGCGTTCCAATCGTTCCCGTATGGGGTGGCGATCTACGTCCTGCCAGTGCAGCATGGACCGGCCAACCCTTTGCGCCTGCAGCCGACAGGGCTGGCCCCGGGCATGATCCTGTTTCCGTATGACGCCTACAAATCGTGGAAGGGCGCGTATCCGGCGGCGACGGTGCGGGACTTGATAGCGAAGATGGCGAAGCGTTGGGGCGAGGGCGTCGCGATTCTCGAGAAGATCCGGCCGGCCGGCAAAGAGGCGGCGCTGGAACTCGCGATTGCGCGCACCTGCCACACGCATTTTGAGAGTACGGCGAATCAGCTGGAGTTCTACCTGCTGCGCGATGAGGCTCCGGGCGCTGCGGCGGATCGCGGGAAGCAGATCCGGGCGCGGATGATTGCCATTGCGGAACGTGAGCGGGCGCTGGCCTTGCAGCAGTATGCGGTGGTGCGCGAGGAGTCGTTGATCGGCTACGAGGCTTCGAATCACTACTACTACACGCCGATTGACCTGCTGGAGAAGGTGCTGAATTGTGAGCAGGTGATGGCAGAGTTGCGTGGGGGTGCTCCGATCGGTTCCACGAAGGAGAAGGCATGAGGGAGTTTCGAACGGGGCTGGTGGGCTGCGGCCTATTCGGGGAGAGCCACCTCTCGGCGCTGCAGGCCGTGCCGGGTGTGACGGTGGCGGCTGTGTTCGATCTGGATGTGGCTCGCGCGTCCGCGCTGGCCGCGAAGTACCAGATTCCGGTGGTGGCGCGCAGTTTAGAGGAGTTGCTCAACGCTGGGGTGGACGTGGTCCATGTTGCGACTCCGGAGCACTGCCACCGCGAGCCCGTGATTGCGGCTTTGCAGGCGGGCAAGGATGTCCTGGTGGAAAAGCCGTTCGCCACTTCACTGGAAGACTGTGCGGCGATGACCGAGGCGTCGCAAGCGTCGGGCCGCGCGCTGATGGTCGGTCATCTGCTGCGCTTCGATCCTCGCTATGCCGTGCTGCGGGAGGAGACCGCGGCAGGGCGGATCGGCCGGATTGTCGCCATGAGTGCGAGGCGCGGCCGGATGCGGGGCGGCTTTTCCATGTACGAGCGCACGCATCCCGCACTCTGCAACTGTGTCCACGACATCGATATCCTGCTGAGCCTCGACCGGTCGCCCGTGGTGCGGGTTCGAGGCTTCGAACGGAAGGTTCATTCCACGCTGAATCCTGACTGGGTGATGGGCATTCTCGAGTTTGCCAGCGGCGCCATTGGGCGCGTGGAGACGAACTGGCTGCTGCCGGACGCGGCGGGCATCGGGCTGGACGATGGGCTCCAGATCACGGGCCAGTTGGGCAGCCTGTCGCTGGCGATGCAGCCAGCCGGCTTGAGTGTGTGGACAGAGAGAGGGTATTCGGCGCCGGACGCGGGCTATGAGACCCGGATGTATGGCGCGGCTCATGGCGCGCTGTTGAATGAGCTGCTGTACTTCTACCGCTGCCTGGCGAGCGGGCAGGGGATCGCCGCCATCACTCCGGCAGAAGCAACGAACACCATGCGCACGGCCCTGGCGCTGGTGGAGTCGGCACAATTGGGCCGCGATGTTGAATTGCAGAGCTGGAGCCCCGTCGGGTAATGAGACCACAATCCGTCATTACTACTCTCCAGGAGTTGATCCGCATCAACAGTGTGAATCCGGCCTATGCCTCGGGGCAGCCCGAGGGCCGCATTCAGGCCTGGATCCAGGACTTTTTTGCCAGCGCTGGGATTCCGGCGGAGCTGGTGGAGGTTTTCCCTGAGCGTCCAAATCTCCTGGCGACGCTGCAGGGCCGCGACCGTTCGCGCCGGCTACTGCTGGAGGCGCATGTCGACACAGCCGGCGTGGAGAATATGGTGTCTCCGCCGTTCGAGCCGTCGATGCTGCAGGGCCGAATTTATGGCCGCGGCGCTTGCGATACCAAGGGCGGCCTGGCCGCAATGATGCATGCGCTGGTGGAACTCCATGTGGAGGGATTCGTTCCTTCCTGCGATGTCGTACTGGCGGCCACGATGGATGAAGAGGCGACCTATCGAGGAGCCGCCCATCTGTGCGAGCATTTCACGGCGGACGCCGCTATTGTTGCCGAACCCACAGAGTTGCGGCTGGTGGTCGCAAGCAAAGGCTGTTTGCGCTGGAGGGTGGCCATTGGCGGGCGCGCCGCTCATAGTTCAACGCCTCACCTGGGCATCAACGCCATCTCCCGCATGGCTCGGCTCATCGTAGTGATGGAAGAGGGGGACACCTCGTTAAGGACCCTGCGGCATCCGCTGGTGGGTGAGCCGACGCTGAATGTGGGCCTGATTCGCGGCGGCGCGCAGGTCAATATTGTGCCCGAGCAGTGTCAGGTGGAGATCGACCGCCGGCTGGTGCCGGGCGAAGCGCCGCCGGAGATCCAACGCCAGTATGAGCAGCTGTCGGAGACCCTGCGGGAACGTTTTCCCGACATGCAGATTACACACACCACACTCCTGGAAGACTGGCCGATGGAGACATCCCCCGACAGCCATATTGTGCGCACGGCGCAGGAGGCACTGGGACGGCTGAACCTTCCCTCCGAGCCGGCCGGAGTGCCGTTTGGCAGTGATGCCAGCAAGTTCACGCGCGCCGGGATCCCTAGCATAGTCATGGGTCCGGGCTCGATTGATCAGGCACACACGGCGGCCGAATATGTAGCGATGGAGCAGGTGTTGCAGGCTGTGAACGTCTACAAAGAAATTATCCGCGGATTCTGATATGAGCTGCCGTGAACTGTTTCCTCGCGCCGTCCTGGGCGGTTATCTCGATACAGCGGCGGAGGGCTTGCCGGCGCCCGGCGTCAGCGAAGCCGTCGCGGAGTACCTGGGGGAGAAGGGAAAAGGGACGCCTGGCCGGTTGCGGCATTTCGCCGTGGAAACCGAGGCGAGGACTCTGGCTGCGACCTTATTGGGCGCGCCTGTTGAGGACACGGTCTTTCTGCCCACGGCTTCGGACGCATTGAACATCCTGGCGGCGTCGCTGCCCTGGAAGCCCGGCGACCGGGTGGTGACGACGGATCTCGAGTTTCCCTCCAATGTGCTGCCGTGGCTGGCGCTTCGCGAGCGAGGCGTCGACGTGCAGGTGGTGGCTTCCCGGGACGGCGCCCTGCGGTTGGAGGACCTGATCGGTGCAATCGACAACCGGACGCGCCTGGTGACCGTGAGCCAGGTGAGCTACAAGACGGGCGCCTGGTTTCCACATACTCAGAGCTTGGGCGAAGCCGTCCATGCGGTGGGCGGCGTGTTGTGCGTGGATGCGACGCAGGCGCTGGGGCGCTGCCGTGTTCCGCTGGCCGGCGTCGATTTCCTGATGGCCAGCACCTTCAAATGGCTGCTGGGTTTGCATGGAGCGGCCGTGACCTACATGTCCCCTTTGCTCCGTGAGAAGTTTGCGCTGGCGGGGGTCGGCTGGTATTCGGTGGAAGATGCCATGGGCGCCGTTCGAACAGGGGCCTACGAGCTGAAGCCGGGCGCGGCGTGCCTGGTCGCCGGGATGCCCAATTTCGCCGCACTCTATGCGATGACCGCTTCGTTGAAATGGCTGCTCAGCCTGGATTTCGATGTGGAGCAGAAGCGAGCGGACCAATTGACTCGCCATCTGCGAGCCGAGCTTGCCGCTATGGGACTGCCTTTGCTGACGCCCGCCGGTGACGATCTCACTTCAGGCATCGTCTCGTTCGAGCATCCTCAGGGCGACCGGGTAATGCGGGCGCTGGGTGAGCATGGTGTCGTGGTTTGGGGTGGAGACGGACGGGTGCGGGCGTCTGTTCACTACTACAGCGACGATGCGGACATCCGGCTGCTGGTGGACGCCCTTCGGAAAGTGTTGGGGGCATGACAGGCTGGCTGTTGGTGCTGGCCGCGGGACTGTGCCAGGGCGGCTTCATGGCGCCCATGAAGCTGATGCGCGGCTGGAAGTGGGAGAACGGCTGGCTGGTCTTCGCGTGCACTGCCTACCTGGTCTGCCCCTGGCTGTTTGTGGCCATGACCGCTCCCGATGTGTGGCAGATCTACCAGGCGGCCGGGCAGTCGCGGATCAGTCTGGTCATGGCGATGGGGCTGCTGTGGGGGCTTGGCGCGCTGACCTTTGGGCTGGGCGTGGATGCGCTGGGCTTGTCCATCGGGTTTGCTGTGATCCTGGGAGTGGCGGCGACGAGCGGAACCCTGGTGCCGCTGTTGGTCCTGAATGAGGCTCCCCCGCGAACCGAGGTGCTGGTGTTGACGCTGGTCTCGCTGGCCGTGATGTTGGGCGGTGTCGCGGTCTGCTCGCTGGCGGGCCGGTGGCGGGAAGCTGTCGAAGGCAAGCCGCGCTACGGAGTGGGTGTGCTGCTCTGTATCCTCTCCGGGCTTCTGTCTTCGTGCGGAAACATCGGGCTGGTACTGGGAAAACCGATCATTGATCTGGCCGTCGCATTCGGAGTCTCCCCCGATTTTGCGCCGAATGTGGTGTGGTCGTTGTTGACGGTGTCCTTGTTCCTGTGTAACGCGGGCTACACCGGCTTCAAGCTGTTCCAGCAACGCAGCGCCAGCCTGTTCACCACAGCCGGAGCCGGCCGGAACCTGTTGCTGGGTGTTGCCATGGGCGTGTTGTGGATGCTGGGTTTTGTCCTGTATGGGGCCGGGACCCGGCAACTCGGCAGCATGGGTCCTTCGTTCGGCTGGTCGGTGCTGATGGGTTCCATGGTGATGACGGCCAATGTGCTTGGCATCGTGACCGGCGAGTGGCGGGGGGCGCCGCAGTCCGCGCTGCGCCGGCTATGGATTGGCGTGGGGCTCCTGTGCCTGGCCATTCTGGGCCTGGGCGTTTCGAACAGGATGGCCGCATGAGACGCCGCGAATTTACCGGGTTGCTTACTGCCCCGCTGCTGGCGCAAGCGCCGGAGCGGCCATTGCCGCAGTTCGCCACTCTCGCTCATCAGCTGGTCTGGCGGAACTGGGACCTCGTGCCGTTGCAGCGCATCGCCAAGGCTCTGTCGTGCCCAAGTTCCGCTGTGGTTCCACTCGCCCGGGAGATGGGCTTGACGCCGCGAGAGCCGGACCAGCGGCACGCCCGGCGCCAACGCTTTCAGGTCCTGCGGCGCAATTGGACCTTTGTGCCCATGGAGCAGTTGACCGTCCTGGTGAACATGTCCGAAGAGGAGATCACGGCGCTACTGGCGGAGGACGCGTTCTATAACGGACACCTTGGCGCAAAGCCGGCAGCCCGGAGGATCCGCATCGAGGAGGCTCGGCGCATGGGCCTCGACTATGCCATTCGCGGAGCGGCTGAACCCGTAGCACGGTTCGATTTCACACGGAGTCTGCAGCGCGACATGCCGGGGGATCCGGCCCGGGCCGGCCGTGTGGTTTTCGAGCCGCGCATCGGCTTCCCGTATTCCGCGGTATACGGGGATGTGCTGGGCGATCCGGATTTCGATGGTTACTATCCGGATGAAGTTCTGGAGTCTCTGAAGCAGCAGGGTCTCAACGGGCTCTGGCTGCACGGACTGCTACGGGAGTTGACCGTTCACCCGATGCTGCCCGGGTACGGTAAAGAAGCGGGTCTCCGGCTCCAGAGGCTCAATGGCCTGATCGAACGCAGTGCCGCTCACGGCCTGGGCGTGTATCTCTACCTGAATGAGCCGCGAGCGATGCCGACTGCTTTCTTCGATGCGCATCCTGAACTGCGGGGCGATGCCGGGCGGCCGGGCGACGGGTTGACGTCCTTGTGCACGAGTACAGAGCCCGTGCGGCAATGGTTGCGGGCGGCCGTACGGCAGTTGATGGAGAAGGCACCGCGTCTGGCCGGCCTGATTCTCATCACGGCATCCGAGAACACGACCAACTGCTATTCCCTCCGCCGGAAGACGTCCTGCCCGCGCTGCAGCCGGCGTTCGGCGGCCAGCGTGATCGGTGAGGTGGTGGACGAGATCCGTCAGGGTGCGCAGAGTGTTGCGCCGCAGGTTCGAATTCACGCCTGGGATTGGAGCTGGGGCGTTGTGGAAGATGATCCACAACGGGAGACGATCGCGGCGCTGCCACAGGACGTGACGCTCCAGGTGGATTTCGAACGCGGCACGCCGGCCGTTCGCATGGGCCGCCGGACGCTGATCGATGAGTACTCGCTTTCGATTCCAGGACCATCGCCTCGTGCGGAACGTCACATCGCACAGGCAAAAGAGCGCGGGCTGAGTGCTATGGCCAAGGTACAGATCGGGAATAGTTGGGAGCTCGGACTTCTGCCATTCATTCCCGTGCCCGATCTCATCGCGGCGAAATGCGCGGCGCTGCGGAGAAGCGGCGTCCAGGGTGCGATGCTCTCGTGGACCCTGGGCACGTGGCCGAGCGCCAACTGGCTGGTGGCCCGTGAGTTCTTTGGTGAGAAAGTTCCTAGCGTGGAAGAGGCCTTGACGCGGGCGGCCGAGCAGCGGTACGGGCGAGCCGGAGTGGAAGGTGCCCGGAAGGCGTGGTCGATCTTCTCGCGGGCGTTTTCTGATTACCCCTACTCGAACAGCCTGGTCTATTCGAGCGTGGTGCAGCAGGGCCCCGCGCATCCTCTCTGGCTCCAGCCATCCGGCCAGCGGCCGAAGATCCTGAACAGCTTCGATAATTTGGGATGGACTCAGCCGTACGGCCCGGAAGCGGTCAGCCAGGCGTTTCGCGGGATGGCCGCGGCCTGGAGAGAGGGTGTGCGCGCATTCGAGCCCGTGGCTCGGGCCTGTGGTGCCAAGGCGCAGGCGGATCAGCGGATTCACGTGGCCGGCCAGTTGTACTTTGAGAGCATCGCGAATCAGGTGGAGATTCACAGCATTCGAGAGAAGCCGGGCAGCGCGGGGCGTCTGCGGACGCTGGTCGAGCGCGAGTTGCAGATCGCCGAGCAGTTCCTGCCGATTTGCGAAGCGGATCCACGAGTCGGTTTCGAAGCCTCGCTGCAGTACTTTTACCTGCCGCAGGATGTACGCGAAAAGATTCTTTGGTGCCGGGCGGTTCTCAAAGCCGGCTTGCGGTAGCAGCCTTCGCGGCCGGTGGTGTCTCCTGCCAGGCCACGGGCTGCACCGGCGTCACCATGGCCAGGTAGACCGCGGCGCCGGCGAAGAGGATGCCGGAAGCGACGGCGAAGGCGAGCAGGAAGGATCCTGTAGCGTCGACGATCCAACCGGTGACCAGGGGAGAGACGACGCCGCCTAGGTTGCCGACGGTGTTTTGGATAGCGGTCCATTTGCCCGCAGCGCTGGGTCCGGCGAGCGTCTGCGTGGCCGCCCAGACATTGGAGGTGAACAGGCCGAGGCAGAGACAGGCAAGAGTGACGAGCGCGATGCTCACAGTGGCGTCCTGCACGAGGGCGGCAGGCAGCAAGGCCATGCCGCACAGCAGCAGCCCGCCCCCGATGAAGAGGCGCCGGACATGGCTCGGATCGCCCCCGGCGCGAATCCAGGCGTCTGAACTCCAGCCGCCCAGCAGCGCGGCGGCGGCCATGCCCCAGAACGGAATGGAGCCGAGGAAGGACATGTCGGCGGTGGAGAGGCCGCGCTCGCGGACCAGGTAGCTGGGCAGCCAGGAGAGGAGGAAATACCAGGCGTATCCAAGCGCGAACATGCCCAGGGCCGTGCCCCACATCTGGCGCTTCCGCAGCAGTTGCAGCCAGCCCGGCCCCTGCTCCGTGGCGTCTGGGGAGATGCGGCTGCCGCGGCTGGTCCAGGCGAACCAAGGGATGAGCCACAAGAGGCTGCCCAGGCCCACGATCACGAACAGGGAACGCCAGCCGAACCGGCCGACGACAAGCCCGCCGAGCAGGATGCTGAGCGCGGGCCCGAGCTTCGTGCCGGCGTCGATGGCGGCGTTCGCAAAGCCACGGCGTTCCTCAGGGAATTCACGAGCCAGGAATTTGGAGCAGGCCGGATAGGCGACGCTCTCACCGGCCCCGAGCAGGAATCTCGTGACCAACAGGGCAGGGAGGCTGCCGACCAGGCCGACGGCCGCAGTGGCCAGGGACCACAGCAGGAATCCGCCGGCGTATACCCAGCGGACCGGGTAACGATCCACCAGCCAGCCGCCCACCACCTGGCAGCTGGCGTAGCTCCAGAAGAAGGCTGAGAAGAGCAGCCCCATCTGGGATGTGGTCAGTTTCAGTTCGCTCGAGACCAGCGGCGCGGCGACAGAGAGCGCGCCTCGATCGACATAGTTGATCGCGATAGAGACGATGAGGAGGACAAGGATGCCGTTTGCGGAATGGAATGGGGAAAAGGGCATGAGCGAGGGGTACCTGGGTATACTAAGGGGTCTTCCTCCCAGAAGCAATATGATCGACGCCCATGTTCACGTGTGGACCGATGACTGTGATCGATACCCGCGTGTTTGGCCCGGTACGGAGTTCGCTCCGCTGCATTTCCCGCCGGAGAAACTCTTTCGCCACTCACTCCCCAATGGTGTGGCGCGAGCGGTGCTGGTCCAGATGAGCTTCTACGGCTGCGACAACTCGTTCATGCTGGACTGCCTGCGTGCTCACCCTGGTGTGTTCGGGGCAATCGGCGTGGTGGACTGGAGCACGCCCGAGGTGGGCGCGGCCATGCTGGCACTCGCGCGGCACGGTGTAAGGGGCTTCCGCATCCACACGGAGTCGTCCGCCGAAGAGTGGCTGGCGGATCCGGGGATGGGGTCGATGTGGCGCTGCGCCGCCGAGGAACAACTGGCGGTCTGCCCGCTGGTCAACCCGCACGCCCTGGAAGCGCTGGACCGCCTGTGCCAGAGGCATCCGGAGACGCCGGTTGTCGTCGATCACCTGGGCCGTATCGGTGTGGATGGAGTGATCCGGCCGGAGGACAGGCGGCAACTCTGCTCCCTTGCAAAGCACCC
This sequence comes from Acidobacteriota bacterium, assembly GCA_017307505.1. Taxonomy (GTDB): domain Bacteria; phylum Acidobacteriota; class Terriglobia; order Bryobacterales; family Bryobacteraceae; genus Paludibaculum. The sequence continues at coordinate 135,717 of JAFKEE010000021.1, read as the reverse complement.
GAAGGTGTATGTGAAGGTGTCGGCGTTTTATGCCCTGGGCCAACGGCGGGCGCCGTATCACGACCTGCTGCCGTTCCTGCAACAGGTGTTCGACGCCTTCGGGCCGCAGCGCCTGCTGTGGGGTAGCGACTGCCCGTTTCAGATCCAGGACGGCCACACTTACTCGGACTCGCTTGCCCTGCTGGCCGAGGGGTTGCCGTTCCTCCGTAGCGAGGACAAGTCCTGGATGCTTGGGAAGACGGCCGAGCAGCTGTTCTTTTGAGCGTTTCGTGTTGCTTCGTGCGATGGCCAGATGGAGAACTGTGCTCAGCCCTTCAACAGGGCCTGCAGCCGCCCATAGTCGTCCGGCGTATCAACGTCGAACTCAGCCTCCGGGCAATCGATCAGAAGAGCGTTGTCTGCGTTTGCCACGATCAATTTTTTGCAGCCCTGCGTTGGAAGCAGCGATTCCAGGCCATCAAAGTATGGCCGTGCGAAGAGCACGGGGACTCCGACCGTGCCGGCGTAGCGGGCGGCAACGATTGGCTGGCCGGTCTCCGCGTGAAGATCGATCAGTTGATCGAGGAAGTCCGCTGTGACCAGCGGTTGGTCGGCCAGGGTCAGTAGAACGGCCTCGGCCCCACCCTGCGCCGCTGCTTGCACCCCTGTGTGAATGGAAGTGCCCATCCCCTCAGACCATCTGGGATTCACGACGACTGTGACGGCCAGGCCGTCCAACAGCGGCGCCAGTTCGCCGGCATTGGCGCCGAGCACCACAATCACCGTGTTGCATTGCGAAGCCAGGGCCGTTTCGGCAGCGTGGCGCAACAGCGGCTTTCCGCCATAGTCCAACTGCTGTTTGGGCGCACCCATGCGGGAGGCGTTTCCGGCAGCCAGCAGAATGGCCGTGACGGCCTGCATCAGACTTCCTCCAGTTGGCCGATCTCGCAGACCGGAATCTCGGGCAAGGGGAGAGAGAAGTGATTCGTTGCGCCTGCTTCCAGGGCGGGTGTGTGGATCGAGTCGCGGCGGTGCCTCAACTTCAAGCCGGGCCGGCCGGCCAGTTCCGCCTGGATCTCGCTGATGATGGAGAGCGCAATCGCCTCCGGTGTGGAGGCGCCGATATCCAGACCCACCGGTGCGTGGACGTCGAAGGAATCGCGGCGCACGCCCAGGTCGTGGAATAAGCGGTCCGCCCGATTCGCGGGGCCCAGCAGGCCCAGGTATCGCGGCCGCAGGGGCAGGATTGCCCGTAGAAGCTTCGCATCCTGAGCAAAGTTGTGGGTCATCATGACGACGGCGGCCTCTTTGTGAATCCGTATTCCGGCCAGGGGGGCATCCGGCTTCATGACAACAACCCGATCCGCCAATGGAAAACGGGCCGGAGAGGCATAGGCCGGGCGGCCATCGGCGACCGTCACTGTCCAACCGAGTAACTTCGCCAGCGAGACCACCGGCAGCGCGTCGTGGCCTGCTCCAAGGATCACCAACTCCTGAGGCGGGGCGATCCATTCGAGGAACACTTCGCAATCGTCCAACCCGACGAGGCGGCTTTGGCGCTCGCTCACGGTCTCACTCACGAACGCTGACAGGCTCGGCCAAAGGCCGGAGGCATTGCCGATAACACCACCATTGCAGCTGTAGAGCAGCCTGTCGCCGACTGAGACGCCGGACGACGACGTGCTGCGAATGACCACGGCCATGACGCCGCCGCCGGATTCGCGGCAGGTTCCGGCAAAGTCGAGTGCTTCCCGGGCCGAAGGAGTCCCGACCCGTTCCAGCAGGACCTGGATTTCGCCATTGCAGCCGAGGCCGAACTCCCAGACCGCATCCTCGTCGGACGACGTGTCGTAGACACGAACCGACGGACGGCCGTCCGCGGTGAACCACCAGGCCTTCTTCGCGACATCTCCTTCCAGGCAGCCGCCGCTGATGGAACCGATGCGGCGGCCGTCCGGCAGGATGAGCATGCGCGCGCCGGGGCGCCGGTAAGCGGAGCCCCGTACGTGCACAACGGTCGCGAGTACAGCGTCCTGATCGCCATCGCCCAACTCGCGCCGGGCTGCCAGGATTGCGCCGAACTCGTCCATGGCGTCTACAGACCACCCATCGTGGCGCCCGGGAATAGCGGCAACGATCGTACCCGCTTCCCGGTGAGTTTGAAGTAGGCGTTGGCCAGCGCCGGAGCGAACGTAGGCACACCCAGTTCACCGGCTCCGCCGATATTGACGGAACGGTCGGAGGCGGCGGGTCCTGGAATGATGGTGATGCCGATCTGCGGCATCTCGCCCAGGCGGATCATGCGGCTCTTGTTGAAGTTCTTCGCCTGTGCCACTCCGCTGACGAACGTCTGCTGCCCGTAGAGAGCGGCGTTGAGCCCGTGCACGATGCCACCCTGCAGTTGTGCCTGGATGGAGCCGGGATTGACGGGGATGTAGCAGTCGATCGCGCACGACACCCGATTGACCCGCAGGCCCGTGGTGGTCAGGTTCGAGATCTCCACCACTTCCGCGACGATGCTGTTGAAGGCGGCGCCGATGGCGATACCGCGCGCCCGGCCGGAAGGCGGCGCGGAGGTCCAGTTGCCCAGGACCGCGGCTGCGTCGAGCACGGCAATCCAACGCGGATCCGTCAGCTTCGCGCGCCGGAACTGATAGGGGTCCTGGCCGGCCGCGAACGCCAGTTCATCGATCATGCATTCCACGCCGAAGGTGTTGAGCGAGGCTCCGACCGAGCGCCAGAAGCCTACGGGGATCGGTGAAGGATGCGATACCCACTCCGTGACGCGCGCGCCGAAATTGTAGGGGAGATTGACGGCTCCTTCGATGCCCTGGCTGTCTCCGGCGGCCCCGAGTGGGACGCCGCGCTGGCCGAGGATCGATGGCGAAACGTTACGGTAAGACCAGCCCAGGATGTTTCCGGAGCTGTCCAGGCCCGCTTTGCCGTGAATCACGCCCATTGGCCTGTACTGGTCGCGGGTGAAGTCTTCTTCGCGCGGCCACATCAGCTTCACAGGCTTCTTCACCTGCATGGCGACCTGGACCGCCTGGCTGACGAAATCAACTTCAGCCTTACGGCCGAGGCCGCCGCCCAGGTACATGGTGTGAACGGTGACAGCCGAAGCGGGCAGTCCGGTCATGGCAATCACCAGGGAGAGAACCGCCTTGGCCGACTGAGTGGGCGCCCAGACTTCGCAACTCACCCCGGGCACATAGTTGACCGTGCAGTTGAGCACTTCCATGCAGGCGTGCGACACGTAGGGCAGCGTGTAGGTGGCCTCCACTATCTTTGCGGCCGATGTGTTGGCTGACGTGACATTGCCGGCGGCGCCTTCCACGGTGTAGAGCGTGCCTGCGGGGTTTGCTCCGCCTGCCACGAACGGCGTGGCCGTGGTGAGGAGAGTCTGCGCGTCACTGAGGAACTTGGCGTTGTTCAGGTTGGCCGCATTCGAAGGCAGATTCCACGCCACATTCAGACGTTTGGCGGCCTGCCAGGTGTCCCAGGTGTTGGGCCCGACCACCGCCACCGCATTCACGTTGTCGGTGACTTCCGTGCCCCGGCCCGTGCCGGCGAACACCTTGGTGGGGACCACGGCCAGCATGCCGGAAGGCACAGAGGGAGTGCTGGCGAGGGTTCCTCCGAATGTGGGGCAGTGCTTGATCACCGCATACACCATGCCGTCCACCCGGACGTCCAGACCGTACTTCGCCGAGCCATTCACCTTGGAGGGGATGTCGACTCTCGGGACCGTCTTGCCAATCAGCTTGAACTGGCTGTCCGGGATGAGCGGCGCATTCGCGGCCGGCTGCAGCAGAGCGGCGGCCGATGCCAGTTGGGCATAGGGGAGCAAAGTGCCGGACGGAACGTGCGTGACGACGCCATTGCTCACGGTGAAATCGGAGCGTGTCTGATCGTTCTTCGCGTTCATTGCGGCCTGAACGAGGGTCTCCCTGGCCGAAGCCGCGGCATCCCGCATCTTCCAGAAATTTGTTCGGATCACGCTGCTGCCCACGGTGTTGATCGCGGCGCCGACGGGTACAGGGTTCACCAGGGAAGGTCCGCCCTGGACGACTTTGACTTTCGCGTAGTCCACGACCAGTTCTTCGGCGAGGACCTGCGCCAGACCGGACATGGAGCCCTGTCCCATCTCAGAGGACCCAATGGTGAGCGTGATACTGCCATCGGTGCCCACCTGAAGCCAGGCGTTCACCTGGCCCGGGAGCCCGGCGGCCTCGACGTCACTCAATCTGGAGACTTCGGGGATGAAGAAGGCGAGGGTCAAGCCGCCGGCGGCACTGGCCAGGAATCCTCTGCGGCCGACATTCTGCCTGGTATCGGTTGCGGGACGCACTTCGGGTGTAGTTGTTGCCATGACTGGTGCTTCTCCTCTAGAGGGTCGAGACGGCTTCCTTGATTCGCTGGTAGGTCCCGCAGACGCACAGGTTCTGTAGTTCACCCAGGATCTCGGAGCCGTGATGACCTGCGGCCATTGCGCCCGCGCAGGACATAATCATGCCCGACTGGCAATAACCGCACTGCGGCACCTGATGATCGATCCACGCCTTCTGGGCCGGATGACTGGTGTTCGCCGAGAGTCCCTCAATGGTGACAACCTTTTTCCCCACAGCGGAGGAGGTGTCGAAGACACAGGAGTGTTCCGGTTGGCCGTCGATGAGCACGGTGCAGGCACCGCACACTTCAATTCCGCAGCCGTACTTTGTCCCGGTTAATCCGATCAGATCGCGCAACACCCAGAGCAGCGGCATGCTCGGATCGCTGACACTGACGGTGCGGTTAGCACCGTTCACATTAAGCGTAAGTGTGGTCAAGTTACTCTCCTTGGCTTTGGCCGGGATCCCGAGCGATTGTGTTCTGTTGTCCTTTGATCCAGATCGGTATCCCCGGCGCGTCAATCCCCAGACCCGCGCCATGGCCAGGTAGCCGCAGTCTACAAGCATTTTTGCGGCCATTCAATTAGTGAAGGATCCTAGGCCAGTGTTGGAGGTATTACACATTTTCTGAGGGCAACAGTTACCGCCTAGGTAAATTCTTACCGGTAAGTATGGTACGCCCATCCAGGGAGAATTAGCGAGCCGATAAAGGAATGCGCGCGGTGTCACGCAAAATGCCGGAATGTAGGACAGGGATTCCGCTTTGGCCGAAGCGATAATGGCGCCTGTGTCGAGTGTGATATCCAGCGAGCCCAATTCAGTGTGAGTGAAATCCGTAATTAAGCGCAATCAGGATGTCCACCTCGATGTGGTGCCTTCTTTTGATTAGTGGAAAATCCAACAGACTGTAGCGGCAGCCACACTCTGACCGGCGAGAGAGGCCGCTTGCTGCCGGGGCGGTGCCGGCCGGGGAGAACTTCGACAGTTCCCCCTACCCTTGGGCGTACAATGACAAAGTTGCTTCGGCGCGGTCGGAATGACGCGTCATCTCTGTCGATGGCAGGAGGTCTCTTTGAAACAGCCTGTGTGGAAGGCGATTCTCACCGATGGGCATTTCTGGCTGCCCGTGGCCGTGCTCGTGATTGGGATCAGTGTACTGATGGCGGTGAGGTAGGGTGATGGCGAACAAATCGGGTTCCGCTGTTCAGCATTCCGCCCGCACCCTGCACTGGCTGGGTGTCTCCTGCGGATTTGGCGCAGGCGCGTGGCTGGGGGCGGCTGAAGCGCCCACCAAACTGGTGACGGCGGGCTTCTCGCCCTTCATCATCTCGCTGGGCATGGTGGCCGGAGTCTTTGTCGCCCGCTGGACCGTCCCTATGCTTCTCAAGGGCACCGGCTACATCTGGATGGACCTCAAAGAGAAGAAGCACCTGATGGTCTGGGCGATCCTCGCGGGCATGCTGTGGGCCGTGGCCAACACGCTCACGGTATTCGCCATCAAGAACGTCGGCCTCTCCATCGCCTTTCCGCTCTGGAACACCAACAGCCTCGTCGGCCTGTTCTGGGGCTGGCTGCTGTTCAATGAATTGAAGAACTCCGGCGCACAACAATGGATGAAAGTTCTTGGCGGCGCGGCCGGCATAGTCGTGGGTGCCTGTGTACTGGCATTGGCCACTTCGCACCAGACAAGCACCGGCCCTCAGGGCGCAGCCGCGCTGGGCATCGCCGCTGCTCTGGGCGCGGGCCTGCTCTGGGGCACCATGTACATCCCTTACCGCAAAGCCTACATCAGCGGCATGAACCCGCTATCCTTCGTCACTGTCTTTACCTTCGGCGAACTTGGGACGGTCTTCGCGCTGGCGCTGATTTTCGGCGGCGGGTACGATCAGGTGGCGGCCGATCTCAGCAAGGCCAAGCCTGTTATGTTCTGGCTCTTCCTGGGCGGCTTCTGCTGGGTCCTAGGTGACCTCTTCCAGCAATACGCGGCCAAGTACATCGGCATCGGACGCGGCATCCCGCTCTCGAATACGAACCAGCTCTGGGGACTCGCCTGGGGCGCTCTTGTGTTTGGAGAGCTGGCCGGACAGTCGACGACGGCCCAGGTCCTGGTGGTTGTCGGTTCGCTCATCATGATTGCCGGAGCGGCCGCCATCAGCTTCGCCGAGGCGCCTGAATCCGAGCACACCTCCTGGGACAGCGCCATGGAGCGGGAGTGCGAGCGCTATGGCATGGATCGGGAGAAAGTCGAACGCTGCATGCGCGGAGAAGACGTTCTCGCATTGAAAGAGCCGAAGCGTCACTGGTGGGAGGCCCTGGTGGCGGTCGCCGCCCTGGGCATGTTCGTTTACCTGGGGATCAATGCCGAACGGGCGCCCATCGAGGCCAATCCGATCTGGATGGGCATCCTGAGTGTGGCGACGCTCGCATTCCTGATCGTCTGCGGCCTGCTCTTGTGGCGCCGCACGAAGTTCTCTTAAGCTGGTGCAGTTGTTTCCGGAGCAGCGGGTGAAGCAGTGCCGCCCGCTGGTCTGGTGGTCCGCAGCCGGCCGTGTGCGGTCTCGCCCGCGGCGCTCCAATTCTTCCCGATATAGAGGGGGTTCCGATGTCCCGTCTGCTCAGCATTGCCTTGCTGTCCGGTCTCTCGATCAGTTCCACCTGGAGCCCGGCCCAAACGCCGCCCGCCCCGGCGCCAGCCCGGCCGCCTCGTCCGACGCCGCCTACGCGCGATCCGCACTCGCCCGGCTACGTCACCGCGACCGAACTCATCGATGGCCGCAATGCGCCCATCAATGTCGACGGCAATTTCATCCTGGGGCCCACTCACAATCCCGCTCCGGAGATGTCGGTGCAGGAGGGCGTGCCGCAGGGCACGGTTTCCGAGTTCGTCATGGAGTCGAAGGACAGCAAGATCTACCCTGGCATCATGCGCGAGCCCGGCACCTTCGGCAAGGCGGATCCCAACGATCCGGCGAAGATGATCGTCACCACCAGCCATCCTGCGCCGTATTCGCGCCGTGTCACCGTCTATGTGCCGAAGCAGTATGTCCCGGGCACCGCCGCGCCTTTCATTGTCGGCGCCGATGGTCCGGACAAGATGCTCTTTACCGCGCTGGACAATCTCATCGCGCAGCGGCGTGTTCCTGTGATGATCGCGATCTCCATCAGCAATGGCGGAGGGGATGCGCAGGGCAGCCAGCGCGGGCTCGAGTACGACACGATGTCGGGCCTCTACGCGGAGTTCGTTGAGTCCGAAGTGTTGCCGCAGGTGGAAAGCCGGTTCAACGTCAAGCTGACGAAGGATCCCGAAGGCCGCGCCACTATGGGCGGCAGTTCCGGTGGATCGTGCGCGCTGATCATGGCCTGGTATCATCCGGAACTCTACCATCGCGTGCTGACGTACTCCGGAACCTATGTGAATCAGCAGTGGCCCTCGAATCCCGAGATTCCGCATGGCGCGTGGGAGTTTCACGAGCGTCTGATTCCCAACAGCCCGCCGAAGCCGATCCGGCTATGGATGGAAGTGGGCGACCGCGACAATCTGAATGCGAACGTCATGCGCGACAACATGCACGACTGGGTGCTGGCCAATGAAAATATGGCTCGGGTGCTGGCGGCTAAGGGCTACCACTATCAGTTCGTGTTCGCGCGCAATGCGGGGCACACTGATCGGGCCGTGAAGATGCAGACTTTGCCGCAGGCGCTCGAGTATGTGTGGCAGGGGTATCCCATCAACAGCGCGAAGTAGCTTTCATTCTCAGTAAGCCACAGCAGAGGACCGGGCGTGGAAAATCCCGGCTGGCAAAAGGTGGGTCAATCACCGGCGTGAGGCTTCATAGTGTGTGACGCGGAAGCGTCTGTACGGCGCGCTTGCCTGAGGTAGTCCAACCTCGCCCGTCGTCCCAGTTGTAAAGGAACTTACTCGCCCAATCAGGCACCCCAGGGGACGGCGCACCCCCTGTTCCGGAGCCGGCTGCGTGCAGCGCTCCGGAACCCAAACGCCGTCCCCGCTCGGCGGAAGGCGCTCCGCGTATTATGCGTGCGCCAACGAATCCACCTCTTCCAGACGCACCGGACGGCGTTCGTCATACGACTTTCTTGCCGCCAGGGCCATCACTACCGGGATCCGGCCGTCGATGCCCGTCACAGGAGTCGGCTTGTCTTCCAACACTGCCTGCACAAAGCACCGCAATTCGCTGACGAAGCTCTCGGTATAGCGGTCCATGAAGAAGTTCATCGGCAGATCCTGGTGGATCGACTCTGCCGTGCTCAGCACCGTCTGGTTCGCATACCGGTTGGCGCTTGCGATCGAACCCGCGCTGCCGAACACTTCCACCCGCTGGTCGTATCCGTAGACCGCCTTGCGGCTGTTATCGATCGTGCCGATCACTCCGTTGCGGAACCGCAGGGTAATCACAGCGGTATCCACATCGCCTTCGGCGCCGATGGCCGGATCCACCATGACACCCGCCGCGGTGTAGACCTCTTCCACCTCGTCCTGGATCAGGAACCGGGCCATGTCGAAGTCGTGGATGGTCATGTCCAGGAACATCCCACCGGAAACCTTCACATACCAGGGAGGCGGCGGCGCGGGATCACGGCTGATGATATGCACCATCTGGGGTGTCCCAATTTCGCCGTTGGCCACTGCCGTCCGCACGCGCGCAAAATTGGAATCGAAGCGCCGGTTGAAGCCGATCTGGAGCTTCACGCCTGCCTGAGCCACCGCGTCCAAAGCCCGATCGATCTTTTCCAGACTGTGATCCACCGGCTTTTCGCAGAAGATGTGCTTGCCCGCCTTAGCGGCCTCCACGATCAGATCGGCGTGGGTGTTCGTCGAGGAGCAAATGAGCACCGCGTCGATACCGGGGTCCGACAGAACTTCCCCCGCTGAGGCGGCTATCCTGGGGATCCCGAAGCGCTCCATTGCCTCCTGCGCGGCCGGCTGGTTCACGTCCGTGATCACTTCCGGATTCGCTTCCGGGATACGGAAGGCCAGCGATTCGGCGTGGACCTTTCCGATGCGCCCCGCACCGATTATGCCGATATTGAGTCTTTTCATCATGGCCTTTCCTTCCTAGGCGAAATTGGATTCGATGGAGCGCAGGTATTCGCGGTTGCGGCGGGCGCTTTCCGCCGGAGCGCCCATGCCCGGCAGAACGTCCTGCTCCACCAGCGTGTAGCCGTCGTAGCCCGCCTGCTTCAGCCAGCGCAGGGCGGCCGGGAAATCGACGCAGCCCTGACCCAGTTCGCAGAAGACACCGTTCCGCAGGGCCTGGAAGTAATCCCAACCCTGGACCCGAGCCTGGGCCGCGACCTCGGGCTGGCAGTCTTTGAAGTGGACATACCAGATGCGGTCCTTGAAGCGCTGCAACCCGGCCACCACGTCCGCGCTGCCCGCGCCGTAGGCGTAGTGGCCCGTGTCGAACACCAGGCCGATGGCTTCCGGGTCAGTCAACTCAAGAAAGCGGGCGATCTCGTGCGGTGTCTCGACGTACCCCGCGCAGTGATGGTGAAATACGGTGCGCAAGCCGGTCTCGGCCAGCACGGTGCGGGCCACCAGGTTCGCACCTTCCGCAAAGACCTGCCATTCTTCTCGGGTCAGCTCCATCTGCGGTGTGACACGGCCTGCGTTTTGTGTCCGCTCCGGCACTGACCCGTTGTCATCGGCCAGGACGAGGAACGGCTTCGGATCCGTGCCCACCGCCGCCAGCAGCTTCGCGGTCTTGACCGCCGCCGCGACACCGGGGGCATGCGCGGCCCGGTATTTCATGGCGACCGGGACGAACGCGCCCAGCATCGCCAGGCCGCGCCGTTCCAACTCGGCGGAGAGCACCGGCGGATCCGTAGGCATGTAGCCCCAGTCGCCCAGTTCGGTGCCGGTATAGCCCGTAGCCGCCAGCTCATCCAGCATGCGGCTGTAACCGATCTGCTCGCCTTTGGCCGATTCGAATTCAAGGGTGCCCCAGGAACAGGGGGCGTTTCCTACCTTCAGGATTGCCACTGTGACTTACCTCTAGAACTTTCTGCTCCACTCCCGGGGCCAGCGTTCGATCACGACCTTCTTGTCCGTGTAGAACTCCACCGCATCGCGTCCCTGCGCGTGCAGGACACCCAGGAAGCTGCCCTTCCAACCGCTGAACGGGAAGTAGGCCATCGGGGCCGCAACTCCGATGTTCACCCCCACGTTCCCGGTAGGAATCTGATTGCGGAACTTGCGCGCCGCGGCTCCGCTGGAGGTGAAAATCGAGGACGCGTTGCCGTAGGAGTTCTTCGCAATGATCGCCATTGCTTCGTCGACATCGCCGGCGTGAATGAGGCTGAGGACGGGTCCGAAGATTTCGGTTTCCGCCAGATCGCCGCCTGCCGGCACTCCGTCCAAAACGGTGGGACCGACAAAACTGCCACTCTCCAATCCAGCGGCTACGGCCTCGCGTCCGTCGACGGCGGCTTTCGCTCCCTGCTGTGTCCCGGTAGTGATGAGCCCTTCAATCCTCTTCCGGCTGGCCTGCGAGATCACCGGGCCCATTTGGACGCCCTGCGCCAGCCCGTCGCCGATCTTCATCGAAGCGGCGGTTTTCGTGATGGAATCCCGGAACCACTGCTGGGCGTCGCCCACCGTTACAGCGACTGACACGGCGAGGCAGCGCTGCCCGGCGCAGCCATAGGCACTGTCGGCGATGATCTGCGTCGTCGTCTCCGGTTCGGCATCGGGCAGGACGACGACGTGATTCTTTGCGCCACCCTGGCACTGCACTCGTTTGCCGTTGGCCGAGGCTCGGGCGTAGATGTAGCGGGCCACGGGGGTGGAACCGACAAAGCTGATCGCCGGAACTTGCGGGTGGTCCAACAGGGCATCGACGGCCGCTTTGCCGCCGTTCACCAGATTGACCACACCGGCCGGCAGTCCCGTTTCATGCAGAAGCTCCATGATGCGAATCATCGACAACGGCACGCGATCGGCCGGCTTCAGGATGAAGGTGTTGCCGCAGGCGATCGCGTAGGGCAGGAACCATAGCGGGATCATCGCCGGGAAGTTGAAAGGCGTGATGGCGGCCACGACGCCCAGCGGCTGGCGGAACATCAGCTCATCAATGCCGCGGGCAACGTCTTCCAGGTTGTAACCCTGCATCAGGATCGGAATCCCGCAGGCCACTTCCACGTTCTCCACGCCGCGCCGCAGTTCGCCGCGCGCTTCCGCCAGGGTCTTGCCGTTCTCAATCGTGACGATCCGGGCGATCTCGTCGAAGTGCTCTTCCAAAAGCTGCTTGAACTTGAAAAGGTACTGGATGCGCTCGGCCGGAGGCACGGCGCGCCATTCCGGGAAGGCGGCCGCCGCGGCCTGGACCGCGGCTTCCACGTCGGCCTGCGAGCCTTCCGGGGAAACGGCGAGCGTCTCGCCGGTGGCCGGATTGATCACCGGCAGTCCCGCGCCGGAGACGGGGCGCAGCCACGCTCCGCCGATGTAGTTCAGAATTTCTTTGGTTGCCATGGATTCTTTACCTGGGCGCGGCGATCTCGTGGCGCCGCTCTTTCCTGACTGCCTGTTCGTACTCGGCTCTGGCCTGGCGGACGCTCTCAATCTCCGAGACTTCCGCAATCTGCACGTCCCACCACGATTCGTAACCGGGCACGCGCATTTCTTTGTCGACCTCGACCACCACGGCCGTCGTAGTTGTGTGCGTGCGCATTTCGGCCAGTGCCTTTTCCAGTTCGGCCCGAGTGGTGACCCGTACGGTACGGGCGCCCAGGCCGGAACACAATGCCGCGAAATCGACTGGAACGTTCTCGCCGTCCAGGCTGCCGCTCTCGGTCCGGCAGCGGTAGTTCGTCCCAAAGCCGCCTGAGCCGATCGCCTTGGAGAGCCCGCCGATGCTGGAGTAGCCGTGGTTGTCGAGAACAATGATGTTCAGCTTGTAGCCTTCCTGCACCGAGGTCGCGATTTCTGACGACATCATCAGGAACGAAGCGTCGCCCACCATGACGTACACTTCCCGGGAAGGATCCGCCATCTTGACGCCCAAACCGCCGGCGATCTCATACCCCATGCAGGAGTAGCCGTACTCCATGTGGTATCCGCCGGGTTTGCTCGTCCGCCACAGCTTGTGCAGGTCGCCGGGCAGGCTGCCCGCTGCATTCAGTACGACGTCGTTGGGTTGTGCCACCCTGGCGACAGCGCCCACCACTTCGCCCTGGCTGATGGGCGGACCGTGCTGGATGTTGTAGATCCTGTCGGTCTCTTCTTCCCACCGCGCCTTCCACTGAGCGATCGCGGCCGAATAGTCCGCATCGACGGCATAGCCGTTCACGGCGGCATCGAGTTGCTCCAGGCCCACGCGGGCGTCGGCAATCAGCGGCAACCCGGCGTGTTTGAAGGCATCGAACTCGGCCACATTCAGGTTGATAAACCGGACGTTCGGGTTCTGGAAGGCGGTCTTGGAGGCCGTGGTGAAGTCGCTGAGCCGCGTTCCAATTGCGATGACGAGGTCGGCTTCCCGGGCGGCGATGTTCGCGCCGGGCGTGCCTGTCACGCCGATCGCCCCGAGGTTTTGCGGATGGTCGTAGGGCAGGGAACCCTTGCCGGCCTGCGTTTCGCCCACCGGGATTCCCGTTCGTTCCGCGAAGCGGGCCAGTGCTCCGCTGGCGATGCTGTAGAGGACGCCGCCGCCGGCCACGATGATGGGCCGTTTCGCACTGCGAATCCACTCCGTGGCGCGGGCCAGCATAACCAGTTCCGGCACGGGCCGAGGGATGTGCCAGACGCGCTTCTCGAACATCTCCACCGGGTAGTCCCAGGCTTCGGCCTGGACATCCTGGGGCAGGGCGAGGACCACCGCGCCGGTGTGCACCGGAGATGTCAGGACACGCATTGCCTCCACCACGGAACAGGGCAGTTGATCGGGCCGGCTGATGCGGTCCCAGTACCGGGATACCGGCTTGAAGCAATCGTTGACGGAAAAGTCCTGTCCCTGCTCGGATTCAATCTGCTGGAGCACCGGAGCCACGTTCCGGCGGGCAAAGATGTCGCCGGGCAGCAGGAGGACCGGGATCCGGTTGATGGTGGCAGTGGCGGCGCCGGTGATCATGTTCGTGGCGCCGGGCCCGATCGACGAGAGGCAGGCGAAGGTCGACAGGCGCATCCGTGATTTTGCGAAGGCCGTGGCGATGTGCACGGCAGCCTGCTCATTCCGGCACATGTAATAGGGGAAGTCCGGATTCTGCTGCAGCGCCTGGCCGAAGCCGGCGATGATGCCGTGGCCGAAGATGCCCCAGGCGCCCTCGATAAAGCGGTTTTCCACGCCATCGCGTTCGACGTACTGGTTCTTCAGGAAGCCCAGCAGGGCCTGCCCCATCGTCAATCGTTTTGTTTCCATTAAGATACCTCCTAAGCTGCGTGGATCAGAAGAGTTGCGAAATCGAGTCGAGCGCCCGGCCGCGGTTGGCCGGCAGAGATTCCAGGGCCTGGTCGACCGTCCAGGTTTGATGAATGATGCCGCCGACGGCGCAGGCCATGGCCAAGGGGTCCTCGTCCCCGGGATACAGTACGTTCCGGCCCACCAGGGCGCCGCGGACGTTCGGGCCAGACTTCATGGCGGAAGCGAGTTCACCGAGGAACGGAGCGGGATTGCCGGCGGATTCGCCGCCTAATAGCAGGATGGGCAGCGAGGTGGACCGGGCCACCGTTTCGTACCCCTCACAGTAGGGCAGTTTCAGCCAGAGGTAGCGGCTGCTGTCGCCCAGCGCCGAGGCCACTCCGGCGATGCGGGCCAGGGCCTCGCGTTCCTTCTGGACGGCCCAACCGGAGTCCTTGCGGGTAACCGGCAGAGGCTCCAGGAACATCGGCAGGTGCAAAGCGTTGCATTCATTGATCGCCTGCGCGCTGGCGAGCATGGTCTTCAACGACCCGGCGTCGTCGTCGGCGATGCGCAGCAACAGCTTCGCTCCATCCAGGTGCCATGCCGCGCAGGTGGCCGGAGTGGGTCCCGTGATCGGGTCGTCCAACTCCCAACATGAGCCCGCGAGGCCGCCCCGGTTCAGGCTGCCAATGAGGACTTTTCCATCCACGAGCGACGTACCGCCCGCTTTTCTGATGAGGGCATCCAGGATGAACAGGTCTTCCAGGATGTCCATGGTGGCCATCAGGCCGTCGATGCCTTCGGCCGACATGACACGGACAATCCTGGCGAGGTAGTCCTGCCGGTCGGCCATGGCGATGGGATTGGTTCCGACTTTGGTGACCCGGCGGGCCGGATGATCGGCGGCCAGAATGTTGAGCTTGCCCCCGTTCACGAGACCGTGCCGGCGGCGGCGGGTCTGGGCCGAGCGCCAGGCGCAATCCGGGTCAGTGACCCGGACTTCGGTGAGCCGCGCCATCACGGCATCTGGCAGAAACTGCTGACTGGAGAACATGAAACCTCCGTACGTTATCGGGCAGGCTCCGCGGGCTTCCGCTGTTCACTGAGGAGCGCCTGCACCTCTGCCATCGTAGGCATAGCTTCGGAGCAACTGAGGCGACTGACCACAATCGCCGCCGCGGCGTTCCCGTAATGGAGGCATTCCTCCACCGGCAGATTCTGCAGAAGCGCGTACAGGAAGCCTGAGGCGAAGCCGTCGCCGGCGCCGATGGTGGTGCAGACGTCCACCTTGTAGGGCGGCAGAAACACGGAGTTTTCTCCGGTCCAGACGCGGGTCCCCTGCTCGCCGAGTTTCGACACGAGCATCGGCAGGCTGCGAAGTTTCGCCGTCGCTGCCTCCAGCGTGGATTCGCCGGCGACCAGCATCAGCTCCGGCTGATTCCCGATCAATACGTCAATAAACGGGAGTGCCAGGCGCACGGCGAGTCCGGCTTCGGCGGGGCTGGGCCAGGACATCGAGCGGAAATCGACGTCGAACACGACGCGGCAGCCGGCCTGATGCGCTCGTTCCAGCGCCAGGTAGGTGGCTTCGCGAGAAGGCGAGGCGCAGAGCGAGGTGCCGTTCGTGATGAACATCTTCGCGGCGGAGACGTATTCGAGGTCGCCGGGCGCGGTGGTGAGAAGGGTGTCCACCGCGTTGTGGCGGTAGAAGACCTGCGGGAAGCGGTCGGGTGGAGAAACCTCGGTGAGACAGAGGGATGGCAGGTAGCCGGGCCGGGACTGGACACGGCTGGTGTCCACTTTGGCTTCGTTTAGATAGTCGATCAGAAACTGGCTGAGGCTGTCGTTGCCCAGGCAGCTCACGATGCCGACATTGGCGCCAAGGCGAGACAAGCCCACCGCCATATTGGCGCTGGAGCCGCCCAGGTAGCGGGAAAACCGCCGGGCCTGGGGCAGGGGTACGTGCGGCTCTTCGGAGTAGAGGTCGTAGCCGATGCGGCCGAGAATTGCGATATCCATGGGTGTCACCTCAGCGGACCAGGGGGAGTCTCGGGTCCTGCTCGCGCCACGTGTCGCGGACCCAGGCGTATTCGGGATCGTCGGAGGCGGCCATTGAGCGGGCCGAGCCGGCCAGGACGTTCAAATAGTAGGCGTTGTAGCCGTGGGCGGCCACCACGGGGTGGTAGCCTTCCGGAACCAGGACCAGTTCGCCGTCGCGGACCGTGAGGGTTTCGTCGATCCGCCGATCGGCGCTATAGACCTTCTGGATGGCGTAGCCTTCCGGCTTGTCGATGCGGTAGTAGTAGAACTCTTCCAGGTCCACTTCTCCAGGGGGATTGTGGACATCGTGTTTGTGCGGCGGATAGCTGGACCAGTTGCCGCTGGGAGTATAGACCTCGCAGACCAGGATGCGCTGGGCCGGGAAGCCGGGCTGGATCATGTGGTTGATCTGGCGGGTGGCGTTGCCGCCGCCGCGAATCTCTACCCGGACATCTGCGGGCCCGACCAATGCCGCGGCATGCGATTCTTCCGCTTTGGAGTAGCAGAAAGCCAGGTCGCAATCGGTCTGTGCGGTCAGAGTAAACCGTGTCGCGATAGGAAGATACAGCGTATGAGGCAGGCCGCTGAAGACATTCGCCCGGCCTCCGACTGAAGGGAAGTCGCCAGCGGACGAACTGACGGAACAGACGCCGCCGAGTGGGACAATCGCGAGCTCGCGTGCGGCGGTATCCTCCTCGACACTCTGGCCGGCCTGGAGCTTGACGATCTTGATCGCCAGCAATTCAAATCCGAAAGTCTCAATCTGGGTTCCGGTTGTGTCCGGATGAACGAGGAGGGACATCAGGCATTCTCCTGTGGGGAAGCGGTAGATTGGCGAACGATCAGTTCGCCGGGCATTTTGAGGTTGGGTTCGGTTTGGGTGCCGGCCAACAGGTGCAGCAGGCTTTCCACGGCCAGCCGGCCCATATCCCGCATCGGCTGACGGACGGTGGTGAGCGGCGGCGCCGCAAACTGAGCAAAGAAAAGATCATCGAAGCCGACGATGGAGAGATCGGCGGGGATCCGCAGGCCACGAGCCGCGATGGCGCGCATTGCGCCAAAGGCCGTCATGTCGTTGTAGCAGAAGACCGCGGTGGGCGGCTGTGGGAGCGCAAGCAGTTCCGACATGGCAGCGTCGCCGCCTTCCGAGGTGCCGTTCCCGTATCCGACATATTCCGTCCGGATTGGCAGGCTGGCGCCCTCCAAGGCGGATTGGTAGCCGTTGAACCGCTCGGTATCTGATTGGCAGCCAAAGCGATCGCCGATGTAGGCGATGCGCTTGTGGCCGAGATCGATCAGGTGTTGGGTCGCCTGGCGGCTGGCGGCCAGGTTCTCGATCATCACCGAGTGCATGAACTCGCTGGGGTGCTGATTGTTCAGGAGGACGATCGGCACGCGGGTCTGGGAAAGCAGTTCGGCGTAGACCGCGCCGACGCGCGAGGAGGTGACGATGATGCCGTCGACGCGGCGCTCTTCGAACGCGCGGACGACGCGCATTTCGCGGTCCGGTTGGGCGTTGGAGTTGGCCAGGATGACGGAGTAGTCGCGCTGATCGGCGGCGTCCTCGATGCCGAGCACGACCTCGGCGGCGAAGGGATCGGCGATGCTGGTGACAACTACACCGATAGTAGCGGAACGGCTGGTGACGAGGCTGCGGGCGGCGGCGCTGGGACGGTAGCCGGAATCGGCTGCGATCTGGCGGATGCGGGTGATGGTTTGGGGACTGATGAGCGAGCTTCCGCGAAGCGCACGGGAGACGGTGGAATGGGAGACATTGGCCAAGCGGGCTATGTCTTTGATGGAAGCGCGTCTCACGTGGTGCTGCCTCTCATGCAAACGTGTGCATGACCCTAACGATCGAATCTTACAGTTTCTGAGAAAAGAAGTCAATTATCCGATTCGAGGTCAGATTCGTGCTCGACTCAGAAGCTCAGCTTCAGGGCCAGCTGAATGGTGCGGGCGGGTCCGGAGCTTTCGATCCGGCCGAAACGGGCGGGATTGTTGACTAGCGCATATGGATTGGCCAGGGCCGGTTGATTCAAGGCGTTGAAGAACTCGGCGCGCAGTTGTGTGCGAAACCGGTCGTGCAGGGGGATCTCCCGCGCCAGGGCGAGGTCGAAGTTGAGCATGCCGGGTCCGCGCAGCAGGTTGCGGGGCGCATTGCCGAAGGTGCCGGGCGCCGCCAACTGGAAGGCAGCCGTATTGAAGTAGCGGCTAATGGTCTCCTGTTTCGATCGCCCGCTGTTCAGTCGAGGGTCCCCTGTGAGGTCGGCGAAATCCTGGCCGACACCGCTCAGGGCCCTGTCAGTTCCGGAACGAACCGAAAACGGCATGCCTCCGCGCCAGGTGGCCATCCCGGAGGTGACCCAGCCATGAGCGACGAAACGAACCCAGCGGTTGCTGAACGGTGTTGCGGGTATGGGCCAGACCCACGAGGCAGCCAGCCGGTGCGGCACGTCGAAGTTCGCCAAGGCCCGGCCCGCCCGGCGGTCCGACGGCATGGCGATCGAAGCGCTTTGCCCTGGGATGGTGTCTTCCGAGCTCTCGTCAATCGCCTTCGACCACGTGTAATTCGCTTCAAGGATCAACCCCGTGGGGGCGCGCCGCGTGACCGCTGTTTCGAGCGCATGGTAGCTGGAACTGGCTCCGGACTCCGACACGATGAGGCTGGCGAAGTCGGGGTAGGGCCGGCGCTGCTGGAGGTTCGAAGCTGTGGCTCCAGCGGCGTAGCGGGCGTAGTTCAGATCGTATGCGTAGGAGAGATTCCGGCCCAGGTTGCCGACGTAGGAAGCTCGGCCGGTCCATGCTTTGCCAAAGGGGCGCTCCACCGTAAGATTGAAGCCCTCGGAATAGCCCGGGCGGAAGCCGGGCGAGAAGGTGCCGAACTGGCCCATCGGCGTGGAGAACTTCACGTCCTTCGACGGCTGGAAGGGTGCGAACGAACCCGGGAACGGATTCACCGTATTGGCGAACGGATCGCTGAACTGGACTCCGTTGCGGGTCACCTGCGGGCTGAAGGGCGCGGAGTTG
Source organism: Acidobacteriota bacterium (assembly GCA_017307505.1). Taxonomy (GTDB): domain Bacteria; phylum Acidobacteriota; class Terriglobia; order Bryobacterales; family Bryobacteraceae; genus Paludibaculum. The sequence continues at coordinate 116,924 of JAFKEE010000021.1, read as the reverse complement.
ACGAAGCCGTTATAGAGCATGGTGGCCAGCGGGACCCAGAAGATGCCGGCACCGCCGCGCACCACGAGATCGGTGCCGCGCGGCCGCCAGGCGAAGCCGAGGCGGGGCGCGAAGGATTTGCGGAAGTCGCGGAAGCCGCCCTGCGGGCAAGCCCAGTCTCCTGCGTTCAGATAACCGAGCGGCGCGTTCGGAAAGCGGGTCGACCGGACGCCCGGCACGAAGCACTGGATGCGGCCGAGCGAGTCCTGATAGGGGGTAGACGGGTCCCAGCGCAGGCCAGTGTTCAGAGTGAAGCGGCTGCTGATGCGCCAGGAGTCCTGCAGGAAGAGGGCGGTCCGCAGGCCGGAGAGCTCCTTGTATTCGCCGCCACCCTGCCAGAACTGGTAGACCTCGCCGAGCAGGAAATCGGCCATGGGGTCGCCGCTGGCGGCGCCATTGAAATCGAAGTTGCCCATGGTGCGGAAGTCGTTGCGGATCTGGTTGCGCAGGCCCAGGACTTCGGCACCGGCCTTGAGCTCGTGGCGCCCGGCCATCCAACTGAGGCTGTCGGAGAGGTGGTAGTCGCGATCGCGTTTGTCGTAGTTCCAGCCGGGCCGGGCCATGAAGTTGCCGTAGACATTGACGTACATCGCGGCTGGGCTCTTCACGGCGATGCCCTGAACACCGGCCTGGGCGAAGTTGACGGGCAGGCGGACGGAGTCCCAATCGTTGAGTGTGCGACGGTCGCGGACGGCGAAGGTCAGGCTATGGATGACGGAGCCGGAGAGCATCCACACGTCTGTGAAGGTGGCATGAAGGTAGGGCTGCACGGAGCGGCCGACGCCGGGGCCGAACATGGAAGCGAGGTCCTGCGGGTTGCCGGAAAAGGGTGTCTCCAGATTGCGCTGGAAGAGGTGCCCGGTGAGGCGGTGCGCGAACGTGTTGTAGTCGAGCCGGGCAGTGTACTCGTCTTCGCCGGTGCGGTCGCGGATGCTCACCTGGCGTTCGCCGCTGGCGGATACAGGCATTGCAATGTAGCGCAGCAGTTGCTGGGAGACCGGGCTCAAGCGGCTGGCGGGGATCCGGTTCGCCGGGAACGGGTTGAGTGTGAGTGGATCGACCAGGCGGTTGACCGTGGCGGAGAGATCGCCGCCGCGCATGGCGGCCGTGGGCAGGAACTGGCGTGTGTACTGTGTCTCGGCGCGGCCGCGCGTGCCCTGGTAGCTGCCGAAGAAGAACATGCGATTGCGGATAACGGGTCCGCCCAGGGTGCCGCCGAACTGCGACCGCTTGAGGTTGTCGCGATTGGTGGTAAAGAAGTCACGGGCGTTCAAGGCGCCATTGCGGGCGAACTCGAAGGCGGAGCCGTGGAGCATATTGGTTCCGCTGCGGGTGACGACGCTGACCACAGTGCCCGCGGAATTGCCGTGCTCGGCGCTAAGGTTGCCGCGTTCGATGACGACTTCCGCGATGGCGGAGGAGTTGGGGAAGACGCCGCTCTGGTGGCGGTAGGCGTCGGTGTTCGTGCCGCCGTCCAGCGTGTAATGGATTCCATTCTGACGGCCGCCGTTAACGGCATAACCGTTGCCTTCCGACGTGGAGCGGGTGCCCATCACGACTCCGGCCTGGGTCAGGACGAGTTGCGTGACGTCGCGGCCGTTGAGCGGCAGATCCTCAATCCGGCGCTGATCCACCGCACCGCGCAGGCTGCCCGAGGTGGCCGGCAGGGCTGCTTCGTCCGCGTTGACGGTGATGCTTTCTTCGAGACGCCCGATCTGGAGCATGACGTCGAGCGATGCGCGCTCAGACGCGCCAAGCCGGATGTTGGCGCGGGTCAGGCTGCGAAAGCCACGGGCCGAGACGTGAACCGTGTAGAGGCCCGGCTGCAGGGTGCTGAAGCTGTACTGGCCCGTTTCATCGGAATGACCGTTGCGGCTGAGGCCGGTCTCCTGATTCCAGACCAGAACATCGGCCTGCGGGATCATGGCACCATGAATGTCCTTGACGCAGCCTGAGATGGCGGCGTGATCCTGGGCTTGCAGAACGCACGCGGAGGCGCAGGCCAAGAGCAGAGCCAGGCATGTCCCCTCCCTCGTTCCACGCATAGAGCACAGGGTACCACTCACCCTGGAATCGGGGCTGCGCCGCGGTTTACTTCACGCAGAGCGCAGCAATGCGGTGCTCCAACGCATCACGCGTCCGTGCTGTCCGTTCAACGGAGGAGGCTAGCTCCGATCCGGATCCGAACAGGGTCACGAACTCGCGGTGGAGTGACCGCAGATCCTCCAGCAACGAGGAGGCCGATTCGATACTGGTGCAGCGTACGGCGGAGGACGCCGGCCCGCCGGGAGACGCGGGCGCGGGCCTGGCCGCCAGGGCTGCAAGACCTTCTCCGACGAGGCGGAGATACTGATTGGCTTCGGTGGTGACAGCTTCGGCATCGCTCAGGGCGATGGCTGCGACGCGCTGCCGGGTTGGGCCGTCCAGGGCGTCCACGCGAGACGGGGGGAACCAGCGCAGATAGCGGTCCAGCGCCGTGACTTGCGCCAACAGCACAACATATTGGCGGGTCACGTCATCGAGATACTGACTGGCGCGGTCCTTGTCGCCGAAGCGGGCCGTGAGGAGGGCGAGGCTGGGCGATTCCGCGGCGGTTCCGGCGGAGATAGGCTCCAGGAGCTTCTCGCGCTCAGGAGATTTGGACTGGCTGCATGGCTTCGCGCCAGGGATGGCCTGCATGGCCCGGGCGACCTTGTCTCGTTCGCCGGGCTCAGACCAGAGTTCGTAGCAGACCGAGCCGTCCTGCCGCCTGAGTTGGGCCGCGGAGTGGATGTCGGCCCCGGCGGCATGGAGAACCTCCCACATGGCGATCTCGGAGTTGGCTGCGGGCGTAGCCGCTTCCAGGGGTGCGGGTGGCTTCAAGGGGCTTGCCTCTTCGGACCTCGAACCGCCTGGTGCGCCCTGACGGCTGATCTCGGCTTCGACCGGCGCGGCCTCCATTTGAATCTCGTCTTCGCCCCGGAAATGGACGCTGCGGAGGAGCGGCCGCCAATCGCGGCTATCCACGGTGAGCGAGGCCGATTCGATATCGTGGCTGCCCAACACCGCCGTGGAGAGGCGGACCCAGCCGTTGCCGCGGGTAATGGTGTCCTGTTTCTCTGTTTGTTCCGAGCGCCAGCGGGCGTAGTCGTCGGGATTCAGGGGATCGTGACGGTCGATCCGGGCGAGTTGCAGCTTTCCTTCATCGAGGGTCTGGAGGTCGCGGCCGGCCTGCCGGATGCGGTAGCGGCGTGGCGCTGCCGCCGTCTTGGCGGCTCGGGTCTGGTGGACCTGCTCGCTGGCATGGCGCAGGATCTCGGCGGCTTCAACGGCGACGGGGTTCCAGATCCCATTCGGATTGAAGATCAGGACGAGGCAGGCAGCCGCGGCGGCGAGGGCGATGGCAGGCGTCCAGCGCACGGCGGAGCGATTGCGCCGCCACCAGGAGAGGGGCGCGGTTTCAGTGCGCATGCGGGCTTGGAGGGCGGCGACCGGCGGCGGAGGGGGCGCCTGGGCGGTGAGGGCGTCGCGCCATTCGGCCAGATTGCTTTCGCCTGCCAGGAGGTCAGCCAGCAGAGACTGGCAGGACACGCATCCAGCGAGGTGGTTGCGGATGGGCTCCGACGGCTCCTCCAGGTGGAGCAGCAGGTCGGCTGGAGCCGGATGCCCGGAGGGATGTAGTGGCTCACTCATGGGTCAACTTCCCCAACCGCTCAATGGCGCGGGCGCAGGTCTCGGCCACGGACTGGACCGTGACCCCGTGCATGGCGGCGATCTCCCGCAACGTCATTCCTTCCGAGCGCATAAGTACGTACTGATGTTGCCTTTCGGTGAGGCTGCCCATCGCCCTCTGCAGCCGGTCGAGGCGCTCATGGTCGAGCATCGCTTCTTCGGGGCTGAGCGCGCGGGTCGTCCAGGCGAGCTGGCTGCGCTGAACGACATTGCCGAGCAGCGAGATGTGGCCGGACTCACGGCGAGCACGGTCGGTGCGCAGATTCTGAAGAGTCCGGATGAGCCAGGCCTTCGGCTTCTCCACCTGTTCTCCCTCGCGCAGGCAGCGGAACAGGCGCAGGAAGGCGTCCTGGAGCAGTTCGTCGGCATCGGCTGGCCGGCTGCCGGTCAGCAGGAGATAGCGATGCAGGCTGTTGGCATGCACCGCATACAGGTCGGCCACGAATTGATCCGGACTCTGCTCCACGCGTGAACTGATCTCCCCGCTCAACACCAGGGGAATGGCGGTGCTGTCATCCAAGATTCGACCTCAAAACCCAGTCCCGGTGGACTGTCTACCTACTGACGAATCAGGGCGGCTCAATTCAGGGTCGCATGACAAAAAAGTTTCAGCACGCGGCCCTGAATTCCCGGCCGGCGGTCCGTCACTGGGGCATGCATCCACGTGTGGCGCTTCTTTACGGTCTCTGTGACCGCCGGGCCTTTCCGGCGCTGCTGCTGCTTCTTGCCCTTGTTTCCGTCCGGGATCTGCGCGCCCAGGCGAGCGGCCGGATCGCCGGAACGGTGAAGGATGGCTCGGGCGCTTCGGTGCCGGGCGCGGAAGTCACGGCGGTGAATGTCAATACTGGATTCGAACTGACCCGTACCAGCCTTACCGACGGCACGTATTCGCTGCCGCTGCTGCCGGTGGGTGAGTACCGGCTGCAGACGAAGGCCAACGGATTCCAGCCCTTCACGCGGGCCGGACTGACTCTGACGGTGGATACGACCGTTACGGTGGACATCACTCTGCAGGTAGGCGCGGTGTCGGAAGCGGTGGAGGTGACGGCCCAGGCTCCGCTGCTGGAGACGCAAACGGGCTCACTGCGCGGCATGGTGGATCAGCAGCGCATCGTGAACCTGCCGCTGAACGGGCGAGATGTCACGCAGTTGGTGGCGATCCAGGCTGGTGTCATTCCGCGCAGTTCGTCTTCGAGCGAAGGCAACGCCTATTCGGTGAATGGCAACCGCGGGAATGGCATCTACTACATGCTGGACGGCGGCATGAATACGGATTCATACCGCAACAACAGCGGCCTGTTCCCGAATCCCGATGCGGTGCAGGAGTTCAGCATCCAGAAAAACAACTTCACGGCCGAGTTCGGCAATGCGACGGGCGCGGTGGTGAGTGTGATCACAAAGTCGGGTACGAATCAGTTCCACGGCTCGGCGTTCGAGTTTCTGAGGAACGGTGTCTTCAACGCGCGCAACTTCTTTGCCGCGAAGCGCGACAATCTGAAGCGCTCGCAGTTCGGCGGGACGCTGGGCGGTCCCATCGTGAAGAACAAGGCGTTCTTCTTCTTTGGTTACCAGGGGACGCGGCTGCGGACGGATCCGCAGTTGACGCGGCAGTTCCTGCCGACGCAGGCCATGCGGGACGGCAACTTCTCAAACCTGACGAAGTCTGTGATCGATCCGCTGACGAAGCAGCCGTTTGCCGGGAATCAGATTCCGGTCAGCCGGCTGAGTCCGGTATCGCAGTCGCTGCTGAAGTACATTCCCGTTCCGGCGACGCCCACAGGCGAGCGCTTTACCGGGTATCAGGGTAAGCCGGTGGAGGACGAGTACACCGTGCGAGGCGACTACAACTGGAACACGCACCGCTTCTCGGGCCGCTACTTCCGGCGGACGTTCACACGGCCGTTCACCGGCAACACCGGGGATCTGGCGTCGATGTTCACTTCGGACGTCGGCCGGTCGACGCAGCCTTACTCACACTGGACGTTCAGCGACGTCTGGGTGATTTCGCCGAACATCATCAACAACGGAACCTTCGCCATCCGCAGCCGGCGGACGTTCAACGACTGGGCTTCGGTGAAGCTGCCCATCGACTTTGCCAAAGCGGGTGTGGCTGGAATTGCCGTGAAGGATCCGGCCTCGGTGTATGTCAACATCAGCAACTATTTCCTGGCGCGGCCGGGCTGGAACTACGACAAGAAAGATCGCGACTATCACGTATCGGATACGCTGACCTGGATGCTGGGTTCGCACCAGGTGAAGATCGGCGGCGAGTACCTGCATGTGAGCAACAGCATCACGAACGACTTCCGCACCATGGGCAACTTCGATTTCAACGGGTCGATCTCCGGCGATCCGATGGCGGATTACATGCTGGGCGAGGTCTACCAGTTCTGGCAGGGCGGCGGCGAGTACAAGGATCTGGGCGGCCACCGCATCGGATTGTTCGTGCAGGATGACTGGCGCGTCACCACGAATCTGACGCTCAACCTGGGCTTGCGCTGGGAACCGTTCCTGCCCTACCAGGATTCGATCGGCCGCACGCAGTGCTTTGCTCCGGGCGTTCAGTCCACACGCTTCCCGAACGCGCCCAACGGTTATCTGAACGCGGGCGATCCGAGCTGCCCGATGGGCGGCTTCGACAGCTACAAACAGGCGTTCGCACCGCGCTTCGGCTACGCCTGGCGGCCAGGTGGAGGACGCACGGTGCTGCGCGGCGGCGCCGGGCTCTTCTGGAATCCCCAGTTCACGGTGCTCTATAACGGCTTTGTGAATTCGGCACCGTTCAGCCCCCAGATCACGCTGAACGGTGTGAACTTCAGCAACCCGTATGCGAATACTCCGAATCCGTTCCCAGGTTCATTCGCTCCCTTCGACCCGCCGACGAATTCGTCGTTCGTCACTCCTCTGGGGACCTTCGGTGCGTTTTCCAACGGGTTCAAGCCCAGCTACCAGGAGTCGTTCAACTTCACGGTGGAGCACGAGGTCTTTAATGGACTGCTGGCCCGTGCCAGCTATATCGGCAATATGGGCCGGCGGCTCTCGTACAACTACGACACAAACTGGGCGCGGTACGCGGCGGGCGCTACGACGGGCAACATCCAGGCGCGCCGGCCGTATCGCAACTTCAACTCGATTCTCGTGGCCGACTCCGGCAGCAGCTCGAGCTACCACGGGCTGCAGTTCTCCGTGGAGCGGCGGCTGGCGAAGGGGTTCAGCATCGAGGCGAACTACACGTGGTCGAAGTCGATTGACGAACTCAGCGACGATACGACCCCGGGCCAGAGCACGTCGATCCCGATTCCGTACGACCGCCGTTCGGGCCGGGCGGTCTCGGACTTCGACAACACGCACCGCTTCGTCTCCTCGTGGGTGTGGAATTTGCCGGAACTGAAGACGGCGCACCGGGTGATCCGGGCCACGCTGGGCGGCTGGCAGACGTCGGGCATTGCGACGTTCCGCAGCGGTTTCCCGTTCACGGTGAGGTCCGGAACGGATCGCGCCCTCAGCAGCATCGGGCAGGACTATGCGGATGTCATTGGAGACGCGAACCTGGCCGGCGGCCGATCGAGGGCCGAGCAGATTGCGCGCTACTTCAATACGTCGGCGTTCACGCTGGCGGCGGCTGGCACGTTCGGCAATGCACCGCGTAATTTCCTGCGTGGGCCGAAGTCGATCAATTTCGATCTGTCGGCGGTGAAGGCGATCCCGATTACGGAACGGCTGCGAGCGCAGTTGCGCGGTGAGTTCTTCAATGCGTTCAACAATGTGAACTTCAGTACTCCGTATGCGCTGGCCAACAGCGCTACGCGGTTCGGCCGCATCGAGAGTGCCGGTGATCCTAGAATTGTTCAGATTGCCTTGCGGTTTGAGTTCTGATCGGGAGAATCCCTTGCGACGACTCTTGTCCATGCTGATTGCGGCGGCCGCCTGTTGCGCGGCCGCCGATCTGAAGGTGGCCGAAGACGGCCGGCTGTCGAAGGAGTTGGCGGACTACCTGACCCGGGAGGCGGCGGTCCACTGGAACGCACGTCATGCCACGATCGCCGGCCTGCGCAATGCCAGGGACCTGGAGAAGCGCCAGCAGGAGTTTCGTTCGTGGTTGACGAAGGCCATGGGCGGCTTCCCGGAGAAGACCCCTCTGAATGCGAAGATCACCGGGGGCTTCACGCGAGACGGATATCGTGTGGAGCACCTGATCTTCGAAAGCCTGCCCGGGTTCTATGTCACGGCGAACGTTTATGTCCCGACCAATGCGAAGCCGCCCTATCCGGCGGTGCTGGGTACGGCCGGTCACAGCGTCTCGGGGAAGGCGATCTCGACGTATCAATACGCGTGGATCGGGCTGGTGAAACGCGGGTTTCTCGTGCTGGCGTTTGATCCACCCGGGCAGGGGGAGCGCAGTGAGTACTTCGACAAGACGCTGGGCAAGTCGACCGTGTCGATTGGTACGCGGCAGCACGACATGGCGGGTACGCAGTGTCTGCTCACCGGGTCGACCTTTGCGCTGTATGAGGCGTGGGACGGGATCCGGGCTTTCGACTACCTGCTGACGCGGCCGGACGTCGACGGGCAGAAGATCGGCGTGGCGGGCAACTCCGGCGGCGGCACGCAGTCCGCGTACCTGTCGGTGGTGGAGCCTCGTCTGGCGGCTTCCGTGATCTCCTGCTACATGACGGGCTGGGAACAGTTGTGGACGACGCCTGGTCCGCAGGATGCGGAGCAGGATTTCCCGGGTTTCCTGAGTGCCGGGTACGACTTCGGCGATTTCATGTTGGCCTTTGCACCGAAGCCGGTCACGATGCTGGCGGGTATCCAGGACTTCTTTCCGATCGCGGGCGGGCGGGCTACTTTTGCCGAGACGAAGAAGGTCTTCAGCCTGGCGGATGCGGAGGTGCACGCCGGCTATTTCGAATATGACGATCCGCACGGCTGGAGCAAGCCGCGGCGGGAGGCGACGTATCGCTGGCTGACGAAGTGGCTGCAAGGCCGGGACGACGACGGCACGGAGCCCGAGATCAAGCCCGAAGAAGAGGCCACTCTCAATGCGACGAAGACAGGACAACTGGCGACTTCGCTGGGCGGAGAGACGGTGCAATCGATCAATCTGCGCAGGGCGGAGCAGCAGTTTGCGACGCGAGCGGTGCTGCGTGGGTCGAATCCGGCGGCGCTGCGTGCCGCGCTCACAAAAGTGCTGAATGTTCCGGCTCGACGAGGTGCGGCGGGCGTTACGGAAGTGGCTTCTTCCAGCGAGGCGAGTCGGAAGGTCACGAAGCTGCTGCTGGAGACACAGCCGGGGCTGCAGGTGCCGGCGGTGCTCATCGAGCCGACAGGGGCAGGGAAACGGCCGGCGGTGATTCTGCTGGACTCGCGCGGCAAGGCAGCGTCGTCGAGCGAGATCGATCAACTGGTGGCGCAGAAGACCGCGGTGCTGGCGGTGGATCTGAGTGGGTGGGGCGAAAGCGCTCCGCCGGCCGGAGCCAGCGGATATTCGGGCGACTGGCAACTGGCGCAGCGCGCGATGTTGATTGGCCGGCCTCTGCCGGGGATCCAGACCTTCCAGGCATTGCGGGCGTACGAGTGGCTGCGGACGCGGCCGGGGATTGATGCGGCGAATATCGGCGTGATGGGTGTGCGGGACGGTGGAATGATCGCGATCTACGCCGCTGCGTTGGAGCCGCGAATTGCCTCTGTGACCGTGAAAGAAATGATGGCTTCGTTCATGACGCTGGCCCGCGCGAAGATCCATAAAGATCGCATCATGAGTGTGGTGCCGGGTGTGCTTAGCGAGTTCGATCTGCCGGATCTGGCTCTGGCGATTGCGCCGCGGGAATTGCGGCTGCAGTCGTTGAGGAATGCCTTGGGTGCACCGCTCGGCAGGGCGGAAGTGGAGAAGGAATTTGCTCCGGCCGTGGCGCACTATAGCAAGGCCAAGGAGCGGATCCGGATCGAAGAGTGAGTCTTCGTGTGTCCGTGGCCCGCTCCTTACCAGTCGCGGTTCGCAGCAGGCTCTAGACAACACGGGCGATCGCAGGGATGCGGCGGAGCGCTGCCGCCGTCATCCAACTCAGGGCTACGGCCCCGAGGAACGAGATGGCAAACTTGGCGCCGCCCGGCATGCCAGTGGGCAGCAACGCATATTGCAGCCAGCTTACGAAGGCATAGTGCAACAGGTAGATGCCGTAAGAGTTGCGCCGCAGGCTGTCCATCCGGCTGGACTGCCGGTTGGCGAATCGCAGGAACAGGGCCAGGAACGCGAAGCTGATGGCCGCACAGGAGACGACGAAGCCCGCGTGTGCGGCGGCGGCCCAGCCTTGCGATTGCAAGTTGGTGGTGGCGGCAATCGTGAGTCCGGCCGCGATTACGAAGGCAACGAGTCCGGCGGCCGTCCAGCGTCCCCAGCGCCGGGCCAGATTCCCACTGGTGGAGAGCAGCCCGCTTTCCAGGCCGAGTGCGCCCACCCCGATGCCTGCGACGAGGTAAGTGAAGTAGTGTAGGATGCGGCTGGTCTGGAATGTGAACGGACCAAAGGCGCTCCAGCGCATGGGATTGAAGGCGATTGCGAGTGGGATGTACACCAGCGCGGTGATCGCAGTCAACGACAGGAAGGCCACCAGCGGCCGTCCGGAGGCGCCGGGCAGCCTGGCTGCAAGGGTCTCGCCCCATCCTGGCCGCAAGGCATACAAGAGTGCCGCGATCGCATCAAAGGCGAGCAGGACCCAGATGAACCAGGCCGGGCCGGCGGGCCACTGGCCCAGGGAGAGCCATTGGTTCCAGAAGCCGGAGTGCTCGGCTAGTTGAAGGTAAGAAGGGTAGTAGGCGAGCGGTGCGAGAATGACGGCCGCCACGACGAACGGCAGGCCGAGCCTGAGCGCGCGGTCGCGCAGGAACGCTGAGGCGCCCTTGGTCTTCAGGCCCGGCCACACGAAGAGACCGGAGAGGAAGAACATGAGCGACATGAAGAAGATGTCGTTGAAGCCCACGAGCAGCAGGGCGCCGCTCCAGCGCTGGGGGTCCACCACCGGGAAGGCCTGCCACCAGCGGGGTTCCACTGCCAGCGTGGCGTTGATGGGCGGCGCGTAGGGGTGATAGGCGAGAGCGGCATGGTGGGCCACCACCATCACCACGAGGACTGCTCGCAGATAGCCGATGGCGTTGTTGTAAGCGGTGGCCAGAGCGGGCGGGTGCAGAGGGACTTCCTGTTTGTATGCGGTAGGGGACATGAGATTGGATCCTTAGCCGACACGCGACAGGCGATACTGCGCCAGCGCGGTGAAGAGGAGGGTGACGCCCGCGAGCACCAGCACGTGAGTCGCGGGGGCTCCAACGCTGGCTTCGCCTATGGCGGCGAGGCCGAGCTGGTCCAGGTGGAAGGCGGGCGAGAGCAGCGCGATCCATTGCAGCGACTTCGGCAGCGGCAGCAGGATCGCGGAGAGGTAGATCATCGGCAGATAGAAGAGGTTCACAAAGGCAGGCGCGGCTTTGCCGGAACTGATTGAACCGACCAGGAAGCCCATCGCGCAGAAGGGCAGGGCGCCGAGAACATTGACAACCGTCAGGCTTAGCAGTTGCGCGGCGGTCAGCCGCAGGTGGCCGAACGGCGCCGCGGCCGCCATGGTGGCCATGACAATGGCCACGAAGACCATCGACATGAGCAGCTTCGCGACGAGCGAGGCGGCGGCCGGCATGGGCAGTGCGCGCTTCAGCTTGAGCAGCCCCTGCTCGCGCTCCATGGCCACGCTGATCCCGAAGCCGAACAGGCCGGGTCCCATGACTCCGAACACCGAGAAGCCCATGAATGTGAGCAGCGCGCCTCTGGGATCCTTGGCGATGCCGGGTCCGAAGAGGAGCACGGCAAACAGCAGGTACAGGATGACGGGCAGCAGCAGGAACGGTCCGGCGAAGGCCGGCGCGCGCAGCATGCGGAGCGTCTCGTACTTTGCCTCTATCGCGTAGGCGCGCAGCAGGCGATTGGGCGGCATGGACTCGCCCGGGATCGTCAAGTTGACGGCGGATTGGCTCAAGGCTGAGCTCATTGCACGTCCTCCCGTGTCAGTTCGCTGAATGCTTCGGCCAGACCGGCGCGCTGTACCTCCAGATCCTGGAGATCCGGATCGGCGTCCAGAAGGAGCCGCACGACATTCTCGGTATTGCTGGCGGTGATGTGGAGACCGCGCTGATCCAGGTTCACGGTTTGCACGTCGGGCCAGCGGGCCACCTCATTGGGAGTGAGGCGGGTCCGGCAGGTGATGCGCTTGCGGACGACCAGGGCCCGGATTTCACTGAGCGACCCGGAGGCGATCAGGCGGCCTTTGGAGAGCACGGCCACGCGGTCGGCCAGGGCTTCCGCCTCTTCGAGATAGTGCGTGGTGAGGACGATGGAGCAACCGCTGTCGACCAGTTTTCGCACGGTGGCCCACACCATTTCGCGCGCCTGGAGATCCAGGCCCACGGTGGGTTCGTCCAGGAAGATCAGCCTGGGCCGGCCGACCACGGCCAGCGCAAATTGCACCTGCCGCTTCTGGCCGCCGGAGAGTGCGGAATAGGGCCGCCTGGCGATGGGCAGGGTGCCGGTTGCGCGCAGGGTCTCGTCCACATCCATGGGCGCTGGATAGTAGCTGGCGATCAACTCGATCTGTTCCCGAGTGCGCAATTCGGGCGCCAGAGCGGCCTCCTGCATCATGACGCCCACCTGGCGCCGGGCGTCGACGGAATGGGGCGGCCTGCCGAACAGCCGGGCCGTGCCACCATCGGCCTGCTGCAGCCCGAGCAGCAGGGAAATGGCCGTGGTCTTGCCGGCTCCGTTGGGGCCAAGCAGGGCCAGCAGTTCACCGGCGCCCACGGAGAGGTCGAGTTGATCGAGCGCCGTCACCGCGCCGAAGCGCTTTGTGGCCCGCGACAGTTCAGCCAGTGTCTGTTGCTGTAGCACGATTCCGAGTTTGCCCGAGGCTGCCCGGAACAAGAAGTACTGTTTGACGAGGTGGACTGGCGGCGTGGCGAACCGCCGCCGCGGCTCTCAGAAGGGATTCGCGGCCAGCGTCTTCACCCGGTCGCTGTACATACGGCCCGATTGCAGGCGCACGCCGTTGGCCAGGGTGATGACGTACTCGCCGTGCGACACGGGCTGCAGTTCCTTGATTCGCCTTACGTTCACGATGATGGAGCGGTGAATGCGCAGGAACAGCTCGGGATCCAGAGACTTCTCCAGGTTGTTCATGGTCACGTGCAGTAGGTGCTCGGCGCGGCCGGCGTGGAGTTGGACGTAGTTCTCGGCCGCTTCGAACCAGTCGATGTCCTCGACTTCCACGAAGACGGTCTTGCCGGCCGTGCGCACCGCCAGACGCTTCACGGTGCGCGTGGGCGCCGCAATCGTCTCGAGCAGCGACAGGATCTGGCGGCTGGCCTCTCCCGCGGGCCGGGCGCGGAGATGGTCCTTGGCGCGGGCCAGCGACTTCGCGAATCGCTCCCGCGTGACGGGTTTCAGCAGGTAGTCGATGGCATTGATCTCGAACGCCTGGATGGCATAGACATCGTGTGCCGTGACGAAGACCACGGCGGGCATCGACTCCGGGCCGAGCTCCTGAATCACGCCAAACCCATCCATCTCGGGCATCTGCACATCGAGAAAGACGAGGTCCGGTTTGGCGCTGCGAAGAATCTCCACGGCCTCGCGTCCGTTCTTCGCCTCCAGCACTTCCGCGATCTCGGGATCCTCCGCCAGCAGCATGCGGAGGCCCTCGCGCGCCAGCGGTTCGTCGTCAACCAGCAAAGCCGTGAAGGGCATTGGTCTCCATCCGGTAGGTTCCCGGGTCAATTTCCATAGGGCGGCAGGGCAACACGATGGTGGCTGCGACTCCGCCTTCTGGCGCGTTCTCGACGGTGAGCCGGGCGGCGCGGCCGTACAACTGCTCCAGCCGGGCGCGGGTGTTCGACAGGCCGATGCCGCGGCTTGGTGCGGGCGCGGTGAGTATCAGACCCGGACCATCATCCAACACACGCAGTTCCAACTGGCCGTCCACCAGGGCGGCGCTGATCCGGAGCCGGCCGGCCGAGGAACTCCTGCCGATACCGTGGCGAATGGCGTTCTCGACGATCGGCTGCAGGATCATGTGCGGGACCGCCGCGTCCATGACCTCCGGGGCGGCGGCAATCTCCACACGCATTCGATCCTGGAAGCGCACCTGTTCGATGGAAAGGTACAGCTGCAGATACTCCAGTTCACGGCGCAGCGGGATTTCCTGGGAATCGACATCTTCCAGGACGCAGCGCAGCAGATCGCTCAGGCGGCCCAGCATCTCCTCCGCTTCGCGGCCTTTCTGCTGCCGCACCAGCACCATGATCGCGTTCAGAGTGTTGAACAGGAAATGCGGCTGCAACTGCATCTTCAGGGCGCCCAGGTGGGCCTGAACCAGCTGCCGTTCCAACTGGGACGAGCGCAGCTCCAGGCGCAGCGCCTCCTGCTGGCGTTCCTCATAGCGCCTGTACCAGGCGAAACCCTGTTGCACGCCCAGCACGCTCCAATAGGTGAGGATCCCCTGATGGAACGCGAGGATTACCAGGAAGAAGAAGGCCGCCACGAACGTTTTCATGTACATCGGGAAGACGCCCATTTGGCTGAGAACCGCGGCCTCCAGGGCGAGCTGCAGCGGGGCGATGACGAAGGCGAACGAAGTGTGGAGCAGTGTCCGGCGGATCCAATACCGGCGCTCCAGCGGATAACGGTGGCCCAGCCAGAAGACAACCGGCGTGAGGGCGAACCAGACATACACACCCACCATCCAGCCTGCGAGATGGTGCCACCAGGGACTGGGGTCGTTCGTAAAACGGCTCTGCACGATGCCCTGGCTGAACATGAAGAGCCCCAGGAGGGTCCAGGCCAGGAAGCGGATGCCGATGCGGCGGAATGTCCTGTTCTGGGTGAAGTTCAGCATGAGCAGCAACATCCGAACCCGAGGCAGACCGGCAGGAGGTCTGGCCCCGGCCGATTCCGCCTAAGTTCGTAGGATAGCCCAGGCCGCCAGACCGTCTGCGTGGCTAGTGACCAACTGGTAGTTCTCGGTGACGAACAGGTTCGGGCGAGAGGACGCCCGCGTGCTCTGTCTAGTCAGCCCGGCGGATTGGCCTGCATGCTCGAGCCGGGAGATTTCGGGCTGAATGGCCGGGGCGCGTTACGCAGCGCCATGGCGGCCCGTGCAGAGCCTGAATGCGCATGCGGGTTGTCGTTCAATACACATATGGATTCACATCCAGGGTGCTGGTCAAGCGGGTCTGGTTGCACAGGTAGACATCGCCGGTATAGTACACACCCGGTTTGGTGATCTTCTTCGCATACTCGTATGTCCGGCGCAGCATCGCGACGTCCATCTGGACTGGCGCTTCGTCTGGTTGGTAGGTTGTCCCGTAGGTGAAGAACTCCCCGGTCTTCTTCATCTCCACATGGCATCCCACCACGTATGCGATAGGGTACTCATCAGCAAATCGCACCAGGCGGGCCATGCTTTGCATCCACTTCTCCCAGAATGTGATGTAGCAGTATCCGCGATAGAACATGTCTCCGGTAAACAGAATCTGCGTGTAGGTGTCGTAATAGGCGAACTCGTCCTCGACATGGCCCGGACTCCCCCAGATGAGCAGCTTTCTTCCGCCGAGATCGAACTCCACGCGCTGATCCGGATACTTGGTCATGCCCCAGAAGCCCACCATCTCCTCGTGCGTCAGGCCCATGATGTGTGTGTTCGGGCGGTCAGCAAACTGGTTCTGCGCGGCCCAATGATCGCCATGCAGGTGGCTGAATGCCAGCACCAGGGGAATGTCCTTGCGGCCGTTCCTTTTGCACCACTGGGCGACCACACCGTCGACCACATCGCGCAGCGGCCACTCTGAACGCAAGGCCGTTGAGCCCTGGTCCAGCAGGATCGCCCGGTCGTTGCCGAAATAGAGGTACATGAACGCCGCCTCGTAGTTGTAGGCCTTGTTCTCGCGCATCACGACGGTGTGATCGTTGAACCAGTGCACCTGCACCGGCGGATCGTGATTATCCAGCAGCGATTTGGAGCCGTGGATCCACTTCTCGGGGAAAGTCCCCCTGGCCGGCAGGTTGGACGTGAAGTCGATCCTGTGCGGCGAAGCCGGTGGGGCGGCATGAGCCGCGGAGAGCAGGCACAGCAGCAGCAACAGTTTCATTCAGGCTCCTTATCGCAGGCGGGGCATGTCAGGAATGCGCGGCAGGTCTTTGGGCCGGCTGGCCGGGCGTTCGTCGGGTCCGACGCGGTTGCGCATGACGAAATCAGGGCGGACGGCGACTTCGGCCTTGCCCTGCAGACGCGTTGCGGTCGCCATGGCCTCGTCAATCAGCGACGCATCCATTTGCAGCACACGCTCGTCCGGCTTGTAGCGGATGAGCCGCATGTATTCCACGCCAGGCAGGAACTTCATATCGATCTGGCCGCCCATGACCCACTTGACGGGATGCTGCTTCGCAAAGGCCTGCAGGCGGCCCATCGACTCGACATAGTCCCTGTCGTTGGAGATCATGATGCGTCCGGGGAACAGGAAGTGCCCGGTGTGCAGGAAGCCGTTGTAAGCGTCGTAGAAGGTGACGCCGTCCTTGTGGGCGCCGGGTGTCGGGATCACTGTAATCACGCGTCCGCCCAGGTCGATGCGGCCGGTGCCCGTGGGCCAGGAATCGCTCAGGCCGTAGAAGGCCTTCATCCCGGCCAGGTCCAGAGGGACCAGCTTGGTATTCGGCCTTTTCAGGAACTGCTGGTAGCCCTGATTCTGCGACAGGTACTCGCCGGAGGTGAGCACGACCGTGAGCGGAATGTCCGGCTTGCCGCGCAGGTCGCCCCAGCGTTTGAGTAGGGCGTCCACCGTCGATCGCAGGGGATAATACCCGGCCTCCGGCGTCGCGCCGGTGTCGATCAGGAGGGCGCCTGCGTTGCCCATCAGCAGGTAGGTGAACGGAGCGTCGTAGTGGATCGCGATATTCTCGCGCAGCAGGTAGGTGTCCTCGTTGTAGGTGATGATCTGGATGCGCGGATCCCGGTTGGTGGCGGCACAGATCGAACCGGAGATCCACTTGAATCGGATACTGCCGGGCGCCGGGCCGTCCGTCCGGTAATCGTGATCCAGGGTCCAGGCGGACGGCACCGCCAGCGCCAGCACGAGGGAAACGCACACAAGCCGCATCTTGACCTCCCGGGGGGAATGGAGACTCACGCGACGGGGGTGTCAGGGTTCAGCGTGGAGGAGGATCCGGCGGTCGATCAGAGGACCGAATGGGCAATGATAGCACGGGCCCGCCCTGTGCCCGGGGCCTGGGCGTGCACGTCCAGGCCGCCGTCCGGTGGGGCCCCTTGATTCATCCGCAGTGCCCGGCGCTTATGCTTTTCGGAAGCGCACCGCCTGATACGGCTTGCCAGGGAGCTTCAGGACAAACTTGCCGCGATGGACTCCCGGCACCGGGGTGATCGTCATTGTCCACGGGTCGATGATCTCCGCGCGGAAGCTCACCTTCTCCGGCAGGTCGTAGTCCATCTCCGCCGGCTGATGCAGGTCGTAAAAGAAGAGGTAGTACTCGTTCTCGCGCGCGGCGCCAGGGTACTTCTGATTCGGCAGTGGATTCAGGCCCTCCGCGGGTCCTTCCTCCAGAATCCTGCGCAGGAATGCCAGGCGCTGCGGGCTCTCCCCGTGGAGCACTCCGCCCTTCGACCACCACAGCACCTCTTCCGGATTCAGGAACGTCTCGCCATGGCCGCCGTACGCCCCGTTGACAGTGGCCAGCCAGAAACGGCGCACCATTTCCAGGCCGGAGATGTTCCCCCAGCGCCGGGGAATGTTGCCTTCGTACTTGCACTCGTCGAAGATCACCGGCTTTTTGTAGGCGCGCAGCCACTCTTCTGTCTTCAGGAAGTCATCACCTTGGATTGAGGTATGCGTGACCCAGGGCTTTCCGTGATCGTAGAGCACTGAGCCGTTGTGGATCGAACGCAGATGCTGGTGAGGATCGCACTCCTGCACGATCTGGAAATAGCGGTCCCAATCGGAGAGTTTCTTCTCTTTTACGAAATCCCATTCGTTCGCCATCGACCACCAGACATTCCGGTAGGCCGCCAGCCGCGCCACCAGGTAACGCAGGTAGGCGTCGTCGACTTCGGGCGGCATCACCTTGTAGCCCCAGCGGTCGTAGGGATGGAACAGGATCAGGTCCGCCTCGATCCCCAGCGCCATCAGTTGTTCGATGCGCTTCTCCTGGTGCTGGAAGTATTCGGGCACGAAACGGCTGAAGTCATTCCTGCCGCCCTCGCGGGGGAACGGGTAGAAGGGCGGTTCGTTCTTGTTGTAGACGTAGTCCTTTGGGAAGATGCACATGCGCATCTTGTTGAATGGGCCGGTGCGCAAGGTCGCCAGTGTCTGTTCTTCCAGGACATTAGTCTGGTGGCTCCAGGCATAGCAGGTGGTGCCTACCGGCCGGTAGGGAGTCCCATCCGCATAGGCGAAGTGCCACGTGTGGTTGACGCCCACCGGCCCGTGATTGCCGGCCGAAGGCGCCACGCAGGTGAAACTGCCCGTCTTGCCATCCAGCGCCGCGACATTGCTGCTGGTTGCAAAGCTCCACTGGCCTAGTGTGTCGGGCATGAACCGCACGCGATATTGACCGTTGCCGTCGTAGAAGCCATTCACCTCCACCACGCGGTGCCCGAGAGTGAATTTCGCTTTCAGCTGGACATCCCGGAACGGGTTGCCGCTCGTCGGGCCACTCCATGAGGCGGAGAAGATGCTCCAGCGTTCGACGTTCCCGCTGCCCTGGGCCTGCATGGTGGATGCCGCGGTCAATCCGAGAAGGGCGGTGGAAAGGTCGCGCCGCGAGAGGGAGAGGTGTTTGTTCGACATGATCAGAAGCTCAGGGAATCTTGGTTGCGCATATTTATGCAAGTGGTGATCGATATGCTTCAGGCAGGCTATCAGCACAAACCTCGCAGGTCAAGCGAATCTCCACTGTGTTCGGTTCCGCCCCGCAAATCTGAGTGCCGGACATAACTGAAAGGGCCGGCGCTCCTACTCGAAGCTGCCGGCCCTTGCCCCCTGTTTGCCG
The DNA here is from genome assembly GCA_017307505.1 of Acidobacteriota bacterium. Lineage (GTDB taxonomy): Bacteria > Acidobacteriota > Terriglobia > Bryobacterales > Bryobacteraceae > Paludibaculum. The sequence continues at coordinate 98,083 of JAFKEE010000021.1, read as the reverse complement.
GAAGACACCGGCGGCGAGAGATCAGAAGTACAACTTGGCGCCCAACTGAATCACGCGGGTCGTGATGCCCCGGACCCCGCCGCCTACCATGCCGAAGGTGGCGGAACGGATGTTGAGATCGACCGTGCCGGGATCCGGATTGTACTGGTTGAACAGGTTGAAGACCTCCGTGCGGAACTCCACACTGCGGGTCTCGGCGAACCGGAAACTCTTGTTCACTGAGAAGTCGAAGTTCCAGATTCCGGGAAGGCGGATGGCATTGGTACGAGGGGAGGTGCCGAACCGTCCAAACGGCGTTTGCGCGAAGGCATCGACGTTGAACCAGCGTTTCCAAGTGCGCTGGTCGCCGGGGAGGTTGGCCACCTGGCCTGTCAGGTCAGGCCGTGAACCAATACCCGTGCCCGTCGTGTCGACTCCAAAGGAGATCGGAGCAGGGAAGCCCGATTGCGCTGTCATGATGGTCGACGCCTGCCAGCCGTCCAACAGCAGCTTTTTGGCTCCGCTGGAGTGCTTGAAGAAGGGGATGTCGTAGATCAGAGTCTGCACGAAGCGCTGGGTTACGTCAAAGCCGGACACGGCCCGCTCCGCGCGCAGGTTGTAGATGTCCTGCACGTCGCCGATAAACGACCCGCCACCCACCTGGCCGCCGATGTCCAGCGGGCCGGAGATTGATTTGGAGTACGTGTAGGCGGCCAGGAACGTCACGCCGTTTCGCATGCGGCGCTCGCCCTTGAGCTGCAGGGCGTGATAGATCGAGTTCCCAATCGATTTATCAGAGCGCACACTGCGTTGATAAGCCTGGTTGGGCCGCCGGGCATTCAACGACGCGAGGCCCGCTGTTCGTGGATCGACGATCTGGAGCGGGCGATTGAGGTCCTGGAAGGTGACAATCAGGCGGGTTCCCTTCGAGCCCACATACCCGGCGTCGAGGATGAAGTCGCCGATCACTTTCTTTTGAATATTGAAATTCCACTGCTGGATGTAACTGTCCCGCAGGTTCTGATCGTTGCTCACCGCGAAATTGAGTGCGCCGGAGGTCACCGCGCCGGCGAACGGGTCGCTGAAGAACACATTCGGTTTTCCGGTGATATTGCCTGTGATGGTGGCTCCGGCCGTGGCCTGCGCGCCCTCCGCCATGGCAAAGATCGCGTTGGAGATCTGCGGCGTGTAATAGATGCCATAGCCGCCGCGGATGACGGTGTCGCTGGCGAACTTTGGACGGTAGGCAAATCCGGCGCGCGGACCGAAATTGTTGCGGTCGGGCGCGATGAGCCCACGGCCGTAGGCAGAGGTCTGCGGCGTCGTGAGTCCTGCCACGATGAACCCGTTCTGCTCGATGTTGACCATCTTGTCGTCGGATTGCTTATACGGCTGGAAGTAGTCATAGCGCAGGCCCAGGTTCAAGGTGAGGTTCGAAGTCACCTTCCAGTCGTCATTCACGTAGTAGGCCTGCCAGAAGTTCTTCAGATCGGTGGAGGTGTGCGCCGGGTTGATGCTGTCGCTGCGGATGTAGCCCAGCAGGAAGTCCGCCAGCGCACTGCCGGTATAGGTGCCATCAAAAGTGAACGAGCCCCGGGGCGCGCGCGCCTGCTCAAAGGTGACCAGCCGGCGGTCCAGTTCCGCGCCGAACTTGATGAAGTGCCGCCCGTGCTGCCACGAAAGGGTATCGGTGAACGGGATGAAGCTGTTCGACCGGTCGCGCGGGCCAATCTGCCGTTGCAGGTCGTACATGCTGTAGCTGCCGTCGGCGCCGCTGATGCTGATCGTGGGCGGACCGAATTCCTTAGGCAGCCGGGACACCAGCGGCAGGCCCATCTTGCCCACCACGTCGTAGGCGGCGTCACCGGTGGTTCCAAAGATCTCCGTTTCACTGAACTTGTGCCAGCCGGCCCGGAATTCATTGATCAGCGTGGGTGTGAAAGTCCGCGTGTAGGAGAGCGCCAGATTCTGGGTGCGGCCCAGGTTATTGCGCTCGTCATGGCCCCAGAAGGGCACACCCGCCTCGTAAGTGTCATTGAAAACGTACCGCGCGGAGAGGACGTCGCGGGACGAAAGGTTGTGATCCACGCGAGCGGTGTACGTATCCTGCGTGGAGACGGCGCTGGCGGGTGTGGACAGGAAGTTGAAGACGCCGTTCTGCGTGTTTGGCGTTGGCTGGAAGGCCAGGAAGGCCTGCGCCTGCGGACTCAAGGCCGACTTCGGAATCTGATTGTTGACGATGCCAACCCCTAGCGGATCGTTCAGGACGATGGGGGCTCCGGTGCGTGCATTCACCAGCCCGCTCAGGTCGCCGCCACGCTGGGCGTTGGTGGGGACGATTCGGTAGGCCGCGGCCGCGCCCTGTGCCAGTTTGCCGGCTTCCCAGTTGAAAAAGAAGAAGGTCTTATCCTTGCCTTTGTAAACCTTGGGAATCCAGATGGGGCCGCCGATGTTGCCGCCGTACTGATTGCGATTCAATCGCGCGGGCGTCGCACTGACTCCGGCGATGGCGTCATACGACTGCGTGAGCGCGTCATTGCGATTGAACTCCCACAATGTGCCTTTAAAGGCGTTTCCGCCGCGTTTGGTGACGATGCTCACCTGGCCGCCGGGTGCGCCGCCGGCCTCCGCCGAATAGGTACTGGTCTCCACTTTGAACTCGGCCAGCGCGTCCACTGAAGGGCTGAAGGAGTAAGTCATTGCGTCGTAGTCCATGAACTCGACGCCATCCAGGAAATACCGGTTTGCCGTGTCACGGCTGCCGTTGGCGGACATGCCAGTCGAACCGAAGGGCGAATCCTGGGCTCCGATGGAACCTCGTCCGCGCCGTACGGTGATCGAACCCGGCGTTCCGGCCTGGACGCCCGGGATCAGTTGGGCGAGTTGCACGAAGTTGCGCCCGTTCAGCGGCAACTCCACGATCTTTCCGGAGTCAATCACCGTGCCGACGGTGGAGTTTTCCGTTTGCAAGGAGGCTGCCGAAGCTTCCACATTGATCGTCTCGGCGACGTCGCCGACCTTCAGGGTGAAGTCGACACGAGCCGTCTGCTGCACCTGCAACGTGATCTGACTGACCTTCTGGCCCTGGAAACCTTTGGCGGACACGTTCACCGAGTAATCACCTGCCTGCAGAAACGGCAGCGTATAGGAACCGGAGGCGTCCGAGGTTGCTTCGCGAACCGAGTTCGTGGAAAGGCTGGTTGCTGTGATGGTGGCGCCCGGGACAATCGCGCCGGTTGCATCGGTGACCGTTCCCACTACCGTGGCCGTCACCTGCTGTGCCGTGGCGGGCACTGTGAATCCACCGAAGAGGATGACAGCGAGCAGGAAGAGGGCGGCACGGTTAACGGCGCGGCCGCGGGTCAGTTTCAGCGATTGAGCAGTCATAACACCCACCTTGTGTTGTGTCGTCAGAGACGTGGCGACGGAGTGAGGACGAGTTTCCAGTGCGAACGGCAACCGCCTGGTTTCTCAAGAGGCCCCAGCATCCCAATGGGATTGAGTCTGATCGATCCCGCCCGCCGGCTCAAGTGAATTTACTGTTAGGTTTACTGTAAGCCCGGCGGGCAACAGGCGTGTTTACAGTCAATTGCGAGGTTTGGCGGCGGGTTGGACCAGGCGGGCAGCTAAGACCTCGAAGGTCTGCGCCGCACCACCTACTGCGTGGGATCGGATGAGTGCCTCGAAATGAGGCACGCGGCCCGGTCCGGCTGCGGGCAACGTAGCCACCAGCCGCGCAAACCCCTCTGCCGAAACGACGGCGCCGACCGCGGCCTCGGTACCCGACATGCCGGTACCGGCCAGAAGCAACACTTCGCCGGTGTGCTGAAGATTGGGGACAAAGGCGATGACGGCCAGGGAGTCTCGAATGTCCGCATCCCTGGTCAGGATGGAGTAGACGGGCTGTTCACCAGCCTGCGGCTTTCTGTTAACGACCACGTTACCGCCCGTTTCCTTGTCGTACTCCACCTGGAAATTGAGTTGATCGTCGAACAGTTCCGCCCACAGGTTGGCCCGCTTGCTGCCGACCAGAATCAGATTGGAGGTCTGCAGCCGCCGGGTGGGATAGTCCCTGGCGAAGTGGACATTCACGCTGCTGCCGTGAGTGGCGGCCAGTTGGGCGATGGACTGGACGGCCTGCACATCGGCATAACTGGTGTATCGCCGCCCCATGAGCATCTCCAGCGACTTGCGCCGTTCGGGGTCGCGTTCTTTCGAGAGGTCATCCAGCAGGTATTTCCGGCTCAGGTAGTCCTGCAAGGCGACCGGATGCTTCACCAAGTCCGTGTAAAAGCTCAGGCAGGAATCGGCCACCACAATGTCAGTTTCCCGGTTGGCTGCAAACATCTGCTGCCACAGCGGATTGAGTCCGGGGCCGGTTGCCTTGGACTGCTGACGCAATTGCAGATTCCAGACCAACAGCCCGGCGCAGGCGACGGACAGCAGGACGAGGGCAATCCGGGCGGCCACCGGTCGCGGACTGGAAACGGCAACCTCGGGAACGGATTCAACGGCAGCCGTCGCCTCAGCAGCTGGGGCAAGGCGCGGTGTGATCACGGGCGCATAGTTGCCGCGGGGGATCTCGAGTACCCAGGGTTCGCCGGCGCCGTCCTGCCGGAAGTATTCCTCGAGTTTCTTCCGCAGTTCGGAGACGTGAACCCGGACGATATTGTCCTGGCTGGTGTCGTAGTCAGCCCGCCGGCGGAAGACCGCGACTCCGATATCCTGCTCGTGCACATCCCGGGGTTCGCCGCCAATCGACTGACGGCAAAGGAATTCCAGAAGCTCGCGCTGGCGCTGGGAACGCTTGAAAGGTTTGCTGGCCAGGATGCGGGCGATCAATTGCCGCTGGGTTTCCGGGTCCGGGCCCAGTTCACGAAGGTGCAGTGGTGTCTCGCCTGCCATCCGGCTACGCTCTCCTGAAGAGAGTTACCGGACAATTCTAGCAGTACCCTGTACCGGCCATTGCCGCGGTCCAGTTAAACGAGAATGTCCTTCACAACCGTGCCGCTGACGTCCGTCAGCCGGAAATGGCGGCCCTGGAACTGGTAGGTCAACCGCTTGTGATCGATCCCCAGGCAGTGCAGGATCGTCGCCTGCAGGTCGTGAACGTGCACCGGGTTCTCGATGATGTTGTAACCGTAATCGTCCGTCGCGCCCCAGGTGATGCCCGGCTTGATGCCGCCGCCCGCCAGCCAGACGGTGAAGCAGCGCGGGTGGTGATCCCGGCCGTAGTCGTCCTTGGTCAGACGGCCCTGGCAGTAGACGGTGCGGCCGAACTCGCCGCCCCAGATCACCAGCGTGTCGTCCAGCATGCCACGCTGCTCCAGATCCCGGATCAGGGCGGACGAGGGCTGATCGGTCTGGTTGCACATCTTGGGCATGCCGGCCGGCAGGCCGCCGTGATGGTCCCAATCCCGATGGTAAAGCTGGATGAAGCGCACGCCGCGCTCGGCCAACCGGCGGGCCATCAGGCAGTTGTAGGCGAAGGTGCCGGGCTTGCGGGCGTCCGGGCCATAGCTGTCCAGGACGCTGGCCGACTCCTTGGAGAGGTCGGTGAGTTCCGGCACGGAAGTCTGCATCCGGAAAGCCATTTCGTATTGCGCGATGCGGGTAGAGATCTCGGGATCGCCAGTCTCTTCCAACTTCAGCCGGTTCAGGCCGTTGAGGGTGTCCAGGTAAGTGCGGCGGTTCTCCTCGGGGAAGCCGTCAGGACTGGTCAGGTATAGAACGGGATCGCCTACCGAGCGAAACTTGACCCCCTGGTAACGGGTGGGCAGGAAGCCGCTGCCCCAGAGCCTGTCGTAGAGCGGTTGACCCGAGCCGTTCGAGCCCGGCGAGATCATGACGACAAAGGCTGGTAAGTCTTTTGTCTCTGCCCCCAGTCCGTAGGAGACCCACGAGCCCATGCTGGGTCGGCCCGCGATCTGGAACCCGGTTTGGAAGTAGGTCACCGCCGGATCATGGTTGATCTGTTCGGTGAACATTGACTTCACGAAGGTGAGCTTGTCGGCGATGGCCGCAGTTTTAGGCAGCAGTTCACTGACCAGCGCTCCGGATTGGCCGTACTTTGCGAAGGAGAATTTCGAGGGCACGATGGGGAAACTGGACTGCGAGGCGGACATCGTCGTCAGCCGCTGGCCCTGGCGCACCGACTCCGGCAGGTCCTTGTTCTGAAACTCCACCAGGCGCGGCTTGTAATCGAACGTTTCCATCTGCGACGGACCGCCGCTCTGGAACAGGTAGATGACTCGCTTGGCCGTGGGTTTGTGGTGAGGGAGGCCCGCAAGTCCTTCGGCTTTCAGGAGGTGGGATAAAGCCGCGGTACCAAGCGCGCCCGGAATCCGTTGTAGCAATTGGCGTCGGGTCATCGTCCGATTACTCCTTCGTAATTGCCTCGTCCAGATTGAACAGCAGGCTGGCCACGGCCGTGTAGGCGGCCAGGGTTTCCTTCGGTAACGCTTTGTCGACAGGCGCTTTGCCCTGCTGGAGGTACTTTTCGGCCTCGCCGGGGTGGGCCGAGTAGTAGGTCGAAAACCGCTGCAGCGCGGAACTGAGGAACGCGTCTTCCTGGGCTTTCGGGCGGCGCCCCAGCACCAGGCGGAACGCCTCGTCGAGGCGGGCTTTCGGCTCGGCTGTATCGTGGAGCACTCGCTCCGCCAACTTGCGGGAGGCTTCCAGGTAGAGCACGTCGTTCATTAAGTCCAATGCCTGCAAGGGCGTGTTCGTGCGGGTCTCGCGCACCACGCAGGTTTCGCGCGTCGGGGAATCGAAGGTGATCATGTTCGGGGCGGGCACCGTTCTGCGCCAGTAGGTGTACAGGCTGCGCCGCCATAGGCCCTCGCCTTCATCGGCTTTGTAGCCACTGCCGCCCTGCAATTCCTGCCATAACCCTTCGGGTTGGTACGGTTTTACGGACGGGCCGCCGACCTTCTCCACCAGGAGGCCAGATGCTGCCAGGGCCTGGTCCCGGATCATCTCGGGCGCCAGACGGAATCGAGGACCCCGTGCCAGCAAACGGTTTTCCGGATCCCGCTGCTGCAACGCCGGGGTCACCTTGGAATCCTGTTGATAGGCGGCACTCATCACCATCGTCTTGAGGATGTGTTTCACATCCCAGCCGCTATCCATGAACTCGACCGCCAGCCAGTCGAGCAGTTCAGGGTGCATGGGCCATTCGCCCTGGGAGCCGAAGTCCTCCACTGTTTTCACCAGGCCGGTGCCAAACAGCATCTGCCAGTAGCGATTCACGGTGACACGCGCCGTGAGCGGGTTGCCGCGGTCCACCAGCCATCTGGCCAGACCGAGCCGGTTCTTTGGCCACTCCGGCTTCAGCCGTGGGAGGACGCCTGGCACGTCCGGTGTGACGGTCTCTCCATGGGCATCGTAGGCGCCGCGTTTCAGCAGGAATGATTCGCGCGGTGTCTCGCGCTCCTTCATCACCATCACTGTCGGCACCTTGGCAAGGTACTGAGCCTGCTCGGATTCAAGGGCGGCCAGTTCCTTCCGGGCCTCGGTGAAGGCCGCCGGGGCGTGGCGTTCCAGGAAGCAAAAGTGCAGTTTGTCCTCCTGCGCTTTCGTGCGGCTGCCGGCCGGCCTGGCCGCAATGAGGGAAACCGAGTCCGGCATCGGCAGGACCGCTGCTTCCTCCTCGCTGAGCGCCACATTGTAGACGCGGACGTCACGGATCGAGCCTGTAAAGCGCAAGCCACCGCCACCACCGATGCGGAATGGCTGTTTCGTTTCCAGCGGCCAGATGGGCTGGTCGAAGAGGATCTTCAGCTTCTGGGGGATGCCGTTCACGTAAATCTTGACGTGTGAGGCATGCATGCTGCCGTCGTAGGTGACTGCGATGTGTTGCCACTGGTTTAGTTGGACCGGGTCGACGGTCTCCACCCGCATGGCCAGATCGGTCCAGCGGAAGGTGGCATGGAAGCGTAGTTTTCCGCCTATCAGATGGACGAAATGGCCGGTGCCTTCCAGATAATCCTCGCCGCGCGAGAGGACTGCACCGTCGGGCGATTCGGGTTTGATCCAGGCTGCGAAGGTGTACGGATCGTGGAAGTTGAAACCGGCCACCTTGTTGCTGACCTCTGTCTGTTTCTTGCCATCGAAGTGCTCTTCGTCGAACACCCGCAGCGTCATTCCGGACGTCGGCGTCCACTCTTCCTCTTCTTTGGCGGTCTGCCGCTCCCATTTCTGCTGCGCGGCCCGGGCCGCTGGTTCCAGCGACTGGACGCGGGCCCGAGCGGCTTCGATTCGTCTGGCGAAGTCGTCGAGCTTCACCTGCTGCTCAGGCAGCGGAGCCTTGATATAGGGCTCTTCGTTGCCGAAGTTGTACACGAAGCCGCGCTCGGGCACATTGTTGAAGTACGCGAAGAGCTGGTAGTAGTCCTTCTGGAGGATGGGGTCGTATTTGTGGTCGTGGCAGCGGGCGCAGCCCACGGTCATCCCGAGCCAGACGGTGGAGGTGGTCTCCGTCCGGTCGGCCACATACTGTACGCGAAACTCCTCATCGACGATGCCGCCTTCGGCCGAGGTGCTGTGGTTGCGGTTAAACGCCGTGGCCACGCGCTGAGAAATGGTGGCGTTGGGCAGGAGGTCTCCGGCGAGTTGCTCGACCGTGAACCGGTCGAACGGCATGTTGTTCCGGAAGGCGTCGATCACCCAGTCGCGCCAGCGCCACATGTCCCGGGGGCCGTCGGACTGGTAACCATTCGAGTCGGCATAACGAGCCGCCTCCAGCCAGCGGATTGCCATGCGTTCGGCGTAGCGGGGCGAGGCGAGCAGGCGGTCGACCACCTTCTCGTAGGCGTTTGGTGACGAATCGTTGACGAACGAGTCCACTTCCTGCGGTGTGGGCGGCAGGCCGGTGAGGTCAAAGGAGACCCGCCGCAGGAGGGTCGCTTTGTTGGCTTGGGGCGAAGGCTGCAGATTCTCGTGTTCCAGCCGGGCCAGGATCCAGCGGTCGATTTCGTTGTGCGCCCAATCCTGCCGTTTCAATGCGGGCGTGGCCGCTTTTTCCGGCGGCACCAGCGACCAGTGAGACTGAAACTTCGCGCCCTGTTCAATCCATTGGCGCAGGATCTCGACCTCGCGGGCGGACAGCGGCTGATGGCCCAGGTAGGCCGGGGGCATGCGTTTGGCTTTGTTTGGTGAAGTGACGCGAAGGTAGATCTCGCTGTGCGCGGGGTCACCGGGCGTCAGGGCCGTGCGGGCGCTGTCTTCCTTGTCCAGGCGCAGCTGGCTTTTGCGGCTGGCGCTATCGGGACCATGACAGGTGTAGCAGCGATCCGACAGAATGGGCCGCACGTCCCGGTTAAAGGAAACGTTCGCGCCCCAGGCAGGCAGACCGGCCGTCAGCAGCAGACAAAACAGGCGCCCAGACACACTTCCCCCAGACGATCGCAATTCTGCCACAGTATATCGAATGAGGGATTGTTCACAGTGAACCTCTCGCTCTTTCCGGCGGAGCCGGCCTTCCGCGACCGGCTGTCCGCCCGCTTGCGCGCCCTGGCGGCGGAGGGTGTGTACTTCGGCACCAGTTCCTGGAAGTACCCCGGGTGGCTGGGCCAGATCTATACGCCGGAGCGCTATTTCACGCGGGGCCGTTTTTCCCAGAAGAAGTTCGAGAGTGAGTGCCTGACCGAGTACGCCGAGGTTTTCCCGGCGGTTTGCGGGGACTTCTCGTTCTACCAGTTCCCGTCGCCTGATTACTGGAAAAAGCTGTTTGCCGCCGCCCCGGCCAGCCTGCAATTCGCCTTTAAGGTGCCGGAAGAGATTACGGTGAGGGAGTGGCCCACGCACCTGCGGTATGGGGCGCGGGGCGGATCGCTGAACGAATCGTTTTTGAATGCGGAGCTGTTCCAGAGTGCCTTCCTGCGGCCGTTGGAACCGTACAGGGAGCGCATCGGCGCGATGATTTTTGAGTTTGGAACCCTGCCCAAGCGGCACTACGAGGGCGTAGAGCCTTTCGTTGCCGACCTGAGCGGATTCCTGGATCAGCTGCCTTCCGGATGGCGCTATTCCGTCGAGATCAGGAACAAAGAGTTCTTCGAGGAACGGTATTTCCAGGCTCTTCGGCGGCGGAATGTGTCGCACGTCTTCAACTCCTGGACCCGCATGCCGGAACTGCCGGAACAGCTCGCCCAGCCAGGATCTTTTACGGCGGATTTCGTGGTGGCCCGGGCGCTGCTGCGGCATGGGCGGGCGTATGAGCAGGCCGTGGAGAAGTTCCAACCTTACAAGGAGATCCAGGAGCCGAATCCGCCGGCACGGGAGGGATTGAAGGAGATCCTGGAACGGGCCCGCAACAAGCGGCAACTGGCATTCCTCTTCGTGAACAACCGGCTGGAAGGCAATGCGCCGGGCACGATCGCGGAAGTGACAGGTCTGGCTTCCGACTAAGCGAGGAGCTGGCGCTCAAACCAGGCAGGTACTAAGGCTCCTCACCGAGTTCTTCTGCCGCTTCACCTCATCTGCCCCGAAGAGGCAGAGAAGCGTGCGGGTGAATGTCATAATGACGCTAATCGGTCACTGGGCAACGGCCGATTTTGTTGGATGGAGGGGGAGTCATGTTCAAACTCGGTCGCTTGTTCGCGTTTTCTTTCCTGTTGGGTCTGACTGCCTGGGCGGGCAAGCTGATTACCCCAGGGCCGGATGATGTGCTGACACCGGACGAAGTTGTGGTCCGGTTGAAGCCAAATGGGACGATTTCCACGGTCCTGGCCGGCTTCAATAATACGGTTACCGTTTCCGCAGCCCAAAGCACACTGAACCTTTACCTGCTCAAGGTGCCGTCCGCGGTTCGCGATGTGATTCTGCAACAACTGGCGGCGCTGAATGAGGTGGAATACGCCGAGCCGAACCGGATTCGCGCCGCCTCTGCGCTGACGCCCAACGATACCTCGTACGCGACCCAGTGGTGGCTCACCAAGATGCAGGCATCCGAGGCGTGGGGCCTTTATCCTGGACGGTTCCCGGTCGCCGGGCAATTTGGAAGCAGAGTTCGTGTGGCGATTCTGGACACCGGGGCTAACTGTACGCATCCGGAGTTCATCAATCCGGGGGGAAGCACCACGGATCTGGGCGGCGGCGGGCAGTTCAACTGGGCGTTGAGCCAGGCGCTGGTCCCGACCACCGCTGTCGGCGCTGCCTGCCCCTGGCAGGACGATCACGGCCACGGCACGCACGTGGCCGGCACGCTGGCCTCGGTCACAAATAACGCACTCGGTGTCGCTTCGCTGGGTTACACCGCGGAACTCGTCATTTACAAGATTCTGGATTCCCAGGGGAACGGAGACGACTTCACAATCTCGCAGGCCATCACAGCGGCTACGGACGCCGGTGCGCGGGTCATCTCCATGAGCCTGGGCGGCAACGGTTATTCGCAGAGCCTGCAGGATGCGGTCAATTATGCCTGGAACCACGATGTGGTGGTTGTGGCGGCGTCGGGCAATGCGAATACTTCGGCGCTCACTTATCCGGGCAACGCCAATTACGCGGTGGGTGTGGGAGCCACCGACTCCTCCGACGCACGCGCCAACTTTTCCAACTATGGTTTCGGACTGGATGTGATGGCGCCGGGCGTGAGCATCTACTCGACCTACCTGAACAGCGGGTACGCAACGATGAGTGGAACGTCGATGGCCACGCCGAGTGTGTCCGCATTGGCCTCCATGATCATCGCTTCCACCCCGAACCTGTCGGCGGATGCGGTGATCCAGCGGATCGAGATGTCGGCCGACACCACGATGGCGAACGGGCTTTGGGATGTGTTCCTCGGCTTCGGCCGGGTGAACGCCTACCGCGCTCTCAGCGGCAACCTGCCGGTGAAAAACGGGGGCGGCCTGGTGGGACAGATCGTCGATCCCGCGGGCAACTCGATCGCAAACGCCGCGGTTGGCATGGGCGGCCTGAACGGAAACACCGACGCGAATGGGCTGTTCCGCTTCGCCAACCTGCCCCCGGGCACCTACACGTTCACGAGTTCCAGCCCCGGCTATGCGACCCGTTCGCAGAGTGTCGTCATTCCGCCGGGCGCGGATACGCATGTCCGTCTGGAGTTGGGAACTTCGACAGGGGTCTTTACCGGCACTATCAGGGATGGGGCGGCGGCGCTGCCCAATGTGGTGGTGCAGGCCCTGAGCGGGGGGCTGGTGCGGCAGGCGACCATCACCGATGCTAACGGGCTCTACACATTGACGGTAACGGCCGGGACGTACGACCTGAGGGGCAGCGCGGTCGGAAGGTCGACGCGGGTTTCCAGCGGGGTGACGGTTGCGGCTGGAGCCACGACCACGGTCGATTTCAACCTGCCCGCCATGGGCAGCATCGGCGGCGTGATCACCAATTCCGCCGCGGCGCTTGTTTCGGGAGCCCAGGTCACGGCTTACAATTCGACAGATTCGGGCGGAGCTACTTCGGCGGCGGATGGGACCTATCGAACACTGAGCCTTCCCGCCGGTACTTACACCGTGGTGGTGAGTGCCCCGAACAACCAGCCGGCAACGATCCCGAACGTCGTAGTGAATGAAGGCCAGGTGACAGACCTGGATGTCCAACTGCCGTCGAGTGCGGTGCTGACGACACTGACGCTATCGCCGGCATCGCTGGGCGGCGGCGCCAGCAGTACGGCGAACACCGTTACGCTGTCAGCGCCGGCGGGTCCGGGCGGGGCGGTTGTCACACTGGCGAGCAACAAGCCGGCCGTGGCTCTTCCTCCGGCGACGGTGACTGTGCCGGCCGGCGCCAAGGTCTCCAATCCATTTACGATCACCACGACCGCGGTCACCAGCAATACGCTGGCGACGATCAGCGCCACTCTGGGAGGCGTGACGAAATCGGTCAATCTGAGCGTCGTTCCGTATTCGATCTATGCCGTCTATCTCTCACCGGCAAGCACGGGTGGAGGAGCCACAACCACCGGGAACCGCGTGCAACTGAATGCGCTGGCACCGACGGGCGGCGCCATCGTCAGCCTGGCGAGCGACACTCCTGGAGTGACGGTGCCTGCGACGGTGACCGTGGCGGCCGGCAGCAGCGTATCAGCGTACTTCAGCATCACGACTTCCGCAGTCACAGTGAGCACCCCGGTGCAGATCACGGCCACCTACGCCGGAGCGTCGAAGAGTTCCACTCTGACGGTGAATCCAACCAGCCTGGCGAGTTTCACCGTGAGTCCCGCGACCATCGCCGGGGGCAAGCCGCTGAGCAGTGCGGTGGTCAAACTGGACAGCCCGGCTCCAGCCGGCGGCGCGGTGGTGCAGTTGACGTCGTCTGATTCAGCCGTGCAACTGCCTTCGCAGGTCAGCATAGCGGCGGGCGCGTCAGCATCGGCCAGTATCCCGGTGACGACAAGCATTGTCTCGGCCAGCGTCCTGGTCACGCTGACGGCAACGTATAACGGAGCCTCCAAGGCGGCCACGGTGACAGTGACACCGCCAGCGGTAAGCTCGATCATCCTTCCCGCGACAATCGCCGGTGGAAAAGCGATCACCAGTGCCTATGTGGTGATGAGCGGACCGGCTCCTGCCGGCGGCCTGGCCGTCGGCTTGTCCTCGTCCAATCCAGCGCTGGCTCCGCCCGCCACGATTACCATACCGGCTGGCGCGACGAGCTCCGGCTACTTTACGATCCCGACCAACCCGGTCTCGGCGCCGATTTCCGTTATTGTGACGGCGACGGCGGGAGGAGTCTCAAAGACTGCGACGATTCAGGTCAAACCGCCAGCCCTGTCGGGCTTCACCGCGAGTCCGGCCACAATCTCCGGCGGCAAGGCGATCACGAACGCCTTGCTTACGCTGGATGGGCCGGCCGGACCCTCCGGCGCGGTTGTGACGATCAGCTCAAGCGATGCTTCCATGAGCCCGCCGGCGACGTTCACGATCCCGGCCGGGGCCAGTTCGTCGGGGTATTTCACGATACCCACGAATGCCGTTTCGGCTGCGACCCCCGTCACACTGACGGCCTCATTTGGCGGTGTTTCGAAGTCGCTGGCCTTTACCGTTAAGCCACCCTCGCTACTCACGTTCACGGCCAGTCCCCTGACGATAGTGGGGGGCAAACCGATTACTGTTGCTTCGCTGACACTGGACGGACCTGCCGGGGCCGCCGGCGCCACAGTAACCCTGGTTTCGAATAATCCTTCGATTGTTCCTCCGGCCACCGTGACGATCCCAGCAGGCGCCACTGTGTCTGCCAACTTTGTGATGAACACCTCGGCTGTATCGGCGAGTGTCCAGGTAACGGTCACCGCTTCCTATGGTGGAGTGTCGAAGGTGGTGACGTTCACGGTTAAGCCGCCTGCCCTGCAGGCGTTTACGGTGAGCCCGCCCATTGTGAGCGGCGGCAAGCCCTTCACATCGGCCTATCTGACTCTGGACGGCCCTGCAGGACCTGCCGGTGCGGCGGTGACTTTGGTTTCGTCCGACCCCTCCATCTCGCCCCCTGCGACCTTCACAATACCGGCAGGTGCGACCGTATCCGGCAGCTTCAGCCTGCCTACGAGCGCGGTCTCCTCCAACGTGTCGGTGACGCTGACAGCCAGCTTCGGCGGGGTGAGCAAGAACGTGACAGTTACGGTGAAGCCAACGGCAATCCTGTCGCTGACGATCAGTCCATTGACGGTCTCCGGTGGGAAGCCTTTTAGTGCCGCTCTGGTGACCCTGGACGGACCCGCGCCGCCGGGTGGAGCCAACGTGACGCTGGTCTCGTCGGACTCAGCGGCGGTGCCGTCTCCGGTGGTGACAATTCCGGCCGGCGCGACCAACTCAGGCTACTTCAGCATTCCCACCAACTTCGTCGCGTCGTCCAGGCCTGTGACGATCACGGCAAGTTACGGCGGCGTGAGCAAGACGGCCAGCGTGACGGTGAAGCCCACCGATCTGAGCTCGTTCACGGTGAGTCCGGCGACGGTGAAGGGCGGAGGAAAAATCTTCCTGGGCGCGGGACTGGACGGGCCTGCGATACCTGGAGGGGCGGCGGTGGTGCTGCAATCGGCAGACCCCGCTGTGCCCCTGCCCGCCTCGCTGGTGGTTCCCGCCGGCACTACTTATGGAACGCTGGCCGTGACCACAGGCGCTGTCAGCGCGTCGACGACGGTCACACTGACCGCTTCGTATGGGGCGGTGACGAAGACAGTCACCGTTACCTTGACGCCTTAGGCGGTTTCGCCGGATTCGGGGTGACTCTCCCGAGAGAGCAGCCAGAGTCCGAAGGCCATGATGACGCAGCAGACGCCGATGATGGTCCACGGGACATACTTCGATCCGGTCAGGCCCAGTTCCTCGACGATGTTCTTCGAGCGGGCCAGGGCCGCCATCAACCCGTTGTTGAGGGCGTGACAGATCACGCCGGCGAGCAGCGAGCGGGTCTTCCACACGGCATAGCCGAATGCGACGCCGAGCGCGAATGTCGGCAGCAGGCGGTAAATGGAGGCGTGCGCCAGGCCGAAAAGCAGGCCGGTGGCCAGGATGGCGGGCCACATCCCCAGGCGGCGGAAGCCGCTGAGAATGAGACCGCGAAAGAGGGCCTCCTCGCAGAGGGCGGGCGTAAGTCCGACCAGCAGGAGGGCCTGCCACAAAGGGGCGGGTTTGTCATCCAGAAGCAGGAGGCGTTCCATGGCTTTCTGAAGAGACTCGGGTGGCGGAAGAAGGCGCACCAGCAGCCCGCCGGCCACGGCCCAGGCCGAGAGGCCGATGAGCACGCAGGCGGCTACGGCGCGCAGGGAAGGGAGCCGCAGGGAGAAGGTGTCGACGAAGTTGTAGCCCTTGAGCCGCACCAGTGCCAGGCAAGGCAGGAGAAAGAAGCCGAACTGCATCACGATCAGGACGGTAGGCAGACCGTATTTCATCAGGCTCAGGCTGCCGTAGAAGGCCATCACCAGCGCGACGGCAAAGACCAGCATGGAGACGGCCGGAGTCGGTCTGGCACCCGGGTGCCGCGAGAAATCGAAGACGCCGGAGAGATGCTCCTTGCCGCCGAGCAGGAGGGAATTGCGCTCAAAGATGTGGGCGGCGAAGACCAGGGCCAAAGAGGCGTAGCACAGCGAGCTGAGCATGACCAGAAAGAGGGTGTCGGCGGCCCACTCTCCGAGGAAGACCCCCTTGATGAGCAGGGCGATGTTTACGACGGGCACAAAGGCGAGATACCCGTTCAGCTCGATGCCGGGCGTCATGGTGGCGACAAGCGGAACCAGCAGGCTCATGAGGATCGGCGTCAGGAAGTTCTGGCCGTCCTTGAAGTCTTTGGCAAAGGCGCCGACGGCGAGGAACACTGCGTTGATCATCAGCGAGATGGGCACCAGCATCACAAAGGCGATGAGATAGGACGTTACCGGCACGCTGGTCTGCATGCCGGGAATGAGCTTGAGCCGCGTGAAGGTGAGAGACAGGCTGAGGAGATTGACGATGGTCGCGATCATGGCAATGCTCCAAACGGCCAGGAACTTGCCGCCAATGATCTCCAGCGATTCGACGGGCGCGCACAACAGCGTCTGCATGGTGCCTCGCTCCTTCTCGCCGGCGGTCATATCGATGGCGGCGTAGAAGCCGCTCATGGCCGAGAAGAGGATCAGCATGTAGGGCAGCAACATGCCCACGAGCATGCCGGACTTGCGCTGCTCGCTCGCCACGTTGGTGCTCTGGATGTCAATTCCAGTGGCGAAACCCGTGGGGAGTTTGTTCTGTGTTTCGCGGAGTGCCAGCAGATCGAGACGGTACTGGCGCAGGTGGTCGCTGATGCGGTCGCGGGCTTTGCGCGAATCGGGCCGGACGGAGTCATAGAGGATGCTGGCGACGGCCAGGTTTCCCTGCTGCAGCCGGATGCCGAAGTTCGGCCAGGCAATGAGGATCGCGTCCGCTTTGCGGTCGAGGATGGCCTGTTGAGCGGCTCTTGCCCAGATGGTGTCGGGCATCCGCTTCGGAACAGGTGGCTTGTCATCGCCTTCGAGATCGATCGGCGGGCTGGGCGGCGGTTTGAGCTGGTCCATTTCCAGACCGGCGCGCACCGAATCGGTGGCTCCGGCCCAGGGAATGAGTTCAATCTTGCCGGACTTCAGCATGCGCTCCTGGGCATCGAGCGGGAGAACGCCCCAGACGGCCACGCGCGAAGCGCGGGCTGCCTGCGCGGCCTCCTGGCCCTCCTGCAACCGGCTGAGGCCGATCATCAGCAGCGGGTAGAGCAGGATGGGCAGGCCGATCATCATGAAGATGGTCCGGCGGTCGCGCAGGGCTTCGCGCAGTTCCTTGCGGTAAATGGTGAAGACGGTAGCCGGTCTCATACTTCTGCTCCGTTGCGGCGGGCGCCGATGTTCTTCAGGAAGGCGTCGGTGAGGTTCGGGCAGCCTGAGCGCTCCAGCAGCTCCGGCACCGTGCCCTCATCCACAATTCGACCCTGGTGGAGCAGTGCGATGCGATCGCAGAGGTATTCCGCCTCGCCCATGATGTGAGTGGAGAAGAGGACTGCGCGTCCGGCCGCCTTTTCGCGGCGGATGGCCTCGACGATGAACTGCCCGCTGACGACGTCCAGGGCGTTTGTAGGTTCGTCGAGAATCAGCAGGTCGGGTTCGTGGAGAAAGGCGCGCGCGATGTTGGCTCGCTGCTTCTGGCCGGAAGAGAGCGTGCCGCACGGCCGGGCGGCAAAGGAGCCCATTTCGAGTTGCTCCACCAGTTCCTCGATGCGGTGGTGAAGCGCGCGTTCGTTCATTCCGTAAAGGCGGCCGAAGTACTGCAGTGCCTCGCGCGGATTCAGGCGCTGGTAGAGCTGGGTATCGCCGGAGTGGAATCCGATCTTGCTCTTCGTGGCCAGCGGGTCGCGGGCGACGTTGATTCCATTGATGAAGACCTCACCGGCATCGGGGGTGAGGATGCCGGCAATCATGCGCAGGATGGTGGTCTTCCCCGCGCCGTTGGGCCCGAGGATCCCAACAACTTCTCCCGCAGCGACAGCAAGGCTGACATGATCGGCGGCGTGCACCTGGCCAAAGGACTTGGTTAGTCCTTCGGCCCGCATGGTCTGATTCATTTGACTTCCCAATGATCTGTTTCAAAACGGGCAAAGGACTCGTTCCAAGTCCCGAATTTCGTAGCCATCTGTCCGCCGTCCACCACCAGGGTGGTGCCTGTGATGAAGGATGCCAGCGGCGAGGCGAGAAAGGCGACCGCATTGGCCACTTCGGCGGGCCAGCCGCCACGCCCCAGCGGGATGTGCCGGAAGTAGTCTTTCAGGACCTGAGGCTGGGAGAAGTGGGATTCGGTGAGGCGGGTGCGGATGAGCCCCGGACAGACGGCATTGACGCGGATCCCGTACGGCCCCAGTTCTCCGGCGGCCGTGTGAACGAGTCCGAGGAGCCCGGCCTTGGTGGCATTGTAGGCGATGAGATCCGGCTCGCCGTCATACGAATTGGTGGAGGCCGTGAGGACAATCGCACCGCGCCGCCGCGGTTTCATCTGGCCTGCCGCCAGCCGGATGGTGTGAAATGCGCCGGAGAGGTTGATGGCGACCAGGCGGTTCCATTGTTCCGCGGTGGTCTGGTCGAGGGGCGCGACAGTGACCGCGCCAGCGTTGGCCACGACGATGTCGAACGGCCCGTGCGATTCGAAGACCGCTGAAAGGGAAGCCTCGTCGCTGACGTCGACCGGCGGAGTGGATTCGAGATCGGCGACCGTGACCTCGGCTCCGCAAGTCCGGAGTGCTTCGGTGATCGAAAGACCTATGCCATTGCTGCCGCCGGTGACCAGTGCTTTAGCGCCATTGAGTTCGAGCCGCATGAAGCACGATTGTAGCGGGAATGAAGGGCATAAGGCACCGTCCTGGACAGGAGAGATGTGTCGCACGCGGGCGCGGGTATGCCACACTAATCTTTTCGCAATGAATCCGCAGGTAAAGATCGAATACGATACCGAGAGAAAGATCCGTACGCGCAACAAGACGTACTACCGGGTCAACCACTGGCCCATCTGGATCTTTGTTTTCTTCCTGATCCCGGGACCGGTGACGTTCAAGCTGTTCGCCGAAGGCTTTGGCGGGAATATGGTCTGGTGGCTGGCGGCGGTCCTGGTGGGCACGGGTATTGCCGGATTGCGCGGCCGGTTGCCGGGCTCTGAACCTGCGCCGTATATCATCCGTTTTACGGAAGACCGGCCGAATCCGCTGTACCGCCGTATTTGCTATACATTCGCCTGGGGCGCGGCCATCAGTTACGGTTTGCTGAACCTGGTCGGGCTGGTGGTAGCGGTGACGACCGGCAAGTGGATGATGAAGCAGATCTACTGGTATGGGTATTTCCCCGTCGTGATCCCTGTGTGGATTCTGGGCGCTCTTGGGAAACTGCCGCGTGTGAAGCCGTCCACGGCCGGGGAAGGGCACGAGCGGCGGTACTTTTACGGAACAGTTTGGGCGATGTGCATCGCGCAGCCTACGGTGGGGATCCTCTGGAAAGTCCTGCCCCGCAACCACACCTCGGATGTGATCGAACTGGTGACGTTTGTGAGTGTGCTGGCGCTGGTGGGCTGGATGAGCGTCAGGGGCATTCTGCCTCGTACCCGGCGGATTCTGCCGGGTGAGATTGCAGCGCTCGACTAAGGGTTAACGGTCCAAAGAAAAAGGCCGGCAGGAGGGGGCGAACCCGTCCTGCCGGCCTTTTGCTTTTAGTGAATCAGAGGCCAGTGATGGTGAAATTCAGCGTGGCGTCGCCGGCCTGGAGGCGGAAGACGTTGTCACCGGGGGCCGCGCCGGGGTGGATCGAGACTTCGTAGATGCCCGGCCAGTTCGCGTCGTCGTTGACCACCCGGCCGATGGCTCCGCCACCCGAAACAATCGAAATCGTAGGGTTGACGCTATTCAGCGCTAGGCCGGCGGCATCCAGCACTCGAAAGTACACAGTGGTCCAGCGATTCCGGCTCACGCTCCCTGCGCTGTACATCATGTTCAGGCTGACAGGAGTGCCGGTGGAGGAAGCGAACCAGTAAGGCACGCGCGAGGTTTTGCCCGTGTTGGCGGAGGTGATGGTGATGGCGCCCTGATAGGCTCCGGCGGTCATTCCAGCGCCGTTCCACGACACGACGACATCAGTGGAAGCGCCGGCGTCCACATCGACGGTGGGTGTGGCGATGGAGGTCTGGAACTGATCGGCGCCGCCCTCCGCGGCCAGCGTAAAGGTGTCCCTGCTGCCGCCGATATTGGTCAGGGTGAGAGTGCGGGCCAGTTGGGCCTCGCTGCCGCCACTGCCGAGGGCCAAGGTGGCGGGGTAGGCGGTGACGGTGGTGTTCACAGCGGCACTGGCGTCAACGAGTCCGCCGCCGGCCTGCTGGACGGTGGCCGTACCGCCGGTCATCCCGGAAGCGGTGGCGCCATTGTTGATGATCATTGACCGGTACTGGTCGACTGTCAGGCCGGGGTGCAGGCTCTTGATGAGGGCGGCGGTGCCGGCGACGAAGGGTGTGGAGAAGCTGGTGCCGTCGACCAGAATGTAGCCGCTGGCATCATACATGTCGCCATAGTAGTCGAGGGTCTGGGTGCCGGTGTAGAAGTTGCTGCCGACGGCGACGATTTCGGGTTTGATGCTGCCATCGACGCTGGGCCCGACGGCGCTGAAATCGGTGATGCGGCTGGGAGTCACGGGCACGCTGCCGATATCGAAGTGCATCGTGCTGGAGAGGTCGGACTGGGCGGAGAGGCCCTGTTTGATGGTGGTTCCGTCTCCATAGCTGACGGCCTGGGATGGCAGCGTAGCGGCGCCCACGCTCATGTAGATCGGATCCGGAGCCGTGTCGCGCATGTAGACCAGGGCGCCCACAGCGCCTGCGCTCTGTGCGTTGTTGATTTTGAGCTCAAAGGTGCAGTCGCCGCGTTGGATGAGCGCAATCTTGCCGGTGAGGCTGCCCGGCTGGAAGGCCGAGCAACCGAGTCCGTTGCCGTCCAATGTGGAGACATCGACGATGTTGGCTGTAACGGGGGTCGAGCCGGCGGGCGTGTAGCCGTTGTAGGCGACATACGAACCCAGACTCGCCACTTCTACGCTGGAGGCAAAGGTGCGGTCGTTGGTGATGGCCCCGACGGCGATGGCGGAGGGAGCGGTCGCAGGCGAGCCGATTGTATTCACACCCGGCCCATTGTTTCCGGCGGCAACCACGACGATCACGCCGGCCTGCGTGGCGCGTTCCACCGCGGCGACGTCCAGATCATCCGCGAGCCTGGGCGCAAAGTCGTCGCCGACGCTGAGGCTGATGACGTCCATGCCGTCGGCGACGGCATCGTCAAAGGCTTTGATGATGGCATCGTCGGTGGCGTAATCGTTATAACCCGGCGTTCCGAAGATCTTGTAGACGCCCAGGAAGGCCTTGGGCGCGACGCCCTGGATCTTGGCGAGTGGACCTTGCGAGCGGACCCCGGCGGCAATGGTGGCCAGTGCCGTGCCGTGTCCGACATGATCACTCGGCGAATAGTCGACATCGCGGTACTGCAGAAGATCCACATAGCTGCGCGCGACGATTACCTTGTTGTTCGTATAGCTCAGATTGAAGACGGTGTCGGCTCGTGGATAGGAATCGGGTACGACGAGCGAGCTGTCCTGAAAGGCCGGATGGGTGAGCTCGATGCCGGTGTCGATGATGCCAATCTTCATGCCCGCTCCGGCTGTGCTTTCCCCAAACTGGTTCCAGACATCGGCGACCTTGTGAAGAAGGACGGCGCGATCCAGCACTCGATGCAGCAGACGCACCGGGACGACGCGTTTGACTCCAGGCAGTCTGGAGAGTTGCGCCGCCGAGGCTTCGTCCGCCTGCACGAACATAGCGTTGGCGACCGTGCTGACGGAATCGAGGACGACGCCCCGCCGCCGTTCGATATTGCCGCGCATCGTGGCCTGTTCCGAGCGCACGCGGGTGCGATAGGCTTCGGCCTCCGTGCCGCGGAGATCGGCCCGGCGCCCCCGGGTACGGGTCATGTGGTCAGAGACAGGTTCCGTGGTGAGTTCAACGATGTAGCGCCCTGGAAGTACTTCCGCGAACAGCCCTGGGGCCAGTGCCAGCCAGACGGCCAGAAGAATCGAGTTCCGTTGCATGGTTTGTGGGATCTTCGTTCTGATCTTTTAGAATATATCGGTCTATTGCCGGATCGCCTTCAATCAACCCTGATGGGGCTCAAGTGGTTTGAACCCAAACGCCTGCTCCAGGTTGCCGGCTGCAGGGTGTGACGCGGGCCGCATTCGCCAGGTCTCAGTTTTGAGGTAAAGATATGCAGGAGCTCCCGTGCACGCCGGCTAGCCCGATCATGGCCGCCTCAATCTACTGATGCAGCAGGAGATGGCTGCGTTGCAGGGGCTGCGGCGAGCGGCCTGTGCGTTCCCGCTGGTCTTTGACTTCCTTAACAATCTTGATGCAGGATTTACGAGCGAATGATAGGGGGGCCTCCGCCGATCCGGTATGCTCTAGGGAGAGACGGTCCGGGACGGCTGTATCTTTATGATGGACCTGCACAAAAACAAGCGGCAGGCGCTGCTGTCGTGGCTCTTCGCGGGTCTGCTGGCCGGGCTACTTGGCGTGCTGGGCTGGCTGCAGTTCGACTGGATCTCCCAGGTGAGCTATGCCGAGAAAGCCCGGCTGAAAGAGAGCCTCGGTACCTCGCTGCGGCGGGTGAGCCAGGACTTCAATTCCGAGTTACAGACAGCCTGTTCGGCTCTGCTCGCCAGCGAGCCGGAGGAGCCCAAGAAGCGCGAGGAAGTGTACGCCGCGCAGTACGTCCACTGGCGGGAATCCACACGACATCCGCACCTGTTCCGGCGTCTGATTGTTGCGACGCCGGCCGGCGGCATTCTGAAATTGCGGGAGCTCAATTTTGAGAACGAGACCTTCCGCGATGTGGAGTGGCCCGCCGAATGGTCGTCGCTTCGTGCGCGGCTGGAGTCGCAGCTAAACCGCTCGGAATTCGGGGGGCGGCGGCCGTTCTGGGCGGGCAGTCCAGCGGAGTCCACTGTAGTCGAATTGCCCCGCGTCCGCCTGCCTGAGGGCGCTGGCGGTGGGCCCAGGCCGCCGGGTCAAGCGGAACCACCCGGCGGTCCGCGCGTGCTGATTCAGCCTCCGTTTCCCGGCGAGATCCGGATAGAACGGCATGAGATGCGCCGCGATGATTTCTTCCGGCTCAATTTCGAGTGGCTGTTGATTGAGTTCGACCTCGATACGATCCAGAAAGAGGTGCTGCCGGAACTGCTGAGCCGCCACCTCTTTGGCAGCTCCACGCCGGAGTTTCAGGTTGAAGTGACACTGCGCGATCACCCGGATCAACTGATCTTCAGTTCCAATGGAGAGAAAAAGGCGAAGATCGGGTCGAATGCTGATGCCACGATCAACCTGATGGACGTGCAGTTTGAGCAGGTGATGCGGCGCGCGGCGATGAACCGGGCGCGGGAGACCGGCCGGCTGTGGTTCCGGAACAGGGTGGGTGGAGGACCGGGCGGGCCGCGCGAGGCTCCGCCGGAGTGGGGGCGGTGGGTGATGTCGGTGCGCCACCGGTCCGGATCGCTGGAAGCTGTGGTGAATCAAGTCCGCTGGCGCAACCTTGCGGTCACTTCCGGGGTTCTTCTATTGATGGTTGCTGCCATCGCAATGCTGGTGCGCTATACACAGCGCGCCCAGCGGTTGGCCCACATGCAGATGGAATTTATCACCGGCGTCTCGCACGAGCTGAAGACCCCTTTGACCGTGATCCGGACGGCAGGCCATAACCTGAGCGGCGGTCTGGTGCGGGACGAGAAACAGGTGCAGCGCTATGGAAACCTGATCCGGGAAGAGGCCGAGAAGCTGACGGCGATGGTGGAACAGGTGCTGCGGTTTGCCAATGCGAAGGCGGGCCGCGTGATCGGGGAGCGCGAGGCGGTGAATGTGCCCACTCTGCTGGAGGCCGCGGTGTCTTCCGCTTCTCCCGTGCTGGACAAGTCCGGCTGCGTGCTGGAGCAGAACATCGATACGGACTTGCCCCCGGTGCTGGGCGATCCCATCGCATTGAAACACGCCATCCAGAATTTGTTGACGAATGCCGCGAAGTACGGCTCGGAAGGCCACTGGATCGGCCTCAGTGCGGCCCTGGCGAAGGACAGGAACGGTTCCACCGTCGAGATCCGGGTGGCGGACCGCGGCGCCGGCGTGGCGCCGGAGGAGATCGACCAGATCTTCGATCCGTTCTATCGTGGGAAGAAGGCCGTCGAGGACCAGATTCATGGAACCGGGCTGGGCCTGAGCCTGGTCAAAAGAATCGCGGAAGCGCATGAAGGGAATGTTTCGGTAAGGAGCGGGCCGGGCACTGGTGCGGAATTCGTCCTGCAACTCCCCACCGTTCCGGCCGACCAACGGAATGAGTTCGCGAATACTGCTGATTGAAGACGAGCCCGGTCTGGTGCTCACGCTCTCTGATTTACTGGCTGCTGAAGGCCACGAAGTGGACACGGCGACGGACGGGATCACCGGCCTCGCCAAGGCCCGGGAAGGCCAATGCGACCTCGTGATCCTGGACATCATGCTGCCCGGAAAGAACGGGCTGGAGGTGTGCCGCGAACTGCGGCAGCACGGGTCTGATGTCGCCATTCTCATGCTCACTGCAAAGTCGCAGGTGATCGATCGTGTAGTGGGGCTCAAGCTGGGCGCCGATGACTATCTGACGAAGCCATTTGACCCTTCGGAACTCCTGGCCCGTGTGGAAGCGCTGTTGCGCCGGGTCCACAAAGAGAGTTTCCCGGCGGTGCTGCGCTTCCAGTTTGGATCCGTGCAGGTCGATTTCGAGAAGGCGGAACTGTTGAAGGACGGCGCGCCGGTGAGCCTGGCGGGCAAAGAACTGCAATTGCTCCGGTATCTGATCGACCATCGCGGCAAGGTCATCTCCCGTGAGGAACTGCTGAAGAACGTGTGGGAGTATCAGTCGGACATCTCCACCCGCACCGTGGATGTGCACGTGGCGTGGCTACGCCAGAAGATCGAGGAGAATCCGCAGTTCCCGCGCTTTATCCGGACCGTGCGAGGCTCCGGCTACCGCTTCGCAACGTAGCGCCTGCTACTTTTTGCGGACGGTGGGCGCCGGCTCCGGATCGGGGACAATCTCGGACGGATCCGCACGCCGCCAGCCCTTCTTCTCGGTGCCCGATGCCGCCGGTTGGGCGGGTTTCTCGTCGACCGCGGCTGGCGTGGCCGTCGAGCCTTCCGCGGGCGCCCCAACGTTGGGATTGGGACCACGAGGGCCGGTGGAGTCGTCCAATACCACCCGGCGTCGCGGCCGGACCGGCTCGGACGATGACGCCGAAGCGGACTGTCCTTCACTGGACGATGGGGATTGCGACTGGCTTACCTCAGTAGCATCGGGCTGGGCCGCAGGGTCGATATTTGTGGGCGCATGGTAGCTGCCCCGGTAGCGGATATCGGCGCCGGGGTAGCGGGCACGGGCCGAACTGGCCAGTGCGATCTCCACCCGGTTCTCTTCGCCGGCCCGTGTTCCGGGCGGCAGTTGGAAGTAGAGGGCGTACCGCTGCCGGATGCGGGCCAGGGTCGTCTCAAAGGCCGATGCGTCCTGGATGCTCATACTGTCGCCGCCGGATTCGCGGGCGATCTCCGACGTGCCGGCGGACTGGGTTCTGGA
The DNA here is from genome assembly GCA_017307505.1 of Acidobacteriota bacterium. Lineage (GTDB taxonomy): Bacteria > Acidobacteriota > Terriglobia > Bryobacterales > Bryobacteraceae > Paludibaculum. Next base: position 72,484 of record JAFKEE010000021.1, on the reverse strand, counting down.
GCGCATGCCGCCGCCGCCCGGATAACGGCCGCCGCCGACCGGTATGCGGCTTCCACCACCCCAGATGATGTCCGGGATCGAGCCGCCGCGCGGCCACGAATTGCCACGACGGGTGCCGCCGGGCGGATACTGTCCACCACCTTGGGGATAGCCCCCATACCGGCTGTTCATGGCATCCGGGGCGATGATCGCGCTCAGCACGGTATCTGCCTCGGCCAAAGCCGTGCCGACCCGGGCTTCACTGCGGTCTCTCTCAGTCTGGTCATCGGTCATGATCACGATGGCGCGCCGTGCGTCTTTGCGGGCGGATCTCCGCATGTAGTTCGCGGCATCCAGCAGGCCGCGCGTGATGTCGGTTCCACCGTTGAAGGATTCGCTGCGCAGCAAGCTCTCGAACTCGTGCTCCACGTCGGCTTTGTTCGTGCGGAACGGCAGGCGGACCCGGGTCGAGCGGTCGAACACCATCATGGCGACGCGGTCGTCCGGTCCCAGGACCCTTAGCGCGTCGTGCGAAGCGTCGGCCATGACCTGCACGTGAGAGCGCATGCTGCCGCTGACGTCCAGCAGGAGAATCACGTCCACCGGCATCTCTTCCCGAGCGAAATTGCGCACTTCCACGCGGCGCCCGTTCTGAGTAAGGGTGAAGTCTTCGCGGCGCAGTCCGGTTACTGCCCGGCCATCCCGGTCGAGCACCTGGGCGTCCACACGCACAAGGGATACATCGCTCTTGAAGGTGACATCGCCGTCGTCCGCCGGTGAGGCGGCCGCGCAGGCGAGTAATAGGACCAGAGAACTTGCCAGGCGCACTGTGATGACTCCAGAAAACGCAACGGCTGCCCGGATCCCCAAATACCGGACGGACCCATTAATTGTACGTCCTCCACACAATTCTCGTTACAGTTCGTACAGTTCTAGACCCGTTTCGACGCCGGCCGGGGGAAGATGCGGGCCGCATTGTCGTGAAGGATCAGCCGCGCGGCCTGCAGGGCTTCGGCTTCTGTCATCTCCCGCCGCTCAACCTTCTCCGTGAGCACCTGGGCGATATTGCGGCGCGCCATCACCGCATGTGCATAGCTGAGCTCGATATAGCGGTAATCGCCTCCAAAGCCAAGGATCTTGTTGAGCGGGACGGTATCGATGAGTTCGTGCAGTGCCCGCCGCGCGCCGGTGGGGGTAATGATATGCACCCAGCACAGGTCGGCCGTCACGTTGGCGTACATCTTCGCCAGAGCTGCCACCTCATCCATCCACGGCCAGCCCAGGTGGAAGAGATCGAAAAGCACCTTTGGATAGAGCCCAAAGAGATTGTTCAACAGGATAGGGCGCGAGTTCTCCAGGGTATTTCCATTGCCCGCCTGCAACCCGGTGTGCATCTGCACGGGCAGTTTATGGGCATCGGCCAACTGCAGTACGTGATGGAAGATGTGGTCCGAGAGTCGGCGCGGCGCCTGGCCTTGGGGCTCCTTCATCAACAGGTCGAAATCCCGTTGGGCGTCTGCTTCGGAGACGACCTCGAAGCGGAGTGGCCGATTGTAGGCCAGCGTGCTCTTAATGGTCACCAGGCCGGCCTGCAGGCTCTGGTCCAGGCGCCGTTCCACCGCCCGCTTCAGCCCCTTTACGTCAGGGATGGAGACGCCGGTGACTTCCTCCATCCGCCGGATGTCGGAGGCTTTCGACGCCGTGCAGAACCAATCCATCTTTCGGGCCAGGACAAAGAACTCGTCCGGCGGGATGGGGTCTCCATGCCAGTAGTCGTCCAGCACCGCATAGTCGAGCTTCATCCTGTCTTTGAGAATCCGCCGGTACAGGCCCGGTTTGTTCGCCCCGGCGATGGCGGAGTTGATCCGCGGCAGAGTGGCCTCGGAGATCTCGGCGACTCCGTAGAGATCGCGGATCGCAATGCGGAGTGCCTGCCCATACCCGGTGAACTTCGAAACACGCCACCACGGCTCAAAATCGGCCCAGGTCTTCGGTGATGCCACGGGCATGCCGGCACTGACCATGTCGTTGTTCAGGTAGTGGGAAGCGAGCAGGAACAGATCCGGCTTCAGTTCCAGCCTTTCCCGTTCAGGCAGCAGGTGCTCGTGCGAATCCACCAGCGGCATCTCGTCGATCGCCCGGCTGAGTCCGTTGCGCAGCCCGGTTTGTGCCCCAAGGGCAGCGGGGAGTGCGGCGGCGAGGAAGGTTCGGCGGTGCATACGATCGGCCCGTAGTATAACCGCATTTCAATTGCAGCATAATAGAGGTGAAACTCTGTAATCGTTTCAAGGATGGTTTTGTCATGCCACGCCGCCTGTCGAGCAAGTTGATCGTTTCCCTGACGGTGATCGTCGTACTGATCAACGTTGTGGCTGGAATCGTCTATTTGCGGGTTCAGAATCAGCACACTCTCGAAACCATGATCCTGGGCGCCGACCAGCTCTCGAAGAGCATTACCAGCGCCACCTGGCACGCCATGAAGGACGACCACCGTTCCGCGGCCTACGACATCATGAGCGTGATCGCGGCAAAGCAGGGCGTCGACCGCATCCGGATGTTCAACCGCGAAGGCCGCTTGATGTATTCCACCAAGAAAGACGACCACACTCAGCTGATGACAGTGAACGAACAGCCTTGTGTGGCCTGTCACGGGTCGATGCCGGTGAAGGTGGAGGTTGCGCCGTCGTCCCGGGTTCGCATCTACAGCGGGGCGGATGGGCGGGACTCGCTGAACATGGTGACGCCTATTTATAACGAGGTCTCCTGCAGCCAGGCCGACTGCCATGCCCATCCGGCCCGCACCCGTGTCCTGGGCGTTCTGGATGTGGCGCTGAGCCTCGACCCCGTTCGCCAGGAGGAGTCGGCCATGACGCAGCACACGGTCGTGACCACCGCCATCACCATTCTCCTGACGGCCGTCTTTATCTTCTTCTTCGTCCGGTACTTCGTGGGCGTCCCAATTCGTGAACTCATCGAAGGCACCCACGCCGTCAGCGAAATGGAGTTGGGCACCCCCATCCGCATCAGCCACAGCAGCGAAGAGATGGATGCGCTGGTGAGCTCGTTCAACACGATGCGCGGGCGGCTGCAATCGGCCATGGACGAGATCAACACCTTCACGCAGAGCCTGGAGAAGAAGGTGGAGGAGCGTACCCAGCAATTGAAGGCAGCCCAGCAGAAACTCCTCCACAATGATCGACTGGCGTCCCTGGGCCAACTCGCGGCCAGTGTTGCGCATGAGATCAACAACCCGGTATCCGGGGTGCTGAACCTGGCCATGCTGATGCAGCGCATCCTCAAAGAGGACGGCGTACCGCCCAACCGGTTGGCGGATTTCCGGAAGTACCTGGGCCAGGTGGCCACCGAGACCGCTCGGGTGGGCCGCATCGTTTCCGATCTGCTCTCTTTCTCGCGCCGCTCCAAACCGCAGCGGACGCCAGCCGACCTGAACCGCATCATTCGTTCGACCCTCACGCTGGCGGCGCACAAACTCAAGCTGTGCGACACCGAGGTGGTGGTCGATCTTCCGGCCGATCTGCCCCCTGTTTCCTGCGATCCTTCGCAGATGCAGCAGGTGGTTCTGAACCTTGTCCTGAACGCGGCCGAAGCCACGCAGAGCAAGGGCGGCGGAAAGGTTCTGGTCAGCACCCGGGTGGCTGCCGATAACAAGTGCGTCGAGATGATCGTGCAGGACAATGGCGAAGGGATCTCGCCGGAGAACATCGGCAAGATCTTTGACCCCTTCTTCACCTCGAAGCCGGAAGGGAAGGGTGTCGGCCTGGGTCTGGCCGTGATCTATGGCATCGTGCAGGCGCACGACGGAGAGATCGACGTGAAGAGCACGCTGGGTGAAGGTGCGACGTTCACAGTAACCATTCCGATGGAATCCAGCGTGAAGCCGCCAGTGAATCCAGCGGAGCATGCCGTGTGAGCGGCCTGTGTCTGGCCTCGCTCGGCGAGGTCGAGGAACCCGTGCTGAGAACGATCGCTGAATGCGTCGAGGAACGGATCGGATTGCCGGTCGTGCGCCGCATTCAACTACCGGTGCCGCTGGAGGGCTATGACCGTGCCCGAGGCCAGATGAGCTCCGTGACCATGCTCAAGCTGCTGCTGGAGCAGGCGCCGTCCGGCATATCCCGCATCCTGGGTGTGACCGAAAGCGACCTGTTCATCCCGATGCTCACGTTTGTGTTCGGGCAGGCCCAGTTGAAGGGGCGCGCCGCGGTTGTCTCGACCGCGCGGCTACGGCAGGAGTATTACGGGATGCAGCCCGATGGAATCGCCCTGCTCGGGCGGGCCCGGAAAGAGGCGATGCACGAACTCGGGCATACGTTCGGACTGATCCACTGTCCGGATACTCGCTGTGCGATGAGCCTGTCCATCAACCTGCCGCAGGTGGACTCGAAATTGGAATGGTATTGCGAAGGCTGCTGGCCCGTTCTACAGGAACGGTTGGAAGAAGTGAGGTAAGACTGAGATGAAAGCCGTTTGGAAGATTCTGGTTGTTGACGACGAAGAGGTGATGTGCGAGTCGCTGGCCGCCTGGCTGCGCGAGGACGGCTATGACGTGGATACTTCTTCGTCAGGACGCCAGGCTGTCGAGAGGGCGCGCGCCTCGGATTATGCGATCTATTTCATTGACCTGAAGATGCCGGGCGGCATGGACGGCATCGAGACGATGATGGAGATCCGGAAGCTCCATCCTGATGCTCCGGTCATCATCATCACTGCGTACGCGACCGTGGATACGGCCATTACGGCCATGAAGGAAGGCGCGCAGGAGTACATCGTTAAGCCCTGCAATCCGGAAGAGATCTCACTCGTCGTGGCCCGCATCATCAAGGTGAAGAACCTCCAACTGGAGAACACCATCCTGCGCAAGCGGCTCACCGGCCAGTACGACTTCCACGACATCATCACCAAGAATCCGCGCATGCTGTCGATCCTGCAACTGGTGCAGGATGTCGCCGGCCTGCGCAGCACGGTTCTGGTGCGAGGGGAAAGCGGCACCGGCAAGGAGCTTATTGCGCGAGCCGTGCACTACTCCGGCGATCGAGCTGATAAGCCGTTCATCTCGGTCAGTTGTGCGGCGCTGGCCGAGACATTGCTGGAGTCCGAGCTTTTCGGCTATGAGAAGGGCGCCTTCACCGGAGCCTCCACACGCACGCGCGGTAAGTTCGAGTTAGCCGATGGCGGCACGATTTTCCTGGACGAGATTGGAGACATCTCCCCCAAGCTGCAGGCTGATCTGCTGCGCGTCCTGCAGGAGCGCCGTTTCTACCGCCTGGGCGGATCGGAAGAGGTGAAGGTGGATGTCCGCGTCATCGCCGCAACCAACAAGGACTTGGCGGAAGAGGTGAGCCAGGGGCGGTTCCGCGACGATCTCTACTACCGCCTCAATGTGATCGAGATCCGCATCCCGCCCATTCGCGAACGCCGCGAGGATGTACCCCTGCTAGCCCGCCATCTGGTGCAGCGACTTTCGCCGGAGCTGAACAAGGACATCCAGGACATCTCGGAAGGCGCCATGAAGGTGCTGCTCGAGTACGAGTGGCCCGGCAATGTCCGCGAACTGGAGAACGCCATCGAGCGAGCCATCGTGACCTGTCGCGGCCAGGTGCTCACCGAGGACGATTTCGGGTTCCTCACACGCTCCATGCAGGAGCGCAAGGCCTGGAGTGTCCCGGCCAACATGACCCTGCAGGACCTGGAGCGGCAGGCGGTCTCGGCGGCCCTGCAGCGCACTGGCGGCAACGTGAAGGAAGCGGCTTCATCTTTAGGAATCGACCGCTCCACCATGTACGAGAAGATCAAAAAATACGAGATCCAGCGCTAGTCGGGGCTCGCCTCGCTGGGGATGCCGACATAGCGCTCCCAGCCGTGGATCTTCTGGAGCATCTGCCTCACCCGCTCCGGTTCCGACCCGGCCATGTTCTTCTTCTCACCCGGATCCGCCTCCAGGTTGGACAGCCAGAGCTTCGCACCCGTCTGCTCGCCCGGAAACGCCGGCGGATTCAGGATCAGCTTCCAGTCGCCCTGGCGTAGGGCGCGCTCCTTGTTAAAGCTCCAGAACATGTCCTCGTGGGCCTGTTCTTCTCCCCGTAACACTGGCAGGATGTTCTTCCCGTCTACGCCTGCCGGGATGCGGTTCTGTTCGCCCGCCATCGAAAGAAAGGTCGGTAGCAGATCCATCGACATCAGTGGCCGGTCCCACACCTGGCCCGGCTTCACGAATCCCGGTGCGCGCAGGATCGCCGGCACGTGCATGCCGCCATCGAACAGGCCCAGCTTGTAGCCGCGATAGGGACCGTTGCTGCCGCCCGTGTAGGGCTGCGCCGTGGTGGAGGCGCGCACTTCGCGCGTCGCGCCGTTGTCGGCCTGGAAGAACACCACCGTGTCGTCTTCCAGCCCCTGACGGCGCAATTGCTCCAATAAGAGGCCCACCGCATCGTCCACCGCCGCCACCATCGCCAGATGGGTACGCCGGTCGCGTTCCATCGAAGCGGGAAAGCGGTCCAGGTACTTCTTCGGAGCCATCATCGAATAGTGCGGAGCGCCAAACGCCAGGTACATCAGAAATGGTTGCTGCTTCTGTTGTTTCGACAGGTGTGCCGAGGCCTCGCGGGCCAGCAGTTCCGTCATGTACGCCGGTTCTTCGAATACCTCTTCGGTGTTGCGCCACAGGTCGTGAAAGATCTTGCCGGGCGCCGAACCAAGCTGGTAGTAGCGGTGCGAGTAGGAGTCCAGCCAGCCCGAATACCATCCAAAAAACTGATCGAAGCCCTGGGCCAGCGGGCGGCTCTGCGGAGCGCTGCCCACATGCCACTTCCCGAAGGCTGCAGTCCGGTAGCCTGCCTGCTTCAGCAGGGCGGGGAAGGTGACCTCGCCCTGCCGCAATCCCGGTACATCGAAGGTCGGCTGGGATGGCAGCGCGCCCTGCACCCCGGTCCTGTCGGGATACTTCCCTGTGAGAATGGCCGCGCGCGAGGCCGAACAAACAGGCGCGTTCGAATACCACTGGGTGAACCGCACGCCGGTTGCGGCAAGCCGATCCAGATTCGGAGTGAGCGCTGCGTTCCTGCCATAACAGCCGACGTCGCCAATGCCGTGATCGTCGGTCACGATGACGAGAAAGTTCGGCCGCCGCGCCTGCGCGGGCGCCAGGGCGCACGCCGAGGCTCCGCCCAAAAGGCGAAGGGCGTTGCGCCGGCTGAAACTGGAGGGAGAATGGATCATCGGGGAAGCCCAGAATCAGCAGATCAAAAACACAGGGGACGATGCAAATGGCCGCGTGAAGCGCCCATTTGGCGGCCTCAACTTGATAAACTGCACCTTCAACCCATCCCTGGAGTACCTTATGTCCGACACCGTCAAATACATCCTCGACGAAACCCGCATTCCGAAGAGCTGGTACAACCTTGTTGCCGACCTGCCCACGCCTCCACCGCCGGTGCTGCACCCCGGCACGATGCAGCCCGTGGGCCCGGCGGACCTGGAACCGCTCTTCCCCATGAGCCTCATCCTCCAGGAAGTCTCCACCGAACGCGAGATCGAGATCCCCGAACCGGTGCGCGACATCTATCGCCAGTGGCGCCCCAGCCCTCTCTATCGCGCCCGCCGTCTCGAAAAGGCGCTGGATACTCCGGCGAAGATCTATTACAAGTACGAAGGCGTCAGCCCCGCTGGTTCGCATAAGCCCAATACCGCCATCGCGCAGGCGTTCTACAACAAGGAAGCCGGTGTGAAGCGCATCTCCACCGAAACCGGAGCAGGGCAGTGGGGTTCGTCGCTGGCCCTGTCCGGCGCGCTCTTCGGACTGGAGATTGAGGTATTCATGGTCCGTGTCTCCTATAATCAGAAGCCCTATCGCCGGGCCCTGATGGAGAGCTACGGAGCGCGCTGCGTCGCTTCTCCTTCGAATGAAACAGCCTCCGGACGCGCGATCCTGGCCCGCAGACCCGATCATCCCGGCAGCCTTGGCATTGCCATCAGCGAAGCCGTGGAGGTGGCGGCCCATCGCGATGACACGAAGTACGCCCTCGGCAGCGTCCTTAATCACGTCCTGTTGCACCAGACGGTGATTGGCCAGGAAGCCATTCTCCAGATGGATATGGCCGGCGATGAGCCTGATGTTGTTGTCGCCTGCACGGGCGGCGGCTCGAACTTCGCCGGCATCAGCTTCCCCTACATCGGACGGAACCTGCGCGGCGGAAAGAAGACCCGCATTCTCGCGGTCGAGCCCGCTGCTTGTCCTTCGATCACCAAGGGCAAGTACGCTTACGATTTCGGCGATACCGCGCACCTGACGCCGCTGACTAAGATGCACACCTTAGGCAGCACGTTCACGCCGCCGGGCTTCCATGCCGGCGGTCTGCGCTACCACGGCATGGCGCCGCTGGTCAGCCACTGCGCCGAACTAGGACTCATCGAAGCCCGGGCCTACAATCAACTCGCTTGCTTTGAAGCGGGCCTCCTGTTTGGACGAAGTGAAGGCATCCTGCCCGCTCCTGAAGCGAACCATGCCGTCCGCGGAGCGATCGACGAAGCCCTGCGCTGCAAGGCCGAAGGGAAGGCGGAAACCATCCTGTTCAACCTCAGCGGCCACGGCCACTTCGACATGCAGTCCTATACGGATTATCTCGCCGGCAAGCTGACTGATCTCGAGTACGAAGATAACGAGTTGGCGATGGCGCTGGCCGGCCTGCCCTCTGTACCCGAGTAAACACAGGGTTTGGGCGACAAAAGTATTACAATCGCGGGCCTGATTCGTGGGTTCCCGAAGGATAAGCCGGTGTTAGCATCAAAGTGGAAACAGACCTAATACTCCGTTTTCACTGAAGTGTTGAAATGACCACTCATCCGAAGGGCCGTCAGGCCCGCGTTCTTTTGACTTCCGTATTTGGACCCTATGCGCAGGATGACCAGTACGGCAGCCGCTCCATCAATCCCATGGAGCTTTATCACAACCAGGTGACCCGGGCTCAGGGGCCGTATTCCCTTCGCATTTTCCACCGTTCCTGGGGCATCATGTTTCTCCAGGCGAACATCGAGAATCCGTCCACCGTGCTCGACTTCCCTCTGCGCAAAGACTTCGAGAGGGAACTGACGGAAAACAGATACGACGTCGTCGGCATCAGCTCGATCATCGTCAATGTGGGCAAGGTGCGCGAGATGTGCAAGATCGTGCGCCGCCTGTCGCCGCAATCCACCATTGTCGTGGGCGGCCATGTGACGGCCATTCCCGGCCTCGAGTTCATGATCGACGCGGATCACATCGTGAAGGGCGAGGGCGTGGGCTGGCTGCGCACTTTCCTGGACCAGGATCCAAGTCAGCCTGTCATTCATCCCCAGATTGCCTCCGGCTTCGGTCACCGCGTCATGGGGCTGAAACTGCCCGGCAGCATCGGCTCCACGGCCGCGACCATCATCCCCTCGGTGGGGTGTCCCATGGGCTGCAATTTCTGCACGACGTCGGCGTTCTTCGGCGGCAAAGGCAAGTTCATCAACTTCTTCGACACGGGCCAGCAGATCTACGACGCCATGGCCCAGGCCGAGGAGAAACATGGATTCCACGCGTTCTTCGTGATGGACGAGAACTTCCTGCTGCATCGCAAACGGGCCATGGAACTGCTCGACTGCATGCGCAAGGCCGGCAAGAGCTGGGAGCTGTATGTCTTCTCGTCCGCCAATGCCATCCAGAAGTACACCATGGAGGAGTTGATTGAACTCGGCATCTCCTGGATCTGGATGGGCCTGGAATCGCCTCTTTCCGGCTATTCCAAGCTGAACGGCTCCGACACCATGTCACTGACGCACCAGCTCCGCGCGCATGGCATCCGCGTTCTCGGCTCGTCCATCGTGGGTATGGAACACCACACGCCCCAGAACATCGGCAGTGAAATCGATTACGCCTGCGCCCACGAGACCGACTTCCACCAGTTCATGCTCTACACCCCGCTGCCCGGCACGCCCCTGCATGCCCAGATGCAGCAGGAGGGGCGCATGATCGATGTGGACCTCGCCGACGTGCACGGCCAGTGGAAGTTCAACTGGCGCCATCCGCATATCTCCCTGGAAGAGTCCAAGCGGTTCCTCGACCACGCATTCGGACGTGACTTCGAACTGAACGGGCCTTCGCTGTATCGCATCTGCCGCACGACGCTGGAAGGGATCCGGAAGTACCGTCTGCACCCCGATCTGCGGGTCCGGCAGCGCTTTGAGCGCGAGGCGGCTACGCTGCGCACCTCGTACTCAGCATTGCTTTGGGCGATGGAACGGCATCTCAGGCAAACCAACTCTACCGTGGCTGCCCACATTCACACCCTGAGGCAGGAGATCCGCAAGGAGTGCGGATCGTTCTCCACCGCGGCAGGAACTCTGCTGGGACCACTGATGCTCTGGCTCACCCGCCGCGAGGAGAAGCGTCTCGACCGCGGAGTCACCTACGAACCCGAGACCTTCATAGAGCGCCGGAATTGGATGAGCGCCTAGCCTGAGGGAGTCCAGACGTACTGGCTACGAGTCGAGTACCCGGATGCAAAAGCTGATAGCTGACGGCTGATAGCTGACGGCTAGCGTCGCGTCACGCCCCGGCCTTCCCCAGCAACCCGTTCATCTGCCGCTTATACTCGGCGAAGGCAGTCCGGCCGCCGGCGGTGAGCCGCAGCACGGTCAAGGGGATTTTCCCCCGGAAGCTCTTCTCCACTTCGACGTAGCCGGCTTCCTCCAGCTTGCCCAGGTGGCTCGACAGGTTCCCCTTTGTCAGGGCGCTTTCTTTCTGCAGCCACAGAAAATCCGATTCCTTCACGCTGGCCAGCAGGGCGACAATCAGAAGCCGCGCGGGCTCGTGAATGACGCGGTCGAGGTCGTTCACCTACGCCCCCTCCACCGGCACGCCGTGCTCCCGCACGAAGCGCGACAGCCGGATCGCTCCGGAAACAGCCGCGACAACGCCCAGCACGACGAACAACCAGTTCAACGATTCCCAGCCCGTGTGGAGCGCCCCAAAGGCGATGCCCAAGGCCAGGGCCACGCCGGCCAGGACCAGGAAGTGCGGAGCCCGCTGTTTCAGGCTCGCCACAACGAACGCCAGACTCAGGATGACCCCCACCACGGGCGTAATCAGGTGGGCGACGCCCTCCGTACGGGTTCGCAGCACCACGATGGCAAGGATTGCGGCGACCACGATGGCCAGAAGCGCCGTCCCGAGCCGTTCCTGTCTGGTGGGCTCACGCAAGGCCACGTAACCTGATCGGGGGAACGTTACCCGCTCCTTCAGCCGGCGGACCACCCAATTGCCTGCGAAGCCGCTCAGTGCGAGCATCGCCGGTACGACGAGCCAGTACGCCTGATACAACTTGCCCTTGGGCAGCTCCTGCCCCAATAACCAAAGGCCGCCCCAGAGGATCCAAAGAATCCCCATGATCATCTCCTGCAGCCCATCCATGTTCCACGACCGCATCGGCCGGCCTTCAATCTCCTTCAGGTTTGGATACTGTGTCACCGCGGCTACCTCATACTTGCAAACTGGTCTGTGTTGCAAACCAGTATGCAGGGAAACCGATCTGTCGTCAATACTCTTATCGCGGGCCGTCCTCCAGAGGCAGTATCTGGAAAGAAACGTATCTCTGCTCCGAATCACTTAACACCGAGGAATCCGCCGGTGCCGGTCCGAAGCCAACTTTCGTGTTGCGGTAGAGAGGGCAGGCAGAGCCCGCCGTCGGGCAAGCCCCATGGCGCTCAGGATGCATCTCTGCTACCCTCAACGGCACCAGTTTCAACGCACGCTCAGTCTTTCGGAGGAGGGGCGGCTCGCGCCGCCAGGACCTAATGGGCAAACAGTCGTCACTACCCTGGGGCGTGGCGCTGATCATATTTATCGCCTACGCGCTTTTCAGTTCAGGCACCGTCGTACCTACACAGTCGGCAGCCGCTGGCGGCCAGGCTGCCGCCACTCAGCCGGCTCCGGATCAGAAACCGCAGTTGGAAGGCGACCTCGCCTGCCTGGATGTCCCGCCGCCGCTCCGGCCCGCGTGCCGTCAACTTACTCCGGCGCGAACGGTTTCCGGTGAACTGTTCCAGGCCGGACAGGCCGCCGCCGGGTGCGCCGGTAAACCCTGCCCCGGAACAGACAGGCGGTGGCAGAAGCAGGCCTGGGTCCAGCGAGCGGGTAGAAACCTGAAGGTCGTCATCGCCCTGGTTCCGGATCCCGAGATGACGAGGCTCGCACTCTACTACGGCCGCGCCATCGATAGCATCACTCTCGCCGCCGAACGAGCGGACTATCTGTTCGACTCCTACTGGGTGCCATGGAAAGCGCCGGGTTCGCGTGTCTCCGCCGATACCGCGAAAGGAAGCCCGCCCCTCGTGCCTGCGGGACTCGACCCCCCGTCGACCTTGCCGGGCGCGCTGCTCTTCCGCCAATCCTCCGCGTCCTGGGAGCCTGCCGCGACTGCGAAAGACGCCGCCTACCTGTTGGTCCTGCTCGTAGGGGAATCCAATATCTCAGGCTTGCGCCGCGATCAACTAAAAGAAGCGCTCTATTACCGTTCGACCCTGACGCCAGGTGAGCAGAATGTACCCATCATCGGGCCCTCTTACTCCGGTACCTTCGCCTCTCTTCACAAGTGTCTGAGTGAGGACAAGCTGTCCTTTCCCCATCACACCTACCGGCTCGTGTCCTCCAATACAACGGTGAAGGCGGCACGCAAGCAGATGCGCGAAGGCGGAATCCCGGTCGCACTGACAGCGATCCAGCGCGATGACGAGAGCACCATGAATGCGTTGCTGGACAGCGTCAAGGGCCTGGGCCGCATCGCCACCCTTTCTGAGGGGGACACGGCCTTCGGGACCACGGATCTCATGCAATGGGGCACGGATCCGAAGGGTCCTGCCATTACGCGCATTTCCTTTCCACGCGGCATCGCTCAATTGCGCGACGTATATCCGGAGGACTCGCCCGCCAAGGGCTCTGCCGGTTCCTCGGCGCAGTCTAGTGAGCAACTGCCGCTATCGTTGCGCGGCAGTCCGGCAGGCAGCGATACGCCCGAGATCCTCAATGTGAAGCATCTTACGGTCGCCCAGGAAGCGCAGATGCAGACGATCGCCGGCATCCTCAATCGCGGCGGCTTCGAAACGGCCTTCATCTTCGCTTCCGATGTGCTGGACCTGACTTTTGTGACCGGCTACCTGCGGCAATCGTGCCCGAACCTCCGGGTGATCGTGCAGGATTGGGATCTGTTGTTTGTTCAGACCACGAGCAAGTGGTCGATGGACGGCGTCTGGGTGGTCACTACTCTGCTGCCTCCGCCACAAAACCTGCACGTGCCGGAGCGCCCGGGATTCGATGTGCCCACCTATTGGACGCCGCTGCTGGCGTCCAGCCAATTTGAGCACGCCACCTACGATGCCGCTTATACGATCTTCAGTGAGTTGTTCCCGCCGCGCTGCCCCTCCACCGAGCCTGGCAAGCCGCAGCCGCCGCCCGGCTGTCCCGATGAACATAGCCGCAGCTCAATCCAGAAGTTCGGGTCGGAATTGGGGGAACCCATCTGGCTGAGCGTTGTCGGTCGTCATAGTCTGTGGCCGATCCGGGACCTGAAGAAACCAGTCGCGATGGAGTTCGAGCCTACTCCGCCCAATACGCCTCCGGTCGCGGGGCATTCCGGCAGCCTCACCCGGCTCACCCTCCTGCTGGTGTGCGTCGTCATGGGACTTGCCGCCGCTTACCAGTGCCTCGTGCTGTACAGCCTCATCCATCCGCTGCTCCCGCACACCTTGTTTTCTCTGCCAGTGCCGCGGCCCTTCCGCAGTTTCCGCTGGTGGGAGGACGGCTTTGAAGGCCGCGTCGGCTATCACTCCTTAGCGATCCTCCTCCTGGGCGGCATGTCGTACGTGCTCGCGGCCCCTTTCCCTCACTGGCGCATCGAACACCTGCCGATCCCCTCTCTTGAGAGCGTTGGTCTTGTCCTGGCGGTGCTCTCCATCCTGTTCGCGGCTCTTGGAGTCTCGCGCCTCCTCGAACCCACGGTCCGCGGGCTCGTCTATCGCCCGGCCACGAGGTTGGAAGGCGAGGCCGGCAGCCTGCTCCGCTGGCTGAACTCCGGCGACCGGCGCATCCCCATGATCATGGCGATTCTCACCTCCATGGGGATTGCCCTGGCATTCCTCTACTATTGGCGCAATCTCATGGGTGATCCCGTCACGGTGCGCAGCTACTTCCTGGGCCTGCGGGCCCTGGACGCGTTTAGCGGAGTGACGCCGACGCTGCCTGTGCTCCTTCTGGCCTGCGGCTTCCTCTCGCTCGCCTGGACCCAGATGAGCCGCCACGAACTCTATATGCGCGTCCGTCCGGACATCCCCGCCGTATTCCCCGCGGCCTCGAACGCCTTCCAGCCGGCCGGACCCGCCGCGGGCCCGCTCATCGTGGCCGGCTTTGTGATGGCCGCCGCTGTCATTGCGTACACCCTGCTACGGCTCTTCGAACGTCAGTCCTTCGACGGGCGTCATTTCGATCACCTCTATTTCACCGGCCTCTCCGTTCTCTGGGCGGCGCTGGTCGTGGCGGCTCTGCGTCTCTACCGGCTCTGGCGGCCGCTCCAATGCCTGCTGCTGACGCTGGAGGGCTCCGTTCTCCGGCGAGGCTTTACGGCGCTGCCACCGGAGTTCGCCAGTTCGCCGCTTCTGCCGTCCTCCCGGCGCCAGGATCACCGCATCATGCTGGCCCGGTCGCTCGACACCTTGCGTGCCCTGGCCGCCGAAACCAAATCGACGGATCTTGCCGCCAAACTCCAGGCCGCCTTACCGCGCATTTCCAAATGCTGCAGTCGGTATCTCTCCGCGGATGCTTGTGGCCACCGTTTCTCCGCGTTTTACTTTCGTTGGGTCCAGCAGGCCTTGGCCCAACAGGCCACAGTCGTGGCGTCCAGCCTACAGCCGCTCTGGGCTAAAGGCATGTCCGCGCGGGAAGGGACGGAGCCGCCCTCGAAAGACTTCCCCCGAGATATCGGCCTGGCCGAGGAGTTCCTCGCCCTGCGATTCCTCGCGGTGATCCGCTACTCCGTCAGCCAGATGTGGTGCCAGATCTGGTTCCTCGCCTTCGGCTTCTTCTTCGCCGTTCTCTCCACAACCGCATACCCCTTCCGGTCCCAGGGCTCCATTCGCTGGATGACGAACCTGTTTCTCGTCATCCTGGGCCTCCCTGTACTGGTCATCATTCTCCGCGCGGAGCGCAACTCCATCCTGCGCCGGCTCTCCTCGAACCCTGACGGGAAGTCCGGCGGCCAGCTCGCCCAGTTACTCATGCGCCTCCTCGTACTCGGAGCACTGCCCCTGCTGGGTGTCATCAACAGCTACGTACCCCTGCTGGGCCGCTTCCTCTCCACCTGGGTCGAGCCGCTCGCGGCCGTACCAAAATAATCCCGACTTTCCCCTTGATTACCTACAAGAGCAGGTATATGCTCCCTCTTGTAGGTAACCAAGGGGGAGCAGTGAGCAAACCGACCGATCTCGTCCAGGGCACTCTGGACCTTCTCATCCTCAAGACCCTCACCCTTGGACCACAGCACGGCTGGTCCATCGCTCAACTCATCAAGGAGCGCTCCGAAGAGGTTCTCCTCGTCCAGCAGGGCTCCCTCTATCCCGCCCTCCACAAACTGGAAACCCAGGGCTTCATCGAGTCCGAGTGGGGCGACAGCGAGAATAACCGCCGCGCCAAGTTCTACGCTCTCACCCGCAAGGGCAAACAGTATCTGAAAGAGGAAGAGGCCAACTGGGAGCGCCTCTCCCGCGCCATCGGCCTGATCGTGAAAATGGCCTGAATTCACCAGGAGCAGCACCATGAATTGGATTCAGAGGCTTCGGTTTCTCGTCAAGAAGAACGACACAGACGTAGAACTCGACGAGGAGCTCCGCTTCCACCTCGACCGCCAGATCGAATTGAACATCGCCAACGGCCTGCCGCCCGCCGAGGCCCGCTATGCCGCTTTGCGTGAATTCGGCATCGTCGACCAGATCAAGGAGGAGTGCCGCTCGTCGCGTGGTCTGGACTGGTTGAACGGCATCGCGCAGGACGTGCGCTACGCCTTGCGCAACTTCCGCCGCAACCAGGGATTCGCGCTCACCGTCCTGGCCGTCACGGCCATCGGCATCGGTTCTTCGGCGGCTGTTTTCAGCGTTGTGGACCGCATTCTCTTCCGGAACCTCGCCTATTCCGAACCGAACCGTCTGATCTCGATGGGCATCACCATTCCGTGGATGGACTACGACTTCCTCACGTGGGCCGACTATGGGGAACTCAAGCGGACCCCCACCCAACTGCAGGGCATCACCTCGTGGGCCGGTGTGGTGGACTGCGACCTTACGGGCGACCGGCCGCTCCGCCTGGCTTGCGCCCGCGTGGAATCGTCGTTCCTGCCGGTGCTCGGCGTCCAGCCCGTGCTCGGCCGCAACTTCGCACCAGAAGAGGATCGCCCCAACGTGCCCGGGGTGGCTTTGATCACCCATGCGATGTGGCAGAGCCGCTTCGCCGGTCAACCGTCCGTGATCGGCCGCCGCCTCACCATCGACGGAGCGGAACGCCAGATTATCGGCGTCCTGCCGCCCGGATTCGAACTGCCCACGCTGGAAAAGGCTGACCTGGTGATCCCCCAAGCCCTGCCGCCGCTGCCCGCCGCCGGAGGCAGGCCCATGCAGGTATACGGCCGGCTCAAACCCGGAGCCACCACCCAGCAGTTTCGCGATTCAGTGATGCCGCTAGCCGACCGGATCTTCTCCTTCGCCCCGCCGCAAGCCCGGAAACAACTGAAATTCCAGGTGAAATCCCTCCAGGAGATGCAGTCCGGCGACATGTACCTGGCTGCCTGGACCCTCTTCGGAGCCGTGCTCGCCATGTTGCTCATCGCCTGCGCCAATGTCGCGAACCTCCTGCTCGCGCGCTCCCTGGCAAGACAGAGAGAGCTGGCTGTACGAGCCGCTCTGGGCGCCTCCCGCAGCCGCCTGATTCGCCAGACCCTGACCGAAAGCATGCTGCTGAGCCTTGCCGGAGGCATCGCCGGCATCCTGCTCGCCTATGGTTTGTTGCGAGTTTTCATGTACATTGCACCCGTCGGCCTGCCGCATCTGTCCGGTGCGCAACTCGACCTGCGCGTCCTCGCCTTCAGCCTGGCAGCTTCACTCCTGTGCGGCTTCGTCTTCGGACTTGCGCCGGCCCTCCACACCCCTTCGGCCTCCACCATCTCCGGAGCCCGGGCCACGCCACGCTCCAGCATGATCACCCGCCACGCGCTCGTCAGTGCTCAACTGAGCTTCTCCCTCATCCTGCTGACCTGCGCCGGCCTGCTCCTGCAAAGCCTCTGGAACCGCCAGCGCCTCGCCCTGGGCATGCGGACCGAAAACGTCGTGACCGCCGAGTTGGCCTTGACGATCCGCTACTCGCAGCCCTCCGCCCGGTTGCACTTCTTCGAGACCCTCGAGCAGCGCCTGGCCCGCCTGCCCGGCGTGGAAACAGTGGCCCTCAGTGACTCGCTCCCGCCCGGCGGAGTCCCGCGCACCCAACCCCTCTACGCCCTGGAAGGCAGCGTCCGTACCGAAGCCCAGCCCAATAGTGGAATCGTAGTCTGGCGCCACATAACCCCCGGCTACTTCCGCGCCCTCGGCATCCCCATCCTGAAGGGCAGGGCATTCACCGAGGAGGACCGCGGTCCCAAACAGATGGCGGTCGTCATCAGCCAATCGCTGGCCGCCAAACTCTTCCCTGGTGAGGACGCGCTGGGCAAACAGATGCGCCGCTTCCCGAAAGGCCCGCTCTACACCGTTGTCGGCATCGCCGCCAGCGTCCGCAACGGCGGCCTGACTGACGCCAATCATCCGGAATACTACCTGGTGCGCCGCCATTCCGATGACGATGCCCTGGCTGCCTCCACTGTGATCCTGCGCGGACAGGCCAGGCCCGAACTGCTGGAATCGTGGATCCGCTCTGAAGTCGCCTCGCTTGATCCCGTCATCCCTGCGAACATCCAGACCTTCGACCAGCACATGGGCGAATTGGCGGCCCGGCCCCGATTCCAGGCTCTGTTGCTGGCTCTGTTCGCGGCGATCGGACTAATCCTCTCCGCCTCGGGCCTCTACGGGCTCATCTCCTATCTGGCCGCGCAGAGGGAACGCGAAATCGGAGTCCGGCTGGCCCTGGGTGCGACTCCGGCCCAGATCCTCAAGATGATCCTGGCCCATGCCTTCCGCTGGACCGCGGCCGGCCTCGCCATAGGCATAGCTGGGGCGGCCGCCGCTGCCTTCGCGTTGAAAGGACTCCTGTTCCACATCGAGCCAGCCGACCCCGTGGCGTTCACCTCCGCCGCGCTCAGCCTGGGCCTCATCGCGCTCATGGCTTCGCTCGTGCCGTCGCGCCGGGCATCCCGCGTGGACCCCATGACTACGCTCAGGCAGGATTGAGCTTCACCCTCGCCGGGTACTAGGATTTCCGTGCCAATCGCACGAATTCACCTGGTACACCCTCCCGGGAGTGGGCTATACCGCTATAAACACATTTAATGGCGATCACATCTTGCATTTTCCGGACTAACACCCTAATCTGGAACAGATGACACTGACCGAACAGCTCTGGAACCACCAGCAACTGAGCGGCAGAGCCGTGCAACTTTTCGTAGTAGTAGGGATTATTCAGATTGGGGTCACCGTACTGGGACCTGCCTGAGTGAGCCTTACCTGAGTTACAAAAAAGGCCACCAGGCGGACAGATCCCGCCGAGGTGGCCTTTTTCAATTCACCCCCAGTCCCTGATTGACAAGAGAGGATTCCTCAGACCGATGTCCAACCTGATGAGTGGTGCACGTATCTTATTGGAGTGCCTGGCGCGCGAAGGCGTCGATGTCATCTTCGGCTATCCCGGAGGTGTCACGCTTCCTTTGTACGACGTCATCTACGACAACCCCATTCGCCACGTTCTGGTGCGGCATGAGGAGAACGCCTCCTTTTCCGCCGCCGGCTATGCGCGAGCAACGGGCAAGGTGGGCGTGTGCTGCGCCACCTCCGGCCCCGGTGCAACCAACCTGACCACCGGCCTGGTCGACGCCATGATGGACTCCATCCCGATGGTCGCCATCACCGGCCAGGTCACCAGCAAACTGATCGGCAGCGACGCGTTCCAGGAAGCCGACACCTTCGGCATCACGCGGCCCTGCACGAAGCACAACTTCCTCGTCAAAGACATCAAGGAACTGGCGCAGATCGTCCACGAAGCCTTCCACATCGCCTCCACGGGCCGTCCCGGACCGGTGCTGGTCGACATCACGAAGGACGTGCTGCAGGGCCAGGCGCACTACACGCCGGTCAACGAAATCCACCTGCCGGGCTACAAGGTCGTCACCGATGGCCATGCCGGCCAGATCCGCCGCGCGGCCCAGATGATGTGGGAAGCCCAGCGGCCCTACGTCTACGCGGGCGGCGGCATCCTGGCGGCCGGTGCGACCCCCGAATTGAAGGAGCTCGTCGAAACCCTCGACGCTCCCGCAGTCTGCACCCTGATGGGTCTCGGCGGCCTCCCGGGGTCCCACCCCAACTTCATCTCGATGCCGGGCATGCACGGCTCCTACACCGCCAACATGGGCATGTATGAGTGCGACCTGCTCATCGCCCTCGGCGTCCGCTTCGACGACCGCGTCACCGGCCGCCTGGCGGCGTTCGCACCCCATGCCAAGGTCATCCACGTGGACATCGATCCGGCGGAAATCGGCAAGAACCGCGCCGCTGACCTGCCCATCGTCGGCGACGTGAAGAAGGTCCTCAGCAAACTGAACCGGAACCTGAAGGAACTGGAACCGGAGATGGCCTCGAAGAACTCCGAAGGCCGCAAAGCGTGGTGGAAACAGATCCGCGCCTGGCAGGCGGAGCATCCGATCGAGCCCGTCTTCTCCGCCGATGAGATCAAGCCGCAGCACCTGATGTATGAAATCAACAAGATCTCCGGCGGCAAAGCGATTGTCAGCGTGGACGTTGGCCAGCACCAGATGTGGGCCGCCCAGTTCATCAAGTTCGACAATCCGCGCACCTGGATCTGCTCCGGTGGCCTCGGTTCCATGGGCTTCGGCCTGCCGGCCGCCATCGGCGCGCAGATGGCCCATCTCGATCAGACGGTCTTTGCGATCTGCGGCGACGGCGGCTTCCAGATGGCGCTGCCGGAACTGGCGACCCTGGTGAACTACCAGCTGCCGGTGAAGGTGATCGTCATGAACAACGGCTACCTCGGCATGGTCCGCCAGTGGCAGGAGCTGTTCTATAACAACCGTCTCTCGTCCGTGGAGTTGAGCGCGTTCCCGAACGTGGAACTGCTCGCCGCGGCCTATGGAATGAAGGGGCGCATCGTGCACACCCCCATGGAACTGGCATCCGCCCTGAAGGAAGCGGTGGACGAACCGGGTCCTTACCTCATGGATGTGCGCGTGTCGCAGTTCGAAAACGTCTACCCCATGGTTCCGGCCGGAGCCGCCATCAACGAGATGGTGCTGGCTCCGCCGCAACCTGTGGCCGTGCCCCGCTAAGGAGTAATTGTCATGCTGATGACCATATCTATACTGATGGAGAACAAGCCGGGCGCGTTGATGCGTGTCACAGGTCTTCTTAGCCAGCGCGGCTACAATATCGAATCATTGACAGTGGCTCGGACACTCGATCCGACGTTGTCGCGAATGACGATCATGGTGGATGTCGAATCGCGCCTCCGCGGCCTCGTCATCAAGCAGATGAACCGCCTGGTGAATGTCCTGCAGGCGGCGGATCTGACCGACGCTCCGGCGGTCATGCGCGAAATGGTGTTGCTGCGCGTGCGCGCCTCCCAGGAGAACCGGACGGCTATCCTGAAGGAGTCCGAGATCTTCGGGGCTCGCGTGGTGGATTCGTCCGTGGAGGGCTTTGCCCTGGAGGCGACCGGCGCTTCCGAGAAGATGGAAGAGTTCATCGCCGTCATGGAAACTTACGGCGAAATCGAAGTCACGCGCTCGGGCATGGTGGCCGTGAGCCTTGAAGCGAAGAAACTGCGGTTGGCGCCGCCGATCTCCAAGACCCAGCCGGAGACGGTGGCACAGGCTTAGCGGGGATGGTTCCGCTGCGGGACGGCCGCTGCCCTCCTTAGGGTGCGGCCGGTCCCACGGACGCGGAACCGCCGAGAGTCCCCTGGTTTTGAATTGGAAAGGAATCTGAGTATTCGTTATGGCAAATCGTTTCTATGAGAAGGACGGCTCGCTCGCTCCGCTCGCGGGCAAGACAGTGGCCATCGTCGGCTACGGCTCGCAGGGCCACGCGCACGCGCTGAACCTGCGGGATTCCGGCGTGAACGTGATTGTGGGCTTGCCGCCCACCTCGAAGTCGAAGGCCAAGGCCGAATCCGCCGGTCTCACCGTGGTGACCCCGGCCGAAGCCGGCGCCCAGGCCGACGTCATCATGGTTCTCGTCCCGGACCACATCCAGGCCGACCTCTACAACAACGACCTCGCGCCCTCGATGAAGCCCGGCAAGACGCTGATGTTTGCCCACGGCTTCAACATCCACTTCGGCTTCATTACTCCTCCGGCCGGCGTCGACGTCTCCATGATCGCGCCCAAGGCCCCCGGCCATCGCGTCCGCGAAGTCTTCACGGAAGGCCAGGGCGTTCCGGCGCTGATCGCCGTCGCCCAGGACGCCTCCGGCAAGGCCCATGAGAACGCTCTCGCCTATGCCCTCGCCCTCGGCTCCCTCAAGGCTGGTGTCATCGAGACCACCTTCAAGGAAGAGACCGAATCCGACCTCTTCGGCGAGCAGGCCGTGCTCTGCGGTGGCGCTTCCGAACTCATTCGCGCCGGTTTCGAAACCCTGGTGGAAGCCGGCTACGCGCCGGAAATCGCCTACTTCGAGTGCCTGCACGAACTCAAGCTCATCGTCGACCTCATCTACGAGGGCGGCCTCAGCTACATGCGCTACTCGGTCTCCGATACGGCCGAGTACGGTGACTACACCCGCGGACCGCGCATCATCAACGATCAGACCCGTGCGGAAATGCGCAAGATCCTCTCCGAAATCCAGACCGGCGAGTTCGCCAAAACCTGGATGGCGGAAAACAAGAGCGGCCGCTCCGGCTTCCTGGCCATGCGCGAAAACGCTCGCAAGCAGCGCATCGAAACCGTCGGCGCCGAGTTGCGCGACATGATGACCTTCCTCAAGAAGAAGAAGGTAGAAGAGTAAACTGCAATGCGTATCTGGACATTTGACACCACCCTCCGTGACGGCACGCAAGGCGAAGCCGTGTCTTTCTCCGTGGAAGACAAGCTGCTCATTACCCAGAAGCTCGACGAACTGGGTATCGACTACATTGAGGGCGGCTGGCCGATGTCCAATCCGAAGGACAAGGAGTTCTTCCTGAAGGCGCGTGAGCTGAAGCTGAAACATGCCAAGCTCACCGCCTTCGGGGCGACCCGGTTTGCCCGCAATCCGGTGGAAAAAGACGCCAACGTCCTCGCCCTGCTGGAGGCCGAAACCCCGGTCATCAGCATCTTTGGCAAGACCTGGGATATCCACGCTACCCGCGTCCTGGGCATCACTCTCGAAGAGAACCTCACCCTCATCGCCGACACCGTGCGTTTCCTCAAGGACCACGGCCGGGAAGTCGTCTATGACGCAGAGCACTTCTTCGACGGCTATCAGGCGAACCCGGACTACGCGCTGAGCACCCTCGAAGCCGCCAAGGAAGCCGGAGCCGACGTGCTCTGCCTGTGCGATACCAACGGCGGTACTTTGACACACCGCCTCGCCGAAATTGTCAGCATCGTCCGCGAACGCTTTGATGGGGTCCTGGGCATCCACTGCCACAACGACTGCGACCTGGCCGTCGCCAACACCATGGCCGCCGTCGATCAGGGCGTCACCCACGTCCAGGGCTGCATGAACGGGTACGGCGAACGCTGCGGCAATGCGAACCTGTCCAGCGTCATTGCCAATCTCGAAGCCAAGCTGGGCCACTCCACCATCGGTCCGGAGAAGCTCACCTCGCTCACTTCCGTCGCCCACTACATCGCCGAACTGGCGAACCTGCCTGTTCCGGCGGGCCAGCCCTTCGTCGGCCGCAGCGCCTTCGCCCACAAAGGTGGCGTGCACGTCAGTGCGGTCCTGAAAGACTCCATCACCTACGAACACATCCGCCCGTCCGTCGTCGGCAACCGCCAGCGCGTCCTGCTTAGCGATCTCAGCGGACGCGGCAACATCCTCTACAAGCTCCAGCAGTACGGCCTCGGCGACCGCCTGAAGGACGACGCCAAGCGCGAACTGCTCGACCGCATGAAGACGATGGAGTACCTCGGCTATGAACTGGAAGCAGCCGAAGGGACCTTTGAACTTCTGGTCCGCGAAGCCCTGCAGCCCGGTATGCACTTCTTCGAAGTCGTCAGCTTCGAAGTGGGTACGCGCATGATCGGCAGCCGGCCCTCCGAAACTACCGCGACCATCATCCTCCGCATCAACGAAGCCATCCACTCCGCGACGGCCTCCGGCGAAGGCCCCATGAACGCCCTCGACCTCTGCCTGCGGCAGTGCATCTCGGCTACCTATCCTGCCATCGCCAGTGTCCGCCTGACAGACTATAAAGTCCGCGTGATCTCCACCGAAAAGGGCACCGCCTCGAAGGTCCGCGTGCTCGTCGAATGGTCCGATCACCGCCGCTCCTGGGCTACTGTCGGCGTCAGCGACAACGTGCTCGAGGCCTCCTGGAACGCACTGGTCGACGCCATCCGCCTGGAACTGATGCGTCTCGCTGACAAGGACGAGTCCATCGAGAAGGCTGTCGAAGATTACTGCTGGGGCGTCTAGCGCGCCCTCGGTGTTCTGAGCGGAAAGGGGCTGCCTGCCGGTGCGGGCGGCCCCTTTTTCTCTGCAATGCGAGAATAGTGCGAATGCAACGGATCCCCAAGGAAAAGATCGTCCGGGCTCTGATGAAGGAGATTCAGAAGCCCAATGAGGAGCGCGATGCCGCCATCCTGCGCGTGATCCGGTCGATTCCCAAGGGCAAGGTCGCCACCTATTCTCAGATCGCCGGAGCGGCCGGTTATCCCATGTACGCCCGCCTCGTGGCGCGCATCCTCCGGCACTCCGGTGGGCGCCTGCCCTGGCAGCGCGTCGTGGGCGCCGGTGGCGAGATCAAACTGCACCTGGACGCCGCCCTGGAACAACGCTTCCGCCTCGAGATGGAGGGCGTCACGTTCCGTGGGCGGCGCGTGGACATGGCCAAGCATCAGCACGCCTTTCGGATGTGGGAGGAGAAGTAGGGCAGGGGACTCGCGAGGGCCTGACGGAAAGCGGCTGCAATCCGGCGCTGCTGTGATAGTCTGTTCCGCATGCTGCGACTTGTTGCGATAGGCTTGATGGCGATGTCACTCACCTCCGGGGCGGATCTTCCGTCGAAAAAGTACCTGAATCTCGCTGCCGTGAAAAAGCTGGTGGCTGTCGCCGAGGCTGAGGCCGAGAAGCAGAAGGTCAGCGTCACCATCTGCATCATGGACGACAGCGCCAATATCCTCTTCCTTCAGAAGGGGGATACGGCTTCCATCAATACGCTGGAGTGGGCCCAACGCAAGGCGCGCCACGCCGCGCTCAATGGCAGCCCGTCGAAATCGGCCGCCGACAGCATCAAGGCCGGCAATGTGGCCGCCCTCGCCTTCCCCTCGTTCTTTCCGAACCAGGGTGGCCTGCCCATCAAAGTGGACGGCCAGTTGATCGGCTCCATCGCCATTAGCGGTGGACCCTCCGCCGTGGATGAAGCCATCGGGCAGGCCGCCATCGATGCACTGCTGAAATAGACTGTCTGCCGGGAATCCCGCGAGGCGGCATACGGTCCGCGCCGCCTCGCCGCATCAGTTCTGCACGAGCTTGCTGCCCTTCAGCACCAGTTCTCCGCCTGCCTTGATCGAGGCCTTGCCCTCCGCCCTTAGCGTGAACTCCTTCGTATCGATGACTGTGTCCGTGGCGACCTTCGCGGACAGCTTCTTGGTGTCGATCACCACATCGTTGCCGCCCTTGAGATTCACCGTGTGGCCCCCCAGCAGGTTGAACTGGTTGCCCGCCGTGAGTTGCAGCGCGGTGCCCGCCGTGATGCTCATGGCGCTGCCGATCGTCATGGTCATGTTCGACCGGGCGGTGACCGTGGCCGCACCGCCAACCGTCAGGTCCATGGAAGAACCGACCGCGGCGGAAAGGTTCGCTCCGCACGACACCGACATACTGCCTCCTGACCGGATGGAAAGGCTGCCGCCTGCCTGGATCTGCAGGTCGCCGGGTGTTTGAATTTTCATGCCCTGTACTCCCAAATCGATTTCCAGCTGAACGAGCCCGCCCTTCTTGACGACCAGCCGGTCGCCTCCGTCCGGGCAGGAGACTTCGAATCCACCCCGGGTTTGAATGTTTGCTGGCACAAGTGATGCTCCTCTCCTGTTTGTGCTTCCAGCCTCGATTTCATTACACCGGGCGCGACGATTCGACGGCTGGCTGGCCCCACGCTACCACAAGGAAAGGGCCTCGGCGGAGATGGCCCGGTTACTCGACGAAGCCGAAGCCGGCAATGGCGGCGCCCAGCGTTCTTGGGTCGCCGTTGGTCGGATTATACGGATTCACAGAGCGGATGGTGACTTCCACCGTAGCCGGAAGATCGGAGGGCACCGGCCAGCGGCGCTCCAGCCAGGCCACCTGGTCGTAGACGCGTGTGCCCTGCGATCGTCCATCCAGGAACAGTTCCAGTTCCACGCGGCCCTGGTCTTTGAACTGGACCGGACCCAGGTTGATCCGGACGAAGAACTCCTTCGCCGCCGCCGGGTGGGTGAGGTGCGCCGTCGCGGTCGGCTTGATCCACCGGAAGCCGTTTTCCAGCGGATACCAGCCATCGCCCAGCAGCCAGACCGGATTGCCTGTCGCCATGACAATCTGGGCGGGATCCGCCTGCCCCTCGTGGCGCGTGCTGGTGATCAGGTGCTTCTTGATCGGATCCCAGCTGATGAGCGCCATCTGCGGCGACTGGAGGTACTGCCGCGCCTGCTGATCCTCGAGAGGCCCGGTCTTTAACTCCGGATCGGGCAGGAACCAGCGGATCGCCCCCTCGATGCCCCAATTGCGCATTCCCGATGGACCGCCATCGTACAAGACTGCGTTCAGGTTCTTCTCGCCCCGCAGGAACTGGCCCAGTGCCTCGACATACGGGCGGTTCTCGAAGGCGATCGTCAATGCCGTCCGGCGCTGCTCCCTCAGCCAGTAGTAATTCCACGGGATCCACACGGCAAAAAAGAGGGCGATCCAGGCCGGCTTCCAGTTTTCCGTCAGGAACGCGAATGCGATGGCCAGCCCGAGCAGCGGGATGTACAGATACACGCCGAACAGTCGCCCGGGCAGGAACCACATCGGGCCCATCAGAATCACCAGGGCTCCGAGCCCGAAGAGAACACGCCGGTCCCGCCGCAGCAGCAACAGCAGCAGCGCTGCCCCCGCATAGGGCAGCAGCAGGACCTTGGAAGAATAGAAAGAGAAAGTAGCCCACAGCGCCGCAGCTGTAAACCGCAGCGTGTAGTCGTTGTCGGTCCCGTGATTCTGGAGGACCGCCTGGACGGAAAACAACGCCGCGATGCCCAGGTACGGCAGCACCCGCTTCCAGCGGCGCTCGCCGAGCACGAACTCGTACAGCAGCAGCACAGCGGGCAGCATCACCGCCGGCTCTTTTGTCTTGTAGGCAATCCAGAACGGGATCAGCGCCAGCAGCCAGTGGCCGCGCAGGTACAGCAGCAGACTGATCAGCAGGAACGCCGCACAGCCGACATCGAAGATAAACATCGGCTTCCAATAGCCGTCGAAGCAGGCCATGTGGAAGGCGTAGAACAGGACGCCGGCGGCGGCGGAAACTGGCGGCGCGCCCAGCCGCCGGAGGACGAACCAAAGCAGCAGGACGTTCAGCAGGTGAACCGTCTGCAGGACAGCAACGTAGGGGGTATAGTGCAGTCCGGCCAGCGGACCCATCGCTTTGTAGAAAAAGTGGCCGACGGGACGGAAGTTGGTGGGCGACAGTTTGGGGCTGACCAAGCCCTCTGCAAAGAGCGTGACCTCCGCGCCGCGGGTCTGGACCAGGTTGTCCAGGTCGTCGTCGTTAAAGTAGCCTTTGTAGGCCCCCCGGTTAGCAATGAGGAAGAACAGCACCAGCGCGGCGTAAAGCGCGGCACCCCGCCAGAATGACATCAGAGGCTATTGTAGCGAGGTGCCTGGCTCGATGACGGAGATTCCGGTCTCAGGTGGAACCTGAGAAGAGGGGGCGAGGGCCCCACCCCGCTATACTTAGATTTCACCCCACCTTTCCCGATGAGCGCAGGCACCGGAACATGGCCCGTTGCGTCATCGTGGTCCCGGCTTCGTGCCGGAGCACTCACGTTGGCTCTGTTCTCGCTCGCCCATTTTCTGGTGGACATCTACTCCGGCTCCATCGGGGTTCTTCAGCCCTTTCTGGTGGCTCGCTACGGCCTGAACCTGTCCCAGGCAGGCCTCATTGGGGGCCTTTTGGTCTTCAGCACCTCAGTCACCCAGCCGATTTACGGCTACCTTTCGGATAGGTACCGGTCGAAACTCTTCTCCTGTCTAGGGCCCGCTGTGGCCGGATTGTTCATTCTGGGCGCGACCATGGCGCCCGGTTACGGCACCCTGCTGGTCCTCATGATGCTCGGCGGAGCCGGCGTTAGCGCCTTCCATCCGCAAGGTTCGTCCTGGTCCACGGCCGGAATGCGCGGCGATCGGGGCGGCTGGATGGCGATCTTCATCAGTGCCGGAACCCTGGGGATGGCCCTCTCTCCAGCGTTCTTCAAGGAAGTGATCCAACGCATCGGCTTCGAGCACTTAGTCTGGGCTTCGGTCCCCGGCGTTCTCCTTAGTGCCATCATGCTGGTTTTGGTGAAGGCCCCGGGCGAGGAAGGACCTCGCAAGGCTCGGAGCTTCGATTGGGCGTCGCTCCGTGCCGTACGCGGCCCCATGACGATTCTCTATCTCGGCGTATTCTTCCGCTCGGTGGTGCAGGTGACCTACGGGCAGTTCCTGATCCTGTACCTGAACAGAGAACGGCATTACTCTCTTCACGATACAGCATACTTGGTCACGTTGTACTTGAGCTTCGGCGCGGTGGGCGGATTCCTGGGTGGACACCTGGCGGAGCGCTTCGGAGCGAAGCGGATCATCGTCCATTCCTTCCTCTGGTCAGTCCCCTGCATGGCCGCCTTCTTCCTTGTGCCCGGTCCGGCCGGGCTGGCCAGCCTGATTCTTGGCGGCTTCATCCTTTTGTTTACTATTCCTGTGAATGTTGTTGTGGCGCAGCAGCTTGTTCCATCTCAAGCGGCTACTGTGTCCGCTCTGTTGATGGGTTTTGCCTGGGGCATGGCTGGCATGCTGTTTATCCCCATCACCGGTTGGGTTGCAGACCATGCTTCTTTGCATGTGGCGCTGTTTGGCTTGCTGGTGTTCCCAGCCATGGGTTTTGTCCTGACGCGAAGATTGCCGGAGGAGATTGGCCGATGAGGGCTGTATGCCTGTTGAGCGGCGGATTGGATTCGGCGACGACGCTCGCCTGTGCGCGCCGCGATGGCTTTGAAGTATACACAATCGCATATGATTACGGGCAGAGACATCAGGTGGAGCTTGAATGCTCAAAGCGAGTCTCCGGGGCTCTGGGCGCGGCGGCGCACAAAGTCATCAAGATAGACCTCCGCAGCTTCGGTGGTTCTGCCTTGACCGACAATATTGACGTGCCCAAGGGCAGGCCGACCGCCGAAATGGGGGCCGGAATCCCGATCACCTACGTTCCGGCCAGGAACACCGTCTTCCTCTCCATAGCCTTGGCTTGGGCCGAAGTGCTGGGCGCCACGGACATCTACCTCGGCGTCAATGCGGTCGACTACTCGGGCTATCCTGATTGCCGGCCGGAGTATATCGAAGCCTTTGAAAAGATGGCCAATCTGGCGACGAAGGCCGGCGTGGAAGGTCACGGCCGTCTCAAGATCCATACCCCGCTGATCAGTCTCTCAAAGGCTGAGATTATCCGGCTAGGTGTCTCATTAGGCGTGGATTACGGGTTGACGCATAGCTGTTACGACCCCGTCGGCGGCAAGCCCTGCGGGCACTGCGACTCATGCCAGTTGCGTCTGGCCGGGTTCCGGGAAGCAGGGCTTCAGGACCCGCTGGAGTATGCCGGGTGAAGGTCTCTGAGATCTTCACCACCATCCAGGGGGAGGGAATCCTCACCGGGGTTCCTTCGCTGTTCCTTCGTGTCTCCGGCTGCAATCTGCGCTGTACCTGGTGCGACACTCCTTATACTTCCTGGCAGCCGGAAGGCGAAGAAATGGCGTTGGAGGCGCTGGTTCAAAGGGTGGAAGCGGAACCGGGCTATCGCCACATCGTCCTCACTGGCGGCGAACCGATGCTCTTTGCCGAGACGGTGGAACTCACCCGCCGTCTGCGCGATCTGGGCCGCCACATCACGATTGAGACCGCGGGCACCGTCTGGCAGCCTGTGGATTGCGACCTCATGAGCGTGAGCCCGAAGCTCCGGAATTCCACTCCCTGGGACCGGGAGGGCGGCCGTTACGCGGCCGGCCACGAGCGCTTGAGATATCGTCCAGAGGTGCTCCGGCGGCTGCTCACCAATTTTGACTATCAGGTAAAGTTTGTAGTGTCCGATCCAGGGGACCTGGAGGAAGTCCAAAAGATCGCCTCAGAAATTGGAGCGATTCCTGAGCGCATCCTCCTCATGCCCGAGGGGATTTCCGCCGATAGACTGCATGAGCGCGCCGGATGGCTTGTAGAGGTCTGCAAGCAATACGGCTACCGGTTCTGTCCGAGGCTGCATGTGTTGATCTACGGCAATCGCCGTGGAGTGTGAAGGATTGGGTTGCAGCCGGGATGGTCCGGGATTGGCCTTAGGCTGAGCCTTAGAGTGCGTATCACTTTGAGCAGCAGGGCTAGGGTCTATGTTCGATTGTTGTGGTCGAGCATCCGCTCTAATTTGATATCTAGGATATAGGACTATGTTGAGGGGACTTGTCATCTGTCCGGATTCCGATCTAGCGGAACGGCTGGAACAAGCTCTGTCGGAGACGGGCCAGATTGTTTTGGTTCGTGATCTTGACCGTTACCCGACGGAACTTGAATTCATGCGTTTCGCCCGGGCGCATGCACCGCAGGTAGTATTTCTCAGCACCGAGTCTCTGCCGCAGGCGACAGAGATCATCCGTCTTGTCGATAGGGAATTCCCAGGCCTGCAATTGGTCGCGGTGCATCGTTCGACCGACCCCCAGGTCCTGTTGGACATCATGCGGGCGGGCATCCGCGAGTTCCTCTCCCTGCCGTTCGCCCGTCAGGCAATCTACGAAACCTTGGCCCGTGTGGACGAGTTGGCACAGAAGCGTCCTGCCGCTGTGAATGCCACGGACCAGCTCTTCGCGTTTTTACCTTCGAAACAGGGTGTAGGTACCTCAACCGTCGCGCTCAACGCCGCGGTGGCGTTGTCGCGCAATCCGGAGACAGGCGTCCTGCTTCTGGATATGGACCTGACCTCCGGCATCATCGGCTTCATGCTGAAGCTGAACAATGCGCACTCCGTGGTGGAAGCTGCCGAAAACGCCCACAGCCTGGACGAATCCCTGTGGCCGCAACTGGTCACCCGCGTCGGCCAGATGGATGTCCTGCACTCCGGACGGCTGAATCCCGACTTCCGCATCGAGTCCTCCCAGGTCCGGAATCTGCTCGAGTTCGCCCGCCGGCACTACCGCGCCATCTGCGTGGACCTGTCCGGCAACCTGGAACGCTATTCGCTCGAAATCATGCACGAAGCGAAGCGGATCTTCCTGGTGGTGACGCCGGAGATCCCATCCCTCCACCTGGCTCGCGAAAAGTTCAATTTCCTCAATAGCCTGGAACTGGGTGACCGCGTCAGCGTGCTGTTGAACCGCGGCCATAAACGCAGCGTGGTGAGCCCCGCGCAGATCGAGGATCTGCTGGGCGTCCCCGTGATGATGAACTTCTCAAACGACTACCAGGGCGTTCATCGTGCCCTGCAGTCGGGCCGGGCCGTCGACCAGACCACCGAACTGGGCAAACAGTTCATCAATCTGGCCAATGCGATTCTGGAAAAGAAGTCTGTCGAGGTCGACACCACGACGAAGAAGCGCTTCTCGGAGTACTTCTCGATCCTGCCCGGGCGCTACTCCTCCGTGAGTGCGGACCCGAAAAAGACCGCCAGCTAAACTGGATCGAAGCATCAACGAAAAAGGCCGGGCATTGAGCCCGGCCTTTTTGCGTGCAGAGGGAGGGGGAACTAGAACTCGATCTTGGCCGCGATCTGCAGGATGCGCGGATCGGCCGCCGCCGAGGCGGTGCCGAAGATTGCCACCGGGGAGAAGACCTTGGTGGTGGAGTTGTAGTTGAACGGGGTGCGGTTGACGTTGGCTACATTGGCGCGGTTCGCCAGGTTGAACGCCTCGCCCACCAGCCGCAGGCGGACGGTTTCCTTCCACAGCGGAACGAGCTTGGTGACACGGGCATCCAGCGTATACACGCTGGGCAGCGTGTAGATGTTGCGGCCCGTCAGCGGAGCGCGGTCGTTGCGGGTGTTGCCGTCGCGGTTGATATCCGCATTGCCGCCGACCGTGGCCGAGTAGGGCTGGCCGCTGCGGGCGTTGAAGATCCCCGAAAGCTGCCAGCCGTTCAGCACGTAGTGGGCAAACGCGTTGTTGTAGCGCTGGAAGTAGTTCAGGTCCCACACCCCGGACGCCACGAAGCGGTGCCGGACGTTTGTGTCGCCCAGTGCGCGATCGTTGTTCGGGTTCAGGGTATCCAGGGCCACCTTCGCGTCATCGCTGCCCACAACGACGCTGGTGGCGTCCGGCACGGTGTCGATGACCTTGGAGAACGTGTAGCTGGCCAGCAACTGGAAGTTGCGGGAGAAGCGCTTGGTGCCCTGAACGAACCCACCATGGTATGTGGAGTCGGCGCCCGAGTCGAACAGGCTGATGCGGCCGAAGTTCGGGTTGGGGCGGTTCGCCAGGCGGGTGTAGATGACGGTGGGCGTGCCGTTGGCGTACGTGGCCGTATCGGCAAACAGCGGGAACAGGTTGATGTCGCGCGTGCGGGACAGGTGGTAGCCGTGCAGGCCCAGATAGCCGAAGGTCACGGCGTAGTCCTTGCTTAACTGGACTTCATAGTTAAAGTTCCACTGGGCGGTAAGCGGCGACGCAAAGTTCGGCGCAACGACGTAAATGTCGGGCGTGCGCGAAACCGTGGGCGGAGCCGAAAGGATGTTCGGATAGGTGGGCAGATTCGCGCTGAGCGTGTAGGTCTGCACCTGGATGCCGTTCTGGGACATCGCCGTGCCGGTGAGGATGGACGGCGTGCGGGAGTAGAAGATTCCGTAGCCGCCGCGCACCAGCTGGCGGCCCTTCTCGTCCAGCCGGTAGGCGAAGCCGAAG
Source organism: Acidobacteriota bacterium (assembly GCA_017307505.1). GTDB lineage: Bacteria > Acidobacteriota > Terriglobia > Bryobacterales > Bryobacteraceae > Paludibaculum. The sequence goes on along the minus strand of JAFKEE010000021.1, from coordinate 39,998 downwards.
CGGGGTGCGTGGTTGTTCGTGTCCGTGTTGATCCGGTTCGTGGCCAGACCCTGGGCGGCGAGCCCGGCATCCGGGTTCAACACCTTGGGCTGCGCATAGGACGCAATGTCGTAGCGGTAGCCGTAGTTCAGCGTCAGCCGGTCCGTCACGCGCCACGCATCCTGAACGAAGAAGGCGAATTCCTTAATGTTCGGCTTGGTGAGCGGCCCGTCGGTGCCGGCGCCTGCAAAGCCTTGCGTGAACTGGAACGGCTTGCGCGCCGCGAAATCGGCCAGGCTGTTGAAGCGGTAAACGCCGGAGAAGTTGCCCGGGAAGAAGTTGTCGATCTGCTCGAAGTTCAGGTCGCCGCCAATCTTGTAGGCGTGCTTGCCGCGCAGATAGCTGACGGACTCAATGAACTGGTAGCGCTTCGAGTTGGTGTAGCGGGGCGAGAAGTTGTTGCGGCCAAAGGTGAAGCTGCCGCCGCTCTGGTTGACGACAGTCTCCGGCGCCGTGGAGTTGGCTTCGCCGGGTTCGTCATCCTTCACCCAGTTGAAGCGGGAATCGAAGACCACCGCGGAGCCGAACACCTTGCTGTAGTTCACAGCCAGGCTGTTGGTGGAAACCAGCGAGTTGCCGGTGTGCTCCTGGGCGCTCTGGTTGCCGCCGTTCTCGAAATTGAGGCCCGTGAAACGGTGGATGTTGGCACGGACACTCAGGCGCTGGGTGTTCGAGAGGTTCCAGTCCAGCTTAGCCAGGCCGATGTCGTTGCGGTAGCCGGTGGTGTAGGGCGTCAGGTACTTGGATAGTTCGGCGGCGCCGGCCTGGGACAGGGAATCGGTGGGGACCGTGAAGTTGAAGAACACCGGATTCGGATTCAGGTTCCGCTGGCCGTCATAGCTGAGGAAGAAGAAGATCTTGTCCTTCTTGATGGGGCCGCCCACCGTACCACCAAACTGATTGTAGTGGTAGGGCTGGCGAACGATTCCGCGCGACTTGTTGATGAAGGTATTGGCGTTCAGTTCGCGGTCGCGGAAGAACTCGAAAGCATTGCCGTGGAAGGTGTTGGTGCCCGACTTCGTCACCACGTTGATCACACCGCCGCCGGCGCGGCCGATCTCGGCGGCGAAGCCGTTGGTGTTCACCTGGAACTCCTCGACGGCATCCTGCGAGAAGGAGTATGGATTGCGCACGCCCGCCCGGCCGGAGCTTTGTCCGAAGAACAGGTTGTTGGAGTCCATGCCGTCCACCAGCAGGCTGTTGGCTGTGCCGCGCTGGCCGCCGAAGGTGAGGTCGCCGCCGCGCGTGTCGCGGTTGACGCCTGGCGTCAAAAGAGTGAAGTCCAGGAAGTTGCGGCCATTGATCGGCAGATCCTTGACGGCCCGCTCGTCCACGTTCGTCGAGGTCTGCGAGCGCGTCGTCTCGACCAGCGGCAGGTCGCCGCTGACCGTGATGCTCTCGGAAGTGGATCCGACAGTGAGCGCGGCGTCAATCGTGACCACGGCGCCGACCGCAAGCTCGATGTCGGTGCGTTTGACGCTCTTGAAGCCGGAATGATCGATTGTCAGGTTATACCGCCCCACTGGGACACGTACAAAGTTGTAGAGACCGCTGGCGTTGGTTTCGAAGACGCGGGTAAAACCGGTCTGGTCGCTGTTCAGTGTCACCTTTGCGCCCGTTACGGCGGCTCCACTGGGATCAGTCACGGTGCCGGTGACGGTTGCCCCACCGGCCTCGGACTGGGCGAAGAGTACTCCGGTGAGTGTAAACACACCAAGAGCGAGTTGAAGCAATCTAGGCATGAATCCATTTTAAGATGGACAGGTTCGTGTGCCAGTGAAGTGTGCATAAAGATACAATGAATCTTCTAACTAAGCCCTATCTATTGATCCTCACCATGACAACTGCAATGGCCCAAAGTGCGATAGAGTTGAACCACTTCTATGTCACCGTTGATTCGGTCACATACGCTGCCATTGAGCAGAACACCTTTTTGAAACAGGAGTTTGCAGCCTTCGAGAAGAGGACGACGGTGCGCGCGGACCGCAGCTATACGGGCATCTATTTCTACGGCACCAGGACCTACTTCGAGTTCTTCGATTCGGCTCAGGAAAAACGGGCCGTGGGGGAGACCGCCGTGGCGTTCGGCGTGGATGCCGTGGGCGCCATGCCGTCCGTCGAAGGGGCGCACCGGGATCTGATCACTCGGGGCTGGAAGGACCGGCAGATCCCCTGGTTCTACCGGCTAAGCCCGGTGCCGCAACTCGCCAAGGGTTTGGAGTCGTGGGTCATGGAGTACACGCCCGAGTTCCTCGAGCAATGGAGACCGGAAGGCGGCGCCGGCCAAGGAGTCACTCGCGCCGAGGTGCTCAAGCGCTATAAAAGCGTTCTGGCGCAGACGCCGCAGGACCCTTATCTGGATGATGTGACGGGGCTTACACTGGCTCTGCCGGCGGACGAGATGGAGCGCATGATGCACTGGATGGAGCAACTGAAACCGGCGGTGACGATCCGGTTCCTGCCGATGGGTGCAGGTCCTCACGGACTGCGCAGTGTCTCGTTCCGGTTGAGAAAGGCTCCGGCGGAGAGGATGACGTTGCGGTTTGGGGCCCGCTCCGTGCTGACACTACGCCCGGACAAGACGGCGATCTGGGAGTTCTAACGGTCCAATGAACGAACAATACGATTCCGTGATCATTGACACGGATCCTGGTGTGGATGACATGTTCGCCATTCTCGCCGCCCTCGGGTCCAGGCGGGTCCATGTAAAAGCTCTGACGACCATCGGCGGCAACGTCGGCCTGGCACAAGTCACACGCAACGCTCTGGGCATTCTGGCCATGGCGGGACGGCCGGATGTGCCGGTTTATGCCGGCGCGGAAGGACCCCTTTCGGTCCCGTTGCGGACCGCCTCCGAGGTGCATGGGGATGACGGGCTCCACGGCCTGGCGTTGCCCGCTCCGCAGGCCGAACCCGGGCGCTGTACCGCGGCGGAATACCTATGCCGGGTGGCGCGAAAGTGTCCGCCGCGCAGCCTGCGCCTGGCGTGTCTGGGCCCGTTGACGAACGTCGCGCTGGCCCTCAGGATGGACCCCGGGATTGTGGAGCTGCTAGGCTCCGTGGTGATCATGGGCGGCGGCTTTGGCACCTACTCCGTTCAGGGGCAGGGCGGGGTACTGTCGTCGCAGGGCAATGTCACCGAGTGGGCCGAGTTCAACATCTGGGCCGATGCCGAGGCCGCGCAAATTGTCGCCGCCAGCGGCCTGGAGCTGGTGTTTATCCCGCTGGATACCTCGCACCGGACCCTGGTGACCGAGGACCGCCTCCTGCGGATCGCGGGCCTGGAATCCTGGGGTGCCGGCCTGGAAGCGACCTTGCGAGCCTACGGCGCCTGGACGAGGGCCCGCTGCGGAACAGCGGGCGGACCGTTGCACGATCCGAACGTCCTGGCCTATCTGGAATCGCCGGAACTGTATGAGACCCAACTGGGGACGGTGAGCGTGGAAACGGGCACGGGGCCCGAGCGCGGCCGCACCACCTTGGGGGCAGGCTCCACCCACCGCGTCGCGCTCAATGTTGACACCGGATGCTTCTTCGATCTGGTCCAGCGCAATCTGGAGATGGCCCTCGTTTGAGGACTCCGCGGCTTAGCGCAGGTCGAACTTCTTCATCTTGTACCGCAACGTATCGCGGGTGATCCGCAGCAGGCGCGCAGCCTGGGTCTGATTCCCGCTGGTCTTCTCCAGCGCGGAGATGAGCAGGCGGCGCTCACTGTCTTCCAGCGAGATGCCTTCGTCCGGGAACCCAGGCGTGAACGTGGCCGGGGCGGCGGCCGCCGCGACCGCGTTGCTGTGGCTGACGCTCATCGGCAGGCTCGGCGCGGTGATGTAGCTGGAATCCTCCAGAATCATGGCGCGCTCAATCGCATTCCGCAGCTCGCGGACGTTGCCCGGCCAGTCGTGCGTGATCAGCAGGCGCATGGCGTCGGGGGCGATGCCGTCCATGTGGCGCTTGAACTTCTTGTTGTAGTGCTGCAGGAAGAAGTTGGCCAGCGGAGGGACGTCCTCCGGCCGTTCCCGCAGCGGCGGAATCGTGATGTGGATCACGTTCAGACGAAAGAAAAGGTCCTGCCGGAAAGCACCTTCCTTGACGGCTTCGCGCAGATTCTTGTTCGTAGCAGCCACCACACGCAATTCCAGCTTGATGTCCTTCAGGCCGCCCAGGCGGCGGAAACTCTGCTCCTCCAGCACGCGCAGCAGTTTGGCCTGCAGCATGAGCGGAATCTCGCCAATTTCGTCCAGAAAGAGCGTCCCTTTGTCGGCGAGTTCGAAGATCCCCTTCTTCTGGGCCCGGGCATCGGTGAACGCGCCTTTCTCGTAGCCGAAAAGTTCACTTTCGAGTAGGGTATCGGGGATGGCGGCGCAGTTGATGGCGATGAAGGGTTCGGCCTGACGGGTGCTCTGGTAGTGCAGCGTCTTGGCGATGAGGTCCTTGCCGACGCCGTTCTCCCCTTCCAACAGAATGGTGGTCGCTTCGCTGATGGCCACGCGGCGGACGAAGTGCATCATGTCGAGCATCGCCGGAGATTCGCAGATGATCTCGCGCTTCTGCGGCTCAACCTCGGCGGTGACGTCCTTGATGGCGGCGACGGCGCCTTCCAGTTCTCCCTCGGCGTTGTGGATCTGGCTGGTGCGGATGACGACAAGCCGCTCCATTCCGTTCTGCGTGTGGAGCCGGACGGTGGAGTTCCCGTTGGAGGGTTGAATCAGGCCGGTGTGCATGCCACAGCCTGGTTCGCAGTCCTGGCAGCGGAACATCTCATGACAGTCTTTGCCCACCAGTTCTTCCGCACTCATCCCGAAGAGTTTCTCGGCTGCGGCGTTTACCCCGGTGATGAGGTGGTTGGTGTCGTAGAGCACCAAAGCGTCCGAGAGCTGATCGAATACGTGGGTCAGAACGTTTGCGTTTTGCCAGGTTGCCGTAAGTTTGGCCATATGCCCCTGTGAAAACCCATTGTATGGCTCTTGAGGGGGAGATGGAAGGCACCCACGCAGATAAGTGGGGGAATTGCCCCATCGATCCCCTGCGCCGGTGGGGGAATGCGCGAGGAAGGAGGCTCGTAAGTGGAACATTGAAATAAAGATATGCGGGTCTGCTTCTGTTCCTGGCATTGGCCTCTTGATTGCAGGTGTGAAAGCGAGTTGTTGAACGAATTGGGTGTAACGGAGCTGTAGATCGGCTTCGGACGGCGGCGGAAGCTGCCGGAATGCCGCTGGAGTGGAAAGGAACCGGGAGCCGGCGACCAGGCCGGACGGAGACAGTTTTGGAGACGAGAATCGCGATTGCCGCGGATAGGCCAGCCGGAGCGAGGCGAAAGAGCAGGCGGGAACTATGGGATCCATTCAAGTAACGATGTGCGACGCAGCGAGGGCTGATGCCTTGCGCTCCATGCTGGCGCGCAGCACGCATGTGCCGGTGCACTGCGTGGAATGTCCCGATTTCGAGTCTGCGTGTGTAGTGGTGATGGATGGTGAGCGGTTTGGAGCCATGACGCCGCCGCTGGCCCATCCGGAGCGCATAGTTTTGATCACCAGGAATGATGCCGGGCATCTCCGGGAAGCCTGGGAAGCGGGTGTGAACTCCGTGCTTTCTGAGCAGGATCCGCTGAACACGGTGGTGCTGGCTGTGCTGGCCGCGTGTTTGCGCACGGGGACGACGAGACCGAAGTCGGCGGGTAGCCGGAGCGATCATTGACGACGGGCTGTCCGCAGTTGCTGTAAAGGAGATACGATCATGAACCTATTGCCATTCGCGATTGCCTGGGCTGTACTAGGTGTCATTGTTCTGTCCTTGGCGCTCATGAGAAGGAGCGTCACTGCCAATGAGGACGACTCAATCCACCTGGGTGCGACTACCGGTGCAATCGATCAGCAGGTGAACACCGCAAAGAGGCTGGAATCCATCGACAAGTGGGGCAAGATCCTCACTGTGGTTCTGGCGGTGAGCGGACTCGCCCTAATCATCCTGTACGGGATGCAGGTGTGGGACGCCACCTCCAAGGCTGGCTTAGGCTAATCCCTCGACTGCGGGCCGGCGGCCGCATGGCTGCCGGCCTGCATTGACTGATTTCTGATTTGGGTTGAAGATCGCCAGCGCGGCGGAGAGGGGTTCGTTTGCGCCCGCGATGAAGGATAAGTTCATGCGACTGGGGATACCCGTTTTCATACTACGTGTCGTGTTGTGTCTGGCGGCTGCCGGGCTGTGGGCGGGCCAGAAGCCCGTTCCGGCGCCAACCAGTCCCAACACGGTTTGTCTGGATTGCCACGACCAGGGCGCGAAGCTGGACAAGTCGGCGCATAGCAAGGTGGCCTGCTCCTCCTGCCACCTGAAGCACGACCAGTATCCGCACCCTGAGAATCTGCCCAAGCCGGCCTGCAACACCTGTCACGAACAGCCGGCCAGCGACTATTCCCAGAGCGAACACGCACAGCAGATGAAGAAGGGCAACGGGTCAGCTCCGGAGTGCTCCACCTGCCACGGCGGCGTCCACGAATTGACCCCCGCCCTCTCCGAAGCCTTCCACAAGAGCGTGCCGGAAACCTGCGGCATGTGCCACGAGAAGGAAGCGGCCCAGTTCAATGCCAGCGTGCACGGCAAAGCCGTGGCGGCGGGCGTAAAAGATGCCCCCGTATGTACGGATTGCCATGGCGGCCACAAGATCCTCAAGCCGGACAACCCAAAGTCCACCGTTTTCTCAAGTAGTGTCCCCGACACCTGTGGACGCTGCCACGGCGATGTGCGCCTGATGTCCCGCTTCGGCCTGCCGCTGGATCGGATCACCTCCTTTAACGACAGCTTCCATGGCCTGGCGCTGAAAGCCGGCAACCAGAGTGTGGCGGACTGCTCGTCCTGCCATGGCTTCCATGACATCCTGCCTTCGGACAATCCCAAGTCGCGGACCAATGCCAAGAACCTGGCCACCACCTGCGGAGCCTGCCACCCGGGCGCCGGTTCGCGCTTTGTGATCGGCAGCATCCACGAGGTACAGGGGCAGACCGCGCCGCTGCCGCTGCAGTATGCGCAGTTCTTTTATGTCCTGATAATCCCCGGCACCATCGGCTTCATGCTGCTGCACCACGGCGGCGATTTCATCGTCAAGACGATGCGGATGCGGTTCCAGGGCCGGATGATCCCGCTGCAGATGCTGCGGCCGGAGCAGCCCAGGCACGAGCGGATGTACAAGTGGGAGCGGATCCAACACCTGTTGCTGGCCGTGAGTTTCATTACACTGGCCTACACGGGCTTTGCGCTCCATTTCCCCGATTCCTGGTGGGCTCGCCCGACGCTGGCCTGGGAGAAAGCTTACCCGGTGCGCGGCGTGGTGCACAGAACAGCCGGCGCCGTGCTGGTGCTGACCTCGATTCTGCACATCGTCACCTTGTTTGTCAGCCGCCGGCTGCGGGACCACTGGAAAGAGTTCCTGCCGGTGGTGGGCGACCTGCGCGAGATGGTGGAAGGCACGCTGTGGCGCCTGGGCATGCGCAAGGAGAAGCCCTATCAGTCCTCGCATTCCTACATCGAGAAGATCGAATACTGGGCCCTGGTCTGGGGCACGATTGTGATGGCGGCGACCGGCGTCCTGCTGTGGGCCAACAACTGGACGATGAAGTTCCTGCCCAAACTTTGGATCGATTTTGCCAGGTCGGTGCACTTCTTTGAAGCGGTGCTGGCGACCCTGGCCATCTTTGTCTGGCACTTCTACTCGGTAATCTTCGACCCGGATGTTTACCCGATGGATCCGGCGTGGCTCACCGGCTACAGCCCGCGTCCTGAAAATGACAAGAAGCACGGCCATTGAGCCTGCTCTACTGAAGAGAAAAAGCGAGTAAGCTAACAAGGTCCTATGAAACTGAAAGAATGGTTGGCGCCCATCGTCTATCTGGCCAGCAATTGGATCAGCCTGATTGGCGTGATCCTGGTCACGACGTCCGGCATCCTGTGGCTGTTTCTTCTGCCGAGTTCCCTGCGCGGGCACTCTCCGGATCCCTACATCGGCATTCTGCAGTTCATG
>JAFKEE010000021.1:0-31925 GCA_017307505.1 Acidobacteriota bacterium | reverse complement strand
ATGGTGCTGCCGGGCGTGTTTTTCCTCAGCCTGGGTCTGATTCCGGTCGGCGTGTGGTGGTTTAAGAAACGCAACAAGGGCCGTCTGCCGGACGTGTTTCCTCCGCTGGATTTCAGCAACCCGCGCTTCCGCCGCCTGCTCGCGTTCCTCGGCGCGACCACCCTGGCGAATGTCATCATCGGCGGACAACTCACCTATAAGGCCGTCAGCTACATGGAGAGCGTGAACTTCTGCGGGCAGACATGCCACGTAGTGATGAAGCCCGAGTTCACGGCCTACCAGAATTCGCCCCACTCGCGCGTGGAATGCGTATCCTGCCATATCGGCCCCGGTGCGAACTGGTTTGTGAAGAGCAAGATTTCCGGTTCCTGGCAGGTGATTTCGGTCACCTTAAATCTGTATCCGCGGCCGATTCCCACGCCCATCGAGAACCTGCGGCCGGCGCGCGAAACGTGCGAAGTCTGCCACTGGCCGCAGAAATTCGGCGGCGACCGGATCCGGGTGTTCAATAACTTCTCCGACGACGAGAAATCCAAGTGGACGAAGTCGGTCCTCCTCATGCACATCGGCGGCGGCAACGGATATGAGGGCATCCACGGCGCTCATATGGGCCCTGGCGTCAAAGTGCGCTACGCGCATAGCGACAAACAGCGGCAGAAGATTCCGTGGGTGGAGTACACCGGCAAGGACGGACAGACGTTCACCTTCAAGGCGGATGGCTACAAGGCCGACGGCCCAGGCGACATGGATGTGCGGACGATGGATTGCATGGACTGCCACAACCGTCCGTCGCATACCTACGAACTGGCGGAGCGCGGCGTGAACCGGGCTCTGGCGGCCGGCGACATCGACCGGGACCTGCCTTATGTGCGCAAGATTTCGCTCGAGGTCCTGAAGGCAAAGTACGCCACGACGGAAGCGTCCGAGCGGGATATTCCTGCGAAGTTCAAGGCGTATTACGAAAAGAACTATCCGCAGGTATGGAGCAGCCGCAACGCGGCCGTGGAAAGCAGCGCCAAAGCGGTGCTGGGCGTTTTCAGCCGCAGCGTCTTCCCCGAGATGAATGTGCAGTGGGGCGCCTATCCCGTGAACCTCGGGCACACGGATTTCGACGGCTGTTTCCGCTGCCACGACGAGCGTCCCTCCACCAAGGGCAATCGCACAATCCCGCAGGATTGCGATACCTGCCACAAGACTCTGGCTCAGGACGAGGAATCACCCAAGGTACTGGCGGATCTGGGGCTTGACAAGCCCAAAGCGGTGGGTCATTAAGAAGCAGGGAGGCGTGGTATGCCGCTCGGCGATGTTGTTGTTCCGGTCGATTTTTCAGAGAAAAGCGAAGGAGCGGCGCGCTATGCCGAAGCCATGCAGCGCCGCTTCGGAAGCAAGGTGACGCTGCTGCATGTTCTACCTGCTCCGCACTACGAGTTCGGAGCGATGGAAGTGGGCGGCAGCGTTCTGGAAGACCTGTTCCGGAATCGGGTGGAACAGGCAGAGCAGGACTTGAAGTCGTTCCTGACCGACGAACTGCCCCCGGGTTCGGCGGAACGATTGCTGAAGGAAGGGGATCCGGCGACGGAGATCATCAGGCTGGCGCACGAACGCGGCGCGGGCCTGATCGTGATGCCGACGCATGGCTACGGCACCTTCCGGCGGTTCATCCTGGGGTCGGTCACCGCGAAAGTGCTGCACGACGCGGATTGCCCCGTGTGGACCGGCGTGCACCTGGAATGCGAGGCCGTGGACGCCCTGAAATGGCGGCGCGTTGCGGTGGCCATTGACCTGGGTCCGCAGAGCGAGCGCGCTCTGATGTGGGGCAAACGGTTTGCCGAACTGGCCAACGCGGAATTGCATGTGCTGCACGCCACACCGAACCTGGAAGGGTATGCCGGCGAGTACTTCGATCCGAACTGGCAGAAGCACATGGAAGCCTCAGTCCGGGAAGAGGCGGCGGAACTGATGAGCCGCGTGGGGATCGAGGCTCCGCTGTCGATCGCCTGTGGAGAGACGGCATCCACCGTGTGCGAACTGGCGCAGGAGTCGAAGGCGGATGTGCTGGTGATTGGACGCGGTTCCGCCGCTGGCGTCTTCGGCCGGCTGCGGGCGAATGCCTACTCCATCATCCGCCAGTCGTGCTGCCCGGTCGTGAGCGTCTAGGATTTCTGAAACAGCACTGCCGCCTCGCGTTCCAGTTCCGCCTGGAACCTGGGATCGGCGATTCCTATCAGCGCTTCGGCGCGCTGGCGCAGGTTGCGCCCGTGCAGGTTCACGGCGCCAAACTCGGTGGCCACCCAGTGGACGTCGGCGCGTGAAGTCACGACCCCGGCTCCGGGCTTCAGGCGCGGCACGATGCGCGAAAGCGCTCCGTTCTTGGCCGTGGCCGGCAGGGCGATGATCGGGACCCCGCCTTTGGAGCGCGCGGCGCCGCGTATGAAATCGACCTGGCCGCCGACTCCGCTGAACGGAACGGAGCCAATGGAGTCCGAGCAGACCTGGCCCGAAAGGTCGATTTCCAGGGCCGCATTCACAGCCACCATCCGGTCATTCTGGCCAATCACGTAAGGATCATTCGTGTAGCGGTTGGTGAGGAATTCGAAGACCGGGTTGTTGTCGATGTAATCGTAGAGGGCGCGGGTGCCCAGGACGAAGCTGGTCACGGCCTTGTGCGGGTGCAGCGTCTTGCGGTCGTTCGTGATGACTCCGGATTCGAACAGCGGAATGATCCCGTCGCTGAACATCTCGGTGTGAACGCCCAGGTGCTTGTGGTTCGACAGGCTGGCGAGGACCGCCTCCGGGATGCCCCCGACCCCGATCTGGATGGTGGCTCCATCGGGGATCAGAGCCGAGACGTGGCTGGCGATGGCGCGGTGGGCCTGCGTGACTTCACCCTGCAGAAACTCCGGCAGCTCGTGGGTAGTTTCCACGATGGTATGGCACTCGTCCACGTGGATCATCGTGTCGCCGCAGGTGCGCGGCAGGCGGGGGTTGACCTGGACGATGAGGTGGCGGGCCTGGCGGGCGGCCGTGAGGGAGATGTCGATGCCGGTGCCGAGGCTCATGTAGCCGAAACGGTCCGGCGGGGTGCACTGGATGAGGGCGACGTCGAGGGGCAGGGCTCCGCTGGTAAAGAGCCCTTCGATCTCGTGCAGGAAGACGGGGATGTAGTCGCCGCGGCCCTGTTGGACGGCGCAGCGTGTGTTGCCGCTGATGAAGAGGGCGTTGTGGCGGAAGTTGCCGCAGTAGCCGGGGTCCGTATAGGGTGCATTGCCGATGGTGATGCAATGCAGCACCTCGACGTCCCGGAGCCTGTGGGCGTGGCTGCAGAGCGCGTCCAGCAGGGGCAGGGGCGCGGCGGCGCCCATGTGAACAAAGACACGCTGGCCCGATTCCACGGCTTCCAGAGCCTGGGCGGCAGTGCGGCGGCGGGCTTCATACGCGGATAACCAGTTCTTCATGTGGGTTTTTGCGAGAAGAGTTCAATAAGTACGGCTTGATACCGATGAGCAATTTGCATGCCATTGAGAATCGAAGGAAAAAGCACGGGGGAGGAAGGCAGGCCGGTGTCGATGGAACTGTGGCAACAGGCTTTGGGGCCGCACGAGCTTTGGCTGGAACAGCGGCCTGGTGGGACGCGCGCCGTGCTGGAGCATCTGAATCTGGTCCATCTGCAGGCTCCGCTGGTGCGAATGCGCTCGGCCATCTTCCGGCATCTGGAGATGCCGGGATCGGACTTCAATGGCGCCAACCTGGCGCGGGTGGAATTTGAAGAGTGCGACCTATCGATGTCGAATCTGTCGTCCTCTGACCTCACGGGCAGCATATGGCTGAAGTCGCGACTGAACGATGCGAGTCTGTCGGCGGCGAACCTGTGCGAGGCGGAGATGCAGACGGCCAGCCTGCAGCAGGTGAAGGCGCCCGGGTCGCGCTGGCTCGAGGCTCGATTGTCGCGGTGCGATTTCACGCAGTGCGTGCTCCGGCAGGCATCGCTGCATCATATCTCGCTGATCGAGTGCGCGTTTGTGGAGAGCGATCTGGAGGAGGCGCTGTTCTACAGGGCATCCCTGCAATTCTGCCGCTTCCGCGATACGCGCGCACTGGGGGCGAACTTCACGGGGTCGAAGCTGGAGTGCTGTTCCTTTGACCACTGCCTGCTGGACAGTATCCGGCTGGCGCAGACCTCGCTGCGGGGCACGTCATTCCACGGGTGCAGTTTGCGCGGGGCGGACCTGCGCGATACCGATCTGGGCGGGTGCGTCTTTCACGGCAGCCGGCTGGAAGGGGCGCGATTCCAGAATGCCAGGACCTTTGGGACGGACTTCCGGGGCGCGAACCTGCGGGGAGCGCGCGAACTGACGCCGCATCAGTTGGGCCAGTCGCGGACGGACGAGACGACAGTGCTGCCGAACGGGACCGCAGGGCCCTACAGGAAGGCAGGGAAGTTCTGACCCGGGTTACTGGTCGGGCTGTTCGTGTTTGAGTGATTGCGTCTGTGCCTGCTGGGCTGGGGGCGGAGGCGTTTGGGCCGCCTGGGGCGGCTTCGCGGGCTGAACAGGCGGCCGGATGCGCGTGGGCCGCGCTTTCTCCTCGCCGCGCAGCCAGACGAAAAGCTGGGTTTGTTCCGGCGTTGGGGGTGGCAGAGGGATGTCCAGCGTTTGTTTGTGCATTTCGCCGTCTACCGTGAGCGGTAGTCCGGGGACAGCTACTCCGTCTTTGTCATTCCAGCCGGCCTTCTCGATCGTCTCCAGGTTCTGGCCGGAAAGGGTGGCTCCGGGGGCCAGCCCTTCCGTGGAGACGGTCAGCGACTCGACGCGCGGCAGTCGCACGACGCGGCCGATCTCATAGACATCGGATTCGCTCTCGTTGCCGTTCAGGATGGTGGCGCCCAGCACGCAGCCGTTGAGCCACACGCCCGTGTCGAACGACATGAAGAGCTGGCCCGGCGCAAGCTGCTGCAGGCTCATCTGGCCAGAGCGTTCACCCAGGCGGAGGGTAACGACCGCCGAGTTGGGCTGGGCGCAGGTGAGCTTCACGACGCTGTTCGATTGCAGGTGATCGGCTTTGATCATGCTACTGAGCAGGACGGAACTGGGCAGCTCGCCACGATCGAGCTGAACGTCGGTGGCCGGTAACTGGGACACGCGCAGTTCCTTGATGTGGGGCCGGGGTCCGACAATGCGCACCGCATCGGCGAAGGTGAGCGGCTCCGTGCGGCCGTTTGTGAATGCCCGCACAGCCAGGCTGGTGCCGGCGTCAATATCGGTGGCCATGCGCAGGATGACACGCCGCAGCGTGGGATCCGCAGAAGGCGGCGCCAGTTCGGCCTTGCCCCGGGAGACTTCGATGCCGGTGATCAGGTCGAGCCGGCGGCCGCGCAAGGTGAACTCGGTATAGCCCGTGCCCTGGCTGAGAGTGACCGGAAAGTTTTCGATCTGCGGCGGGGCAGGGAGCACGAGCAGGGGCACGGAGTGCGGGCGGCCGTCGACCTGGGAGAGCAGCAACCGGTAAGGCCCGGGATCCATATCGATCGTGTTGAGCTGGATGTCCATGTGGTCCTGCGGCCCGCGGCGGATGCCGCTGGGCAGGACGAAGGGAACCGGCGAGGGCGAGGCGAATTTGTCGTTCACCTTCACGACTTCGATCTTGTTGACGAATTCGAAATCGGAACCTTCCAGCGTAAGCGGCACCTTACCGGCCCGGGCGACCAGGAGATCCTGGGAACTCGGGGTGAGCCGGGCCGACTGGAAATCGGCCAGCGGCCGGATGATGATATCTCCGCGCAACTGGAAGGGGTCCCAATCCCAGCGAGCGGCCAGCTTGTACTTGCCCGGCTTCAGACCGGAAGGCATCTCAATCTCCAGCTGCTTCGGATCGTTGAGCTTGTGCACGGCGACCGGAATCGACGGGCCGGTTTCAGGCTCCAGGGCCCACGTGCGGGCGCGGTCGATGAACTTCCACTCCTCATCGGAGGCGGTGACCGGCAGGGGCGATTTGACTCCGGGCGGGAGGACGTTGGCTTCCTTGACGTAGACTTCCGGCAAGGTCAGATTGGGCAGCCGGGCCGCCCAGAGGTAGGCGACTTTGGTGTGCGGGGCGGCGGGGTCGATGCGACCGCAGAGGCCCATCACGTCGCCGGGCATCGTCTGCGAAAGCAGGGAACGGAATTCGGCTTTGGGGAAAGCAATGGACCGGAGTTCCATGACCATGGCGGTCCCGCCGGCCGCGAGTCCCACGGGGCTGCCGAAGAAGAGGGCCGCCACCGAGGTAGCCAGGCTGGCGGTCTGGCCCACCTGCTGGCTGGCACGCGGGGCGATGGGATCGTAGTTGGCGATGGCCGGATTCAGCGTCCGAAACAAAGCCATTGCCTGCTGGTTGGGCGGCGCGTTCTTGTCGATCTGGACGTTGATGCTGAACTGGGACGAGAATCCCTGCAGGGCGGACTGCACCAGGGCCGAGGATGAGTTCGGCGAAGAGAGGGCCGAGATGAGCGCTTCGGTCTGCGCGGTCTTTTCGGCGTAGTCGGCCAGCTGGGCTACGAGTTCATCGTCGCGGGACAGGAAGTTCTTGATCTTGCCTTCGTTCAGGCCGGACGGGCCATAGACGAAGGCGACGACGCCGACGCGCCAGGGAACATTCCATTCCTGAACCTTCTTGGCGTCCTTGGGTTCCAGGATCAGCAGTTTTCCGCCGGTGGCCTCGCGATTGGCCGGGACGAGGACGATGCTGACCTTGCCCTTTCGTTCTTCGGAGGAGCGCAGAATGGGCCGGTACTGCAGGCGGTCGCCTTCCTGCACGCGGTTGATGTTGCGCAGGGGAAGCGGTTCGGCGTTGCCGGCGGAGATGACCCGCAGGTCCACGTTCCCGATGGGCGCGCCGGCCGGGCATACCAGTGGCGGCATGGGCGCTGCTAGGGACAGTGAACAGGCACCGCAAAGGACGAGCCACGAAAGGCGGGAGATCACCTTCCAATTGTAGCCATCTCTAGGACTTGCAGGCATCCAGGTTCCTCATGCGCGAGATCCTCCTCAGGATGGACGGACGAGGCAGGGGTACAAGTTGCGGCGAAGTTGCGATCAATCGCCGGTTGCCTGATCGGGCGTCATGGCGCGCCAGGCGTTCCATTGCTGGCGGAACCAGATGTGGAAGCCGGGTCCGCCCTTCCAGCCAGTGCGGGCGACACTGAGGACGATCATGAGCGTGATGATGGAGGCAGCCATCAGCACAGTCTGCGGAACGGTGAGCGATTCCTTCCAGAAACCGAACCAGCGGCCGTAGACGAGCTCTGTGTGAACCCAGTAGACGAGCAGGGAGGTGCCGCCCAGTTGGCGGACAAAGCTCCAGCCAGGGTTCATGAAGGTGGTCCAAAGGTAGGCGAAGCTGGCGAGCAGCAGAATCACCCCAACTTTGATGAAGATGAGGCCGGGGCTGTTCACCCAGAAGTCGGAATTCGAATAGACGGAGTAAGGCAGATTGGAGAAGTACTGCGCTCCGAAGATCAGGCCCAGCCCGCCGAGCGCGGCCCATTGCATGACGCGCTGCATATCGACTTCCGCTGCCATGCGCAGGATGGAGCCGGCGCTGAGCCCAAAGGCGATAAACGCGGCCCAGGGGAAGAAGGCGAAGAAGTTGGGATCCGGCACGAACCAGTGGCGGGCGAAGGGGTGGACCCAATCGAGATGCAGGGCACTGATGACCGGAGCGGCGCAGGCGATGGCGAGTCCGCTGATAGCGGCAAAACGGATGCGTTCGCGGGTCTCAAAGTAGGCGAGCGGCGACAGGATGGCGATGCCGAGAGCCATGCAGTTGAGGATGTCCACGCGGAAGATGTCGGTCCAGGGGCTCTGTCCGAAGGCGAAGGCCCACATCTGGAAACGGAAAGCGATCGCCACCACGAGCAGATACCCGGCGCGGCGCAGCGCAGCGGAGGTCCGCTGCCAGCCGGAAAGCCCTTTGCGGCAGCCGGAATCCATCAGAAAGCCGAGGGTAACGCCTGTCAGAAACAGGAAGACCGCGGGCGTAAGGCCACCACAGAACTGCGAGAGCGTATAAGGCCCATCCGAGCGCAGTTCCTTGCTGGTAAAGGAATGGAAGACATGGCCCTGCAGCATGATCATGGCTGCGAAGCCGCGAGTCCAATCCAGAAATGCGAGCCTCTGGCCGCTCCTGTTCGTCGAATTACCCATCGCTTACTTTTGCGGCGTCTCCTTCTTTACGCCCTTCGGCAGTTTCAACCGTACCGAGTCTTCGTTAATGGGGGGATTAATCTTGATGTCGGTGTAAACGAACAATACGTAGTCGTTGGAAGGCTGGTGGGCCTTCATCTGCACCGTAATCCCGTCGGCCTGGGAAACCCAGACCTCAAAGTGGCGGAAGGCTTTGCGGGCCTCTTCCGAGTTCGGTACGAGATCGAGATGGTCGGTCTTGATGCCGTTCAGCGTCTCCGTGCCCAGATACTTGACGGCATAGCTCTTTTTAATCTCACTGCCGGGTGTACCGAAACCGAGCAGCAGGAACTGGTCAACGAGGGAACTCTGTTTGCCGAGATCGTACTCCTGGACCACGTTGGCCTTGGGCATGTAGATCTGGGCCTTCTTGTTCTGAAAACCGACGGCGTGGGCCTCTGGTTTGTTGAACTCGATCAGGACCCGCATGTCGCGGGGCTTGGGCCGGAAGAGAGTCATTGTGCCGCTCTCGACCGTGGATTCCTTAATCAGAGCGGTATACGAAGTCTTGCTCAATGAGGCGGTTAGGCCGCGAAAGCCGACGGCGGCTTTGTCCATGCGGGCAAGCGCTTCTTCCAGGCTATTGGCTTGGGCTGAAGAACAAAACAGGAGGGCGGCCGCCAAAGGGAGGGCCATCTTGGGCAAAGGCGAAGAAGAAG
This sequence comes from Acidobacteriota bacterium, assembly GCA_017307505.1. Lineage (GTDB taxonomy): Bacteria > Acidobacteriota > Terriglobia > Bryobacterales > Bryobacteraceae > Paludibaculum. The sequence goes on along the minus strand of JAFKEE010000021.1, from coordinate 23,047 downwards.
GAAAGAGGTTCACTGTTTCACGATGACCATGAAGCCCCGGACTTCCTGCTCGGCGTCGTAAAAAGGTTCCACACGCGCCACATTCAGTCGTTTTCCGGTTCGGGCAGCCAGTAGGTCAGTCGCTACTTTGGGGCGCATAGCTTCAGGGGTATCGGCCAAGAGTCCGGTTTCTATCCAGTAAATGATGGCCCCTTGTTCAGAGGGCATCTGGACGATGCTGGCGGGCCGAGGCTGATCCTTAAAGACGTCCCGGGGCACGCCGAAGATGAACAGCAGGATCAGTGCGACGGCGATGTCGTAGGGGCGGCTCCCGCGTGGGAACTCCCAAAAGATCAGGCGCTTCATTACTTCCAGAACCAGTGTAACATTCCACTGACTCACACGATTAGATGGTGGTATGTAGCCAGAGTTTCAGGAACTCTTACGTTTGGTGACTTTTTCCACTGCTTCGGGCTGACGGGCGGCGTCCACTTCCTGCAGGCGGAGCACCTGGCAATGGGCGCAATAGCCGCCGATTTCGGTGCGGGCGATGATGATCTGGAAGCCGAAGTGCGCCTCCACCTGGCGGCGCAGGCGTTGCAGCGGATCGCCGAAGAACTCTTCCACCTTGCCGCAGCGCAGGCAGATGATGTGCGCGTGTTCCTGCTTGGTCCGGGTTTCGTAGAAATGCTGGTCCCCGGTGTGGTGCATGAGGTCGAGCTCATCGACGAGCCCGCCTTCTTTCAGCAGTTTGAGAGTGCGGTAGACGGTGACTCGGTTGAGCTTGGGATCCCGCTGGTGGGCCATCTGGTAGAGCGTTTCCGCATCCAGGTGCTGGCCCGACTTATCCAGCAGGTCAAGCAGGAGTTGGCGCTGCCGGGTCAGGCGGATTCCACGCTGCTTCAAAGAGTCTTTGGCTACTCCGCTGGCGGCGCCGTGGGCTGCTTCGGGCATCAATAGGACCTCAGACCAACTTTACCATGAGCCTTCGCTTCTACTATCTTGGCAGTGGGCCATATCCGTGCCAGCAGACGAGACTCTCGGCGTTTTGCGTGAAAGGATCTTCCATTTCGCGGCATCACGTCTATCGAGGGAGGCAGCGGAAGACGTGACGCAGGAGACGATGCTCGTGCTCCACGAAAAGTATCCGCAAGTGGCGGAGCCCGCTGAACTTCTGCCTCTGGCCTTCCAGATTGTGCGCTTCAAGATGTCCGGAGCCGTGCGCAAGGCCGTCCGGCGGGGCGAACATACGGCGGTGCCGGTGGAGGAACTGCCGCTGCCCAGCCAGGGGGATGATCCCGAGCGGGCCGCGTCGCGCGCCGAGCTGCGCCGGCAGCTGCTGGAGGCAATTCGTAACCTGGGCGACCGCTGCCGTGAGATTTTCCGGCTCAAGCTGATGGGCCGCAATTTCGAGGAAATCCGGATCCATCTGCAGGTGGATTCGATCAACACGATCTATACGTGGGATTCGCGCTGCCGGAAGTCGCTGCTGGAGCGGCTGGGCGGGCGCTGGGAGAGATCGCGATGAAGGCACGCTTCACTCCCGAACAGATCGAGATGCTGCTGGGCGGCTACGCCACGGGTACGCTTACGCCCGAAGAAAACAAGGCTCTGATGGAAGCGGCGCTGCACAATCAGCGGCTTTTCGATGCGCTGATGGACGAAGAGGCGCTGCGGGAGACGTTGGCGGACGGCGACACGCGGGCTGCCCTGCTGGCGGCGTTGCGACCGGCGGAGAAGGCGCGGGCGTGGTGGCAGGCTCCGTGGCCCTGGGCCGCGGCGGCGACGGCCGTGGTGGCCCTGTTGGTCCTGATGGTGGTGCGGAAGCCGGCGCCCACGACGGAACTGGCTCAGCGGCCGGCGGAGGAGAAGGATCAGCAGATCGCGCAGAATCTGCCCAAGCCGGAGCCGGTTGCGTCGGCTCTGACGACTCCGAAGACGCTGACGGCAACGCCCGAGGCTCGCAGTGTCAGCGACCGCGTGGAGAAGAAAGACAGGCAGGAGCTGGCGGACAATCGTGTAGCCGCGGAAACAGGACCGAAGCAGACGATCGTTCCGGAAAATGCTCCTCAGCCTGCGAAGGAACGGCTGGAACGGGATCAGGCGCCTCGGGGCGTACCCGGTGGAGTACCCGGCGGTGCCCCGGGTGGTGTGATTGGCGGCATCATCGCGCCTCCGCGCAATCCGGTCGACCCGCTGGTTTTCCAGCGCTCCTATGCCGCGGCTCCTCCTCCTCCCCCTCCTCCAGCAAAGCCCGCCAGACAGCAGGAAGCGAAGAAGGCTGCCGACGAGGCGTTTCGCGCCACCGTCGCCCGGGAAAGCGTCACAATTGCGCCGGCAGTGGCTGACGCGGGTGCGGATGCCCAAAAGAGCGAGTTGGCTAAAGCCAAGGCCGCCGTCGAGCCGCTGCAACTGGCTTTGGCGTTCCTGCAGCCGGATGGGACCTGGCACGAGGTGGCCGCGGGAGCTACGGCTCCGTCCGGACGCGGGTTGCGCCTCACCGTGACGAGCGAGCGGAGCGGGACCATCTCCATGAGCCCGCCGTTGGCGCCGCCCAGGGCCATCCAGGCCGGGACTCCCTTGGCGCTGTACCTGCCGCCCCGCGAGAAGGGGGAAGTGGCGCTGGTCGTCACGGTGGGCGATGTTCAGCCGGCGCCGTTGCAGATGTCTGCATCGCGGGCCGACAGCAGTTCCAACGAATCTCGTGTACGCGGTAAGCGCCGCGCCGCGGCGCTGACGCTACCTGCTCCGCCGCCGGCACCGGCTGTGGCCGGGCAGGCTGCCGGCGCGTCTGGAGCCAGTGGGCCGCTGGTCCGCTCCATCGTTTTGAAAATCGAATAAATCCCTGAAAGGATCAGCGGCAACGCGGCATTTCCCGGGTGCAAGTCACTTTGAGGAGTATGCCCGATGCAAAAAGCTAACATCACACTCGTCGCGGCCACCCTGATGGGCGCCGCCCTGATTCTCTCCGGCGCCGGCGGCCGGCCCACCCCACCCAAACCAGCGGATCGCGCGGTTGCCAACGGCGAAGTGAGCGAGGGATCGTTGATCCGCGTCGATCCTTACAGCAAGCATACCGGCGAGCTGTGCCCGTTGAAGCACACGGACGTCAATGCGGAGATCTCGGGCTTCCTGGCTCGCGTCACCGTGACTCAGGAATTTGAGAATTCCACGCCGGACAAGATCGAAGCGATCTACACGTTTCCCCTGCCGCGGATGGCGGCTGTCGATGACATGACCATGCTGGTGGGCAGCCGGACCGTGAAGGCCCAGATCAAGCGGCGGGAGGAAGCCCGCCAAATCTACGAGCAGGCCCGCGACCGCGGCCAGGTGGCTTCGCTGCTGGAACAGCAACGGCCGAACATCTTCACGCAATCGGTGACGAATATCGAGCCGGGCGCGAAGGTGAAGATCGTCATCAGCTATGTCGAGACGCTGAAATACGACGAGGGTTCGTATGAGTTCTCGTTCCCGATGACGGTGGGGCCGCGCTACAACCCGGCCAGCATGAGCCAGCAGGAGGCTCAGGCGGTGACGCCGAAGTATGCTCCGCCGCAGACGAGGGCAGGGCACGACGTTTCCCTGAAGGTGAAGCTCGATGCCGGCGTGGCGATCGACAGCTTTAGTTCAAAAACACACGAAGTCGCGCTGGACCGTCGATCCTCTCACGAGGCGCTGGTTACGCTGAAGCAGAACGCCGTGATTCCCAACAAGGATTTCGTCCTGAAGTACGACGTGGCTGGTGCGAAGATCCAGGATGCGGTGCTGACTCACCGGGCTCAGCGCGGCGGGTTCTTCTCGTTGATCCTGCAGCCGCCGGAACGAGTGACTGAAGAAGATGTGACACCGAAGGAGCTGGTGTTTGTGCTGGATACCTCCGGCTCGATGAGCGGCTTCCCCATCGAGAAGGCCAAGGAGACGATGCAACTGGCGCTGGCCGGTCTGTATCCCCGCGACACGTTCAACCTGATCACGTTCGCCGGCGATACGCGCATCCTGTTCCCGCAGGCGGTTCCGGCGACTCCGGAGAATCTACGGCAGGCGCGACGGTTTCTGGCTGGAACTTACGGCAGCGGCGGCACAGAGATGATGAAGGCAATTCGGGCGGCCCTGCAATCTTCCGGCGATCCCGAAAAGGTGCGCATCGTGTGCTTCATGACGGATGGCTACGTCGGCAACGAACCCGAGATCATCGCCGAGATCCAGCGCAACTCGAACGCGCGGGTCTTCAGCTTCGGAATCGGCAGCGCCGTGAACCGCTACCTGCTGGACAAGATGGCCGAAGTGGGGCGGGGCGAGGTGGAGTATGTTGCGTTGAACGATGACGGCTCCGCTGCGGCGCGGCGCTTCCATGAACGTGTTCGCAACCCGCTGTTGACCGACGTCACCATCGACTGGCATGGGCTGCCGGTGTCAGACATCTATCCCAACCGGATTCCGGATCTCTTCAGTGCGAAGCCGGTGGTGCTGAGCGGGCGCTACTCGAGCGGAACCAGCGGGACAATTACGCTGCACGGGCGAATGTCCGGTCGGCCGTTCTCGCGCAATATCCAAGTGAATCTGCCCGCGCAGCAGCCGGAGCACGATGTGCTGGCGACACTGTGGGCGCGGACGAAGATCGAGGATCTGATGCATCTGAATCCTCAGAATCCCGATGTCCACGAAGTGACGAGGCTCGGACTGGAATACCGGCTGATGACGCAGTACACGTCCTTCGTAGCTGTCGAAGAGAAGACAGTGACCCGCGATGGCAAGCCGGTGCGGATCGAGGTGCCGGTGGAGATGCCCGAAGGCGTGAGCCATGAAGGCGTGTTCGGAGCCAGCGGGGACAAAGCAGAGGCCAGGATGATGAGGGCGCCCGCCAAGCTTGGCATGGCGAGAAGCGCCGGCTATGGAACCGGGGTCGTCGGGGGAGTACCTGGTGGAGTTCCTGGTGGAGCGCCGGGTGGAGTCATTGGGGGAATCGTCTCCTCGCGGAATCAAGCCGCTGCTCCTCCTCCTCCGCCTGCATATTCGTTGCCGCCCTACCAAAGAGCCGACAGTTCCACCGCGGATGAAGCCAGGAAAGAGGCCAACTCCAAGATCGACGCCCATCTGCTTTCCGCAGAGATGAAGCAGAAGGCCGTGGGCGGCAAGGTCGAGGTAGAGATCTGGCTGACCGAGGCCACCCCGGAAGTACTGGAGCAATTGAAGAAGCTTGGCTTCGAGGAGACGAAGCCGTCGAAGGTGGCGAAGATTCGCACAGGACGCATCAGTTTGGATAAACTCCAAGAGTTGTCCCGGCTCGACGCTGTCCTGAACGTTCGGGCCGCCACAAACTGAGCCCATTCAGACCCCCTGGCCCACCTCTCCTCTCGGGCCAGGGGGCTTCTTCGTCTCCGGGCCTGCTAAAATCGAGCTGCGATCCCTATGGCTGAGGAAGTCTGTCCAATTTGCGGCGGCTTGGGTTGGAAGATCCTGGAGAAGGATGGCCTGACGGCTGCGCAACGGTGTGAGTGCAGGGTGGACTCCCGCGCCGATTCGCTGTGGAAACGGGCTCGGATTCCCGCCAACTACCTGGGCGACCGGTTCGATAACTTCTCCGACCGCGGTTCCTCGGAACTGCGCATGATGCAACTGCAGCTGTCGCGCTATTGCCAGGAGTTCCCGGCAGTGGATCCTCCGGGGCTGTTGTTCATCGGTGAGCCCGGGACCGGCAAGACCCACCTGGCCGTCGCCGTCCTGCAGCGCCTGATCGAATCCGGGCACGAAGGCATCTTCGTGGACTACCAGAACCTGCTGCAGCGCATCCGGGCCAGCTACGACCCGTCGTCGGGCGAGAGTCCGCGGGAAGCCTACGAGATGGCCTTGGAATGCGATGTGCTCCTGCTGGACGATCTCGGCGCTCACCGCGTGACGGACTGGGTGGAAGATACGGTGACGTCGATCATCACCTACCGGTGCAACGAGCGCAAACCGATCATTGCGACGACGAATCTGCCCGATGCTGAAATGGGCGGCACGCTGATCGAACGCATGCCGGAAGGGTCACCCGCGAGGTTCGATGTGAAGACCACGCTGGCCGAGAAGATCGGGATGCGGGCCCGGTCGCGGCTGTTCGAAATGTGCAAGATCATCCGGATGCCCAAGGTGGGCGACTTCCGGGTGGCCATGCGGCGTTAGCCTTCCTTTTCAGAACCGCCCCCGGCAGCGATTTCGCGCCGCCGGGAGCTCCTCTCTCGACTTACTTTTTGACTTCGGTATCGCCGCTGGGCCCATAGATGCCGGGCACCTTGGCGCCCATGGGGCGAAGGTAGGCCGACAACTGCCCGCGATGGTGCACGGAGTGATTCACCATCAGCGTCAGGTAAGCGATCGCCTGGGCGTTCATCATGCCGAAGAAATCGATGTTCTGGCTGATCGTCTCCCCAGGCAGGGCCTTCACCGCGTCGATGGCCGGGGGTACGTTGGCTTCGTACCAGGCCAGGACATCAGCAGAGGTTTTAATGGTGTCGGGCATCTCGCCGCCAGAGGCGAATTTGCCGTTGATCACGCCATCCAGGAAGAAGCGCTCGCTGGCCACAATGTGGAATGCCAGCTTGAGGGCGCACATGCAGTTGCCGTGAGGCTTGTACTCTTCCTGGCCGGCCGGGATCGAGGCGATCACGGCTTTCGTTGTATTTCTTTCCCGCTCGTAGTTGGCGAGGGTGTAACCAGCGATCAGCTTGGCTTCGTCATGACTGAATGGCATATCAGTAACCTCAGGATCCATCCATCCTGTTATATAGTATTGGCAGCCCGTAAAGGAGATCAGATGAACCGCCGCCACTTCCTGATGAGCGCAGCCGCAGCGGCCCCGTTATCGGCCAGCGCCCTGGCGAGTCCGAACGACACAATCCGTGTAGCCTGTGTAGGTCTTCGCGGGCAGGGAAACAGCCACATCAGGGCCTATGAAGGCATGAAGAACGTCGAGATCGCCGCGCTTTGCGATATCGATGAGAGCATCCTGGACAAGCGGTTGGGTGAAGTATCCACGGCCACCGGCAAGAAGCCCCAACGCTACGTCGACCTGCGGAAGTTGCTGGAAGACAAGTCGATCGACGCCATCTCCATCGCCACGCCCAACCACAACCACACGCTGCAGACCATCTGGGCGCTGCAGGCCGGCAAGCATGTGTACGTGGAGAAGCCCGCTTCGCACAATATCTACGAGTCGAAGCAGATCGTGGCGGCGACGAAGAAGTACGGCAAGATCGTGCAGCATGGTGTGAATGCCCGTTCCACCGAAGGCTTGCGCGAGGCGGCCCAGCAGATCAAGGACGGTCTGATTGGCGACGTCTACATGGCTCGCGGCCTGTGCTACAAGTGGCGCGACACCATCGGCCGGGCGAAGCCCGAACCGGTGCCCGCCGGCGTGAATTACGATCTGTGGCTCGGGCCGGCGCCGAAGCGCGAGTTCACGAAGAACCGTTTCCACTACAACTGGCACTGGTTCTGGGATACCGGCAACGGCGACTTCGGCAATCAGGGCATCCACGAAGTGGACATCTGCCGCTGGCTGTTGGGTGTCAAGCTGCCGACGAAGGTCCATGCCATGGGCGGCCACTTCATGTTCGACGACGACCAGGAGACGCCGAACGTCCTGACGGCCACCTACGAATTCAACGAAGCCGGCAAGACGAAGATGATGGTCTTCGAGGTGCGGCACTGGATGTCGAACCACGAAGCCGGCATTGGCGAAGGCGGCAAGCGCAAGGACAGCAACACGGTGGGTAACGTTTTTTACGGCTCGAAGGGCTATATGGCCATCGACGGCTATGCCACGTACAAGACGTTCCTGGGCCGCGAAGCGGAGCCGGGTCCGGCCAAGAGCGCGGGCGGTTCAAACTGGGTCAACTTCATCGAGTCCGTGCGTGCGAACGACTACTCCAAGCTGAATGGACCCATTGAGGAAGGCGCCCTCAGCGCGACACTCATGCACCTGGCCAACATCAGCTACCGTCTGGGCCGCAGCCTGACGGTGGATCCCGTGAAGTGCGAAGTGAAGGGCGACGCCGAGGCGAACGCCATGTTCACGCGCCCGTACCGCAAGGGTTTCGAAGTCCCGAAGATCGCGTAGTGTAGTACTCTCTCCTCCTCAATGCGCCGGAGTGCTTGTCGCTCCGGCGCTTTCCTTACAGGCGTCCAGCCTGCTTCGCAGTTCCTTCAGATTCCAGCCCTCAAAATCAAAGGCCCGCGTATAGCCGGCCCACTCCTCGTCACTGGGGCAGTGATGGAGCTGTTTGCGCCGGATCACCTCGATCTCGCGGTCGTGATAGAGCAGGCGCAGGGTGAACGTGAGCAGGTAGTCGTCCTCCGGGATCGCGTCGGAATTGATATAGACGCGCGCCGCGTGGGGCAGGGTAGGGCAGGAGCGTTGGAAACGGTCGAGGATCGTGTCGACCTGCACTTCGTCGTTGTGAATCCAGGCATTGCCGAAGGGTTTCCGGTAAGCATGCAGCGGAGCCATGCCGGACAGGAGGGCCAACAGCAGGACCGGGCCCATGACGCTTTCGGGAAAGCAGCGCAGGCACGTAACCCGGTGCAGGACGATGGCGAGGAAGGCGCAAAGGAAGACGAAGGGGAGGTAGATCACATAAAGGCTGCGCGGGTCGATCACGAGCACCGGCGCGAGCAGGAAAAAGAAGAGGATCAGGCAGAGTACGGCGCTGCGGCTGCGAGCGAAGGCCGCCAGGGCCAGGGCGCCGATTGCCAGGTAGAGCAGTTCGCGCGGCGTCAGGTCCCGGTGGACATAGAACAGCATGCCGCCGTAATGTTGCAGGTTGGCGAGGATCTTCGTGGACGACAGGCCCACCTGGTAGGCAGGATTCTGGCCGAATTTGGTCATCACGGCGAAGCGGGCGAGGGCGGAGCAGAGTCCAGCCACCAGGCACAGCCCCAGCGGGGCCAGCGTCTTCCAGTTCGGTCGGGGCCAGACGCCGAAGAAGAAGATTTCAAACAGCACAAGGCAGAGGGGCAGCAGCAGGCCCAGTTCCTTGGCTCCGATCGCGCCCAGGAGCAGTACCACGAGAACCAGGCCTTGCCAGAGACGCATCCTGCTGCCGCTGCCGCGCCAGTGCGCGTAAAGAGCCAGGAAGGCAATTCCAAAGCTGCCGCAGAGCAGATCGTAGAGAGTCGCCGAACTGTAGTAGAGGTCGGAAAGGTAGGCCTGGTAGGAGAAGAGCGCCATCGCCCAAAGGGCGGCCCAACGGGATCCACTCAGCAGCCGGGTGAGCCAGCCCGCGAGCATCAGATTGCCAATGAGCAGGATGAAACTGGCGATGCGATAAGGCACCGGAGCGAGTCCGAAGGCCTGATAGAGCCCGCGATAAGCGAGAGCCCCCATCGGACGGTAGGCGGATTCGTCCGGCCAGATCAGGTCGAGCAGCAGCCGGGGCATCGGGCGCTCCCAGGCTCCGCTGATGTTCATCATCACATCGGGGAAGAAGCCGGCTTTGAGCCCGTCGCCGGCGAAGTAGAGGAAGTAACAAAGGATGAGGACCATGCCGGCCCAGAGCCACAGGGACCGCCGGTCGTGGAGCGACTGCATGAATCTCCATTCCAGCACACCCCGCCTGGATTGGAGACGCAAGAACCCAATTTCGAGCGCCGGCTCGGCACGCCCGGGAGGCTCAGATTGGCACAGCTACACCCATTCGAGTGTAAGGTCCATGGCGGCCTCGCTTCGACGTCAAACTTGATTAAAGGTCTCCGGCGACATTCCCGATAAGTACATGAGGGAGAAGTGGCCTTTGGGCTTGTTCCTGGGTTGTAGAAACGGGTATTGAGATCTCAATGTTATATATTCTAGTACGCTTTCTTTGTGTCTCATTTTGTGCGCAGCTTTTGCTCGCGATTGGTTTGGCGGCTCAACCGGCAAGTCCCGCGCCGCAGCCGGCCGCGGCCGGCGCTCCCCAGACGCTGTCCCTTGACGAATGCCTGCGTATCACGATGGAGAAGAACCACCGGCGGCCCGCGTCCCGCTTCGCCGTGGCCCTGGCCGAGGCGCAGCACCGGCAGGCATTGGCCGGTTACTGGCCTCAGGTGAACGCGAAGGCCGGCTGGTTCCGGATGGACGAGGCTCCGAACTTCGTCTTTCCCGCCGGCAATATGTATATCCCGTCCCAGACGGTGACGGTACCCGGCGGGTCGACCTCGGTCACCATCCCGGCCAATGCGTTTGGGCCCGGCTTCCCGCCCGTGGCCGTGCAGATGCCAGTGTCATTTCCCGGACAGAGCATCACCACCAACGCGCAGGTCTTCCCCATTCCGGAACAAGACGTCAAGTTGATGGACCCCCAGAGCGTCACGGCGACCGGCAACTTCACCTGGCTGTTGTTCGACGGTGGCATGCGTAGCGGCTACCGGCAGCAGGCCCTGGGCGGCAGGATGGCGGCCCAGGCGGATCTGCGCCGCACCGATCTCGAACTTACCGACAGTGTGGTGCGGCTCTACTACGGTGCCGTGCTCGCCCGGCAACTGCATCAATTGGGCCAGGACACGCTGGCTCGCATGGAGGTGACGCTGGAACTCACGGAGTCGCTCTACAAGAACGGGGCGGGGCGGGTGAACAAGACCGACTACCTGGACAACGTGGTGATGGTGGAAACGATCCGGTCCACCGTGGCGGAACTCGCCAAGAACGAAGCCGCGGCACAGGCAGCGTTGGCCTACACGATGGGCCTTTCCTGGGACGCAACGGTAGTTCCTGCCAGCGAGGAGGTGCCGCACCGTCCCTTCGCCGGCAACGCCGCTGAACTCGTGGGCGCGGCGTATGAGTTCAATCCCGATTGGGCCAAGGTGGAAGCGGGGCTCAAGGCGCTGGAGGGCGCACTCTCGACCGCGCGCAGCGGGTACTACCCCAAGGTCGCGCTGACGGGCGAAGTACACCGCTGGTGGAACGACTACTCCTCCGGGACCGCCACACTGCGCAACAAGACCGGCTGGACCCTTGGTGTGGGCGCCGAGATTCCGGTCTTCGATGGGTTCCTGACGAAGAACCGGGTGAGTGAGGCATTGGCCCGCATCGCCAGATTGAAAGAGGAGAAGCTGCTGCTGAAGGAGGGCATCGGGCTGCAGGTCCGCGAGCTCTTCCTGCAACTCGAAGCCGCCTCGAAGACCTATCAGTCGGCAGAACGCGCCATGGTGGCCGCCCGCGAAAACAGGGAACTGACGTCCCGGGCGTATCAGAACGAACTTGTGGACACGGAGAAAGTGATCCGGGCGCAGCTGTTTGAAGCGCTGATGTGCGCGCAGTTCTACAAGACGCGCTACGACCAGGTAGCGATTGAATCGCAGCTTTCGCTGGTGATCGGAAAAGAGGTCAGGGAAAGGATCACGTCGCGGCCCTGAGGCGGGCCCACTCAGACATGACACACGGTGCTTCACGAACCATGAGCAAATCGCCTCCAGCGCTGTCCTCGCGCCGCAAAGCCCTCGCGATGCTGGCGGGCGCAGCCGCCGTGCCTCCGGCGTGGAGCGCCACCGACGCCGTGCCTCCGCTGCGGCTGGCGATCTCAGAGAGCCTGGTGATGGATGTGAACACCAACGACGCCAGCGCCGCCATGTCGATCTGGGTGAAAAGGATCGCACAGGAGATGAACATTGCGGTGGACTACAACCCCAAGGCGTTCGACACCAGCCAGGAGATTCTGAACCGGGCGCGGCAGGGTTTGCTGGACGCCGTGGCGCTGAATGTCCTGGAGTACCGGCAGGTGTCTGAGACCCTGGATTCCACGCAGATCGTCGCGGAAAGCGGCTCGCCCGGGCCGGAGCAGTATCTGGTGCTCGTGAAGAACAGCAGCGGCCTCCAGAAGCCGGCCGACCTGAAGGGCCTGCGGCTGATGATGCTCAAGAATCCCCGTATGTGTGTCGCGTCCGCCTGGCTCTCCACGATCCTCGAAGGCGGCTATTCCGGGCCGGGCGACAGGTTCTTTGCCTCCGTGGGCTCGGAAAGCAAAGTGGGTCGAGTCGTACTGCCGGTCTTCTTCGGCCAGGCGGAAGCCTGCGTGGCGACAAAGCGGGGCTTCGAATCGATGTGCGAGCTGAATCCGCAGGTGGCCAGGGAGCTGAGGGCGATCGCGGTTTCTCCCGGCATGGTGGTCAACGGGTATGCCTTCCGCCGGAACTATCAGTCGATCTACAGAGAGAGGTTCATCAAGGCCCTCTCTGGGTTGCGGTCGACCATCGCCGGGCGGCAACTCGCGACACTCTTTCAATTTGATGAGCTGACGCTGCGCGACGGCAGTTGTTTCGGACCCGCCCTTGGAGTCCTGAACGCAGCCGAACGTATCCACTCCCGGCGTTTGGCTCCGGCCCGGAAAGGACCTTAACGGTAGGACGTAGTATGCCGTTGCATGAGGATATCTGCAATTCCAACAGCAGCCGGCTCGAGCTGCCATCCCGGCGCAGGGCCCTGGCCCTCGCTCTGGGCCTGCTGCCCGTGGCTCCTGCCGGCCTCTTGCGGGCCCAGGATAGCGCGTCGGTGCGGCTCGCCCTTTCTGAAACCGTCGTGGGCGACGTCAACCTCAACGATGCCCGGGCGGCCATGAAGATATGGATCTCCCTGATCACGAAAGAGCTGAATGTCGTCATCGATCCCAAACTGTTCTCCACGACGCAGGAGATCCACGACCGGATGCGCAGAGGGGATCTGGACGCGGTTGCGCTGAACATCCTCGAATACCGCCAGATCGCCGACCTGCTGGACTCCAGTCAGATTGTGGCCGCAGGTGGTCCGGCCGGGCTCGAGCAGTACGTGATTCTGACGAAGGGGAGCGCCGGATACAGGCAGTTGGGCGACCTGAAGGGCAAGCGTTTCTGCATCTTGAAATCGCCGAGGATGTGCCTGGCGTCGGACTGGCTGTTCACCATCCTGGACGAGTACCATCGGGGACCGGTTGAGCAGTTCTTCTCCTCTCTGTCAGTGGACTCGAAGTTCTCGCGAGTGGTGCTGCCGGTGTTCTTTGGCCAGGCCGATGCCTGCCTGACTTCGAAGCGCGGCTTCGAAACGATGTGTGAATTGAATCCGCAGGTGGCCCGGGATCTGAAGGTGATCGCGAGTTCACCATCCATGGTGTTGAGCTTCTACGTCTTTCGCCGGAACTATCATGGCCCCAGCCGGCAGAAAGTGATCAGAGCCATCTCCGGGCTTCGAAATACGACGGCAGGCCAGCAGCTGGCGACCTTGTTCCAGTTTGAGGAATTGACGCTCAGGGATTCTTCGTGTCTGGCGCCTGGGCTGGCGATCCTGGACGGCGCGGACCGGGCCCGCGGCCACCGGGCGACAGGGGGGCGGAAGGGATAAACCATGATCCGGCTGCGGTGCGTTTCCTCCTGTCAACTCTTTGTCCTGGCGAGCCTGGCCGCCCACGCCTGGGCCGGCGACATGCCGGCGGCTCCCGCCCTGACGCGCTCTTACTTGAGGGTGTCCGCCAGTGAGTCCGTCTTCGCCAATGTGAACCAGTCGGATGCCGTTGCCTCGATGAAGGTCTGGTCGGAACAACTCGGCAAGCTGCGTGGCTTTCAACTCGACGCCAGGGTCGGCATCGCCCAATCCATGGCCCAGATGCGGCAGAGTCTGAAAGAGCGGATGGTGGATCTTCTCGTCCTGGACACGCCGGACTATCTGACGCTGGCTGAGACGAACCTGCTGGATGCTGTCTTTGCCGGCACCAACCGGGGCCAGTTGGCCGCCTACTCGTACCTGCTGCTGATCGATGACCCCTCCGGCGGGCTGCCTCTGTCGGCGCTTCGCGGGAAGAAGGCCGTGGTTTGCTCGCGCACGAAATCGAATCTAGGCCTGGTCTGGGTGGAAACCCTCCTGGCGGAGAACCGCCTGGGCCGCGCCGCTTCCTTCTTCGGGGGGCTCGACAACATCTACCGCTCGTCGCAGTGTGTCATGCCGCTCTTCTTCCACCGCATCGAGGCGTGCGTAGTGGACTCCGGGAACTGGGAGGCGATGAAGGAGCTCAATCCGCAACTCGGCCGGCTGCGCGTGATTGCGCGCTCTGAGTCGTTTCTGGAAGGTGTGGTGGCGATGCCTGTCCAGCCTCATCCCCACCAGGCGGAACTGGTGTCCTCGCTGCTGAATATGCATAGGACGCCGGCCGGCGAGCAGCTTGGGATTGTGTTCAAAATTGGCCCGCTGGTTCGGGTCAGCAAAGCTCAGTTTGAGTCGGTTCGCGTGCTGCGCGAGAAATACCACCGGATGATCGAGACCTCCGCCATCGGAACAGCTTCGCCGGTCGGGCGTCCGGATGGCGGCTTGGGAAAGGGGCGCCCCTAGATGCGCCGGCCAGTGCCTTTGTGCGGTTTTGCGCTCCCCCTGCAAGCGCTTCCGGCTTGCCTGCTGGCGGCCATTCTGCTACCGGCCTGCCTGGCGTTGACGGACCCGCCGGTTGCCGCTGGATCGGACGCCCTCGGAAACCGCCAGTTGCGGCGCACGCGGGTGAATGTGGTGGCCAGCGACACCATGCTGTTCGGCGTCAATCAGACCGACGTGCGGGCTGCCTTGAAAGTCTGGTTCGAAACCGTGGCTCGCAAAAGAGGCTTTCAGCTGGATTGCCGCGTGGACATCGTCGACAGCGCGGCGGAACTGAAGAACCGGCTGCAGGAGCACTCCGTCGACGTCGTGATCCCCGGCATTGCCGAGTACCTGGACCTGGAGAGCAGTCATCTGATGGTGCCCATCCTCACACTGGCCTTGAACCCGGTGGGCGGGGCGGCTTATTCCTACGTGCTGCTGGTGAATCCGTCGGGCAGCGTAACGACGCTGGCCGGTCTGCGCGGAAAAGAGATCCTGGTCTCTTCCCGCAGCGGCTCAAACACGGCGTTTGCGTGGACGGAAGTCCTGCTGAACCGGGAGAAGCTGGGGCGCGCGCGCAGCTTCTTTGGCTCCGTGCGCAGTGTGCCGAAGGCACAATCCTGTATTCTCCCGCTCTTCTTCGGCACGGTGGATGCCTGCGTGGTGGACGAGGTGAATCTCAATCTGGCAAAGGAGATGAATCCTCAATTGGGGCGGCTTAAGGTGCTGGTGCGTTCGCGTCCGCTGGTCGAGAGTGTGATCGCCACTCCGCTGGAGCCGCATCCCTATCAGGCGGAACTCGTCGATGCCATCCTCTCGCTGCACGAAGACGTGCGGCACCGCCAGTTGCTGATGGTTTTCAAGACGGAACGGATCCTGCGCCTGCAGGCCGGGGATCTCGATCCGGTCCGGGATCTCTGGAAGGAATTTCACCACCTGCCCGGCGCCGCGCCGGCTCGTGTCCCTTCCGCCATCCCGATCGCGGATCAGGGACTGCCGGATCGCGGCCAGGGAAGGAATTGAGGCTATGCATATGCCAAAGGGCATTACGCTTCGCATCACATTGCTGGGTTGGCTGGTCACCCTGGTCACCCTGGCCGTTTTTGTCATGGTGATCGTGCCGGAACAGAAGCGCGAGTTTGAACTGGGTCTGGAATCGAAAGCCCGCGGCGTGGCCGTCTCGATCCGAGGTGTGGCGGCCGGTGCGGCGGTATCGGAGGACTATTCCTCGGTGGTCGATCAGGCGATGCAGGTCCTCTCCGGCGATACGGCGATCGATTACGTCGTGATGACGAAGAACGACGGCTTCTCCATCGTCGTCGATCGCTCCAACTGGAAGATCGACAAGCTCGATGAGGCATGGCGGCCGGCGGCGCGCACGCCGGTCAGTTCCATCGGAGTGGTGCCCCTGTTTGGACGGCGCGTCTTCCAATATGCGTTTCCCTTCGACTACAGCGGCATCCAGTGGGGCTGGATCCACGTAGGCTTGTCGCTGGATGCCTACGACGAGAGCGTCCGGCGGACCTACACGCGCACGGCCGGCCTGGCGATCCTCTGCGGTTGCCTCAGCCTGCTCATTTCCCTCGTTTACGCGGCCCATCTGGTCCGGCCTATCCAGATCCTGCATTCCGCCGTCGAACAGGTGGCGCAAGGGGATCTGCAGGCTCGCGCCGACGTTCGAAGCCGGGATGAAATTCAACGGCTGGCGGAAGCGTTCAACGACATGGCCCGGACCATCCTGGCCCGCAACCAGATTCTGGACAGCGTCAGCTTCGCGGCGAAGGAATTCCTGTCCGATGGCGACGGCGGCACCATAGTGGGCCGCGTACTGGAGAGGGTCGGCCAGGCCGCGGGCGCCAGCCGGGCCTGTGTGGTGAGGATCTCGGGCGAGAACGCCGTCATCCGGGCTGCGCTGCAGCAGGGTTGGGTGGCTTCGGGCGATGCCGCGAGCCTTCGGGGCTGGCAGGATTTCCGGTGGTCCGGCGAGCCGGCCGGAGAATGGATCGAGGACTTCCGCGCGGGCAGCATCGTCACGGTGCTGCCGTCCTCAGCTCCTGAGGCGCTGCGCGGCGAGATCGATCCGCTCATCAAGTCGGCCATTCTGGTGCCCGTGAGTGTGGCGGGAGAATGGTGGGGCGTCGTGTGCATCGACGACTTCGTCCTGCCGCGCGAATGGGGCGAAGCCGAAAAAGACAGCCTGCGGGCCGTGGCGGACATGCTGGGCGCCTCCATCGCCCGGCAGAGAGTGCGCACCGCCCTGATCGATGCCAAGGAGACCCTGGAACAACGCGTCATTGAGCGCACCAAGGAGTTGAGCGAGCAGATTGCCGCCAAGGATCGAGCTCATTCCGAACTGGCCGCCGCACAGCAGCGGCTGATCGAACTATCCCGGGAGGCCGGAATGGCCGAGATCGCAACAGGCGTACTCCACAATGTGGGCAACGTGCTGAATAGCGTGAATGTCTCGACCTCCCTGGTGGCCGGCAAGATCCGGGAGTCGCGGGTCGACAACCTGGTGGCGCTGATTGGCATGCTGGAACAGCACTCCAACGATGTCTCCGGCTTCCTCACCAGCGATCCCAAAGGACAGCGGGTGCTGCCCTATCTGACAAAACTGGGCAGCCACTTCAAGGCCGAGCGGGATAGCCTGCTGCAGGAACTCGAGATGTTGAGCGCCCACGTAGGCCACATCAAGCAGATCGTGGCCACCCAGCAGAGCTACGCGAAGGTCTCGGGCCTGGTGGAGAACGTGAAGCTCTCAGAGATGATGAACGACGCCATTCGGATCCTGGATCCCGGCTTCGTGCGCCACGGGATCCTCGTGGAGCGCGATTTCGAGACCTTGCCCGAGATTGCCGCCGAGAAGCACAAGATCCTGCAGATCCTGCTGAACCTGCTCCGCAACGCGAAGCACGCCCTGAAGGATGTGGAAAGCGGGACCCCCAAGACCATCCGGGTCTGTGTGCGGCGCAAGGGCGACCGGCGGATCACTCTGAGCGTCCAGGATAACGGGGTCGGCCTGCCCCCGGAAAACCTCACCCGCATCTTTGGACATGGCTTTACCACCAAGGCCGACGGGCACGGCTTTGGATTGCATTCCTGCGCCCTGGCGGCCAGCGAGATGGGCGGCTCCTTGAGGGCCGAGAGCGACGGGCCGGGCAGGGGCGCCACATTCACGTTGGAGCTGCCGTTGAAACTGGCCGAGGACATGAAGGGGATCGTGGCATGACAACACCAGGTCTTTTGGAACCAAATCACAGGATTCTGGTCATCGACGACAACAAGGCAATTCACGACGACCTGCGGAAGATCCTGCTGGGTGAGATCGAAGCACAGGAGAACCTCCAGCAGGATGAGAGTATTCTGTTCGGGGCGGATCCGATCCCGCTCACGCACTTCGAAATCGACTCGGCCTATCAGGGACAGCAGGGCCTGCGGAAGCTGGAAGACTCGCTGGTGGAGGGCCGCCCGTACGCCCTGGCCTTTGTGGATGTCCGCATGCCGCCCGGCTGGGACGGCGTCGAAACCATCACCCGGCTGTGGAACGCCTATCCCAGCCTGCAGGTCGTGGTTTGCACAGCCTACTCCGACTATTCCTGGAACGAGATTCAGCGGCGCCTGGGCCAGTCAGAGAATCTGCTGATCCTCAAGAAGCCCTTCGACAACATCGAGGTGATCCAGTTGGCGCACGCCCTGACGCGGAAGTGGCTGGTCAGCCGGCAGGCCCAGGCCCGCCTGGAGGATCTCGACCTCATCGTCGCGCGGCGCACGGCCGAACTGCAGGACGCCAACGAGCGCATCAAGAGCCAGTTGGCCGAAAAAGCCGCCGCGGAAGTGGCCTTCCGGACCGTTTTCGAGTCCAGCCCGATCGGGATCACCCTCTCCGATCTGGAAGGGCGCTACGTCGACGTAAACCGCGCCATGGAGGATCTGGCCGGGATCCGGAAGTCCCAGTTCCTTGGAAAGCGCGCGAAGGACCTGGATTGGTTGAAAGACTCCGCCGAATTCGACGAGATTCAACAACTGCTGGCCGAAGGGCGGAGCATCGATTCGCACGAAATAAGTTACCGCAACCCCGAACTGGGGCCGCGCACCGGACTGCTCTGGGCCCGGCGCGTCGTGATCGCGGGCGTCGGGTACTCGCTCTGCTTTGTCCTCGACATCAGCGAGCGGAAACGGATGGAAGAGGAACTGGTGCGGGCCCGCCAGGGCGCCGATGCGGCGGCCCGGGCCAAGAGCGAGTTCCTGGCCAACATGAGCCACGAGATCCGCACTCCGCTCAACGGGATTCTCGGCCTCAGTTTCCTGCTGGAAGAGGAGCCGAACGCCGACGACCTGCGTCCGATGATGGGCCTCATTCGAACGTCCGGCGAGGTGCTGCGGCGCGTTCTCGACGACGTTCTGGACTTCAGCAAGATCGAATCCGGGCGGCTGGAACTGGAAGAGGAGCCCTTCGATATCCGGGCCTGCCTGGAATGGAGCTTTGAACTGTTCCGCAATGGAGCCGAGGAGAAGAGCCTGGAGTATACCCTCCACCTGGACAAATCCCTGCCGAAGATTGTCCTGGGCGACGCCACGCGGCTGCGCCAGGTGACGGCGAACCTCATGAGCAATGCCGTGAAGTTCACGCAAAGCGGCTCCATCCGGATGGAGGCTCACATGGACGGGCCGGGACCCATGGAGGGCCGGCAGTTCATCCGCATCTCCGTCCGGGATACGGGGATCGGCATCGCCGAAGACCGTCTCGACCGCCTCTTCCAGTCGTTCAGCCAGGTGGACGCCTCCACCAGCCGGTGCTATGGCGGAACGGGCCTGGGCCTGGCCATCTCCAGGAGCCTGGTCGAGATGATGGGCGGAGAGATCCACGTAGACAGCAGGCTGGGTGAGGGTGCCCTGTTCGAATTCACCATCTCGGTCGGAATCGCGGCGGCAGCCAGGCAGCCCGTGCAGTCCAGTGATTGCGGGCACCTCAAGGCCCTCAAGATCCTGGTGGCCGAAGACAACATGGTGAACCAGATGGTGATTTTGCGCATGCTGCAGAAGCTCGGCTGCCAGGCGGATTTTGCCACCGACGGCCGGGCCGCGGTCAGCCGCGTGGAAGCCAACTCCTACGACATCGTCCTCATGGATGTTCACATGCCGGCGGTGGATGGCCTGGAGGCGACGAGGCGGATCCGGAAGATGCCTTCCGCCCAATCCTGCGTGCCGGTCGTGGCTCTGACCGCGGCAGCCACCACGGAGGACCGCACCGCCTGCCTGGCGGCCGGCATGAACGACTATCTGAGCAAACCCATCGCCTTTGAGGAACTCCGCCGTACCCTGCAACTGTGGGGGCAGTGCCAGACGCCCGAAATGAACACGGAACCCCTTCGCTCCGCCACGGAGCGCATGCTGGGCAACCGGGCGGAGAACCAAAGGCCTCTGTCCGCTCCGGCGGACAGCCAGGATGGCTCTGTCGACGACTCAGTCCAACTCACGGATATGACCGCCCCGGGCTAGACGCTCGCCCGGGGTGAGTCCAGACGCAGAAACGGGCCCGATTCCGCGGGAGGAATCGGGCCCGTTCTCCTTGCAATCGTGCGGAACGAACGGTCAGGCCTTCTTCTGGCCCTGCTTCGCGACCGCTTCCATGGCCGCCTTCACCTTCTCGGGGTCGCCGAGATAGTAAGACTTGATGGGCTTCAGGTCGGCATCCAGCTCATAGACCAGCGGCATGGCCGTCGGAATATTGAGCTCGAGGATATCCGCTTCGCTGACGTTGTCCAGGTACTTCACCAGGGCCCGCAGGCTGTTGCCGTGGGCGCCGATCACCACGCGCTTGCCGCTCTTGACGGCCGGTGCGATGGATTCGTGCCACAGCGGCAGGAACCGGGCGACCGTGTCCTTGAGGCATTCGGTGAGAGGCAGGTCGGCCGGGGCGACATCCGCATAGCGGCGGTCGCGGCCCGGGAACCGCTCGTCGTCGGCCGTCAGGGCCGGCGGCGGGACGTCATAGCTGCGGCGCCAGATCTTCACCTGGGCCTCGCCATACTTATCCGCCGTCTCCGACTTGTTCAGGCCCTGCAGGCCGCCGTAGTGGCGCTCATTCAGCCGCCACGACCGCTCCACCGGAATCCACAACTGGTCCATCTGGTCGAGCACGGTGTTCAGCGTCTTGATCGCCCGCTTCAGCACCGAGGTGTACGCCAGATCGAACTGGAAGCCTTCCTTGGCCAGTACCTGACCCGCTTCCACAGCCTCCTGGACGCCCTTTTCGCTGAGATCGACGTCCGTCCAGCCCGTGAAGCGGTTCTCCTTATTCCACGTGCTCTCGCCGTGGCGGATGAGGACGAGTTTATACATGCTGGATCCTTACTGGTTGAACGCCTTGCGGCCGGCGTAACGGGCGGCGCTGCCCAACTCCTGCTCGATCCGCAGCAGCTGGTTGTACTTCGCCATACGGTCGGTACGGCTGGCCGAACCGGTCTTGATCTGGCCGCAGCCGGTGGCGACGGCGAGGTCGGCGATGAAGGAGTCTTCGGTTTCGCCCGAGCGGTGCGAGGTCATGCAGGTGTAGTGCGCCTTGAACGCCATCTCCATCGCATCCAGGGTCTCGCTCAGCGTGCCGATCTGGTTCACCTTGATCAGGATCGAGTTGGCGGTGCCGGTGGCGATGCCCTTGGCCAGGATCTCGGGGTTGGTCACGAACAGATCGTCGCCCACCAGCTGGATCTTGGAGCCGAGCTGATCGGTGATCTTCTTCCAGCCGTCCCAATCGAACTCGGCCATGCCGTCTTCGATCGAGAGGATCGGGTACTGGCTCACCCAGTTGGCCCAGAAGGCGATCATTTCGTCGCTGGACAGTTCACGCTTGTCGCTCTTCTTGAAGACGTACTTCGCCTTCTCGCGATCGTAGAACTCGCTGGACGCCGGATCGAGCGAGATGGAGATCTGCTCGCCGGGCTTGTAGCCGGCCTTCGAGATCGCCTCCAGGATCACTTCCACCGCTTCGTCGTTGGACTTCAGGTTCGGAGCAAAGCCGCCCTCGTCACCGACGGCCGTGGAGTAGCCGCGCTTCTTCAGCACGCCCTTGAGGGTGTGGAACACTTCAGCGCCCATGCGGATGGCGTTCGAGAAGGTGTCGGCGCCGTGCGGGCTGATCATGAACTCCTGGAAGTCGACGCTGTTGTCAGCGTGCGCGCCGCCATTGATGATGTTCATGTTCGGCACGGGGAGCGTACGGGCGTTCACGCCGCCCAGATAGCGGTAGAGGGGCAGACCATACGCGTCGGCGGCGGCGCGGGCGGCGGCCATCGACACGGCCAGAATCGCGTTGGCGCCCAGACGGCTCTTGTTGGGGGTGCCGTCGACTTCGATCATCTTGGCATCGAGTTCCTGCTGGCGGCCGGCGTCCATGCCGAGCACGGCGGGCAGAATCTCTTCCGTCACGTTCTGAACGGCATTCAGCGTACCTTTGCCCAGGTACCGCGACTTGTCTCCGTCGCGCAGTTCGCAGGCTTCGTTTTCGCCCGTGGACGCCCCGGACGGGACGGCCGCGCGGCCCATGCTGCCGCTGGACAGGTAAACGTCTGCTTCCACGGTCGGGTTGCCGCGGGAATCCAGAATCTCACGCGCGACGATATCTACGATTTCGGTCATATGGATGTCTTCTCTCAAGGGATTGGAATCAGAGGGCTGACTCCCTTATTTTCGCACATCTTGAAGGGCAGACTGCCTTCCTTCTGGCGTCCGCACGGCTGTCACCGGGCCGTAACAGGCCCAGCGGTCCCAAGCCCGCTTCTCCGTTCTGGGACTATAGATGCGAACCGCGACGGGAACTGAGCGGGCCACGGGCGCCCCACGCCCGGCCCGTCATCGCCGATCCCCCTGCGGGAAGCCCACCGCCTCTATCGCAACAACGAACCCCGGCCGTCAGGGAGCGGTCCTCACTGCGAACCGCGCACGTTAGTAAGCGGGCCCCACGCCCCTGTCTCGCTACCGCATCTCCTGCCGTCTGGTTGTCCGAGTGGATGCCTTCCTTCTGACGCCCCCGGCGTTGTCACCGGCTCGTTACCGCAGCAACGCAGGGGCCAGGCTTCCGAGCGCGGCATCAGGCAGCTGAATCGGGTGGCTGCCCGGGGCACCAGGCCCCTACCTTCCGAGGAAGGCAAGCGCCCGTAACCTTCGACTGACCTGTAGAACCAGGCTACGGAATCGTCCAGGTTCCTTTCAGCTGGAAGCCCGAATCCCGGTTCAGCGCGTCATGGCTCCGCAGGTAGGTATTCTTCGTCCCGCTCATCGGCGCCTTGAAGCTGAGCGGGACATTCAACACCAGGCTGCCCCCCACGTTCTGAACCGTGGTCCCGGCCGGATTGACGGTGCAGGCCGAACTGTCCAGCGCATTCGACGCCACGCCGGGAGCGACCGGACCCAGGAAGAACCCGACGTCCGATGAGTACATCCAAAGCCCATTGCCGGCCCTGTCATAGTGGACGAAGCAGAAGGGCTGGCCACCTCCATCCGTCGCGGCCGCCACTAGGAACTGCTCCCAACCCAGCGGCGAGCCCGCGAATCCGGGCGGGTCCCCATACGTCAGGACGAAGGTCCGAGTCGAACCGCTTCCGCTCGCCGGCGACACCACCATCGAGGGCAGTGCCGCAGCGGCCTGCGTCCAGGTGCCGCGCTGAACCCAGCCTGTATCGAGATTGCTCGTATCCAGCGCCCGCATGTAAAGGTTGCGGGTGGCCGCCGCCTTGAACACCACCG
>JAFKEE010000064.1 GCA_017307505.1 Acidobacteriota bacterium | reverse complement strand
AGAAACTGACGAGAGGTAAGCTCCATATGGGGTTGGCTCGTGGTATCCGGTTTGTTTGGCGACAACAGTTTACTGCGGCCGACCCCATTCCCCCTAACGTAATTTCCTCAATTCCTTTAGTTTCAACGCGGAGTTTTGCAAGAGCCTCGTGTCATCAAAAAAGCTTCATGTGCGGAAACGGCTGGTTTTGGGAGTGCCGCCACGGCGTTAGGGGGAGGATGCGTGGGGTTGATTGGGGTACTGGGACTGCGAGGCAGAGGGTGTGGTGGGCTTGTGCGACAGAGTTGGTGGACGGGTTGATCTCAGGCGGTCCAAGCGTGATCGGCTGGGTTTTCGACTTCCCTGCTCCGGCGGCCTTCTGCTGAGGCCAGGGCGACCCGTCCCAGTGGCGATTCCGATTGATTGATTATGTACTTCGGAGTACGGCGTTGGTGGAGGGTGGGGACCTGGGAATCCGCTATGTTCTGGGGATGCAATAGGTTGTCGGGCTTGGAGATAGGCGGTGGGCTCGCGAATACCGAGCGCTCCATGGTCCGACGGAGCCGAGGCAGCGGCGGTAAGTCATTTTCTTTCTGTGAGTTCTGGAAAGGTGCACGTAAGGACGTCCCCTTCCCCTGATGAAAACGTCCAGGCGGCCGCCGGCGTGCCTGCGCCGTCTACTCGGGCGGCTGCACGACGGCGGCCGCTCCGTACTGTCGCAAGGCGGCGCCCCCGCTTCGGCCGCAGGCCGAGGAGGGGGTCGGGGGGGGAAGAGGTCAAGCGACGCTCCATTTGCACGGACGAGACGCCCATAGGGCGGCGAAGGACGTGCGGGTCCTTGTCTCCCCAAGTCGCCCGCGGAGTGGGTCCGGGCGGGGGCGCGTAGCTCCTGCCCGTCAGTTTGTCTTGGCCCCGGAGAAAGTCAGATCAAGAGATCTGGACAGAATGTGCGGAGTCTCCTACAAGCTCCTTTGTTTCAACTGCTTTCGACAAGGGGCGCGTCTGGCCGTCACAGTCCTTGGACAGTAGTGCTTCTATCCATTTCGGCGCAGCGATTCGATTGCCTCTATCATGTTCGAGAACGCTTCAATCTCGGCCTCACCACAGTCACCCGAGCGCCAACCGTCATAGAAATGCTTTTTTGTCTTATCGGAAAGGATTTCCTCTGCTACAGATAGAGCGTCAGAATCTCGCAGACAACTTAGCCACCAAGCTGCCAAGGCAATGTCCTGTTGATATGTAACCCTGTCCTCCGCAAAGGTGGTTGTCTTCCAGCATCGAGCGGCTACAACCAGAAAATCGAGAATAGCACCCGTTAAAGTTTCGCTCATTTTCGCAACCTGTCGACACGAATGATCGTGATGCCTGTCCGTTGCAGTGTCCTGAACTCCGCCCCCCTCCTGGTGTCCCAGAAATCCCAGGCTGAGCGCGAAACGGTCCCGACACGGGGACGTCCCCGTTAATGGTGAAGGACACTCTATGATCTCGCAGCGGCCCATCGAGGCCCAACCGTATCTGGGCGCGTTTGGCATCAAGCGAAGCTGAGTCCGTGAAGTAGTTGGTACCGGTTCTACCGCCACGCAGTAGCCCTGTCGACTCGGTTGCCTCCAATTCGCCAGTACTCATTACCCGCTGGAAAACTGGCGTCGATGATTGCGTGGCGGTACCGCCACCAGAGGTCCCTCCCGAGAACATCATGGTGGCTATACCAATAGTAAACTCGGCAATTTTGCTGCCTGCATCTACGCCTTCATCTCCGCTGGTCTTCTCGGGCAGAGGCAGAGGCGCCACGTATCCACCGACTGGCTCGGCGAGAAAATTGACGGCCACAATCGGCGTGTTGACCAAGTTCAGGACAAAATTCTCCGCACCCTGCTTTCCTGCTATCGCCGTACCCTGAAGCACCTCAATGCAATCATCCTGTTGTGGTCCACACGGTCCTTGCTCTTGCTGCCCAGTAGGATCGGTAAACTTCAAAGGGTTGTTTAGAACGTAGGAATACCTGTTCCAGCTCTGAGGCTGGTCAGGTCGTCCGCTGCTCAATAAGGGATCGGGGCTTGTGAATCTTCCCTGTGCCGAACTCAGGTAGCGCGTTTCAAAGTAATCGAGGCCTGTTTCGGCGTCCCGTTGTTTGCCGGTGAACCGTACCCTCTGCCAATCCGCGTCCGCAGCAGGTTTGCTTTGGTAGCCGAGTCCGGCCGTTCGATACGTGGAGTCCGCCTCGATCTCCTGCCCAAACGGGTAGTAATCAGTTCTCGATTGCACCGTCCCGCCGTTGGACAACATCAGGCGCGTGCTGCCCAGATGATCCGGCACCAGATACTGGCGACCGCTCGTGTTCGAACCTCCGCCATATTCCTGCGCCAAGCCACCCATCGCGTCATACACGTAGACCGTGGTCACATTGTTCACGGTCCGCTTGACCCGGTGCCCTTCTCCGTCATACTCGGCGGACATTGTGCCGCTGGCGCTAGTCTTGCCGCTCACCATTCGGTTCTCCCCATCGTACGCCAAGTCGGCGGGATAGCCACCAGATGCGGGGAGGTATACGTTGCCCGCAGCGTCGACTCCGGAAATGGCCGATTGGTTCTTCACCACAAGCTGTTGGCTCACGGGATCCGAGTACTACGTCAGCAACCCCGTCACCTGTGAACTCATGTCCTGCGTCACCTGCGGCACTCCTGTGGCCGGAGATGGACTACTGCTGCCCAAGACCGCCCGATTTCCAAACTAGTCATAGACGTAGGTCTGCGACCAAGCTGTTGCCGCCAATTGCTTTGCTTTCAGGAGAAGGGAGAGGTCTCGCGGACGCCTGACGCACCATGGTCAGGCGGAGTCGAAGCGGTGGCGGCAAGTAGCTTTCTTTCTGTGGGTTCTGGAAAGGTGCACGTGAGGCTGCCCGCTTTCCCCTTTTCCGGCGGTATTCCCAGACGCCTTGCTAAATCGCTTCCGCGATTCTAATGATGACAGTCGCCGACTGGACCAACAGGAATTGCGCCAGAACGGTTCCTACTAACCTGGCCCCGAGTAGAGAGGTTATGGCTCGCCGAAATCGCCCGTCGGATATGCTTCCTTCGATCACGTCGTCGGTCATCACCGACACCTGCGGGTCGATGAAGACGAACATCAGGATCGTCGCCGCGCCGTTAATGACAGATGACAAGTTGCTACAGGTCACGCGAAGTTCCGGTTTGAGATAGCCAGCATAGAGCGACGCGAACACACCAAGCGTCCACAGTGCCATTGCAATGACGTTCAGGCCAAGGATGCGCCCCGACACGCCGGCACCGCCGCCAAACTGCCTCAAGTTCTGCGTTGACGGCGGATGCAAGTTCATGACGATGCTGGCGATGCCGCGTCGGCTGAATACTCTGGCGATCAGGCGCGGCATCGAGCGGTTGGCCTGGAAGTGTAGAACGGCTGAACTGAACAACCGCTGAAACGTTGGAATCAAGAGAGCACCCACGACGGTCGCGATTGTCGCGGCGGCCAAGAGCCATCGGAAATCGGCGAGCATTGATGACGCCGGTGGCGCTCCGCCCATCAGTCGGGACTCAATCCGCTTTGCTAAGAACGGTCCCTGGAACGAATTCGACGTTCGTGAAATGAGTGCGAGGATGTTGAAGAGAGAGAAGGAAATCGCTATCCTCCGAGTTCTGATTCCGGCAATGCGGACAGCGTAGGCAAGAGTTCCAACCACGTGAATCACGAGTGTCAGGAAACAGATAAACAGCAGGTTGGTATCCATAGCCGATTGCTTATTTTCTCGCAAGTCCGGGACACAAAAGAGGGAACAGGCATGGTGGGAAAGGGGAGTAGTCTCGCTCCCAAGCTGCCCCACGCGTCCTCTCCCTCCCCGGACTCGTTGCACGGGCAGTCCTACCGGGCAGGCTGACCGGGTATCCCGGCGAAGCCCACGGAGAGGTGCTCTCGGGGAAGCCTAACTTATAGACTGAAGGGCAGCCGGGCTATACGGAGGAGAAATGGTTACCAGGCGAGGCTTTTTGACAACGGGCGGCTTGTTGATGCCGCTGGCGCAGGGCGCAGTGGCGCGTCCGTTGAAGGTGGTTTGCGTGGGCGGCCATCCGGATGATCCTGAGTCGGGCTGCGGCGGAACGCTGGCCCGCTATGCGGCGGAGGGACACCGGGTGAGCATCGTTTACCTGACTCGCGGCGAGCGTGGAGTCCAGGGCAAATCGCTCGAAGAGGCCGCGGCCATCCGCACCGCGGAAGCGGAAGCCGCCTGCCGGATCCTGGGGGCCAAAGCCATCTTCGCGGGTCAAATCGATGGCGACACCGAAGTGAACTCGGCCCGCATCGAAGCCTTCAAGAAACTGCTGGCCGCCGAGGCTCCGGACGTGATGCTGGCGCACTGGCCCATCGACTCCCATGCGGACCACCAGGCAGCCTCCCTGCTGGCGATGCGGTCGTACTTCGCTCTGAAGGACCGGCCCGTGCTGTATTTCTTCGAAGTGAACAGCGGGTTCCAATCGATGGCCTTCAAGCCCACGCACTACGTGGATATTCTGGCTGTGCGCGAGAAGAAGAAGGCAGCCCTGTTTGCGCACCACAGCCAGAATGGCGAACACATCTATCGCGTCCACCACGAGGTCATGGAGAATTATCGCGGCCGGGAGTCCGGCCTGACCGCCGCAGAGGGGTTTGTGCTGCTGCCTCGCGATGGAAAAATGGATCGCTTGCCCGGGGTCTGAGAGAAGGGCGCGGCCCAGAAGCAGAATATCCCTGGACGGGATGCCTGCTGGGCGGCAATGCAACGCAACAGGCAGACGGGCTGGCGCAACCCCTGAGAACGGACACGACGCCGACCGGGGAACGGGCAGTTCGAAGGAAGTTTCGTTTGTAAAAAGATCTTGGCATCCGCAAGCCTTCCTCGGCGGCGTGGGTCGGCGGGCACCCTTTGCCTTCGTCATTCCCCACCGGCGGCGAGAGGTGCGTCGTAAACCGGCTGAATACAGGAATCATGCATCCTGAATTCCTCGACTAGAATGCGAAAAGGACACAACAGGATGTCTCGATCACAGATTTAGGGGATTGATTATTCTCTCGAAACCGGGCCTGGAAGGACGCACTGAGTCGGCCTGGTGGCACGAAGCTATCTGAGGTGGATGTCATGATCACGCTCGTTGACGATCTGCGCCTCGGTGCAAGGTCGCTGGGCAGGAGTCCCGCCTTCACGCTGGTCGTTGTCGCAACACTCGCGCTCGGAATCGGTCTGACCACGGCCTTCTTCAGCCTGGTCGATCAGCTCCTGCTGTGGTCGGTCCCGGCCCGCGAGGCGCATCGACTGGTGAAGATCGAAGGTGGCTACAGCCGCACGTATCCGTTTTTCCTTGCCTATCGCGACCTCAATCAGGTTTTCGACGGAGTCCTCGCCAGCAGCGACAATCTAGATGCTGGCTTTCGGCCCGCCGGGTCGCGGGGCGTCGAAATCGGCCACGTGGAATACGTCAGCGGGAGCTACTTCCAAATCCTCGGGATTGGAGCCGCTGCCGGACGTGTCCTGACGCCGTCTGACGACACGGCCGGCGGGCCACAGGCTGTTGCCCTTTCCTATCGCTACTGGCAGCGGCGTTTTGCCGGCGATCTGCGAGTGATCGGCCAGCAGTTCTCGGTGAACAACTATCCACTCGTGATCACCGGCGTGTCGGAAAAAGGGTTCGGCGGCTTGTTCAACGGCGACGAGCCCGATGTCTTCCTGACCTTGACAATGTTCCCGGCGACGAGTCCCGGCGCGGCCCAGGAGTGGAGCACGACGCGCAGTCCCTGGCTCACCTGCGTGGCGCGATTGAAGCCAGGCATGTCCGTGCAGCAGGCTCGAGCCTCCATGCCGATCCTGTGGCGGCAGGCCGTGGAAAGGGTGAACGACAGAGCCGTCAAAGCGGTCAGCAAGGCTCGCCTGCTTCCGAAGGACGAAGCCCAGCTCTCGCCCGCGGCCCGCGCCCCGCTCTTTATCCGCAACCAGAAGTTTCAAAATCCGCTGAAAGCCCTGGTGGCCGTAACCGTTCTGGTGCTGCTGCTTACCTGCGCGAACGTGGCGAATCTGATGCTGGTGCGCGCCTCGCAACGCGCAAAACAGATGGCCGTGCGTCTGTCGCTGGGCGCCACGCGTGGGCGCTTGATACGCCAATTTCTCACGGAAAGCCTGCTACTGGCCGCGGCGGGGAGCGCGATGGGGCTCGGAGTCGCCCATTTCGGCGTACGCGCTCTGGCGCAGCTCGAGTTCCTGCCCTCGGGCTTTCGTTTCCATCTCAGCCTCTTCGTTCTCGCATCGTGCGCCGGCCTGACGCTGCTCACCACCCTTCTGTTCGGCCTGATGCCCGCTCTACGGGCCACGCGCATGCGGCTGGCGGAAACCATGAATGAGCACGGAATGGCCCACCAGACGCTCTCCGGGTCACTTCTTTCCAGATTCCTGATTGCCAACCAAATCGCCTTGTCGCTGGTGTTGCTTGCCGGGGCCAGCCTGTTTGGACGAACGCTCAAGAACCTTCAGAATATTGACCTCGGGTTTCAGCGCGAGAGTATCGCGATTTTCGAAATCGATCCGACGAGTGTGGGCTATAGCGGACAAGGCTTGCGCACCTTCTACGATCAACTCCTCGAACGCACGCGGACCCTGCCCGGCGTGCGCACGGCCGCCTTGGCTGGCCTGACGCCGATTAGCGGTCGCATGCGCTCGATCAGCTCCTCAGCAGAGGAACCGTCCCAGGTAACTTTTAGCGCCGTCTACAATCCCGTCAGCTCCGGCTACTTCGCCACACTGGGCGTTCCTCTCCTGGCGGGCCGCGACTTTCGGCGCGAGGATGAACCTGTAGTTGCACCCCGCGGCTGGTCGGGGAAGCAGGACCGGGCACGGGTTTGCATCATGGACCAGTCCCTGGCGCGCCAGCAGTTTGGAACGGTAAATGCTGTGGGACGCCACTTCTGTCATCCCGGCTCCGATTGTTCCGGCGACAAACGCATTGAGGTGATCGGCGTGGTGAACGATATGCACTATGCTGCAATCACTGGCCCCGACCGATACGGGACTCTCTACGAGCCGGGTTGGTCAAACGGTGCCGACGCGCGCAGTCTGGCAGTGCGGTTTGCTGGCGCCACCGCCCCCGTGATCGCGAGCATCCGCCGGGCGCTCCAGGACCAGGATCCCAATGTACCCCTACTGCGTGTCCGCCTGATGGAAGAGTACATCAACAGCCATCTGGCGCAAGAGCGCCTGATCGCATATCTCTCAAGTTTCTTCGGGATCCTGGCGCTCGGCCTCGCCGCGCTGGGGCTCTTCGGTGTGCTGGCTTGCGTGGTAACGCAGCGGACGCGGGAGATCGGCATCCGCATGGCGCTGGGAGCACGGCGCGGAGACGTGGTCAGGATGGTCTTGCGTTTTGCTCTCGTGCCGGTGGTGGCCGGACTGGTCATTGGGACTGTTGCTGCGTTTTCCTGGGGGCTCTTCCTCGGCAGTCTGATCTACGGTATCGACACCTTCGATCTTGTGGCGGTGTCGCAATCGGCCGCCGTCCTGGTGACCGCCGCCCTGCTGGCCTGCGCCATCCCCGCGCGCCGGGCTCTGCAAGTCGATCCCATGGTTACGCTGAGGCACGAGTGAGAATAGCACGAGCGTCAGGAGCCGAATAGAGGAACGGCGAGCCCTTCTTCCCTGTCGGCTGACGAAACTGGGCGTCAGCCAGCCGCAGATGTGGAACGGACCGTCCTCACCGGATCAATCCCGATGGAGCAGTTTGTCCGGGTCGTTGCCGGCGGCGCGCACGGCGGAGCATGTGGCGGCTCGGATCGAAGCTGCCAACAAAATAAAGACTCTCTGCTTGCAGGACAGGGATTAGTTTCGGCCGATCAAGGCTCCGTTCTCCGAACTCGTCGCCGTGCGGGATTGCGACCCGTTGCAGCGCCCATCTCAATCAATTGATTGCTTATCGTGGAGTGCGCCGCGGACAGAGGGTTGACGCGGTGTGGTCCTGCAATCGATTGCATCGAAGCACGTTGCCAGGCAAGAAGAAGACTGGCGGCCTGCTGGACTTCGGGCGGCGAAGCGACAGGTGGCGAGGCGAGAGCGGCGGCAAGCCATTAGTTTTCTGTTGCTTGGAAAAATATACACGCCAAGCTGTCCATTTCCCAGGCCAGTGGCGATCTTCGCTGGATGAGCATCCTCACTTTGATTCAATCATAAGAAATGCGATGTCATCGTCACATTATGTGAAGAATCATTGATCTTCGACATCGCGAGGTGTAGTCTTTCATCTGGCGTTTTGACATCTGTTGATGATCATCACTCCAGCCCCCCTGAAGCGAGGCTCCGATGAAGAAGTACTCAATCGCGATCCTACTTCCCGTTCTCCTGGCAGGTTTGACGGCGACAGCTCTACTGTCCGCCGCCGATTCCTCTCAGAAGTCGCCGAATTTCAGCAAGTTTGTAACGATAGACGTGCCATGGGCGGATTCCACAGTGGCCGCAATGGGTATTGGGCCTTCGGGTGACGTTGTTGGAATGTACCTGGATGGCGCGAACACGCGAGGTTTCCTGTTACAGAATGGTGTTTTTCGTACGATCGACTTTCCCGATGCCAATGTTGTGAAGACCTTCGCGTGCAAGATCAACGCAGCGGGCACGATTATAGGCACAGTCATGACAGCAGGCGAATGTCCACATTGTGCTCCCTGGCTGCAAGGCATCTTTCGTGCTTACACGTTCAAGAAGGACACTTATACTTCCTTTACAATTCCAGGCGCTTTTTATACCTGGGCCTATGAAATCAACCCGAGAGGGGACATGGTTGGAGAATTTCAAAGGAATGAAACGAACTACCCTGTGCACGGCTTCATCCTCAAAAAGGGTGGCGACCTCACCCAAGTAGACTTCCCAGAGGCTGTATGGAGTGGCATCCAAGGGATCAACGCGAACGGAGACTACGCAGGATGGGGTGGCGACATCTCAATCGCCACTTTCCACGGCTACGTGGTGATCAATGGGAAGTTGACCCGGATTGACGTGCCGGGTTACGCCTGGACCATCGCTTCGGGCATCAATGACCAGGGTGAGGTGGTTGGGACGTCTTTCGATGCAGACTTCAATGGCCACGGCTACTTCTGGAGCAAGGGTGTCCGGACGTCCATTGAGTTTCCTGGAGCCATCGGAACCATTCTCAATGGCATCAACAACCGCGGCGATATTGCGGGGGAATATGTAATGGTCGATCCGGTTACAAAGGTGCCCAAAACACACGGATTCGTGCTTTATAGGTGAGGTGGCCGGGTCAGCCGGCTATTCGTCCCGCGTGAACGACTGAATTGTGTGACTGATTTCAGCCAACGGGAGCGAAGCAGGAGCGCAGTCCGCGACTGCTCAGCCCCTTCTTCCTGTTGTTCATCCAGCGACTGCGTGTCCTTCGTGGCATCGAGAATGGCTGCAAGCCTAATGCGATCACCATTCTCGGTGCCATCGAAGCCCCCTGTCCAGGTACGGGAGAAACGCCCTCCCTTCTTAGCCTGGACATTCGCCATCGTCAGTGGCCATTGACAAATTGCGTACCCGAGGCTCAGCGACCGGAGGCAGGAGTCGCGCCCCATACGAACAGCCTTCCGGATCGCGGGACAATTGGGAACCTGGCACGAATCGCCTTCGTATCGACATAGTCCGAGTTTGAAAGTCAGTGAGCCGAACGCAGCGAAGCGTGTTGGCGATCACCTCCCAGCGCGAGAGATCTCCTAATCGCGCGCGCAATTTGAACCCGAGTCACACTTTCAGTACTTCATCAACTTCACCCGCACCACCGTCCCCGCGCCCGGCAACCGCAGCCCGAAGAAAATCTCATCGCCACTCAACTGCCTCCGGGCCTTCCACACCCCATTCTCATAGGCGCCCTCTTCGGCACTCACGAAATCCGCTCGCGGTGCGGCCGACCCGAATTTCGGCCGGAAGTTCACCGTCGTATCGAACCCGGCAATCACGAACTCCTCCGGACCTACCTGCCCGATCAACACGCGCCCGGTTGTCCTCGGCGTCCCGGCCGCGCGCGCTCCGCCGTAGCCCCAATGAGACGGCCCGAACTGAGCCATCGATTCATAGGCGCCGAAATCGCCCACCAGCGTGGCGATGCCCGTCTCTTCCACAAACGAACGCAATCCGCCATACTTCTTCGCTTCCGCCAGTAGCGGAGTCGCCGCCGCCACCACGCGATAGGTCGCCGACAGGTCGCGCAGACTCTCGGGCACCGCGCCTGTGTCGCCCTCCGCTGACCCCTCCACTCCAAACACCGAGACCCCGATGCCCTTCAGGTCACCCAGCGCATAGAACATGCGCCGGCAGAAGCCCAGATCCCGCCCGGTCTCGGGGATCAACAGCGGATTGTCCGGCCGGCTGTAGGGTGTGGCCTCTTCGATGTACTGCACATAGCTCTGCTTATAGATGTCCGGCGAAATCCAGTCGATCGCCGGGACCAGCGCCTTGTAGAGGGGCAGCATGCGCGTCGTGGCTCCGCCGCTGGGATGCGAGAAGCCGGGCTCGTAGAAGCCGTCCTGGATGTCGCTCCAGACGTTCAGAAACATCGGCAGCGGGAACTCGCGCTTGCCTGCGTCGGCCACCCGCTGCAGGTACTTCGCCTGATGATACGCGGCAAACGTCTCGCTACCGTACGCCCCGAAGACCTCGTTCCACGTGCCGCTGCCGCTCTTTCCGAACGCCTTCACGGCCTCGGCCGGAGCCTGCTGGGCGAACAGCTTGTTCGCGCTCTCGGAGTGATCGCGATCCGTGCCCAACACGCCGGCTTCGTTCTCCACCTGCACGGCGATCACCGTATGCTGCTCGCCGTCGATCTCCTTGAGGTGCCGCATGAACGCCGCAAAGCCCTTCGCGTCCGCCGCCTGGGTGGCCTCCACATGGGTCGCCAGGGCGCGGATCGGGCTGCCGGTCTGGTCGATCATCCTCGGGTACTTCTGGACGTTCTCCTTCACCCACGCCGGAGCAAAGTGCATCGCTCCATTTTTGAAGCCGCCGAACCAGGCCAGGATGAGCCGCAGCCCATTCGCCCGCGCGCCCGCCACCAGTCCATCCACGATGGCGAAATCAAAGCGGCCCTCCACCGGCTCCACCGCCTGCCACTGGATGGGAATCTCCACTGTGTTCCCATGGATCCGTTTGGCCAGCGGCCAGGTCCGCTCCAACTCCTTGGGGAAGCCGCTCGAATTCCCGGTCTGGATGCCGAGAATCAGGAAGGGCTTGTCGTCCACAAGAAACTGGAAACCGCCCTTGTCCTTCACGAGCCGCGGCATCGGCGCCGCCGCCAAACTCATCGAGGCCAGCAACAGAGCCGCCATCCCCTTCGAAATCATGAAGCCTCCTGGAGCGCGCAGAGCCAGGCAACAGCCTGGCCCGGGACACAGCCGGAGCGCGGGCCCGGAGCCGTCCCACAGACAGCATACAGCGGACCAATGACTCCGGAATAGCGCCGGCTCCTTCCGGCGTTCCGCACGCGGCCACTCCTCCTCAACTGGTCACTGACGGCCCAGCCGCTTTGGTCCCTCAATTGCCTTTCCCTGAGTAACTCGTCCGGAAGGGCAGGGGTAGCCTGCTCCGGATCGGGATCACTCGAAACGGGGATCCTCTCTCGCAGGCGGGCATCAGGGGGCTCGCGCGAGCACGCCGCCGCCAGCCGCACAGGCCCTCCTCCTCCCAAAAGGGCTGGCGGCGGCGGGCGACGGCCCGCAACATGCTCTCGAAAGATTGATACAAACCGCAGAGCGAGGAACCAGGCTATGACTTCGTGGACTGAGTTTCGTGGCAGGTACAGACGCCAGTTACCGGACATGATCTTTCTGCTGCTGACGATCCTCCCCTGGCTGATCTTCGCGCTGCTGCCGTATCTGGCTTCGAAGTAGTCAGCGCCTCGCAGCCAAGCCGAGGGCAAACCGCCTGGCCAGAGGAGCTGCGCTCTCCGCGGTATGGCCGCAGGCCGCCAGCCAGAGTCCGTACGCCAGGCACATCTCCACGGCCCGCGGCACAAACTCACCCGGCAGACGGCCGCCTCTCCATCGCCGCAGCCCGCGCCTCCACAGCTCCTCCACCGCGCTCATCTCGCCACGGTAGAGGTGGATGGCATAGCCGGGAGACTCCAGCAGCGCCCAGTTCAGCAGCGCCGCATGAGCGGGCCCACCGACACAGACGAGCACCGTCGCCTCGGCCATGCGCTCGATTCCGGACTTGCGGTCAGCGGCAACGATCGCGCCCAGCCGGTCCTCCAGGGTCCGCAGTCTCCTGGCGATATTGAGTTGGACAGCCTCGCGGAACAATGACTCCTTGCTGTGGAAGTGGAGATACAGAACCGGCTCCGATACGCCGGCCGCGTCGGCCAGAGCCTGGGTGGTGGTCCCGTGCAACCCGGTGCGGGTAAAGAGGCCGGCGGCAATCCGCAGTATCTGTTCCCGGCGGATCGCGCCGGTCAATCGCCGGCTGCGCCGCCGGGCGAGCGATGGCTCCGGCCGTGTACCTGTGAGCGGACAAGGGGTGGAAGAATCCGGCATAGCGCTTCAGCGGGTCAGTGTTTGCCCGGATTCAACGCCTCCACGAGATAAGAGGTGTACACGCCATTGGCGAGCAGGTGCACACCTTTCCTCGAGAGCCGGCAGAGCAGCGCGCGTCCGGCCTGGTCGATGGTCGTCAGGTCGCGCAGCAGCAGCTCGACCGGCTTGCCCGCGGAGATCTCCTCGTCGCAGCAGTTTTCCACTGTCTCGACGCTATCGCTCATGAGCTGGCCGTCCACCATGATGGTGGTGTGCGATTGCGCTTTTACCGTGCTGATCCGGAACATGGGCCTTCGGCCTCACCTCAGGTGGATGCACGTTGGGGACCAGCGAGTGGAGCCCGAAGTGCTTCCGTCTCTCCTGTCCGGCAGCAGCGGCCAGGGTCCGCGGGTCCAGAATGCCGAATCCAGACAAATGCCATCGTCAATTGCCGATTTCGGCACCTGTTGGTACGATTCTGGGTATGGAGATCCCGGACTCCGAAATCTACCGAGCGCTCTTCGACCTGTCCCAAGTCGTCGCCGGGCATGCGGATCTTGAGACCGTCTGTAACTCCCTGGCAGCCTCGCTGCGGCGGGTGGTCTCCTTCGATTTCCTCGCCCTGGTCCTGCACGATCCCATCAAGGATCAACTGCGGCTGCACGCCATCAGCGCCAACCGGCCCTACAAGGACCGCCCGCGCGTCTTCGACCCGAACGGAGAGGACCCTGGCGCTCACGTCTGGCGCGAGCAGCAGCCCATGGTGCTCTCCCTGCTGGATCTGGAGACGCGCTGGGACGAAGTAATCCAGGAGGCCCTGGACGAGGGGATCCACGCCATGGTCCTGGTGCCCCTCACCAACGGCGAGCGGCGACTGGGGCTACTCGGCTTCGGCTTCGATAAGCCGTTTCAACCGGACCCGCGCGCATTGCAGTTTCTACAGCGTGTCGCGGCGGAACTGGCTGTATCCGTGGAGGGTTATCTCACGCGGCAGGCGCTGCTGCACGAACGCGACCGCATGCGTGTGCTCTTTGAAATCACCAATTCCCTGGTTTCAAAACTGCCGATGGAGGAGCTGTTTACGGCGATCTCCACCCAGCTCAGCAGCGTCGTCGCGCACGATTGCGTCCTGATGGCTCTGATGGAGAAGCCGACCGGCTACATCCACCTCACGGCGTTGCATTCCCCCGCGGGCATTTACTTTGAGCCGGAGGAGACGTCGGTCAGCCCGCAGGGCATGCCGGCCGGCGAAGCGATTGCGACGGGCAAACCCGTCGTGCTTACCGGCGACGAGCACGACCGCTACACCTCTCCGGTCTACCGCAAATACCGCCACCTGGGGTTCCAGTCCAGTTGCTCCATTCCGCTGGTGGGCACCAACGGCATCTCCGGCGTGTTCGGCCTGGCGCGCCTGGGCGGTCAGCCGTTCACTCCGGACGAAGTCGACCTGCTGGTCCAGGTGGCCCGGCAGATTGCCATTGCGACGGAAAACGCCCTGGCTTACCGGGAACTCTCGGAACTGAAGGACAAGCTGGCCACCGAGAAACTGTACCTGGAGGATGAAATCCGCTTTGATCAGAACGTCGGCAGCATGATCGGCGAAGGGCCGGCGTTTCAGGCCGTGTTGAGCGGCATTCAGGTGGTCGCGCCCACGGACGCAACGGTATTGATTGAAGGCGAGACCGGCACCGGCAAGGAGTTGGTGGCCCGGGCACTGCACGACCTTAGCGCGCGGTCGAAGCGGTCGTTCATCAAAGTGAATTGCGCGGCCATCCCGGCAACGCTGCTGGAGAGCGAACTCTTCGGCCATGAAAAGGGCTCGTTTACCGGCGCGTTCGCCCAGAAGATCGGCCGTTTTGAACTGGCCCACCAGGGCACCCTGTTTCTTGATGAAGTTGGCGAGATTCCATTGGAGCTGCAGTCGAAACTGCTGCGGGCCATCCAGGAGCAGGAACTCGAGCGCCTGGGCGGCAACCGCACCATCAAGGTAGACGTCCGCTTCATTGCCGCCACCAACCGCAGCCTGAAGAAGATGGTTGAGGAAGGCAAGTTTCGCAGCGACCTCTATTACCGCCTGCATGTCTTCCCTTTGACGGTGCCCCCGCTGCGGGAACGCAGGGAAGATATCCCCTTGCTGATCCGCTACTTCACGCAGAAGTATGCGACGCGCATGAACCGCCCCATCGACTCCATCCCGTCGTCCACGATCGATGCCCTGACGAATTATGACTGGCCGGGCAACATTCGGGAGCTCCAGAACGTGATCGAGCGCTCCGTCATCCTCAGTCCCGGCCGCGTTCTCGTTGTCGCCCTGCCCGCGTTCTCGAAGACCGCACCGTCGCCCAGGACGTCGCGGCTGGAAGAGTCCGCTGAGCGCGACCGGATTCTCCGTGCTCTGCGCGAGGCTCGGGGGAAAGTCGCCGGGCCGCATGGCGCCGCGGCGCTGCTGGGTGTCCGGCGCACGACATTGCAATCCCGCATGAAGAAGTTAGGTATCGAACGCGTGTACAACTGATTCCGGCAGATGCCGGGCAAGTGCCGAAGGTGCCGAAATCCTGGCAGGCGTGTTGCCCGGAAGCCTCTCAATCCAGGTCTCCAACTCTGGCTTCTCATTTGCCTTGAGAGAGGTTGACATGGAAACGCGAGATGCGCTGGCAGTCCTCGGCCTTGGGAAGCAGGCACGAATTTCCCAGGCCCGGTTTCGACGAAACCACTTCCTCTTCCCTTCCGGAACTGTCCGGCACTTCGGCATGGTGCCGAAGCGTATCGCCGGCATTGGGCTCCTCCTGACGGCACTTATTTTCTCCGGCTGCAAGACCAAGGCGGAACGTCCTCCCGCCCCCGGTCTCCCCGAAGTGGCCACCGTGACGCTCGCGCAGGAGCCGGTCACGCTGACCACCGAACTGCCGGGCCGCACCTCCGCCTACCTGGTAGCGGAGATCCGGCCGCAGGTGAATGGGCTGATTCAGAGCCGCCAGTTCCAGGAGGGATCCAATGTGAAGGCCGGCGACCTGCTTTACCAGATCGATCCGGCCCCATACCAGGCCGCGCTGGCGCAGGCCAAGGCGGCCCTGACAACGGCGGAAGCGGAACTGGTGACGGCGGAGGCCAACCTGCCGGCGCTCCGCTCGCGGGCTGAACGGCTGAAGACGCTCGCCGCCACGCGCGCCGCCGCCCAGCAGGACTCGGACGACGCCGGCGCGGCGCTGCGCCAGGCCGAGGCGAACCTGGCCGCCCGCAAGGCTTCCGTGGAGATCAACCGCGCCGCGCTGGAAAGCGCCCGCATCAATCTCTCCTACACCCCGATTCATGCGCCGATCTCCGGCCGCATTGGCATCTCCAGCATCACGGTGGGCGCGCTGGCCGCGGCTTATCAGCCCACAGCGCTAGCCGTGATCCAGCAACTCGACCCCATTTATGTGGACGTGGTGCAGTCCAACGCGGAACTGCTGCACCTGCGCAGCCGGCTGAAGAGCGGACAGCTCAAGCCGGATAGTTCGTTCCTGCGCAAGGTGAAGCTCAGCCTGGAGGACAAG
The DNA here is from genome assembly GCA_017307505.1 of Acidobacteriota bacterium. GTDB lineage: Bacteria > Acidobacteriota > Terriglobia > Bryobacterales > Bryobacteraceae > Paludibaculum. The sequence continues at coordinate 30,804 of JAFKEE010000064.1, read as the reverse complement.
TCCATCTATCCCTACGACGGAACGCTGCAGTTCCGGGACGTAACAGTCGACCCCACCACGGGCTCCATCACGCTTCGTCTCGTCTTCCCGAATCCGAACAACATTCTGCTGCCCGGCATGTTTGTCCGGGCCCTCGTGCAGGAAGGCATCAACCGGCAGGCGCTGCTGGCTCCGCAGCAGGGCGTCGCGCGCGACACCAAAGGCCTGCCGTATGCGTGGATCGTCGGGAAGGACGAGAAGGTGGAACAACGGGCCCTGGAACTGGACCGGGCCATTGGGGATAAATGGCTGGTGACGAGCGGCCTGGAGGCCGGGGACCGGATCATTGTGGAGGGGCTCCAGAAGGTGCGTCCAGGCGACCGGGTGCGCGCGGTTCCGGCGGCCGCTCCGGCACCCCAGCCGGAGACCAAAGGGAAGAGCCATGTCTAGGTTCTTCCTGCATCGTCCCGTCTTTGCCTGGGTGATCGCCATCGCCATGATGCTGGCGGGCGTCCTGGCGATCTATAACCTGCCCATCTCGCAATACCCGCCCATCGCGCCGCCCTCCATCTCCGTCCGGGCCGTCTATCCCGGAGCCACGGCCAAGACCGTGGAAGACAGCGTGGTGCAGATCATTGAGCAGAAGATGACCGGCCTCGACAAGATGCTCTATATCTCCGCCACCAGTGACTCGGCCGGCAGCGCCTCGCTGGAACTGACCTTCGCGCCGGGTACCGATCCCGACCTGGCCTGGTCGAAGGTGCAGAACAAGCTGCAACTGGCGATGCCGATGCTGCCCGAGGTTGTGCAGCGCCAGGGCGTCACGGTGAGCAAGTCCACGCGCAATTACCTGATGCTGGTCGGCCTGATCTCAGAAAACTCGTCCCTGGACAATAACGACCTCAACGACTACGCGATTTCCCAGATCCAGCCGTCGCTGGCCCGCGTGCCGGGCGTCGGGGAGGTGGAGGCATTCGGGTCTCAATACGCCATGCGCGTCTGGCTGGATCCAGACAGGCTCACCCAGTTCAACATGACCTCCGACGACGTGGTGGCGGGCATCCGCAACTACAACGTCCAAGTGTCGGCGGGCCAGTTTGGCGGCATTCCAGCGATCCCGGGCCAGAGGCTGAACGCGTCGATCCTGGTGCAGTCCCTGCTGAAGACGCCGGAGGAGTTCGCCGCCATTCCGCTGCGGAACAATCCGGACGGCTCCATTGTCCGGGTAAGGGACATTGCCCGCACAGAACTGGGCACCGAGTTCTACGATGTGAAGGCGGCGTTCAACGGCCGGCCCTCGGCCGCGCTGCCCATCCGCCAGGAGCCCGGCGCCAATGCGCTGGATACAGCGGCCCGGGTGAAGGCCAAGATGGACGACCTCTCGAAGTTCTTTCCGCCCGGCATGAAGGTGGTGTACCCCTACGACACGACCCCGTTCGTCCGGGTCGCCATCGGTGAAGTGGTGCGAACGCTCATCGAAGCAATCGTGCTCGTATTCCTGATCATGTATCTCTTTCTGGGCAACATGCGCGCGACGCTGGTGCCCACCATCGCCGTGCCGGTGGTGATCCTGGGGACCTTCGGAGTGCTGGGCGCCCTGGGCTTCTCCATCAACATGCTGACGATGTTCGCCATGGTGCTGGCCATCGGCCTGCTGGTGGACGACGCCATTGTCGTGGTGGAGAACGTGGAACGAGTGATGAGCGAGGAAGGTCTGCCTCCCTGGGAGGCCACCATGAAGTCGATGGAGGAGATCACCGGCGCTCTCGTCGGCATCGGCTTTGTGCTCTCGGCGGTCTTCGCTCCGATGATGTTCTTCCCCGGCGCCACGGGCATCATCTACCGACAGTTCTCCGTCACGGTGATCGCCTCGATGCTGCTTTCGGTGATCGTCGCCCTGGTGCTGACGCCCGTGCTGTGCGCCTCGCTGCTGCAGCCCGTCGCCAAGGGTCATGAGGCGGCGGAGACCGGCTTCCGGCTGCTGCGGCCATTCTTCCTTGCCTTCGACCGGGCCTTCAATTACCTGCGGGACAAGTACCAGGCGCTGGTGGGCCGCATCCTGGGCGCTCGCGCGATCTCGCTGCTCGCCTTTGTGGTGATTGTCGTGGCCATGGGCTTCCTTTTCCGGCGCATGCCGACCGCTTATCTGCCTGATGAAGACCAGGGGATCCTGATGGCGATGGTGCAGCTGCCGCCAGGCTCCACGCGGGAACAGACCGAGGGCGTGATGGAAAAGCTGCGGCGGCACTTCCTGGAGGACCAGAAGGACGCCGTGGAGTCGTGCATGACCGTCTCCGGGTACAGTCCTTCCGGGCGCGGGCAGAACCAGGGCTTCGCGTTCATCATGCTGAAAGACTGGAAGCTTCGCGACAAGCCCGGACTGCGGGCGAAGGAGGTGGCGGGCAAGGCCATGATGGCTTTCGCGAGTATGCGCACGGCCGTGGCCTTTGCATTTCCTCCGCCCGCGGTAATCGAACTGGGCCAGGCCAACGGCTTCGACTTCATGTTGCAGGACCGGGGCGGCCTGGGGCACGACGCCCTGATGGGCGCGCGCAGACAACTGCTGCAACTGGCGTCGCAGGATCCACGCCTGGTACGCGTCCGGCCCAACGGCCTGGACGATGTGCCTGAGTACCGCAGCGAGGTCGACTGGGAGAAGGCCGGCACGTGGGGCGTACCCATCTCGAGCATCCACAACACGATCTCGGCGGCGTTCGGCAGCGCCTATGTGAACGACTTCATCCAGGGCGGACGCGTGAAGCGTGTCTACGTTCAATCGGACGCGCCCTATCGCATGCTGCCCAGCGACCTGGAGCACCTCTATGTGCGCGGCAGCAAGGGCACCATGGTGCCGGTCAACGCCCTGGCAGCGGGCCGCTGGGCCTACAGCTCTCCGCGGCTGGAGCGGTACAACAGCTTCCCCGCCCTGAACTTCCTGGGCGAGCCCGCGCCCGGCCGGAGCTCCGGCGAGGCCATGCAGGCGATGGAGGAGATCGTCGCCAAGCTGCCCAAGGGCATCGGATACGACTGGACCGGACTCTCCTATCAGGAGCGCATGGGCCAGGCGCAGACCGGGCTCCTGTATTCGTTCTCGATCCTGGTGATCTTCCTGGTCCTGGCGGCGCTCTACGAGAGCTGGTCGGTCCCGATCTCCATCATGCTGGCCCTGCCGCTGGGCGTCATCGGCGGTGTGGCCGCCTCGTCATGGCGCAACCTGCCCAACGACGTCTACTTCCAGATCGGATTGCTGACGGTCCTCGGGCTGACTACCAAGAACGCCATCCTGATCGTGCAGTTCGCTAAGATCCGGCTGGAAGAGGGGGAGGGGCTGCTGGAGGCCACACTGCAGGCCGCCAAGCTTCGCCTGCGGCCGATTGTCATGACCTCGCTCGCCTTCGGTTTCGGTGTTCTGCCGCTGGCGATCGCTAAAGGCGCTGGAGCCGGCGCACAGCAGGCCATCGGCACGAGCGTCCTGGGCGGCATGATCACCGCCACGTTCCTGGCGATCTTCTTCATCCCGTTGTTCTTCGTGATGATCGTGCAGCTCTTCAGAAAACGCACCGCCGTTCCTGCTGACCCTGGCACGGCACCGTCCGGGGAGGGCCGATAACATGGACCGGCGCATACTTCCTGCATGCCTTGCCGTTGCACTGGCCGGCTGCGTTCACCAGCGTCCGTATGAACGGCCTCCGTCGCCGGTGCCGGGGGCCCTGCCTCATGCGCAGGCAGCGGAGCCGGTGAGCGCCGGCGCTCCACAAGCCGCGGATATCCCATGGCGAGAGTTTTTCCCGGACTCGAAACTTCAGACCGTCATCGAGACCGCTCTCGCGAACAACCGCGATTTGAAGATGGCGGCGCTGAACATCGAGCGGGCCGAGGCGCTCTACCGCATCCAGAGCGCGCAGCGGCGCCCCACCATCGCGGCCTCGGCGAGCGGTAACCTCTACCGGCTTCCGAAAGACATGTCGGTGGCCGGGATCAATGTCGGCCAGGCGGTGACCATCCAGCAGTACACTTTGAACCTGGGCGCGGCCTCCTGGGAGCTGGATCTCTTCGGGCGGATCCGGAGCCTGAAGTCAGCCGCCCTGGAGCAGTTCCTGGCCACGCAGCAGGCGCGCTCGGCGACGCAGATCGCGCTGGTCGCCGGAGTGGCGGGCACCTACCTGGCGCTGGCCGCCGATCAGGAGAACCTGCGGCTGGCGCGGTCGACGCTCGAGGCGCAGCAGGCCAGCTACAACCTGATCCGGCAGATCCGCGACAGCGGCATGGGCTCAGACCTCGATCTCTTCCAGGCGCAAAGCCAGGTGGAGGCCGCGCGGGTCGATATCGCCCGGTATGCAGGCCAGGTGGAGCTGGACTCGAATGCGCTCACCCTGCTGGCCGGCGCGCCTGTCCCGCCGGGCCTGTTGCCCTCGGAACTGGGCCCCGGCAGCGCCATGAAGGAGATTGCAGCGGGGTTGTCTTCCGAGGTGTTGCTGCAACGCCCGGACATCCTGATGGCTGAACATCAGTTGAAAGCGGCCCACGCCAGCATCGGGGCGGCGCGCGCTGCCTACTTCCCGCGCATTGCCCTCACCGCCGGCGGCGGCTCGATGAGCAGCGACCTCACCAAGCTGTTCAATGCCGGCGCCGGAACGTGGAACTTCGCTCCGCAGATCTCGCTACCCCTCTTCGATTCCGGGGCACGCAAATCGACAGTAAGAGTCGCCGAGACTGACCGGGCCCTCGCCGTCGCGGAGTATGACAAGGCGATCCAGACCGCGTTTCGCGAAGTGAGCGATGCGCTAACCCAGCGCGACAGCCTGCGATTCCAACTGGAGGCGCAGAAGACCATGGTGACCAGCCTGGAGGAGACCTACCGCATCGCCAGCGCCCGCTACCAGGCGGGGATGGATAGCTACCTCACCGTGCTGGTGGCGCAGCGCATGCTCTATCAGGGCCAGCAGGGGCTGGTGAGCCTGCGGCTGGCGCAACTCGCCAACCAGGTGGTCTTGTACAAATCAATGGGTGGAGGCGCATAGGCGCGCCTCTTTCCTTCAATGGTTCGCCGTGAATTCGTAGCTGCCGGACTGAAGCAGGTAGACGGCCTTGCCGTTCTCGAACTTCTGGAAGGTGATCCCTTTGGAGGAGCCGGCCGGCTGCCCGCTTTCCTTCACAGCCGAGGCCGCGCTCGCCGGCAGGTACAACGCCGCTGTCGTGTTGGCGGGCACAGTCGCTTTGTAGGTGAGCGTTTTGCCCTCCACCTTCCAGGCGCTGCGGATGCGGCCGTACATCGAGTCGTAATAGCCTTCCGCCGAAGTCATGATGCCGGTTGGATCGGGCTCCGGCTGAAGGATGAACTTCTGGAAGCCCGGTTCGCCGCGCTGGATCCCCAGCGAGTAGGCCATCATCCATTGCCCCACGGCGCCAAACGAGTAGTGGTTGAACGAGTTCATGCCGTTGTTGCCGCCGAAGCCGTTCTCGACGGTGTAGCCGTTCAGGCGCTCCCAGATGGAGGTGGCGCCCTGGTCGATGGCGTAGAGCCACGACGGGTACTGGTTGTTGTGCAGCAGGCGGTAGGACAGTTCGCTCAGGCCGTTGTCGGAGAGCGCCTTGTTGATCCAGGAGGTGCCGATGAACCCGGTCATCAGCGAATGAGGCGGGCGCATTACGCCGCCGTCGTCCTTGTTCTCGCGAGTCACGCTGTCCGCCAGGTTGCGGATCATGTGCGGCGTGTTCTCGGCGTTGAACAGACCCATCGCCAGGCCCACGGCGTAGGAAGTCTGCGTGTCGGCGACCTTGAACTCCATCGGAGCCGGCGGCCGGCCCGGGGGCCCGAACGCGCCGCGTCCACCCACCGTGCCCAGCGTCCTTTTGTCGCCGTTCACGAATGTCGCATTGAAGAACGCCTTGCGCTTCTCGTACATGCTTCTGTATCGGGTGGCATCCGCCGGTTTGCCCAGAATCTCGGCGATCTGCGCCATGATGCCGAGATCGTAGGCGTGATAGGCGGTGGACAGGAACGGGGCGCCTAACGCATTGTTCTGCGGGCCGAGCCAGTCGCCCAACTGGCCGTCGGAGCTGATGCCCGTCTTCGGATCGATCGTGGTCTCCAGGTAGTTGATGTAGGCGGTCATCGCCGGGTAGTGGAGCGCCAGCAGGCCGGTGTCCCTGTACTGCAGGTAGGTCTCCCAAGGTACGACGATGCCGGCGCTGCCCCACAAGACTCCGCCGAACCCGCCGCCCACGGGAGCGACGTCGGCGAAACGGCCCGCCGCCGACTGCGTGTCGCGCATGGCCTGCATGTGCCGCGTCAGGAACTGATCGGCATTTGAGACATAGGTGGCCGTGCGCGAGAATACGTTGATATCGCCGGACCAACCCATACGCTCGTTGCGCTGCGGGCAGTCGGTAGGAATCGTCAGGAAATTATCGACATTCGACCAGACGAGGTTCGACCACAGCCGGTTCACCTTCTCGCTGGACGTCTTGTAATCCGCTGTCAGCTCCCGGACAGAGCTGATCACGACCCCCTGCACTGCCTCGAGCGGCAGCGGCTTGTCGATGCCGGTGATCTCGATGTACTGATAGCCGTGCGAGGTGAACTTCGGCTGGAATACCTGGCTGCCGGCCTTCATTGTGTAGACATCCTGGTTGAGGGCAGCGCGATAGTTCTCGGTCATCAGCATGCCGACGTTCCTGCCGGACTCCTTCAGGTCCGGATAGAGCATCTCGGAGAACCGCAACGTGAGCCTGCCGCCTGGCCGTCCATTGGCGATGGTGATCCTCGGCACGCCCACCATGTTCTGACCCATGTTGTAGACGTACACGCCCGGCCGGACCTCTTTCACGCTGCGGGCGGTGAGCGTCCGGAAGACCCCGGCGTTGTTACCGATCTGGCCGATCAGTGCGAGCTTGTCGAACTGGAACGGCGTGCCGGGCGAGCCCATACGGCCCTGCTCCATGCCCGAGAAGGCGGTGCCTTCCAGTGGCACTGAGGCAGCAGCCTTCCACTTGCCGTCGTTGTAGGCAGCGGTGGTCCAGCCCTCGACGGCTGATTCGCGGGCAGCGTCGTGGATCTCGCCGAAATCCAGGCTGCTGTAGACCACGGGTCCGCCGCCAAAGAACTTCCAGGTCTTGTCATTGCTGGTGATGGTGTCGGACGTGCCGTCCCTGTATGTCACAACGAGCTTCGCCAGCAGCGACTGCCGGTCGCCGAAGTGGTTCCAGATGTTGCCGAAGCTGAGCAGGCCGCTCCACCAGCCCTCGCCCAGCATCGCGCCCAGGGCGTTGTCGCCGACCTTGACCAGGCTGGTGACGTCGTAGGTCTGGTAGAGGTGCGTGAGGTTGTACTGGGTCAGGCCGGGATTGTAGTAGTCGTCGCCGATCCGCCTGCCGTTCAGGAAGACCTCATAGATGCCGCGCGCCGTGATGTAGAGACGGGCGCCGGCAACCGGCTTGGCCGGAGTCTTGAACGTGGTGCGGAGCATTGGCATCGAGTTCCGGCTGGGGTCCTTCACCAGGAAGACGCCCTTGGCTCCGCCGGCCAGGACGTAGCGGCCCTTCGTGACGGAGAAGCCCGGGCCCGAGAAGATGCCTTGATAGGATGCCCCCGCGAGGTCCTCGTGGAACAGGATGTTGTTGGGCGCGCGATTGTTGCGCACGGTGAGATCACGGAAGCTGGCGTTCTGGCCTGGGTCCAGGGAGAAACCGATGTCGCACAGCATGCCGAACGGCAGGAAGTTGCCACCCACGCCCAGGGGATTCAGATTTACCGCATTCGCGGCCGGGCCGCGTCCGCCAGGACCGCCCTGCGGCGGACCGGCCGGGGCCGGCTGCGCCGGAGCTCCGGTAATGTTGCTCTGACCGTCGACTGAGAGCGTGATCTGCCCGAAGGCGCTGCGGAATTCGATGATGTGCTCGGCGTTCCTGTTTGCGCTGTTGATCAGCTCCGCGGCGAGTTCGAACGTCTTCAGGGGCTTTGCGGGCGAGTCGGTGTCCTTATAGCCCGCCCGGTAGACCTTCAATTTCGCTTTGCCGCCGGGCGACCCGTCCACACCGGAGACGTCAAGTTCCAGCTTGATGTAACTCTCGTCCTTCCTGTTGGCGAGCTGATCGATGTTCTTGTTCCGGTCCATCAGCCGCGAGTCATTCGCGCCATAAATAAAGCTGGCGCGCGTGCTGCCCGGAGCGATCGTTATCGCGTACTTCAGGTCGAAGATCGCCAGGTACGGAGCGTAGAGGACCATATCCTCATTGCGGCCGCCGATCCATTGGGCGCCGCTCCAGGCGGCCCCATTCGGCGATGGCTCCATCAGGCCGGTCTCAAACCAGGAGGACCCGAGGAGCTTCGCGCCGGCCTGGTTCCAGACCGTGACGGTCCAGGAATAGCGGGTTGCAGGCTTCAGCGGACTGCCCGCGTATTGGATGCCCAGCGAAGCCGGGGCGTCGACCTTCTTCGTGTCCCACACCAGTTGGCCCTTGGGATCCTTGACCTCCAACTGGTAGGCGGCCTGGGCAGCGCCCCGCTCTCCGGCCGTGGTGGCCATCTGCCAGCTGAAGCGCGGCTGTGCCACATCGATCCCCAGCGGCGTGGGCCGGTATTCCACCTGCAGGTTTTGGATCACCGTCGCCGCATTGGCGGCCCATACACAACTGAGCAGGACGCTCGTCACGACGGCCATGCGTCTCACCGCCAGGGAGACCCCACACCGATACCTCTGGATCACCGCAACCTCCACTACCTGAAGCCGGTCTGTCGTCTACAGAACGACGGATCAATTCATATCAGGAAATGCCAGGCAGCGGAAGCTGGGCCCGGAATTCCGGTTACCCCGGATTTCTCCACATTCGACATCGAGAAGGGATCTCCGGGAGTTCTGCTTTCGACGATTCCACGCCGGAGAAGTTGACGGACCCAGATTCTGGCCATACGATGACGACGTGGCTGACCGAAGAACCTTTCTTGAGACCCTTGTGCTCGGAGCGACGATACCGATTGTGCGGGGACAGGAGAAGGGGGCCACTCTCGTGGAGTTTGACGGGCCGCCGGAGCGAGCGGCAGCGTTTACCGTTGCCTTCACTCTCAACCGGAACCAGTTTCAGGGCGAACGCAGAATCCTTGAGATTCCGAACATCCTGGATGTCAGGCTACGTCAGCATAATCCCCGAGACCTGCGGAGGCAGAATTATCCAGCCTTCAAAATGCCCGACGGCACAGTGCCGGTGTTGGAAGCGACGCTCTCGCTCTCCTCGGCCGAGCACCCCGATTGGAGCAGTATGACCATCGGCGTGCCGCTCGCCCTGCTCACACCGGGTGCAGCTTCATGCAAAGTAGTCCTGCGGTTCACTGGCGTCCGTTGGAGCCTATACGTCAATGGCCGGGTGACTGACAATGACTTCCCCTTCGGTTACCCGGAGTGGCCGGAGAAGAACCTGATGCGTTCTGACCCGGCATTCGTGAAGGATGCTTCCGTGCGGTTTCCCGGTACACCGCCCGATCCGGAGCCGGCTCCTGCACCCATCCGGCAAATCCAATACTGGACCCCTTTCGGACATAACACATGGGTGGGCGACGTGGTCAGCATCTTTCACGAGGGGCGGTACCACGTTTTCTACCTGTTTGACCGGCGCCACCATCAGAGTAAGTTTGGCAAGGGAGCGCACTACTTCGAACATCTCTCAACGAGTGATTTTCGAACGTGGACTCAGCACGAGGCGGCTACTCCGCTCGAGGAACAATGGGAGTGCATCGGCACTGGAACGCCATTCGTATATGAAGGCCGTTTGTGCCTGAGCTATGGCCTGCATACAGGGCGGATATATCCCGATGGAGTGACCACTTGGCCGGCGCAACATGCCTACCTCGAGCGGCATGGTAAAACCGGATCCTTCGCGCGTCGTTCGGTTGAGGGCGTTCCAGCCGGAGCTACCTGGGCCGTGACTGAGGACGGAGTTCATTTTCGAAAGTCGGGTATCACCTTTCATCCGTGCCAGAACCCGTCCGTCTACATCGACCCGCGGGGTAAGTTGAAAATGCTGGCCAATGCCGGTGCCAAGGGGATGTGGGAATCCGAGACGATGGAAGGCGGGTGGCGCTGCACGAATCCGGAGTTTCCGCCTGGCGGAGATTGCACGTTCTTCTTCCGGTGGGGACGTTTCGATTACATTATCGGCGGCTTCACAGGGTTGTGGAGAAAAGCTGCGGGCGCGCAGGATTCAGAGTACGAGGACCTGGCAGCCAAGGGCCTCGATTTCTACGATGGTTCCAACGTACCGGCCATCACGGGCATCGGCTCAGGACGGTTTGTGATGGCGGCGTGGATTCCAATTGGAGGGTGGGGCGGTCCGCTGCTGATTCGCGAGTTGGTGCAGTTTGAGGACGGCCGGATCGGATCGAAATGGATGCCCGAAGTGATGCCGTCTACAGGTCTGGCGCGACCGGCGGCGGAGAAGGTGACAAGTCCTTCTTTCCTGCTGAGCTTCGATGTGCCGCGCCCGGCAGGTCGTCTGGCCGTTACGTTTTCGGCCGAAGGCGCGACGCCGGCATGCGAGTTTCAGATCGAGATCAATCGTAAGCGTGCCGGTTTTGCGCAGGCTGTGCCGGGCAGATTCGCGCCCTCAGGGAAGACGCTGCGCGAGGGCGGTGCGCCCCACCAGGTGGGCGACTACGCGATTGAGAATCTAATTGGGATCGACGCGCCATTTTCAGTACGGTTGATTGTGAAGGAAGCCGGTAAGTTGGGTGGATCGCTAATCGATGCCGAGATCGCAGGGTACCGCACCTTGATCACGTACCGGCCGGACTTGTTGGTGAACAGGATATCGTTCCGGACGGAAGGCGTAGAACTCGCAAACGTACAAATAGCCGATCTGGACTCGCAACCATGACAGAGCGCTTCCATCTCCGTGCCGGCAGTCGAGCCATGCGAGGAGGCAGAAGGCCGCGGTCAGGGGCGCAAGCGAACTCCTTGTGAGAAATGCGGATTAGTCAGCCTCCCGCGTCAGCATTACCTGGCCAAGGTGATAGGCGATGTGGCCGGTGCGCCCCAGCAGGACGTTGTACCGGTTGCGATGCGGCTCCTTCTGGAAGTCCTCCTCCGACACGGACGTGTGCCGCTGCAGCCACTCCGCCGGAGAGAGTTCGGCGAAACCGGCCTGCAGGACCTCGTTCGTCTTGCGCCAGATGTGGCGGACATCCTCCACAGAAAACGGGTTCTCCACAGCGCGGTCCGCATTTTTGAGGAAGACGTCGTCCAGTTCCGGATGAAGCCGGCGGCCGAAGTCGAGCAGCGGGATCAGGGCATCGTTCACCGCCGCCAGGTGGCCCCACAGGTAGATGAGCCGGTTCCTGCCCGGCGCCACCTCGGCCTGCAGACCTTCCTCGGAGAGGCCTTCAAAGAACTTGGTGGCCCGGTCCAAGTTGATGTTCCAGTTTCGAAGCGCGGCATCAATAAATTGCGAGTCGGTCATGTTCCAGGATTCCTTTGCGAATTGTGCGATGGCCACTCCAAGCCCAGCCGGGGCACAGGCAGCCTGGAGGTTGAGATGCACGCACGGGCGGCACCGATTCACTAGTTCCGCACTTGTGAACTATTGAACATGGACAGCCGCAGCCGTACCATGAAAGTGATGAGACCGCTGCTGCACCCCTCGATCGAAGAGATTACGGTCGAATCCATCCTCCACGCGCTGGCCGATCCGGTGCGCGTGGCCATTTATGCCGGCCTCTTCCAATCGGACTGTGCGAAGAACTGCACCAGCCTGCTGGGCGGCTGCGGCGCCAGTATTCCGAAATCCACCCTTTCCCAGCACTTCAAGGTGCTGAGGGAAGCCGGCCTCATCCGCAGCGAACGTCGCGGCGTGGAGATGCACAACACCACCCGTTGCGCGGAGATCGAAGCCCGCTTTCCGGGGCTCCTGCTCGCCATCCTCAATGCGCACAAGTTGCAGCAGGAGCGGAAGGCGAAAACGGCGGCTGCCTCCAGGCGCAAGTCCAACGCGACGGCGAAGGGGCAATAAGGCCCGAGTCCGCAGTGCCAACCGGCATTGTCGGCGCTGCTCGAATCCAGAAGAGCGGGGTGGATCCCGCCCGCCTTGCCCGAATCCCTCGCCTGCGATCTTGCCTGCCTCTTCGCTACCCTTCCCCACACGATTCCGACAGCAGTCAGATCGCCAGTCGCCTGCCGTAGTATCGTGATCAGCAGAGCGGGCCTACCGCTGCTCTGTCCCGAAACCTGGCCCGGCCACGCGAGCATGCAACGTCTCATCCTGCCCCTTCTGCTTCTCCCGGCGGTCCTGGCGCAAGCGCCCGCCTGGCAAACGCTGGACGCCCGCGCCGCCGGCATGGACCCGCAGCGTCTGCAGCGGATGCAGGACGATCTGGCCAAGCTTCGTACCGACGCTCTGCTGGTCGTCCGCCGGGGCCGGATCGTCCAGGAGTGGTACGCGCCCGGCTGGAACGCCGCTCGTCCGCACGGCACCGCCTCCCTCGCCAAAGCCCTGGTGGGCGGCATGTCCCTGCTCATCGCACTCAATGATGGACGCCTTGCCCTCGACGACCCGGCCGCAAAGTTTATCCCTGCGTGGCAGACACACCCGCGGAAATCGAAGATCACCATCCGGCAACTGGCTACGCACACCAGCGGACTGGAGGATGCCGAGCAGGGCAACATCCCTCATATGGAACTCCCGGGCTGGAAGGGCGCGTTCTGGAAGCGTCAACCGGATCCGTTCTCGATCTCCATCCGCGATACGCCCGTCATCTTCGAGCCCGGCCAAGGCAATGCCTACAGCAATCCGGGCATGGCCGCCCTCGGCTACGCGGTCACGTCCAGCCTGCGCGGCACTCCTCATCCAGACCTCAAGTCCGCCCTGCGCGAACGCGTCACCCGCCCGCTGGGCATCCCAGACTCGGAGTGGGACATCGGCTACGGCCAAGCCTACCCGGTGGACGGACTCTCGCTTTACGCCACCTGGGGCGGGGCCTCCTTCACCGCTCGCGCCGCCGCACGTATCGGCCTGCTCATGCTGCAGCGCGGTGAATTCGCCGGCCGCCGGATCTTCGCCTCCTCGTGGGTCGATCGCATGCTGGCCGACGCTGGCATGCCCGTCCAGGATCGCGCCAGTGGCGACCCGGCGCCCCGCTCAGGCCTGGGCTGGTGGATCAACACCGATGGGATCTGGCCGGGTGTGCCCCGAGATACGGTAGTGGGCGCAGGAGCCGGCCACCAGGTGCTGGTCATCATCCCGAGTCTCGACCTGGTGGTCGTGCGCAACGGCCAGGCGCTGCACCCGCCGGGCGCCGCTTCCGGCTTCTGGGCGCCGATTCTCAAAGAGATCCTGCAGCCGATCATGGTAGCCGTGGTCAACCGTTCCCCTTACCCGCCGAGCCCGGTCATCGCCGGCGTGGAGTTCGCGCCGAAAGAGTCGATTCTCCGCCAGGCGCCCGACAGCGACAACTGGCCGCTCACCTGGGGCGATGACGGAGCCCTTTATACCGCTTACGGCGACGGCCGCGGCTTCGCTCCGTTCACTGAGCGCAAGCTCAGCCTGGGTTTCGCCCGGATTGAGGGCAGCCCAACGGCATCCCATGGCGAGAACATCCGCTCCGCCAGTGGCGAGCGCACCGGCGACGGCGCCAAAGGAGCCAAGGCCAGCGGACTGCTCATGGTCCAGAAGCGCCTCTACATGTGGGTCCGAAACGTCGGCAACGCGCAGCTAGCCTGGTCGGACGACCATGGCCGCACCTGGACCTGGGGCTTCAAACTGGAACAGAGCTTTGGCGCGCCGGCCTTCCTGAACTACGGAAAGAACTACGCCGGAGCCCGGGACGAGTTCGTCTACGCCTACTCCCAGGACGGCGGCAGCGCGTACGATTCGGACAACGGGGTCGTGCTGATGCGCGCCCCCATCGCCCGCCTGACCGACCGCGCCGCCTGGCAGTTCATCGCCGGACACGATCCCGCCGGAGCCCCACTTTGGTCGCCCGACATCGAAGCCCGGCAGCACGTCTTCCGCAATCCGCGCCGCTGCCAGCGCGTCGATGCGGTTTACCATCCCGGGCTGAAACGCTACCTGCTGGTCGTCGGCTTCAACCACACCAGCGGTTGGGGCATTTATGATGCGCCCGAACCATGGGGTCCCTGGACCACGGCCTTTGAAACCGAACACTGGGACATCGAGGGCGCGCACGGCTACCGCCTGCCCACCAAGTGGTTCAGCCCGGACGGACGCAGCCTCTCGCTGGTGTACTCCGCCGCGCACGGGAAGAACACTCCGGACGACGACGCGTTCTGCGTGCGTGGTTTGAAACTGCAGCTGCGCTGAAGCTCGCGGCGTTTGTCCCCGCGGCAGCACACGCGCGCCTTCAATTTTGCCTTCGCCTCAATGGCGTTCCCTCGCGGCATTGAATGTTGGAGCTTGGCTCCGCAACCTCTGGGGACGTTCTTCCCGCTCCTTACCGCAAAGAAGGTTTCCTAGCCCCCCTAATACGGCAGTGTCGTAAACGCCCCGCCGGGACTGAACCGCAACCCAAGCGGCACGAAGTTTGCCGGATTCCCGGCCGCGTCCGTAGCCCGGATCTCCACCAACCCGTTCCGATCCGCTACCTGGGGAAACCTGGCGGGGATCGCGAACGACAGGTGGGCGTTCGGCCCGAGCGGCAAGGTCGCCGTCGCCAGAATCCCGCCCGCTGTCCCGTGAAACACAAACGTAAGAGTCAGCGGAGTCGGGCCGGGATTCACCGCAGCCAACCCCGTCGTGAACGCGACGTTGTCATAAGGAGCCACCGTCTCGGTCGTCAGCTCCCGAGCCAGCACCGTCGCCTCCAGGTCCAGCCGCCCCGTCACAGCACTGCGAAAGATCACAGTCGCCTGCAGAGGTTCGCTCGACTGCACCTTCACCCAACCCGTCCGCAAAGCAGGAGGCTGCGGCGAATCGATCACCGTCGAAGCGGTAGGGGCCAGGGTGAGCGAGCCGTTCAGCAGTGGATCCAGTTCCGCCCCGTCGTCCCCATAGACGGTGTACTGGACGCTCGCCGCGAAGTCCGGCGATGTATTCCCGAGCGACAGACTGGATCGCCATTCCGCGCCATCGGCGTAGTGCGGAAGGTAATACGTATAGCCCAGCCGCGAACCTTGCGCCGGAATCGGCGTCACACTCACTTCGTCCACCAGGTCACCCATGCTGTCGCTGGGCCCATCCGCCGCCAGCCCGAACCGGCTCACCGGCTTGGTAGCCACCACCTCGGCAGCGAACCGGCCAAAGGTCGTCTGCCCGCTGTCCCGCAAAACCGTGCCCAGCAGCGTGTCATCCCAAAGCACTCGGAAGGCACTCTGCGGAGAGCCCACCCGGTTCGCCGCCCAGAATCGGACCATGTACCGCTGTCCCGGAACTGTGGGAATGTCCTGGTAAATACCGGAATTCGAATTCACATCCAATTCCAGGTATTGCGTCCCGATCACCCCTTGGACATAGCCCGAATTTTTACTCTGAACTTCGAGTTTCTGCGCAGTACTCGATTGCCAGCAAGGCAGATCAGTGAAGCCCCCGCCCGCGCCCAGTTGCGGCGACTCGAATCCGCCGTTGCAGATCAGGTTCTGTGCGGAAATGTGGCCGCTAAATCCGGCCAGAACAATACCCAGGATGAATTTCTTCACTTATTGGCCCCAGTGGTGGAGCCATTGTAGCTCACAAGCGCCGCGCCGCCATCCATCGAGGGATCGATGGCCAGACACTTACAAAGTCGCAGTCCTCACCGCGCCACAGTCAACTGAATCCCATATGGCGGGATGATCTTCGCCTTCTGCGCTTGGGCAGGAGCAGCGGCGAGCAGTACCACCGACTTTCCACGCAACGCATCCAGCACCGAGAGCACTGTCTGGAACGGCGCCCGGGCATCGGCCTTGACATAGACCGTCTCCGCGCTCAATCCGCTCAGAGCGGCGGGCTCGGTGCGTTGAACGCCGGAATACACTTCTCCGTTCGCCCCGATGGCGACGATCGTTGAATTGGGTTCGTCGGCTGCTCTCATCTCCACCGCATGAGCCGCTACAGGCATCTGAACAGAAACGCCTTTTCGCAGCGCGGGCTTTGGAGCCTCCTGAGCACCCGCCGCACAGCTCAGGATGGATCCAACTACAAGGACGTTCATGATCATTCTCATCGCTTCGATTCCTTTCAGACTCTCTTGCTTCGCATGTGGATGCCGCGCTGATAATCTAGCACCCTCCTCGCTGAATCGGCTCGCCCTGCGGGTCCCCGCCGGCAATCGGATCCCTACTGCCGAAGGTCCTGGCAAAGCTGGTAGCGGGATGACCGGGAAACCTGTCTGAGTGACATTCGGGGAGGAGCCTTGCACAGATTCGTGCGATGATAGCCGGTGCACTCTACTCCCTGATTGAGGCGGATCCATGCGTGAAGGCTTGCTTCTTTTCTTGCTGGCGGCCTTTGCCAGCGCACAGACGCCCGCGTCCCCACGGCCCTTCAAGCCAACAGCCCAACTGGGAGTCCCTTACGTCATCGGCGCGGAATCGACCGTAATTGGCAGTAAAGAGAAGATCGAAGTCTCGAGCGAACGGGAAGTGACACTCGACTCGGCTGAGTTGTCTTTGCGGTTCCCCAACCTTGAGGAGAATGTCTTTGCGCGAGGCGGCGAGAAACTTCTCATCCTGCGCGGCTCCATTCGGAACCATGAGAAAACCACCACGGCCCGCCTGACAAGCAAGGAGTCGATTGGCTTGCGATTGTGGCAAGCCTACAAGGGGCCCGGCAAATTCAAGTTTGTCGGAGCCTTCGACCAAGCCTCACAGAAGTACATCAGTAAGCAACTGAAGCCTGGCGACTCCGGGCAGTTCGTCGCCGTCTGGAGGATCCCCGCGGATTTGACTGATTTCGATCTCGGCCTGATGTACGACACACCGCGCAAGATTGCCTGGTATGCCCTTGCTCCTGTCATGGGCCGAATCCGTTCCACCTTCGCTGCACCAGACGGAGTCGGCGCAACCGATCTAGCCAAAGTCGGCCAGGGAGAGACGTTTGACCTGGGCCCCCTGGAGATCAGGATGGAAGGAGTGAGCGACCCCGAAACCGTGGGCGGCACACGCCGCCCGGAAGGCAGCCACCGGTATGTTGTCAACCTAACCGTCGTCAATCGCCTTCTGCTGCCTGCGCGCTGGGGCTGGCAATACGTGACCTCGGAACTCCTCACCACCGAGGGAACTGTCGTCAAAGCGTATCCCGATATCATCGACTCGGCCACGGACCGTCCCTGGTACGGAGATCTCAATCCTGGTGCATCCGTCACCGCCCGCTTCCTCTTTCCCTCGGCCACTGCCGTGTCCCCTCGGGCATTGCGACTGACTCTCCCGGATGCCGGCAGAACGGTAGAGGTGGCAATCCAGCGTTAATTCGGCGCGGCCGAAAGGCACGTTGCTTTCGAATGGAGCCGGTCCTTACCATACTCAAAAGCATCGAACCGGCCGCAAACCAGGCATCCGCCTGCCAGCATTCCGCCCGAAAACGCTATGCTTTGAAGAGCAAAAGGCCCCGCCATGGACAACACCAGAGTCTATAGAATGTCGTTCGCCAGCGTCTACCCGCACTACGTCGCCAAAGTCGAGAAAAAGGGGCGCACGAAGCAGGAACTCCATACCGTCATCCATTGGCTCACCGGCTATGACGAGAAGGCCCTGCAGCAGGTGATCGAGAAGAAGATCGACTTCGAGAACTTCTTCGGCCAGGCTCCACAGTGGAACCCCAACGCCTCCAAGATTACCGGCGTCATTTGCGGCTACCGCGTCGAGGAGATTGAGGACCAGCTCATGCAAAAGGTCCGGTACCTCGACAAATTGGTGGATGAACTGGCCAAGGGCAGGGCCATGGACAAAATCCTGCGAAAATAAGCATCCCCACAGAGCGGGTCTTCGATGCTTTCCGCCGCACAAGCCGCAGCACTCAGCCACGTGGAGTCGATTGCGGAGGCGGGCGAGGCGAAAGCGCGGGAATCCATAGCTGGCATCTTCGAACGTGCCGGCCTCGCCATCGAGACCTACCACGAGGCTGTCGATACCATCCGGCAAAACGCGCGAATCGCGCTGCACTTCCACCCGGACCGGTTGGGCCGGAACGGCCTCTCCGTGGCGGAGAACCTGCTCAACGAAGGCGTCTACCGCAATCAGTTCGAGACCGGACTCTCCAGCGGCAGCCCGACAGCCTATCCCGGCGGCGAGCGGGACCTCTGGGAACGTGTCCTGTTCGGAGGTGCCTACCACGCGGAAAGCGTCCTGCCATCCGAGCGCCCCAAATACGGCTCCCTCGAACTCGTGCGCTATCCCGACGGTCCAGCGCCTCGTTTCGGCTCCTGTTACTTTGTCCTCCGCGACGTCGGCGCCCGCACCACCATCACCTTCATGGGCAGCGAGCACCCGCAAGCCGGTGAACGCACCGGCACCCTGACCCGGCCCCACAGTGTTCTCGCTGCCCTGCTCGCCGAGATTGAGAGTGGTGGCCTCGCCAGACCGGAATGGCCGCCGTTTCAGACGCCCACGCTCGGCATACCAGGCATCACCGCGCGGAGCCTCCTGGAACTGACTCGGCGTTTGCAGGAGCCCCGTCCAGATCCCTCCGCGTGCAAACCCGGACGTCTTCTCGACACCGGCGTGGAGGCCCAGGTGCACGGTCCCATTGAGTTGAGCCGCGATGTCGAACTCCTGATCGCCGACCCGTCCTTCCAGCCCACCTCCACCGGCCAACTGCTGCGGGCCCTCGCGGACAAGCACGGCCTTCCGTTGGTGTGGCATTGCGGCTTCCGGCTCGCGCTGCACGAAGTGCCGGACGACTTTCGCGGACCCGTCATGCCGGCCTTCGCACGGCGCGTCGCCGGCGACTCGCCGATGGTGGATGCCGCGGTCCTCGGCGAGGCCGCCGCCTCCCTCCACCGGGACCCCGCCCAATGGAGCGAATGGGGCAGTTACTGGGAAGTCGCCCGCCTCTTCCGCCAGCTTTGGCACGTCCTCGTTCACTTCGGACACCAACGCTCAGAGTGATTGACCGCCCGTCCCCCGTCTTTATGCCCACAGGCCACTTCCTAAACCGTCTATTCCGCGAAAAGGGGCGCCTTGCCTCCTCCGCTCCGCAGCCGTCCGAAGGCCGCCGCCATGGGACCGCTTGCGCCCCATGCGGGAACGGCCATTGGCGCCATCCCGTCAGCCGCTACACAGGATTCACTCCGAAATTGGACCTCGGTTCCATGCACCGTCACACGCCTTCTCTTCCGCAAATTGAAACCTCGCCCCGTTGCACAAGCCGGGCCGCCGGGAGATTCCGCCACTTTGCCGCTAGAATATCCCCTATGCGCGCCCCGCTCTCACTCCTGCCCATCCTCGCTCTGGTCTCGTTGACAGCTTGCGCGCCAGCGCCAGCGCCAGCCCCCAAAGGCGAAACCAAAGCCCCCGAACCCGCCCCGCAATCCGCCGCGGCCACCGGGCAGAAGTTTCAGCATGACGGCGCTGAGCTCTACTACGAAATCTACGGCTCAGGCGAACCACTTCTGCTGATCCATGGCAATGGTGGCAGCAGCCGCGATCTCGCCGCCCAAATCGCCTACTTCCGCAAAAGCTACCAGGTCATCGCCATGGACAGTCGCGATCAGGGCCGGTCCGGTGACACTTCCACGAAGATCACCTACGAAAAAATGACCGACGATCAGGCCGCATTGCTGGACCATCTGAAACTCGGCCCAGTCAATGTCGTGGGCTGGAGCGACGGCGGCATCGAAGCGCTGCTGCTCGCCATCCGTCATCCCGCGAAGGTCAAAAAGCTGGTATCCATGGCGGCCAACCTCACTCCGCAAGGGCTGCACCCGGACGCTCTTCGCTTCATCAAGGAAATGTTGAAGGACCCCAAGGTCCCGGCGCGAGACCGCAAGGTGACAGAGATGATGCTCAGCGAACCGCAGATCAAACTCGCCGAACTCGAGAAGATCACCGTACCCGCGCTCATCCTGGCCAGCGATCACGACATGATCTCCGACGAGCACACGGTCGACATCTACCACCACATTCCCAACGCCCAGCTCCAGATCTTCGCCAATGCCACACACATGATTCCCTTTGACGACCCCGATCGCTTCAACTCCGTCGTGGCAAACTTCCTGCAGAAACCATTCGTGAAGGTCGATCGCCTCGGCGATACCATGAAGTCCCTGGAGAAGTTGCGGGCGGCGGCAACGAAGTAGACGGAGGCCTCGTCTCCACCAGGATTCACGGCCATTCTCCATTCAGACGGGAACTTGATCGATGAAAGCAAAATCACAGGAATCCATGAAAACCGGCAAGAAGAGTCTGTCGCCGGAGCAGCAGTCGCAGTTCCTCGAAATCCTGAAGTCCCGTTTCGAGAAAAACAGGAAGCGGCACGAAGGCGTGACCTGGGATCAGGTCCAAACAAAGCTGGAAGCCAACCCGGAAAAGCTCTGGTCGCTGCAGGAAATGGAGCGGACCGGCGGGGAACCGGACGTTGTGGGCCACGGGCAAACGGGCGAGTTCACCTTCTACGACTGTTCGGCCGAGAGCCCCAGCGGCCGCAGAAGTCTTTGTTACGACCAGGAGGCGCTGGAGTCGCGAAAGCAGCACAAGCCGGAGAGCAGTGCGCTCGCCATGGCAGCGGCCATGGGCATCGAGATCCTCACCGAAGCCCAATATCGGGAGCTGCAGAAACTCGGAGCTTTCGACACCAAGACCTCCAGTTGGATCGAAACGCCCACAAAAATCAGAAGACTGGGCGGCGCCCTCTTCTGTGATCGCCGTTACGACACGGTCTTCGTCTATCACAACGGCGCCGAATCGTACTACGCCGCCAGGGGCTTCCGCGGCTCGCTTCGGGTTTAACGCCCGGCAGCGCCTTCATACCAGCGCAGCACCCGCAGAGCTCGCAGCGTGTTCCACCGGCTGGGCCGCTGATCGCCCTCCTCCAGCGCAAAGTGGACCTGGCCGGGATGCGTGTTCTCCAACAACCACCTGCCGTCCGCCTGCTGTTTCGATCGGAGCAGATGGATCGCCTCGTCCACACGCGAGTCGGGTGGCGCCCCCGCAGCTCGGAAGTAATCAAGCGCCCGCAGGACATCATAGTGCCAGCGGATCGGAAACGAGAATTGCAACCAGGCCGGGTTGACGATCTCGCCAGTGCTTTTCCGGCGAAACAGTCTCCGTTCCAGCAGGTACTCCTCACCCCGGCGCCGGGCCGCCAACGACTCCACACTCCCGCCCGTGGCGCGCTCATGCGCCAATAGTCCTTCGAGGACATTAATGGTAGTGTCGAACGACGACCGAACCGACCCGTTCTCCGCCTCACAGTTCCACCCGCCGTCCTCCAGTTGTTCGTCCAGCAGGCGGGCAACCACTCCCTCAACTTTCTGATGGAAGTACACCCCCAGCGTGACCGTCCGGCCATTGATACACGGCTCGACTTCCCCACGGAAAAAGGGCTGCCCTGCGTGTTCCCAGCGGCAGTTTTCCCTGACCCTCTCAACCGCCTGCCGAACCTTCTCGCAGTCCGGATCCACTCCGAACTCATGCAGCAGTTGCAGTGTCGGCAGCGTGGAGATCCAAGGCTGGCCCGGATCCTCATCCCGCCAAGGGAAACTCCGACCCGGGAAGCAGGCGCCGCCGGCCCACTGCCCATCTTCGCCCTGCAGGGCCAGCAGTCTGGCCCCCCATCCCTCGGTCGCGACTCGGGCGCGCTCCGCCGCGACCTCCTCCTCCGATGCATCCACAAGGTCCCGCAACACCTGCCAGCAAATCGCCGGATCCGCCTCGAGCAGCCAGTCGAGAACGTTCATGCGGCCCAGTGTAGCAGCCCGCTTTGGGCCGCTCAGGATTCCGGATTGCCTCCGTTTTCGACGCACCGAGCGGACGGAACAGCCCGCACGCGGACCGCCCACGGGACAGCGTCCCTTCGTGCGGCCGAATCGGGAGCCCTCAATGGACGACGGCGCTTTGCCTTCTGACGGGAAGGTGCCAAGGCACCAGCATGGGAACCTTCGTCTGGTAGTTCCGGTATGCGTCGCCATACTGGATGATCAGGTCCCGTTCCTCCCAGCGCGTACCGAGAACGATCCAAATGGTGAACAAAGCGTTCAGCAGCAGGCGGTCCAGAGAGAGCTCCGGCGAGGACCAGAGCATCACCACCACCAGGAAATAGAACGGATGACGAACCCAGCGGTACGGGCCGCTGATGGCAAGCGGAACGGGAGGATGGCTGCGATGGCGAAAGCGCGCCAGGACGTCGCCGGTACCAAACGCATCAAACCCCTCGATCGAAACGAACGCCCACACGAAGCTGAGCAGCGCCAGGAAGGAGACGGCCCGGAGAATCAGGTTCAGTGAGCCGCCCAGGATCACCGGCGTCGCATCCACTGTTTGCCACAGCACGCATAGCAGCACCAGCGCGAAGGCTGACGCGAAGGTGTACAGCGCCCGGCTCAGCCAACTCGGGATCCACTGCTCAGACCACTCGCGAAACGAACGGCGCACCATTCCGCTGTGCTGCAGGAAGAAGATGAGGCAGAGCGCCGCATCGAAAAACGCCGCCGCCCACGGGCCAAAACCGAACTCGAAGAGGCCCAGCCCCATCCCGCCCAGGAACTGGCCGAAGACGACAAAAGAGCCCACGCCGGTAAGCACGGTCAGGCATAGGAACGCATAAACCAGAATCCCGAAGAACTTGTCAGTGCGCATGGTTGCTACCTCGCTCGTGAAGACGGCAGTCGCACCAATTTCGATACACCCGTCCGGCCGGTGTATCTTTTCCTGGCTGGTTTCCGTCATCACGGCAGGAGTCAAAAAGTGTCAAGCGAACCCGTCATCGATCCTAAGGTGAAAGTCCTCATCGCGCTCGGGGCCTCCGTGGCCGCCGGGTGCCACCCCTGCACGGAATTTCAGATCAAAGCCGCGCGCGAGGCCGGTGCCTGTGGGCAAGGCATCCACTTTGCCGTGGAGACGGCCCTCGCCATGAGGCAGGCGGCCACCCGCGGCATCGATCGCTGGAGCGAACGCTGCCAGGGCGCCCGCCCGGAACTCGATGCGGCGTTTCGGTCCAACAAACAGCTATTGGCGGAACTGGTCTCTGTCGCGTCAGCCATCTGCGTACAATCCGTTCCGGACCTGGTGTTGCACATGGCCGAGGCCAGCCGCCTGGGGGCCACCCCGGAGATGGTACGGGCTACGGTGGGCATCGCCAGATCAGTCCACAACGCCGCCATGGAGCAGATAGAAGCCGTGCTATCCAGCGAGAACGCCGGCTTCCCGTCCACGCCGGCCGGCGACGCTCTCTGTGGAACCGTCCAGGGATGCGGCTGCAGGTGACGGACGCGGAAACCGGGGCTTGCCTCCTGCCGGCGAAGAGGGGAAGATCGCCTCAGGGCATTCTCAGGGAGAGCGGAATCATGTCCTCCATCACGCCGGATTCACACAGTGTTGATTTCAACACTGTCTACTCCGCCTTCTATCCGAGAATTCTTCGCTACCTCTCGCGGCTGGTCGGTCCCGACGAAGCCGAGGACGTTTCCCAGGAGGTGTTCATCAAGATCAGCCGCGCCCTGAGCGACTACCGCGGGGAAGGACTCTCTTCCTGGGTATATCGCATCGCCACCAACGCCGCCATGGACCGAAGGCGAGGCGCCGGCCCCATGGCGGTTCCGGCGGAAGAGGAGTCGCTGGCCCCTGATTCCGCGGAGACCGCGGAGCAGCGGCTGATCCGCGGCGAGATGAGCGAGTGCGTTCGCGGCCTCATCGAGGAATTGCCGGACACCTATCGCGCCGTCCTGATCCTGAGCGAGATCGAAGGGCTTGCCGATGCCGAGATCGCCAGTGTCGTGGGAGCGACACTGGAAACGGTCAAGATCCGGCTTCACCGCGCACGGCGCCGGCTTCGCGAGTCGCTGGTCGAACGCTGCCGCCTGTATCACGACGGCGACGACCGGCTGCTGTGCGATCCAAAGACGCCGGCCGGGCATTAAACCCGGCAATCGCACCGGCCAGCCTTTCTTTGCGGAAACCGAAATTGCCTGGCCACATCACCCGGCCACCCTTCGCAGCACCGCTTCGTTGATAGCAAGCCCGGCACCCTGTAAATTGGACCAATGGCGCTGAAAAGGATGGACAATGTGGGAATCGTCGTCGAGGACCTGGGCATGGCGATCGATTTCTTTCGTGAGCTCGGCCTCGATCTCGAAGGGCGGGCGATGATCGAAGGAGAATGGGCCGGGCGGATTACCGGCGTGCCCGGTCAGCGCGTCGAGATTGCCATGATGCGGACGCCGGACGGCCACAGCCGCCTCGAACTCTCCCGCTTTCTCGCGCCCCCTGTGATTGCGGATCACCGCAACGCCCCTGTGAATGCGCTCGGCTACCTGCGCGTTATGTTCGCCGTGGACGACCTCGACGAGACGCTGGAAAGGCTCTACAAGCACGGAGCGCAGCTCGTCGGCGACGTCGTCCAGTATCAGCAGTCGTATCGGCTCTGCTACATCCGCGGACCGGAAGGGATCCTCATCGGACTCGCCCAGGAACTGCGCTGACCACAAGCCCGCGAGTTCCGACGGCCCGGCACGAGGATTCGCGGCACACGCCGTCAGTTCCGTCCTGACTCAGCCGGTCTCGCAGGAATGTTCTTTGCACTGTATGAGCCCAGCTAAGCGGAGACCCGTTCCTCAAATCTGGCCCTGGCCGCCATCAACGAAAAGCTCGATGCCCGTTATGAAACTGCTCTCGTCGGAGGCGAGAAACGCGACCGCCTTGGCGATCTCATCCGCGGTACCCGTTCTGCCGAGCGGAATGGCCGGCGTCACTGACCGGATGTAGTCGTCCAACTGCTGTTCCGTCATCCCCAGGCTCGTGTGGTAGCCAGGCGTCGGTACGACGCCCGGGCTGACGGCATTGACGCGGATACCTTTCCCTTGCAGGTCCACGGCCCAATTGCGAGCAAACGAGCGAAGCGCCGCTTTGGTGGCACTATACACGCTGAACGCCGGGTTTCCCTTGATCGAAACAAGCGAGGCGTTCAGGATAATTGAGCCGCCCGCGGACATTAGTGCCAACGCGCCCTGAACGGTGAAGAGAGTCCCCTTCACGTTGATGTCGAACTGCTTGTCGAAGTGCTCCTCGCTGATCTGTCCCAGCGGAGCGAACGCACCGACGCCGGCATTGGCGAAAAGGATATCCAGCCGGCCTTTCTCCTGTTTGATAGTCTGATAGACCCTGTCGATATCCGCCAGCACCGAGACGTCACCCTGGATCCCTGTCGCCGATTCGCCGATGTCGCGAACCGCCTCGACGAGCTCCTTCTGGCGCCGCCCCGTGATGTACACCTTGGCACCGCGTTGCGCGAAGAGTTTGGCTGTCGCCAACCCGATTCCGCTGCTGCCTCCTGTGATCAGAGCAACCTTCCCATCAAATTGCGAGTTCATGTTTCTGCCTTTCTGAGAAGACGCGACCCAGAGTACGGCTTGGACGCTTTTGTTACTTGCCTAGCGGTACAGATGTACATTGGTCCGCCGGCGATGCGAGAATACCCAGGAAAAAACTCTGCGGGGAGAGACCGGAACAATATGGGGCGGCCCCGCGAATTTAAAAACCGATGCAACCCTCGATCGGGTGTGGCACTTGATTTGAACGAAAGGCCAGAAAGCCACGTCGGTTGACGATCTGACACGAACGATAGGTATTGGCCGGCCCAGTCTCCATACGGCGCTCGCAGATAATCAGTCTCTGTTGCGCGCCGCAAGCCGCCGTGCAACTATGCGCCTCGGAAGCCGATTACCAACAGGATCCACGAACGCGAAATACCGGTCACACACCTGTCCGACAAGGCCTGCACGCCTACCCGCCTGTGTTATACATGGACCAGAATTCACTGGAGAGGCGCGGTGCTCAGAGTCCCCAATGCCCGTCCCATGGATAGTCCCCGTTGCGACCCGAGACTGCCCGAGGCGGCTCTCCGCTACCGGCGCACCGCCAATCCTCAACTCATCACCCGCGAGGCGCTAGGAGCCATCAACGTGACCGCCTGGCTCTACCGCGACCGCAATGGCGTCGAAGGCATCCAGGTGAACCCCAACACAACCATCGCCGACCTGGCCCGCCTCTTCGGCCCGGCCGCCACACCCGACGCCGAGGTCGGCATCCACTCCGAAGGCCGCGCGGCCGAATGGTTCCGCTTACGCCGGGATCTCCGGGTACTGCAGATCTTCTCCGAACGCGTGCCCTGCGCCAAAATGTGTGCGCCTCTCCTGCGCCACTACTATCCCGGAGTGCCCTGGTATTACTACTACGACAGCGGCTCCTGGATCGGCAATCGCGGCGAATTGATGAAACGCGCGGGCGACATTCTCAAGACCGTTTACGGTCTCTAGTCCTCCACAGGGCCCGTCGTCCTGCTGGCTTCTCTGTCCCTCGAACCCATCATCGGGATCCTGGCGGCGCCAGCACTTATCGCCGGTGAACCACGCAGCCGCCTGGCCGCGACCACCCATCTCCACGAGCCTTCAGGAGGAAGCAAACCCTCCACAAACGCTGTAACGGTCGCGCGAGACGCGGCGAACCCGCTGATCCTTCCATCGCGAAAGCGATATCAGGTTTGTATACTTTGGACGTGGAAATTCCCCTGGCCCGCCGCCATGCGAGGCTGCCCCTTCGCATCGAGCCATTACCCGGTTTCGCACCCACGATCGGCCGTTTGGTCTGCATCCTCACGCTGGCCCGGCAGACGCTGATGGCAGCAGTCGACGGACTCTCACGCGCGCAATTGGATCATCTGCACGACGAAACGAGTAACTCGATCGGAGCCCTGCTGGCGCACGCGGCAGCCGTGGAATGGTGGCACCAGGTGCTCACGTTCGAGGAACGCGTGCCATCCGCCGGCGAAGAGGCGCCCTGGTTGGCGGCGCTCGATCTGGGAGCGCAAGGTCGGGCAGAGCTTCGCGATCGGGACCCCGCATACTATCTGGAGGCGCTCGACCGGGCTCGCGAAACCACGTTGTCTACCCTGGCCCAGCGGGATGACGCCTGGCTCGAAAGGCCGCTCGTAGCGATGCCGGAAAGCAATGCGCACTGGGCCTGGTTCCATGTGGCGGAAGACGAAATCAGCCACGCCGGCCAGATCCGATGGCTCCGTAGCCGCCTTCCTCGATGAGCAAGCCCGGCCCGGCGCAGATTTGCAATCAATGTGGAGGGAATTGAGTGAGCGAACACATCAAGCTCAACCAGGAAGACGGCGTGCTCGAAATCACGTTCGCCCGTCCAGACAAGAAGAACGCGCTCTCCAATGCGATGTACGACGCCGCCCGCGTAGCGCTGGAAGACGCGCAAACAGACAGAGCCATCCGCGTCGTGCTCTTCAGTGCCGAGGGCAGCGCCTTCACAGCCGGCAACGACATGGGCGAATTTGCGAATTTCGCCAGCGGGCAAGCCGGCGAACTGCAGGCGCTTCCCTTCATCCAGGCGCTCGCCCAGGCCGAAAAGCCGGTCGTGGCAGCCGTTCCCGGCTTAGCCGTCGGCGTCGGCATGACCATGCTGCTGCATTGCGACCTCGTTTACGTTGCCGAGACGGCGAAGTTATCGGCGCCCTTCGTCAATTTGGGATTGGTGCCCGAAGCCGCATCCAGCCTGCTCCTCCCGGCGCGCATCGGCCATGTGCGCGCCTTTGCGGTATTCGCATTGGGGGAAAGCATTTCCGGTGTTGAGGCCGTCATCCTGGGCCTCGCGAACAAAATCCTGCCGCAGGATCAGGTGCTGCCGGCCGCGCGCGCCGCGGCCCAGGCGTTGGCCAGGAAGCCGGCCGGCTCCCTCGTCTCGACGAAGAAGATGATGCGCGACGCGGCCGCGCTCTTGGCACGCATCGACCAGGAGAACGCCGTTTTCGCCGAGCGGTTGAAGAGTGAGGAGGCGCGCGAGGCGCTTCGTGCCTTCCTCGAACGCAGGCCGCCCGACTTCTCGAAATTCGAGTCGTAGAGGCTGGACCTCTCGACCCAGTCGCGCCGCCCACACCCCGTCGTCCACCAGCGGGTTCGCCGGAGCCCGCTGCCGATCACTGCCCCGGGCACCAGCTCAGATCGAGAGGCCCGGATCGCCCTCAACCACCTGCTGGCGCAGCACAGGCCGCTCGCCCGGTTTCCAGAGCGAGGCCGTGTGGACAACCCGGTATCGCAGCGGACCACCATCCGGACGGTCGCTGCGCGTAATCGGGCGTGGGATGCAGACGAACTCGGTTCGCATTTCATCGCCGGTAAGCCGCACTGTCGCATAGCCATGGCCGCCCATATCCACGAAGGCAAGGTGCGGCGATAATTTCGGATTCGAAACGGCGTGCGCGCGCTTCAGGTCAAACGTCTTCGCATATTCGAGGCACGAGCGGACTCCGTGCTTCAGTAGCATGTTGTAAGTCCAGTCGGGCGGACCCGATGGCCGGTCGGCCAGGAACAGCGGGCGGAGCGGATAATCCTTGGCCAGCCTGTGCTCAAAGGACTCCATCGCCCCAGGGCTGGCCAGCGAGGCACCGACGAAACTGAGCCCGACCGGCTCGAACTCGCCGGGTGGCAATCGCGAGGCGGCATAGCCGGCCCAGAAGCTGTGGCGGTCGCCTGACACAATCGCGAACCCGGCGATCTTCCGATCGCGGATCAGATCGTAGATCTCGCCACGCTCATGGTAGGCGCTGCCGTAATCGCCGCTGCCGATCTGCGCGACGGTCCCGGCCGGCCACTTCTGTTTGGTCAGCCCCTCGGGCAGGTTCTCCGGGTCGGCCCGCAAATCCAGGGTCCCCAGCGAATTGCCCCAGATCTTCCAGGTGGCGGCGGACCGGCGCAACTGGTCCAGGAACCATTGCTTCTGCCGCAGTCCGAGCAGCGTGCGCGGCGCGGAATCCTTTCGAGGATTCGGAATGCTGCGGTCGCCAAAGCTGAGTTCGGCGGGCGGTTTGCCGCCGTTGCAGGCCCGGCCGGCATCCAGCGCGATCATCGCCGGCTCAGAGAACATCCCGTTAAAAGCCGGATCGTAAATCTTGCCGACGCCCTCTGCATCCGTCGGGTCCTCGCCGCAGAAGCTGTGCTGGTCCGTAAGAATCAGATCGAGGTGGCGGCCGTAGCGGAACGACCTATAGGCGATCAGGCTGTGGATGGCCTTCAGGTTGTTGGGCTCGAGCCCCAGGCCACTCTCGTCCCACTTCTCGATCGGCACGTTTTGCAGCGCCAGCGCACCAAACGTGTCGAGCGAACCGCTCGGCGGCTTCACGCGGGCGGGAATGTATTCGAACCACGCCTGGTTGGCGGCGACTTTGACCGTCTGACCCGGCCGCGGAGCGCCCCCCGCCTGGACGATGCTCTGCCGGCCCTGCCACGAGAATTCGTGGTTGTCCCAGATGGCCACAAACGGCCAGCGCGCCCGCGCGTCCTGCAGGTCGGGATCGGCCAGGTAGCCCTTGTAGACGGCGCGATAGCCCTCGACCGTGAGCGGATAGTGGAATTTGCCCGTTTGGCCGCCATCGGGAATCCGGCAGACTTCATAGATCGTGCGGTCGTACCGCTTCGGCTGTTCCTCGGGATATTCGACCACTTCATAGATGAAGTCACCGAGATGGAGAACAAAACCGAGTTGATCGGGCGGCGCCGCGCGCTCGTCTTCAAAGATCATCCGGCGATAGCCGTTGAGCTTGCCTTCATTCACGTCCTGACAGCTGACAAAGGCGAAATTCACCGGCCGTGGATCGCTCGTCAGCGGCGCGGTGATCGTCCGGCCAACGCGGCTCCCGTTGCCCTCTCCGTCGGTGAAGCGGTACCAGTAAACGCGCGCCGGCTTGAGATGCCCCACCAGCACGCGCGTCGTCCAATCCGCTTCCGCGGAGACCGGCGCGGGCGCTTTGGCAACCACCCGCTGGAACGCCTCATCCTCGGCCACCTCCACCGTGAGCACACGCCGGCCACCCGCCTCGAACGGCCGCCGGGTCCAGAGGATCACGCTGCTGGCATCGGGATCGCCCGACGCGACACCCTCCGGATAGAGGTCGCGCCGCTCACCCCAACCAGTAGTGGAGGCCCGGGCCGTTCCGCCCCAAGCCACCGCGGCGCCCATCGTCGCGGCCAATCGAACAAACGCGCGCCGGTTGAGCCTCATCATCGATCCCCCTCCCCATCTCTCTCCATGCCAGGCCCCACGACCGGCATCATAACGGTGAATAGACGCAGTCCAACGCCGCCCGGTAGCAAAATGCGGTTCGATGCCCCGATGGCCCCCTGCGGACCGCCAAAGCGGAGACCGCCAAAGTGGACAAACCCGCCCCCCTGTCCAGTCCCAGAGCGCCAGCGACGGGCTAAACGCGTACCGCCCAAGCCGATCCCAGTCCCCCAGCGTCTCCGCAACCAGCCCGAACCCCCAACGAACCACAACCGTAAGCGAGTAGTCCCCCCCGCTGCGAACCGCGACCGTTAGGGAGCGGGCCACGGACGGTGCGTTCCGAGGACATAGGTAACAAAACATTCCAAGGACATAGGTAACAGTCGGAAATGGAGCTCGGGAGCGTGAAGGGCAGTCCAGCATTGGGTATGCCCTGGAAAGAGGTCCGAGTGGAAGAACAACGACTGTCGATCGCTCAAGAACATCGAGATGGGGCCTCAATTTCGAGCCTCGCTGAGAGCTACGAGGTGTCCCGCAAAACCATCTACAAGTGGCTTCAGCGCTATGAGCAGCAGGGTCCGTCCGGGCTGGTTGATCGATGCCGGCGGCCATTACACTCGCCCAACCAGGTGAGTCTCGAGGTCGAACAGGCCATCGTGAAGGCCCGTCATCGCTGGAAGTGGGG